>JAEUPB010000053.1 GCA_016789955.1 Rubrivivax sp. | reverse complement strand
CACCCGCGCATCCTGGGCGCCTTCAACGAGCGCACGCCCGACTGGCTGTCGTTCTTCATGTTCACGTACTTCACCGACCGCGACGGCAAGATGCAGCTGGCCGCGCTGGCCGAGAGCGGCTTCGACCCGCTGTCGCGCTCGTGCCGCTTCATGCTCACGGAAGAGGCGCACCACCTGTTCGTCGGCGAGACCGGCGTCGGCCGCACCATCGAGGCCACCTGCGCCGCGATGAACAAGGCCGGCATCACCGACCCGTACGACGTCGAGCGCATCCGCGCGCTCGGCGTGGTGGACCTGCCGCTGCTGCAGCGCAAGGCCAACTTCCACATGTCGGTGACGCGCGACCTGTTCGGCTCGGAGATCTCGAGCAACGCCGCCGACGCGTTCTCGTCGGGCCTGAAGGGCCGCTTCAACGAGACGCAGCTGAAGGACGACCACCAGCTGCAGGACGACACCTACCCGGTGATGCGCGTGGTCGACGGCCGGCTCGTCACCGAGGACGTGCCGGCGCTGCGCGCGATCAACAGCCGGCTGCTCGACGACTACATCGCCGACTGCCAGGGCGGCATCGACCGCTGGAACAAGGCGATCGAGAAGGCCGGCATCGGATTCCGCTTCACGCAGCCCCACAAGGGCTTCAACCGCCGCATCGGCGAGTTCGGAGGCCACCGCATCGCGCCCGACGGCACGCTGCTGACCGAGGCGCAATGGGCCGAGCAGCATGGGCAATGGCTGCCCAACGGCGACGACATGCGCTACATCGGCTCGCTGATGAAGCCGGTCGTCGACCCCGGCAAGTACGCCAGCTGGATCGCGCCGCCGCGGGTGGGCATCAACAGCCAGCCGGGCGACTTCGAGTACGTGCGGATCCACGGCTGATCGGCATGCGCCGCCGGGCGACGGGCGGGAACATTTGAAGCACGCCGGCCGCCGCGTCGCAACGGCGGTGCAACGGCCGCCGCCGACGATGCAGGCTCCACATCGCACCTGGAGCCTGCCATGCTCACCCGCCGCCAATCCCTGCTGCTCGCCACCTTCTGGTCCGCCGCGCCGGCCTACGCCTTCGATCTGAACAAGGCGCTGGGCGCCGCCAAGGGCGCCGCCGCGGCAGCGAGCCTAAGCGATGCCGACGTGCAGGCGCACTCGCGCCAGATGGCCGCGCACATGGACGGCCAGGCCCGCATCGCGCCCGACGGCAGCCCCTACGCCAGGCGGCTGGCCGCGCTGACGGCCTCGGCGCGCGACGACAAGGGGCTGGCGCTGAACTACAAGGTCTACCAGACGCGCGACGTCAACGCCTTCGCACTGGCCGACGGCTCGATCCGCCTGTACAGCGGGCTGATGGACCTGATGACCGACGACGAGATCCGCTACGTCATCGGCCACGAGATCGGCCACGTGCACAGCGGCCACTCGCGCAAGCGGCTGCAGGTGGCGCTGTCCACCGGCGCGCTGCGCGACGCCGCCGGCGCGGCCGGCGGCACTGCCGCGGCGCTGTCGCAATCGCAACTGGGCGAGCTGGTCACTCAAGTCGTGCGCGCGCAACACTCGCAATCCAACGAGAACGAGGCCGACGACTACGCGATGGGCTTCCTCTCGCGCCGCGGGCACGACCGCAAGGCGGCGGTGTCGGCCCTCGAGAAGCTCGACAAGCTCTCCGGTGGCCGCGACTCGAGCTGGCTCTCGACCCACCCGGCGCCAAAGGATCGCGCGCAGCGGATGCGGCAGCAGTTGGCGTGAGGCTGTCGCGGGTCGAGGCCGTGCAGCAAGGCCGAGGGACGGGCCGGGCGGGGCCCGGGGCTCAGACGCTCGGCCTTGCGTGCCGCTGCGCGGCACGTCCCTCGGCCTTGCCGCCACCACCGCGGCGCACGTGAGCGGCGTGCCACCTGAGTCTCAGCAAGGCTGTGGGTGGGCCCTTGCGGCGGCGACTATCGAGACGCACGAGAAGCGCAGCTTCTTCGACCGCGTGCCGCCAGGCGCGCTTCGTGATCTGACTCACCGCGATTGTTCGAGCACAGCGAACGCAGTGAGCGGAGCGAGTTTCGCGGTGGGGCGAAGAAGCGAGCATCGCAGGGGACGCGCCGCGGAGCGGCGCGCAACGGCTCGATCCGGAGCCGCTGCGAGGGCCCACCCACAGACTTGCCGCGCCGGCACAGGCAGTCGTCCGAAAACGGCGAGTACCCGGGCACCCGCTCCCGATAATGCCCGCCATGCCAGCCGCTTCCGCCTCTCCTGCCGCCAGCACCGACGCGCACTACGCCGCGCTGCTGGCGCGCGATGCGCGCTTCGACGGGCGGCTCTACGTCGGCGTGACGAGCACGCGCGTCTACTGCCGCCCGGTGTGCCGCGTGCGCACGCCGCTGCAGCGCAACTGCCGCTTCTTCTCGAACGCCGCGAGCGCGGAGGCGGCGGGCTTCAGGCCGTGCCTGCGCTGCCGGCCCGAGCTGGCGCCGGGGCTGTCGCTGATGGATTCGCCGCAGGCGCTGGCCGACGAAGCGGCCCGGTTGATCGACCTCGCCGTGAGCGAGGGCCGCGACGTGTACCTGCCCGCCGTGGCCGAGCGCCTGGGCGTGACCGACCGCCACCTGCGCCGCGTGTTCCAGGCCCGGCACGGCGTCACGCCGATGGACTGGCTCACCACGCACCGGCTGCTGCTGGCCAAGCAGTTGCTCACCGACACGGCGCTGCCCATCACGCAGGTGGCCCACGCCAGCGGCTACGCCAGCCTGCGCCGCTTCAACGCCGCGTTCGCCGAGCGCTACCGCATGAGCCCGAGCGCGCTGCGCAGCGAACGCGACGACGGTGACGTGGCCGCGCCATCGGCCGAGGCGATCACCGTGCGGCTGGCCTATCGCCCGCCGTACGACGTGGCCGGCGTGCTGCGCTTCTTCCGCGACCGCGCGATCCCCGGCATCGAGCAGGTCGAGGGCCTGCAGGTGCGGCGCACGCTCGCATGGCGGCATGGCGAGGCGGAACTGCAGGGCGTGGTCAGCGCCCGCTTCGTGCCCGAACGGCACGAGGTGCATGCGGCGGTGTCGCCCTCGCTCGGCCCGGCGCTGCCGGCGCTGCTGCAGCGGCTGCGCCAGGCGCTGGACCTCGACGCCGATCCGCAGGCCATCGACAGCGCGCTCGACGAGCTCCCCGGCCCGCCGGGCGTGCGCATCTCCGGCGGGCTCGATGCCTTCGAGATCGCGGCGCGCGTGGTGCTCGGCCAGCAGGTGACGGTGGCCGCGGCACGCACGCTGACGCGCCGGCTCGTCGACGCCTATGGCCGGCCGCTCGACACCGGCGTGCCCGGGCTGGAACGGCTGTTCCCCTCGGCCGCCAAGATCGCCGCGGCCGACCCCGAGACCATCGGCAAGCTGGGCATCGTGCGCCAGCGCGTGAAGGCGCTGCAGGCGCTGGCGGCGGCGCTCGCCGAAGGCCGCCTCGTGCTGCACCGCGGTGCGCCGCTGGCCGCCACGATGGCCGCGCTGCGCGAGCTGCCCGGCATCGGCGAGTGGAGCGCGCAGCTGATCGCCATGCGGGCCCTCGCCTGGCCCGACGCCTTTCCCGCCACCGACATCGGCGTGCTCAACGCGCTGGGCACGCGCGACGTGCAGGCCGTGCTCGGCCGCGCCGAGGCCTGGCGGCCCTGGCGCGCCTACGCCGTGATGCGCCTGTGGCAGACCCTGGAGACCGGCACATGACCCGCAGATACTCCCCCGCCATCGCCACGCGCTTCGTCGCGCAGGCCGAGATCCCCACGCCGCTGGGCGCGATGGTGGCGCTGGCCACCGAACAAGGCCTCGCGGCGCTGTGGTTCGACGCGCGCGAGCGCTACCCCGAATGCGCCGACGTGCCCGAGCATGCCGGCCACCCGCACATCGCCGCCGCGCGCCGCTGGCTCGACGCCTACTGGGCCGGCGACGACACCAGCGACGTCGACGTGCCGCTGGACCTGCACGGCTCGCTGTTCCAGCGCGCGGTGTGGGCCGAACTGCAGCGCATCCCGCGCGGCCGCACGCGCACCTACGGCGAGGTGGCCGCGGCCGTCGGCTCCGGCGCCGCAGCAGGCGACGACGGCGGACGAGCGCCGTCGCTTGCGCGGGCCACCGGCAGCGCGTGCGGCGCGAACCCGGTGGGCGTGATCGTGCCGTGCCACCGCGTGGTGGGCGCCAACGGATCGCTGACAGGCTTCGCGGCCGGGTTGCCGCGCAAGGAGAAGCTGCTGGTGCACGAGGGCGTGCTGCTCGCATGAGGTGTTGCGGATGAGGCCTTCCGACCTCGCCGAGCTGGTGCTGCTCGCCGCGCTGTGGGGCGGCTCGTTCCTGTTCATGCGCCTGGGCGCGCCGGAGTTCGGCGCGGTGGCGCTGGTGGCCGTGCGCGTGGCACTCGCGGCGGCGGCGCTTTTGCCGCTGGTGACACTGCGCGGGCAGATGCAGGTGCTGCGCACGCAGTGGCGGCCCATCGCGGTGGTGGGCGTCGTCAACTCGGCGCTGCCGTTCCTGCTGTTCACCTACGCCACGCTGTCGATCACCGCGGGGCTGTCGGCGGTGTTCAACGCCACGGCGCCGCTGTGGGGTGCCGTGGTGGCGTGGCTGTGGCTGGGCGACCGGCCCGGTGCGTCGCGCAGCCTCGGCCTGGCGGTGGGCTTCGCTGGCGTGGCCTGGCTGGCGTGGGACAAGGCCAGCTTCAAGGCCGGCGCCAGCGACACCGGCCTGGCGGTCATCGCGTGCCTGGCCGCCACCCTGTGCTATGGCATCGGCGCCAACTACACGAAGAAGCGGCTCACCGGCGTCAGCCCTCTGGCGGTGGCCGCCGGCAGCCAGGTGGCGGCTGCCGTGGCGCTGGCGGTGCCCGCGGCGCTGTGGTGGCCGGCGGCGATGCCGTCGCTGCTGTCGTGGGGCTCGGTGGCGCTGCTGGGCGTGCTGTGCACGGGGCTGGCGTACCTGCTGTACTTCCGCCTCATCGCGCACGTCGGGCCGTCGAAGGCGATCGCGGTCACCTACCTGATCCCGCTGTTCGGCGTGCTGTGGGGCGGCCTGTTCCTCGGCGAGCAGGTGACGCTGGTGATGGTGCTGGCCGGCCTCGTCATCCTCTGCGGCACGGCGCTGGCCACGGGGCTGGTGACACCGGCCTTCCTTCACGACAAGGGGATGGGCACGGCGCCGCGTCGCGACTAGCCTCCTGGGCACCCCCACCCCGACGAGGATCGCCCGCATGCCCGACATCAAGATGAACATCAGCGCCGGCACGCCGAAGGTGTCGACCTACAAGGTCGCCGGCAAGACGCTGGCCGAGGCCAAGGACGCGATGGACCGCCGCGAGGAGTGGGGCCTGTACGACGCCACGCAAGGCCAGAAGAGCGGCGCGCAAACCGATGCCGAGGGCAACGTCACCAGCGTCACGCTGACGCTGGCACCGAGCATCGAGATGCCGTCGTGGAGCGGCTACAGCTCGGCCACCAAGGAGCAGAAGGCCTCGTGGGACGCTATGTACGCCAAGCTGCTGGCGCACGAGAACAAGCACCACGAGATCCAGAAGGCCGCCGTCGAGGACCTGAAGAAGGCCATCAAGTCAGCCAAGACGCTCGACGCCAACGGCCTGCGCGACCTCATCGCGAAGAGCCAGGCCGACACGCAGAAGAAGCAGGACGCCTACGACTCCAGCAGCGGCCACGGCGCCAAGGAAGGTGTGACGCTCGATCTGTCGGTCGACCCATCCGAGTGACCGGCGCGCGGCCACGTCGCGCGAGGCCCGTGAGTCAGACCGAGCCGTAGCGGTTCATGCTGCCGAAGGCCGGCGTGGCCGGGTGCGGCACGAAGCGAACGCGGGCGTCGATGACCGCCGGCAGGCCCGACGCGAACGCACGCGCCAGCGCCGGGGCCAGCTCGCCGGGGCGTTCGACGATCTCGCCGTGGCAGCCGAAGCCGCGCGCGACCGCCGCGTAGTCGGTGCCGGCCAGCGACGTGCCGAGCTCGAAGTCCTGCTTGCGCTGGCCCTCGCGGATGATCCCCCACGACGCGTTGTCATGGATCACCGTGACCACCGGCAGCCGCTCGCGGCGCGCGGTGTCGAGTTCCTGCAGCGTGAATCCGAACGAGCCGTCGCCGGTGATCAACACCACCGGCCGGCCCGGGTGCAGGCGCTGCACGGCGAGCGCATACGGCAACCCGAAGCCGAGGTGGCTCATGCCCGGCTCGTGGAAGCGTGTGCGCGGCGCCTGCACCGGCGTGAGGTCGTTGCTCCAGAACGTCGTGTGACCGCCGTCGTAGACCGCGAGCGCATCGGCCGGCAGCGCCGCCCCGAGTTCGGTGGCGAGCATGGCGGGGTGCATCGGCATCGCGGTGTCGCGCGCCATCTCGGCCAGCCGCGCGACATGCGTGGCGCGGGCCGCGCGCAGCGACGCGAGCCAGCCCGGGGCTGCCGCCGGCACGCCGCCGTCCAGTGCGGCCAGCAGGTCGTCGAGTGCCGCACGGGCATCGGCCTGCAGCGCGACCGTGTGCAGCGCCGGACTGCCCAGCGCTGAGGCATCGACGTTGACGTTGACGAGCGCATGCCCGGGCCGCGCCAGCGCGCCCTGCGCGTCCCACATCCACGACGAGTGGCGGCAACCCACCGCGAGCACCACGTCGGCCCCTTCGAACGCGAGCCGCACCGGCTCGCCGGCGATGATCCCGCCGTGGCCGATGAAGTGCGGGCTGTCGCTGGCCACCACGCCCAGCGC
>JAEUPB010000021.1 GCA_016789955.1 Rubrivivax sp. | reverse complement strand
CGCGCTTCGTGATCTGACTCACCGCGATTGTTCGAGCACAGCGAACGCAGTGAGCGGAGCGAGTTCCGCGGTGGGGCGAAGAAGCGAGCATCGCAGGGGACGTGGTGCGCAGCACCACGCAACGGCTCGATGCTGAGCCGCTGCGAGGGCACACCCACAGCCTTGCCGCTCAGGCCTACGCACGCCAGGCTCTCAACGACCGCAAAGCGCCGCGTCCGGACGTCAGCCCCCCGGCATCCCGATGGATGCCGCGCCGCACCGTCAGTCGATGACCTCGGACGCGCGCAGCCGCAGTGAGGCCGGCACGGTCAGGCCGAGCGACCTTGCGGTGGCTGCGTTGATGACGAGGTCGTAGCGGTCGGGCTGCTGCACCGGCAGGTCGGCCGGCTTCGCGCCATCGAGGATGCGGCGCACGTAGTCGGCCGTCTTCTGATACACGCTGGCGGACGAGGCCCCGTACGAGAACAGCCCGCCGGCCTTGGGCAGGCTCGCGGTCGACGCGAACGAGAAAACCGGCACCCGCCGCTGGAGGCCGGCCTGCGCCGCCGCCGCGCCGGGCAGCGAGGGCTGCACGAACACCGCCTCCACGCGCTGCGCGGACCAGTCGGCCATGATGCGGGCGATGGCGTCGGCGTCGGCCACCGGCGCCTCCAGCAGTTCGAAGCGCGCGTCGCGCGCCGCTTCCTGCAGCCGGGCGCGCAGCGTCGGTGTGTACGGGTCCGTCGGGTTCAGCAGCGCCCCCACGCGGCGAGCCTTGGGCAGCCACTCGCGCAGCAGCTGCAGGCACTTGGCCGCCGTGTCGGTGCCCAGCGCTGCGACGCCGGTCACGTTGCCGCCCGGCTTCGCATAGCTGTCCACCAGGCCCACGGCCACCGGGTCGGCAGCGGCGGCCAGCAGGATCGGGATGCGCGTGGTCGCGCGACGCGCCGCATGGCCGGCCGGAGTCAGCACGGTCAGGATCATCGCCGGCTGCAAGGCGACCAGCTCGCGCGCGGCGGC
This sequence comes from Rubrivivax sp., assembly GCA_016789955.1. Classification (GTDB taxonomy): domain Bacteria; phylum Pseudomonadota; class Gammaproteobacteria; order Burkholderiales; family Burkholderiaceae_C; genus Rubrivivax. Next base: position 32,202 of record JAEUPB010000021.1, on the reverse strand, counting down.
GTCGAGGTCGGACGGCTGCACGCCGTAGCGGGCAACGAGGTCGTAGTGCGCGCCCTCGCGCAGATCGATCGCCGTCAGCGCCGCCTTGATGCCGGCCATCACGGCCGAGTCGCCGGAGGCCGGCGCGGCCCGCGCCTCGAGCACGCCGATGACGGGCCGCCGGCCCTGCGCGCGCGCCGCGCACACCGGCCCGAGCAGGATCCCGAAGACCATTCCGCGCCGGATCATCCGCATCCCCCGAACCGCACAGGCGGCGCGGCCGATTGTGGGGGTGCGGCGGCCGCCGGTCCGCGGGGCGCCGGCGCGCCGCCGCGGCTGGTGTCAGCCCGGGATGTACTCGATGCCCGTGTCGGCCAGCCCCGCCAGCCCGATCTGCGCATCGTTGAGCGGGTGCGTCGCGGCGGCCACCGCCAGCTGCGCCTGCGAAATCTCGCCGCGGTCGAGCAGGCCCAGGTAGTAGGCCAGCTCGCCCTCCGTCGGCAACTGTCCGACCACGTTGCGATAGACCAGGCGCACGAAATCCGCGGTACCCGCGGAACCGGCCAGCTGCACGAACAGCGGCGTTCCGATGGCGAGCTGCGCCACTTGAACCATCGACTGGCCCGACTCGAACAGGCCGATCCCGATGCCCTCGAAGGCCGGGATCAGGTAGGCCTTGCCGAACAGGGCCCCGATCAGCCGGGCGGTGTCGGTCGGCGCACCGCGGATGTCGAGCGCCACGAAGCGGTCGGAGAACTGGATGCGCTCGATGCCCTCCAGCGTGTCGACACCGTCTGTGCCCGCGCGGTGCACCACCTTCCAGCGCGAGCCGTCGCGCAGCACGTCGAAATCGGCGCGTGCCGTGCCATACACCGCGACATCGCGGCCGGCGCCGCCCTGCAGCAGGTCGTTGCCCCTGCCGCCCTCCAGGCGGTTGTCGAGGTCGTTGCCGGTGATCGCGTCGTCGTCGGGGCTGCCGACCACGTTCTCGATCAGCGTGCCCAGGGCCAGGCCGACGTTGTCGCGCGCCGCCTGGCCCTCCGGGGTGCGGCCGATGGAGCTGGTGCGGCCCTCGCGCAAGTCGACCACCGCGCCGAGCGTGGTGGCCGACAGGTCGAGCGTGTCGGTGCCGCCGTCGTCGACGAGGGTCCACAGCCACGCGGCGGCCGAGGCGTCCGTCAGTCGATAGGTGTCGCCGACCGTGTGCACCCGATCGGCACCGTACAGCGCGCGCAGCGCCGCGATGTCGAGCACGCCCCAGTCGGCCCTGAACAGCCCCGACGGGGCCGCCGCAGAGGACATGACGGTCGCCGATGGACTGTCGTCGGCCTCCATCAGCTGCATCGCCCAGCGATCGCCCGGATCGACGTTGCGCGGATGGCGCAGTCCGAGCGCGTGGCCGATCTCGTGCAGCAACGCCGCGTAGCCTTCGCTGCCGGGCACGAGGTTGGCCAGGCTGTCGATGTCCATCCACACGTCGCCCGCGTCGGCACCGGGGACGTCGGGCGCATAGGCCACACCGCGGGTCGCGGCCTGGGCACTCGCGCCGAAACGCATCTGCGCGACGTCGGCGGCCACCTCGCGGAAAGACAGGCCGGTGACCTCGGCCGTCTGCGCCAGCAGCGCCCGCACAATGTCCTGCTCGGCCGCCGCGAAGGCCCGGAAGCCGGTGGCACCCGGCCCACTGGCGGGGGCCGTGCCGACGAAGCCGAACGTCACCTCCACCGGCGAGCCCATCGGCGACGCGGCGTTCCAGCGCTGCGCCGCCGCGCCGGTCAGGCCCTGCACGGCCTTGTCCTGCGCCGTGATGAAGTCGGCCAGCCGCACCCGCGTGAGCTCGCCGCCGACGTTGACGTCCAGCTCCTCGACGCTGGTCAGGTCCATGCGCCGCGCGGGGTTGGCGCGTTCGACGATCGTCGCCGTCGAGCCGTCGGCCGAGACAGTGATGATGAACTCGTCGGTGGTCTGCGGGTACAGGAAGACGCGATCGACGCCGCCGCGTCCGTCGACCACGTCGTGGCCGCCGCCGGTGGCGAACAGGTTGTCCAGCGCGTTGCCGAGCAGCGTGTCGTCGAAGCCGGAGGTGTTGATCTGGAAGATCGGCCCGATCAGCGTGTCGCGGCCGCCGAAGCCGTCGAGCGCGTACCCGGCCGCCAGGTCGACCGTGACGCCGGCGGGCGAGCCCGAGAAGAAGATCGGCATCGGATCGGGGCCGAGGATCCGGATCGTGTCGTTGCCCGGACCGCCGATGCCGACGCCGAGCCGGATGCGCAGGATGTCGTCGCCGCCGTTGCCGAAGAACTCCGTGTACTCGCGCAGGCCCAGCGCGTCCTGGTCGATCACGTCGTTACCGGCCGTGCCCTGGTAGGTCGCCATGGTGGCCCGTGTGTCCAGTCAGGAGCCGTGAACGAGGCCGAGGTCGGACGAGGCGAAGTTCGCCAGGTTCGGCAGCACCTCGGGCAGGCGCGACGCCTCCAGGCCCAGCCAGCGCAGCAGCGTCGCCGCCACCTGGTCGGTGGCCGTCGTCGGCACGAAGCGGCCGCCGCGCCCGAGGTCGAAATCGTCGCGGCCGCCCAGCACGAGTTGCGGGAACGTGCCGATCACCTGCCGGCCCGCGACCGGCGTGCCGAAGGCGAACCAGTGGTTGCCCCAGGCGTGGTCGGAGCCGCCGCCCGAGGCGGGGCGCAGCGTGCGGCCGAAGTCGGACATCACGAGCGTGACCACGCTGCCGTCCACGCCCGAGGCCCGGTTCGCCGTGTCGAACCCGGCGATCGCGCGCGCCAACTGGTCGAGCTGGTAGTCCTGCGTTCGCTCGGCCGTGCCGCGCTGCGACCCGTGCGTGTCGAAGCCACCCCAGTTCACCAGGAACACCTGCCGCCGGTGGCCGGCCGCGCGGAAGGCCGGCAGCACCGTCGACAGCGTGCGCAGGATGTCGGCCAGCGTGCCCGACCCGAAGTCGTTGGCGGGCACCGCGCCGGCCAGGTAGGCGGCCACGACCGACTGCGCATCGGCCACGGTGTCTTTCATCGTGCGTGCGTACTCGGCGGTGTAGGCGTTCGCGTACTGGCCATCGGGCAGCGTCGACAGGTCACGCGTCAGCGGAAGGCCGGGCTGCGACAGGTCCGCCCGGCCCCAGTAGCGCAGCCCCCCCGGGTTGCCGCTCATCCACGACACCTTCGAGCGGCGCCCGAGCACCAGCGTGCGGTTGCTGTCGAAGGTCACGGCCGACAGCGGCGAGCGCATCTCCGGCGGCAACTGCTCGAGCGCGCGGCCGCCCCAGCCGCTCAGGTCGGCATCGCCACCCCAACCCTGCTGGATCGCGATCTGCTCGAAGTGCGACATCAGGTACGGTGGCACCGGCACCGCGCGGTCCATCACCTGCGCCGCAGTGGCCGGCACGATCAGCGGCCCCACGTTGGCGATCCACGCCAGGCGCCCGCTGTCGTACAGCGGCGCGAGCGGGGCCAACGCCGGATGGAGCCCGTAGGCGCGCCCGCCGGCGAGGCCCGGGAGCCCGACGAGGCCCGCGCGCGGCAGCGCCAGTTCGCCGCGCGCCCGCTGGTAGTCGGCATAGCCGCCGTCGGTCGGCACCAGGCAGTTGCTGCCGTCATTGCCGCCGGTCAGCGACAAGACCACCAGCGCGCGGTAGTCGGCCGCCGCCGCACGGCGTGGCACGGCCAGCCACGCGCCGGAACCCAGCGCCGGCGCGGCCATCAGCGAACGCAGCAGGGCCCGGCGAGGGTTCACGTGGCCGCTCCGTAGGCCGGGCTCGACAGCGCGAACGACAGCACCAGCGTCACGCGTTCCTCCATCGTCGGCACGGTCTGGTTCTGCCAGGCGGCCAGCAGCGCCGCGCGCGTCGCACCGGGCAGCGCGCCGCGGAACCAGCGCTGGTTGACCAGCTCGATGAAGTCCTGCGGCGAGCGCCGCGCCGCCTGCACCAGCGGCGCGAGGTCGCAGCCGACACCCGACAGCACCCAGTTGCGCTGGATGTGGTCCAGGTCGCTGATCCATGAACGGAAGGTCAGCCCGTTGAGCAGGGCCTGCTCGGGTGCGAGCAGGTTGCTGCCGGGCGCCCGGTCGGTGGGCGCGTAGAAGTTGAAGACCGACGGCGCGTTGTAGGCCTCCTGCATCGCCGGCAGCCACGGCTGCAGCGTGGTCGGCTCGTACGGCAGGCCCCGGCAACCCAGCCCGCGCAGCAGGCCAGTCGTGTGCAGCACCGGCTCGCGCACCTTGCCGAACGAGGCCGCGTCGCCGGTCCCGGCATCGCCGCGCCGTGCCTCGGGGTCCAGCAGGATCGCCTTCACCACCGCAGCCAGGTTGCCCACCGCACCGCGGCCGTCGTTGCGGAACACCGCGGCCACGCGGCCCACGTAGGCCGGGCTGGGATCGCTCGCGGTGAAACGCTGGATCAGCCGCAGGCTGACGAACGGCGCCGTATTGGGGTGGGCCATCAGCACGCCGATCGCCTGGTCGAGCTCCTGCGGCGCCGTGCGACCGGCGGGGAAGGCCGTGCCGAGCACCGTCTTGGCGTCGTCGTCGTGCAGCAGCGGCTGGGTTCCGAGCATCGTGTTGCCGAGGAAGGCATAGGTCTCGCTCGTGCTGCCGTAGTCGTACTCCCAGCCGGTCAGCGCGCGAGCCATGTCGGAGACATCCTGCTGCGTGTAGGTCTCGATCGGGCGCCCCTGCGCATCGCGCACCGGCGTGCCGTCGAGGTTCAGCCGGACGAGCCCGATGCTGAACAGCTGCATCAGCTCGCGTGCGTAGTTCTCGTTGGCGGCGCAACCGATGCAGTACTTGGCCGAGCGGTTGCTGACGTTGTCGAGGAAGTACCCCATCGCCGGGTGCACCGAGACGCTGCGCAGCAGCACGCCGTACGCGCCGAACGCCTGGCGCTGCAGCATGTTGTGGTACTCGAACAACCCGTAGGGCTGGTTGTTGACCAGCGAGATGACCACGATCTGCGACAGCGCGTAGGCCATGCGCTGGCGGAGCTGATCGCGCCCGGCGAGCGCCGCGCCGTACCACTGGCGCTGGAAGTTCCAGTACTCGCGCTGGCGCGCCCGCGGATCGGCGAGCTCGTCGTAGTGGCGGGCGGTGCGGCCGTCGAGCTGCGTCGGTGGCAGCGCGAGCTGTTCATCGATCCACGCGGCGTAGCCCAGGCTGCGCACGCGATCGATCTCGGCTTCCGTCGGCCCGAAGCTCGCCTGCTCGAGGAAACGGGCCGCCGCGTAGCGCGTGACGGCCGCGGCGGCAGGCGGCCGCACCTGCCCGGCGGAGGCCTGTGCTGTGGCGACCGGCGGGGTCGGGGCATCGCACCCGGCTGCCCACGCGAGGGCGGCCGCGGCCAGCAGCATCTGCCCGGCCCGGACCACCGGGCGCTCGACCGCTGCTCGTCGGCACGCCTGCATCACACCCCTCCGCGGCCCGCGCCGCGCGGCGCAGTGTAGCCAGCACGATGCGCACGCGCCGCGGTGCCCGGGCGCGCGCCGCGGGGACGACCGTCACGCCGGCACCACCCCATCGACCACGATCAGGTTCGACGTCGCGCTCAGCTGCCGCAGCCGGCGCGCCGGCGCGTACTCGGGCGAGTCGATCCAGGCACGCGCCTGCTCGACGCTCGGGAACTCCAGCACCACCAGCCGCTTGGGCGCCCAGTGGCCCTCCTGCGGCTCGATGGCGCCGCCGCGCACGAGGAAGCGGCCGCCGTACTGCGCCACGGTGGCCGGCGACAGTTGCCTGTACTGGTCGAAGGTCACCGGGTCGGTGATCTCCATGTCGTTGATCACGTAGGCCGGCATCGGTGGCTCTCCTCGCGGGGTGGGGCGGTACGTGCGGTCAGCGCTTGCGCGATGCCGCGAACCGCTTCAGCGGCTCGGGATCGATCGCGTCCTCGATGACCTGCTTCGACACCGGCGCCGGGATGCTCTTGGTCTCGAACAGCACCTGCGTGGCCAGCACGTACTGCGCGGCCAGGCCCTTGTCCCTGGCGACCATCGTGTACGGCGAGTTCGGGTCGAGCTGCTGCTCGATCGTCGGCCGCTTCATGTACAGCTGCGCGATGGCGGCCTTGGCCACCTCCGGTGCCAGGCTCAGCCGCTTGACCAGCGCATCGACGGCGAGCTGCGGGTTCTTCGCCACCGCCTCGGCAGCCTGCGCGTCGATCTCCAGCAGCTTCGGGCCGATCTCGGGGTGCGCCTTGAGGAACGCCGGCCGCACCGCCGTCGTGCGCGGGCACACGCCGCCCAGCGGCACGTAGTCGACGTCGAAGTTGACGACCTTGTAGCCCTCGGCGTCGAGCATGAACGAGTACGGCGACCAGGCGATGCCGGCGTCGATCGAGCTGCTCTTGAACGAGTTGCGGAACAGCGGCGCGGGGATGTTGACGACGTTCAGCTTGGCGTAGTCGACGCCGTTCTTCTGCGCCATCAGGTACAGCGCGATCTGCGCGCAGGTGCCCGACGCGGCGCCGATCTTCTGCGCCTTGGCCAAGTCCCGGAACGACTTCACCGGGCTCGCCGGGTCCACCACGAAGCCTTCGCCCAGCGCGTCGTTGGAGTTCCAGAACAGCATCTTCAGCGGGATGTTCTGCCCGAGCGCGAAGGCGAAGCCGAGGCCGGCGGTGAGCACGTCCACGCTGTCGCTCTTCAGCGCGGCCAGCATCGGCGCGCCCGAAGCGAAGGTGAAGAACTTCGGCTTCAGGCCGGCCTTCTCGAACAGGCCGAGGTCCTGCGCCACGTAGAGGTTCACGTGGTCGGCCGTGGTGTAGCCGTAGTTCACCTCCAGGGGCGCCTGCGCGCGGGCGGCCATCGGGGTGACGAACAGCGCTGCGGTCAGCGCCAGGGCGGTGCGGTTCATGGAGTCTCCTCTGCGGTGCCGTGTCAGCGGCCCTTCCAATGGACGATGCGGGTCTCGAGGGCGTTCAGCGCCAGGTTCAGCACCAGGCCGATGACGCCGATCAGCGTGATGCCGATGAAGACGACCGGGATGCGGAACAGCAGCGCGGCGTCGGAGATCATGAAGCCCAGCCCGCTCTGCGCGCCCACCAACTCGGCGGCCACCACCACCGCCCAGCTCAGCGCCAGCGCCACCTTCAGGCCGGTGAAGATCTGCGGCAGCGCGCCGGGCATCACGATGCGCACGAAAGTCTGCATGCGCGTCAGGCCCAGCGACTGCGCCGCGCGGCGGTAGGCGATCGGGAAGTTCGCCGCGCCCGCCTGCGCGCTCGCCTGCACGTAGGTGAACGAGACGAAGAAGATCAGCACGATCTTGCCGACCTCGCCCAGGCCGAAGTACAGCACCGCCATCGGGATGAACGCGATCGGCGGAATCGGCCGGATGAAGGCCATGATCGGCGACACCATCGCGCCGGCGCGGCGGCTGTAGCCGGTGAGCAGGCCCAGCGGCGTGCCGGTGAGCACGCCCAGCGCGAAGCCAGTCAGCGAGCGGAACAGGCTGATGCCGATGTGCTCGTGCAGCGGCTTGCCCTGGTAGCCGTTCTTCACCAGGTCGACGAAGGTCGACCCCAGCTCCTCGGGCGTGGGCAGGTAACCCGGCTTCACGAAGCTCGAACGCGACAGGGCGAACCACAGCACCAGCAGCACCACCACGGCGCCCGCCGAGTAGGCCGCGTCGGGCAGGCGTCGTTCCGCGTTCGGGGTGGTCATCTCGCCGCCTATTTGCCCTGCGTTTTCAGGTACTGCAGCAGGTAGGTCGGGTCCACCGCCTCCTGCACCACCGCGGCGGGGATCGGCGCGGGGATCGCCTTCATCGCGTGCAGCGCCTCGATGGCCAGGCTCAGCTTGGCGGCCAGGCCTTCCTTCGAGGTCATCGAGTACGGTGACTTCGGGTCCACCTGCTGCGCGAAGCTCGGGATGCCGCGGTCGCAGCACTCGCGCTCCACCGTGGCCTTGGCCACCTCGGGCGCGAGCTGCTGGCGCTTGACGTAGGCGTCGACGGCGAGCTGCGGGTTCTTCGCGATCGCCTCGCGCGCCATCGCCTCCACCTGCACGAGCTTCAGGCCGACCTCGGGGTGCTGCTTGAGGAACCCCGGCCGAGCGGCGGTGAGCCCCGGGCACAGACCGCCGGGCGGCGTGTACTGCTCATCGAACGCGGCGATCGGGTATCCCTCGGCCTGCAACTGCAGCGAGAACGGCGGCCAGGCGACGCCGGCATCGATCGAGCCGCTCTTGAACGCGTTGCGGAACAGCGGCGCCGGGATGTTGACGACGTCGAGCCTGGCGTAGTCCACGCCCGCCTTCTTCGCCAGCATGTACAGCGCCACCTGCGCGCAGGTGCCGGTGGCCGCGGCGATCTTCTTCGCCTTGAGGATGTCGGTGTACGACTTGATGCCCGACTTCGGGTCGACCACCAGCCCTTCGCTGACGGCCGAGTTGGCCTCCCAGAAGATGAACTTCAGCGGGATGTCCTGCCCCAGCGCGAGAGCCAGCGCCAGGCCCGCGGTGACCACGTCGAGGCTCTCGCTCTTCAGCCCGGCCAGCAGCGGCGCGCCCGAGAGGAAGGTGAAGAACTTCGGCTTCAGCCCGGCCTTCTCGAACAGGCCCAGGTCCTGCGCGACGAAAACCGTCGCGTGGTTGGCGTTCGGGATGCCGTAGTTGAACTCCAGCGGCGCATCGGCCGCGCGCGCGGGGGCCGAGCCCAGCAGCAATGCGGCGGCGGACAGCAGCGCCGTCGCGGTGCGGCGCAGGATGAGGTGCGATTGCATGGGGGGTCTCCTCCGGGTGTCCTGGTTGTGTCTCAGTGCGCCGCCTCGGCCTCGCGCCCTTCCACCTCGCCCTGCACGGCCAGCACCAGCTCGTGCTCCAGGCGGATGAACTCGGGCGAGCCGAGGAACTCGTAGTCGCGCGGCTTGGGGGCGTGCACCTCCACGGCGAGCTTCACGCGGCCGGGCCGGCGCGTCATCGCGATCACGCGGTCGGAGATGAAGATCGCCTCGCCGACGTCGTGCGTGATGAACAGGATGGTCGGCCGGAAGTGCGCCCACAGCCGCAGCAGCAGCTTCTGCATCAGCAGCCGGGTCTGGTAGTCCAGCGCCCCGAAGGGCTCGTCCATCAGCAGGATGTCGGGCTCGCCGATCAGCGCGCGCGCGATCTGCACGCGCTGCTGCATGCCGCCGGAGAGCTGGTAGGGGTAGTGGCGCTCGAAGCCCGCCAGGCCCACCTCGGCCAGCAGCTCCAGTGCGCGCGGCCCGTAGGCGGTGGGGTCGCCGCCGCGGCACTTCACGCCCAGAACGACGTTGTCGAGTACCGACATCCACGGGAACAGGGAGGGCTGCTGGAACACCACGCCGCGGTTGCGGCCCGGGCCGGTGACGATCTCGTCGTCGACGCGCACCACGCCGGCCGTGGCCTGCTCGAAGCCGGCCAGGATGTTCAACGCCGTCGACTTGCCGCAGCCGGTGGGGCCGATGATCGAGACGATCTCGCCGGGGACGATCTGCAGGTCGAAGGCGTCGAGCGCGCGTGTCGGCTCGCGGCCGCCACTGGCCGCCCGGTAGACCTTCTCGACACCCTGGAACGACACCTTCGGCCGGCCCGTGGGCATGGGTGAGGCCTGGCGCGCTGCTTCCGCCATCGCTGCTCCGCTACGCTGGGGTCACTGGAGGCGGGCCGGGCCCGCCTGCGGGGACGGACCGGTCAGGCCTGCGCCTGCCGCACCTGGATGCCGAGTTCGTCCTCGCGGATCTTCATCAGCACGGCGGTGTCGCGCTCGGCGAATCCGAGCCTGCCGGCGCGGTCGAGCGTCTCCTGCGCGGCCCTGCTCACCACCGCATCGAAGCCCACGGCCTTGGCGTACTCCACCGCCAGGCGCACGTCCTTGCCGGCCAGCTTGCACATGAAGCCGGGGCTGTCGTCGCCCTTGAAGGCCTTCTTGGGCATGGCGACGTAGAGCTGGTGGTTGAAGGCCATCGTGGTCTTCATCACCTCCATCATCAGCTCGAGCTTCAGGCCCGCCTTCACGCCGATCGCCAGCGCCTCGGTGTTGGCGACCATGATGGTGGTGGCCAGCACGTTGTTGGTCATCTTCATCGCGTGGCCCATGCCGGGGCCGCCACAGAGGAAGGTGTCGGTGCCCATGCACTTGAGCACCGGCATCGCGCGCTCGATGTCGGCGCTCTCGCCGCCGACCATCAGCGTCAGCGTGCCGGTGGCGGCATGCTCGCTGGTCTTGCCGACAGGCGAGTCGACCATCGCGATGCCGATCTCCTTCAGCGCACGGCCCACGCGCTGCGACGTGACGGGGTCGATGGTGCTCATGTCGATCACCAGCCCACCCTTCTTCATGCCGGCAGCCACGCCGTCGGCACCGAGCACCACCTGCTCGACGTGCTGCGGCTCGGGCAGCATCGTGACCACGATCTCGCTGGCCGCGCCGACCTCCTTCGGGCTCGCGGCGGCCTTGGCCCCCGCGGCCACCAGCCGCGCCACCGCCTCGGGGCTGCGGTCGTAGACGGTCAGCGCATGGCCGCCCTTCAGCACGTTCAGCGCCATCGGGCCGCCCATCACGCCCACGCCGATGAATCCCACGTTCATGTCAGATGCTCCTGTCAGTTCGATCGCGGATGCGGGGGCTCACGCCCTGTCCGTCCACTTGTCCATCTCCCACAGCGGCCGGCCGCGCAGGTCGGCGGTGTCGGTGCGGGTGAATTCGGCGGCGCCGGGCTTGGAGCCCAGGCGCTCGTAGGCCTGCTTCACGAGCGGCACGGTGCGCTGGAACGCGCCCTTGACCTGCGCCCACGAGAGCGGCTGCTCGATGACCTTGTTGGCCACCATGTACTTGGACGACTCCAGCACCGCCAGCGCGTCGTTCTCGGTCGGCCAGCTCCAGCCGCGTGAGAACAGCACGTCGTCCTTCACGACCTTGGCGCCCTGTGCCGCGTCGAGCTTCCAGTAGTCCTTGACGAGCTGCGACACCGCGCCCGCGTCCATCGCGGTGAGCGCCGCCACCGCCTCCTGCTGCGCCATCAGGAACGCCACCACCACGTTCGGGTGCTGCTCGGCGATGCCGTTGCGCAGGATCCAGAACGAGCGGTGCAGGTAGTAGCCGTCGGGATAGAACTGCGACTTCTTGACGCTGGCCAGCAGGTTGCCGGCGCCCTTGCCCGCCGGACCCTCGTAGTGGTCCTCGGTGTAGCCGAAGGAGTTCATGATCGCCGTCGTGCCCGAGGCCTGCGCGGCCAGGTACGCCGGGTAGATCGTGCAGGTGGCGTCCACGCCGGCGGGCACCGAGGCGGCCTGCGCGTGCGTGGGCATGTTGATGTACTTGATGCCCGCGTCCTTCATCACGTCCTGCACGCCGAGCTCGAACTTCAGCATCTGCGTCAGCGCGCTCTGCGGGTCGCCGCCGAGCGAGACGCCGATGGTCTTGCCCTTCAGGTCCTGCGCGTTGCGGATCGGCGAGCCCTTGCGCGTGGTGATCAGGAAGCGCAGGTGGCCCTCGCCCACGCACATCAGGCTGATCGGCAGCCCGCTGGCGATGCCGCGGATGATCGGCGTGTTGCCCCACATGCCCATGTCGAGGTTGTTGCCGACCATCGCCTCGACCATCGGCAGCGCGGTGGGGTACTCGCGCCAGTCCACCGTGAGGTCGTAGCCGAGCTCGGCGGCGCGCTTCTCGAACGACTTCTGCTGGATCATGTACTGGGTCATCGGCGAGTTGCCGGCGGCCCAGGGGATGCGGCCCACCGAGACCTTCAGCGCCTTGCGGCCCTGGCCGAGCACGGTGCGCGGCAGCGCCAGCGCGGCGGCGGTGCCCAGGCCGCCGACGATCAGCTGGCGACGGGCGGGCAAGGCGATGAGGGGGGAGCGGGTCGTCATGCGGATGTCTCCTCGGGATCGGTGTGTTCGGGGCGCCGGCGGTCGGCCGGGGTTCGGCGTGAGGGTCAGGCGGCGGCGATGGCGCGGCGCGCCTCGTCGCGGATCAGGTTCCAGATGGCCTCGACGTAGTGGCCGAAGCGGGCATCTCCGCGGATCGACTCGTCGCGCGGGCGTGGCAGCTCGATCGGCAGGATCTCGCGCACGCGGCCCGGGTGGCTGCTCATCACCACCACGCGGTCGGCCAGGAACACGGCCTCCTCGATGTCGTGCGTGATGAACACGGCGGTCTTGCGCTGCTCGCGCGGCTGCGTCTCGCCCCAGATGCGCAGCAACTCCACCTGCAGGATGAGGCGCGTCTGCGCGTCCAGCGCGCCGAGCGGCTCGTCGAGCAGCAGCACGTCGGGGCCGTTGGCCAAGAGGCGCGCCAGCGCCACGCGCTGCCGCATGCCGCCGGAGAGCTGGTGCGGGTACTTGTGCTCCGAGCCGGAGAGGCCCACGAGCTCGATGTGCTGGCGGATGCGCTCCTCGCGCTGCGCCGGCGTGTACGGCTTGCCCGGCGTGCCGTGGCGCAGCCCGAAGCCGACGTTGTCGGCCACGCTCTGCCAGGGCATCAGCGCGTAGTCCTGGAACATCACGCCGCGGTCGGCGCCCGGGCCGGTGATCTTCTGGCCGTCCTTCTCGACCGTGCCGCCGGTGGGCGTGTCCAGCCCGGCGATCAGGTTCAGCACGGTGGACTTGCCGCAGCCCGACGGGCCGACCACGCAGACGAACTCGCCGCTCTCGATGTCCAGCGTGACGTTGGCCACCGCCAGCGTGCGCATGCCGGTGCGCGGGGCGATGAAGTGCTTGCTGACGTCGCGCAGGCGCAGCTTGGGTTGCGAGGACGTGGTGGCCATCACTGTCTCCAGGGCATCAGCCGCGACTCGAGCGCGCGGAACAGGCGGTCGATGAGCAGCGCGACGACCCCGACGACGGCCATGCAGACGACGATGGCGTTGAGGTCGATGCTGTACGAGTAGAAGACGAACATCATCTGGCCGATGCCGCCCGAATTGCCGCCGCCGGACTTGGCGCCCACCGCGAGTTCGGCGGCGATGATCGCGGTCCAGGCCACGCCCATCGCCAGGCGCGCACCGAGCAGGATGCCGGGCAAGGCGCCGGGCAGCACCACCGAGAGCAGGATGCGTGCGCGCGGCACGCCCATCGTGCGCGCGGCGGCCACCAGCTTGGCATCGACGCGGCTGACACCGTGCACGGTGTTGACGAGCAGCGGGAAGAACGCGGCGTAGCCGACGATCGCCAGCGCCGTGGGCGTGCCGGTGCCGAACCAGAGGATGGCGATCGGCAGCAGCGCCATCGGAGCGATCGGGCGGAAGCTCTCGACGATCGGGTCGAGGTTGTCGCGCAGCACGCGGCTGGTGCCCATCAGCGCGCCCAGCGTCACCGCGAGCACGAGCGCGCCGGAGAAACCCGCGAGCACGCGGCCCAGGCTCTGCACCAGCGCCAGCGGCAGGTCGCCGCTCTTCATCAGTCCGACGAAGGCCAGCACCACCTTGGCCGGCGCCGGGGCGGGCGACTCCGGCGGCAGCGTGTAGGCCCAGGCCTGCCACAGCACGATCAGCAGCGCCGGCAGCACCAGCGTGCGTGCCAGGCCCGTCCAGCGCGACGGCCCGGCCACCGGCGCGTCCGCGGATGCAGGGGCGGGGGCAGCCGCGGTGTCGGTGGGGGCGGCGCGGTCCATCGTGGTGGTGCTCATTGCAGTCCGGTGCCTTCGGCCCAGGGCGTGAGCCGGCGTTGCAGCGTGCGCAGCGCGAGGTCGCACAGGTAGCCGACCACGCCGATCACGACGATGAAGGCGAACACCTTGGGCGTCATGAGCAGCTGCCGGTACCACTCGATCGCGAAGCCGAGGCCGCTGGGCGCGCCGATCAGCTCGGCGGCGACGATCGCCGCCCACGCGCCGGCGAAGGCCAGCCGCAGGCCCACCATCACCGTGGGCAGCGCCGCCGGCACGATGACGTGGCGCAGCATCGCGCTGCGGCCCACGCCCATCGTGCGTGCCGCGGCGACGAGCTTCCGATCGACCTGCCGCACGCCGGCGATCGTGTTCAGCAGCAGCGGGAAGAACGCGACGTAGACCATGATGAACACCGGCAGCGTGTCGCCGATGCCGAAGATGAACAGGCCCAGCGGGATCCACGCGATGCCCGAGATCGGGCGCAGCAGCTCCACGAGCGGGTCGACGTACGCCTCCAGCGTGCGCGACAGCCCCATCGCGAAGCCCAGCGGCACCGCCAGCAGCACCGCGACCACGAGCGCGAGGCCCAGTCGCGCGCTGCTGATCGCCGCGTGCTGCAGCAGCTCGCCGCTGTTCACGAGGCCCCACACCGCCTCGGCCACCTTCAGCGGCGACGGCAGTTGCAGCGGGTTGGCGTTCCACGCATACAGCGCCCACCACGCGGCGGCGAAGAGGGCGAACGAGCGCAGCGCGATCACGCCGCGCGCGCCGGCCAGGCGGCGCCACGCGGGGATGGCGGAGGCGGGGGTGGCGGCGGCGTTCATGGCGCTCAGCGCGTCACGGCGAGGAAGCCGCCGTCCACGTACAGCGTGTGGCCGTTGATGTAGGCGCCGGCGTCCGACGCCAGCAGCAGCGCGGCGCCGCACAGGTCCTCGGGCTTGCCCCAGCGGCGCGCCGGGGTCCACTCGGTGATGAAGTCGCGGAAGTCCTTCTGCCCGGCCTGGCTGAACGGCGTCTCGGTGTAGCCCGGCGCCAGCGCGTTGGCGGTGACGCCGGTGCCGCCGAGGTCGGCCGCCAGCGCCCGCGTGAACGCCGACACCGCGCCCTTGGCCGCGACGTAGGCCGTCAGCAGCGGGCGCGACACGTGGTTCATGATCGAGCCCACGCTGATGATGCGGCCCGAGCTCTGCGGCACCATCTGCTTGGCCGCCTGCTGCGCGAGCAGGAAGGTGGCGGTGAGGTCGGTGTCGATGACGCGCTTCCAGTCCTCCACCGGCAGCTCGAGCAGGTGCTTGCGCACGATGATCCCGGCATTGGCCACCGCGACGTCGATGCGGCCGTGGCGGCGCACGGTGCCTTCCACGGCGTCGCGCACGGCGGCCTCGTCGGTGACGTCGAAGGTGAGCGAGGTGGCATCGGCGCCGGCGTCGCGGAACTGCGCGGCGCGCTCGTGCACCGCCTCGCTGCGGTCGGCCAGCACGAGCTTGGCACCGGCCGCGGCGAAGGCCTTCGCGAGGCCGAGCGCGATGCCGCCGGCCGCGCCGGTCAGCAGCACGACGCGGCCCTGCAGCGAGAAGATGCGCTCGGGGGCGTGGTCGCGGTAGAGGTGCGCGGACATGGAGGGCGGGCCAGTGGGGTTCGAATGCGGCGGCATGCTAGGGACGGGCCCCGCGGCCGGGGAATCGGAACTTGGGCAACGCCCACTTCGCACAAAGCGAAGCCCCGGCTGCGGCCCCGACTTCGGTTTGTTCGAAGCCCCGATTGCCGCGAATCGCATTCCGCGGCGCGGCCGCGCTGCCTAGCATCGCCGCCCATGGTCGAGATCGCGCGCATCGGCGAGCAGGTCGACATCCTCGGCGAGAGCCCGCTGTGGGATGGCGACGCGCAGGCCTTGGTGTGGGTGGACATCCGTCGGCCCGCGATCCGCCGGCTGCACCCGGCCTCGGGGCGGCTGGAGACGTGGCCGATGCCCGAGATGGTGGGCGCGATCGCGCTCGTCGACGACGGCCGACTGCTCGTGGCGATGGGCGCCGAGATCCTGCTGTTCGATCCGGCCAACGGTGCGCGCGAGACGCTGGCCAGCGTGCCCCGCCCCGACGGCCATCGGTTCAACGACGGCCGCTGCGACCGGCAAGGCCGCTTCTGGGTCGGCACGATGCACAACGTGACGCGTGCGGCGGTCGGTACGCTGTACCGGATGCAAGGCCGCGGCGCGCCGGTGCCGGTGCGCGAGGGCCTGTGCATCCCCAACAGCCTCGCGTGGAGCCCCGACGGCCGCACGATGTACCTGGCCGATTCGCTGACGCATCGCATCGATGCGTGCGACTACGACCCCGCCACCGGCACGCCCGGCGCGTGGCGCCCCTTCGCGGCCACGGTGCCGCCGGGCTTCCCCGACGGTGCCACCGTCGATGCCGAAGGCTTCCTGTGGAGCGCGCAGTTCAAGGCCTCGCAGGTGGTGCGCTACGCGCTCGACGGCCGCGTCGACCGCGTGATCCCGATGCCGGTGGACAAGCCCACCGCGGTCGCCTTCGGCGGCACGAACCTCGACGTGCTCTACGTCACCACCGCCAGCCAGCACATGACGCCCGACGAACTCGCCGCGCAGCCGCTGGCCGGCGCGCTGCTCGCGCTGGACCCGGGCGTGCGCGGGCTGCCTGAACCGCGCTACGCGCTCAACCCCTGATTCACGAAAGACCGCCGCCGCATGACCGCCATCACCATCGCCTCGGTCGAGGCCACCGCCTACCGCGTGCCGATCGCCAACCCGATCAAGGTCTCGTTCGGCACCTTCCGCGACCGGCCGGTGGTGCTGGTGCGCGTGGTCGACACCGACGGCGCCGTCGGCTGGGGCGAGGCCTGGTGCAACTGGCCCGCGGTGGGCGCCGAGCACCGCGCGCGGCTGGTCAACGACTTCGCCGACCGGCTCGTCGGCCGCACCTTCGAGGAACCGGCGCAGGCCTTCCAGCTGCTGACGCAGCAGTTGGAGGTGCTGGTGCTGCAGACGCTGGAGGTGGGCCCGATCGCGCAGGCCGTGGCCGGCATCGACATCGCGATGTGGGACCTGTTCGCGCGCAAGGCCGGGCAGCCGCTGAACCGCTACCTCGGCGGCGCGGCAGTGACGCATGTGCCCGTCTACGCCACCGGCATCAACCCCGACCAGCCGGAAGCCTTCGCCGCCGCGCGCCGCGCCGAGGGGCACCGCGCGTTCAAGCTGAAGACCGGCTTCGGCCACGCGCGCGACGTGCGCAACCTGCAGGCGATGCGCGAGGCCATCGGCCCTGGCGACGAGCTGACCTGCGACGCCAACCAGGTGCTCGACGTCGAGCAGGCGATCGCCTTCGCGCGCGACGTCGCGCCGCTGAAGCTGTCGTGGTTCGAGGAGCCGATCCGCGTCGACGCCCCGGTCGAGCACTGGCGGCGCCTCGCGGCGGCCTCGAGCACGCCGCTGGCCGGCGGCGAGAACCTGCAGGGCGCGCAGTTCGACGCCGCCTGCGCCGACCGCGTGCTGCAGGTGATCCAGCCCGACGTCACCAAGTGGGGCGGCGTCACCGGCAGCATCCACATCGCGCGCGCCGCGGTGGCCGCGGGCAAGCGCTACTGCCCGCACTACTTCGGCGGCGGCGTGTCGCTGCTGGCCTCGCTGCACGTGCTCGCAGCCGCCGGCGGCACCGGGCTGCTGGAGTTCGACTGCCACCCGAACCCCGGCCGCGAGGCGGTGGTGGGCGACCTGCTGCCGGTGCACGAGGGCCGCGTGCCGGTGCCCACCGGGCCGGGCCTGGGCGCGGTGCCCGATCTGGCCGCGCTGCGGCGGTACCGGACCTGGCCGCTGTAGCGCGCCGAGACAGCGCCGCTCTCGAAACGCGTTGCTGCCCAGTGGCCAGTAGCGCGAAGCCCGGTAGCGCGCGGCCCGCTGACGCCCTCGCGGATCACGAGCTCGGTGACGGGCCCCGCGCCTGGCGGCGCACCGCGGCCCTTCTGCCATCATCTTCGCCGCCCCCCGCCGCCGATGGAATCGCCCTCCCCGCAGAACCCGAGCGCCGCCTGGCAGCTGCGGCTGCTGGGCGGCTTCGCGATCGACGACGGCCGGCAGCGGCTGACGCGGCTGCACAGCCGCGCCGCGGTGCTGCTGCTGGCACGGCTGGCGCTGCGGCCGGGGCGTGACCACGGGCGCGAGGAACTCGCCGCGCTGCTGTGGCCCGAGGCCGATGCGGCCACCGGGCTGGCCCGGCTGCGGCAGACGCTCAGCACGCTGCGCGCGACGCTCGAGCGCCGTGCCGGGCTGGGCGAGCCGCGGCCGCTGTTCGCCGCCGACCGGCGCGTGCTGCGGCTGGTGCCCGGCGCCATCGACTGCGACGTTTGGCCGTTCGAGCGCGCCTGCGCCGCCGGCGACGCGGCCGCCGCGCAGCGGCTGTATGCCGGCGAGCTGCTGCCGGGCTTCCACGACGAGTGGGTGGTCGATGAACGGCAGCGGCTGCAGGCGCTCGCCGAGCGCCCGGCGGGTGCGCCGTCGCCAACCCCGACGACCCTGCTGCCCGATCCCCCGGCGCTGGGCGACCGCGCCCCGCCGCCGGCCCCGGCCGACCCGGCGCTGGCGTTGCCGCAGCCGCCGGGCCGCTGGCACGGCGACGCCGCGCTGCTGGCGGCGCTGGCGCACGACGCCGCGGCGTGCCGGCTGCTGACGCTGCGCGGGCCGGGCGGCATCGGCAAGACGCGGCTGGCGCTGGAGCTGCTGCACCGGCTGGCCGAGGCCGGCGCACCGTTCGACACGCTGCGCTTCGTGCCTTGCGTGCAGGTGCACGCCGCTGCGGCGCTGCACGAACGGCTGCTGCTGGCACTGCGACCGCCGCCAGGCACGGCCGATGTGCTGGCGCGCTGTGCGCAGGCGCTGGCCGGACGGCGCGCGCTGCTGGTGCTCGACAACGCCGACGGCCTGGACGGCGACGCGCTGCGGTGGCTGCTGCAGGCCCTGGAACGGCTGCCGGGGCTGCACCTGGTGTGCACGTCGCGCCGCGTGCTCGGGCTGCCCGGCGAACACGACCGTGTCGTGCCGGCGCTGGCGCTGCCCGACGCCGACGCGCAGCCGACCGAGCTGGCGCGCAGCCCGGCGGTGCGGCTGTTCGTCGAACGCGCGGCCGCGAGCCGCAGCGACTTCCAGCTCCATGCCGGCAACGCGGCCGCCGTGGCCGCGCTGGTGCGGCGGCTGCAGGGGCTGCCGCTGGCGCTGGAGCTGGCCGCGTCACGCGTGCGCAGCCTGCCGCCGGCGGCGCTGCTGGCGCTGCTCGAACAGCCCGGAGCGGGCCGCTGGGCGCTGCTGGCGCGGCCCGGCGCGCGGGCCGGCGACGACCCTCGGCACGCCTCGCTGCTCGCGGTGGTCGACGACAGCCTGGCCAGCCTGCCCGCGCCGGCGGCGGCGCTGCTGCCGCTGCTCGCGGCGGCTCCTGCGGCGGTGGCCGGCGACCTGGCAGCCCTGCTGGCGGTGCAGGCCGGCGCGGCCGCCAACGCCGCGGCGGCACGCGACGCACTCGACACACTGGCCGCCGCCAGCCTGCTCGACGCCGCGCACGACGACGGCCACGAGACCTGGTGGGCCCTGCGCGAGCCGGTGCGCGACCGCGTGCTCGACACCCGGCCGGCTCCGCCGCCGCACCCCTGGTGGACGGCGATGGTGGCCTGGGCCGAGACCCTGCCGCACCCGTGGCCGCTGCCGCGGCTGCCGCCGCTGTGGCCGCTGCTGGCGTGGGTGGCGCACCGCGCGATCGATGCCGGCGACGCCTCAGCGGTGTGCCGCCTGGCGCTGGCGCTGCAGCCCGCCTGGGCCGAGCGCAGCCCGCCCGCGGCGCTGGTGCAGGCGCTGGACGTTGCGCTGACGCGCGCCGCCGCCGCGGACGCCGATGCGGCCACCACTGTGCCCGACGACATCCGCCCGCGGGCGCATGCACTGGCGGCACGGCTGGCGCTGGCGATCGGCGAGCGCGCGATGGCCTGCCGGCACGCCGACCTCGCGGCGCGCGCGTGGCCCGCCGACGCGGCCGATCGGGCACGCATGCAGTGGCAGGTGGCCAAGGTGCGCTGGCGCGCGCAGGCCGACCCCGAGGGCGCACGGGTGCTGCTGCGGCAGGCGGTGCAGGCGGCGCGCGACTGCGGCGAACCGGCGCTCGAGGCCGAGGCCATCAACCAGCTGGCGACGATGGCCAACGAGCACGACGGCGACCCGGCCGCGGCCTCTGCCGGTTACCGCGACGCGCTGGCGCTGATGCAGCGCGCCGTGACGCCGCCGCTGCACGCGATGCGCGGCGTGCGGCACAACCTGGCGATCACGCTGATCTACGCCGGCCGCCCGGCCGAGGCGCTGGCGCTGATCGGGCCGCTGCTCGACGAGGCGCGGGCCTGCGGCGACCTGCAGCTGCTGGCGCCGCTGCACAACGCGCGCGGCAGCGCGTTGCAGGACCTCGGCCGGCTGGCCGACGCGATGGCCGCCACCGTCGAGTCGCTGCAGCTGGCCTGGCAGTCTCTGGAGACCGAGAGCGTGCTGTACGCGCTGTGGAACCTGGCGCTGCTGGCGCACCGGCAGGAGCGTCCGGACACCGCCGCGCGGCTGATGGGCTTCGCCGACGCGTATTGGCGCGCGCAGTTCGGCCCGCTGGCACGCACCGACCGGCGCGACGTGCTGCGCGTGCGCCGCCGCAGCCGCCAGCGGCTGGGCGCGGTCCAGGCCGGGCACCTGTGGCGCGACGGAGCGGCGATGTCGCTGCCCGAGGCGGTGGCCTGGGCCATGCGGCTGCGCGACGCGGCCTGAGGCGTCGCGGCGCGGACGAAGCGGGCCACGAACGAGCCGCGACGCCCGCAGCCACGACCGTCAAGCGCGGCCGTGCCCCCGGCGCCGCGACCAGCCCAGCAGCGCCAGCCCCGAGAGCACGGTCGCCAGCGAGGCCGGTGCCGGCGCAGTGCCTGGCGGAGGGGGCGGCGGCGCGGCGGCGCCGTACTCGACGACGTAGCCGAGCGCTCCGCCGCTGGTCGACACCGATACCCATCCGAAGGTTGGCGGCGCGCCGGCGACGGCAGCGTTGATGTACAGCGCCAGGTTGTCGTAGTCCTCGAACCCCAGGCCGACGACGGGTTGACCTGGCAGCCAGTCGGCGTAGCTCACGAGTTCGCCGGCCTCGGGCCCGTCGAGCCAGCGCCACTGCCCTTCGACCGCGGCGTCGCTGGCACCCAGCCAGGCGGTGCCGGTGGCGCCGAAGCCGACCAGGAAGCCGAACGACGACTGGATGAACAGCTGCTCGGCCGCCGACGTGACGGTGGCGAGGTAGCCCGGCAGGCCCAGGTGCGCGCTGCCCAGCGCCGCCGCGCGGGCCGTGGGTTGGCTGACGGGTTCGAAGATGCTGATGGCCGGCACGTACTCGTACCAGTGGTCGTTGCCGCCGGACGCGGCGGTCCATTGCACCGGGGCGGCATGCAGCGCGGCGGCGGGCGCCAGCAGCGCGCAGGCCGCCAGCAGGCCCGGCGCCAGCCGGTGCGGGGAGGGTTTCGCAGAGACCATCTTCGGGTTCCTTCCAGACGCTCGGGGTGGCACGGTGAGGCGGCCGGGGCCAGCACAACGAGGCGCCGACGGCCGGGACGGGAGGGATGCTCGCCAGCGACCGTTCGTCGAACGTTCCGGACTCGTTGCGGCGCAGCCCCTCGGTTCGGGGGGGACGCCGTGGCGGCGCGCCTCGAGGCCCGGTCTGCAGTGCTCTGGCCACGGGTCGCCGGATAGCAGCCTCCAATGGCACGCGCCGACCTGGTTCCTATACTGGTTCCGTCGCGATCGTCTGGCGGGGGCGATGAATGGTCGATGTCGAGCCGCTGAGGGGGCCGCCGCAGGCGCCGAACGGACACGGGGTCGGGCCGGATCCCTCCTTCCGGTCGCTGGGCCTGGCTGCTGCCGCGGCGGCCCTGGCGGCCTGCGAGGGCGATGCGAGCCCCCTGCCCGTCGCGTTCCGCGACCCCTCGGGTGCCGAGGACGCCCCAGGCCTGCTGCGGCTCGCGGCGGGCGTGCGCCGCAGGCCGCTCGCCGCCGCGCCGCGGTCGTGGCCGGTACCCGACGTCACGGCCCTGCTGGACTGGGCGGAGGCCGTGTTGCCGGACCTCTTCCCCGGCCGCAAGCCCGACCTGCTCAGCGCGCCCTACGTGTATCGCCACTACCCGGAGACCGGCAACTACGCCGGCGTCGCCGGCAGCGACGTCTACGTGCTGGGCCCGGTGAGCGGCGGGGCGCTGAAGCGCGTCGGCTCCCTGGCCGACTACGCCGAACAGGTGCACGCCGACGTGCGCCCGGTGGATGGCGCCGACGCCGCGGCGGCGCGCTTCCTGCAGCAGTGCCAGTTCTCCTCGACGCTCGAGGAAATCGCCGCCGTGCGGGCGGAAGGCGTCGAGGCCTGGCTGGCACGGCAGATGTCGGCGCCGCGCGGCCTGACCGGCGTGCAGTGGCTCGACCAGCGCGGCGTTTATGACACGAGCCGCAAGAAGCAGTTCACGTCCTTCGAGCCGCCGGCGCAGTGGATGGGATGGAACCAGATCCTGACCGCGCCCGACGCGGTCCGCACGCGGGCGGTGCTGGCGCTGTCGGAGTTCTTCGTCGTCTCGACGCTCGGTGTGGCCGGCGGGTACTGGCCGTCGTACGCGATGGCCGCCTACTGGGACACGCTGTCCGCGCACGCATTCGGCAACTTCCGCGCGCTGCTCGAGGCGATCACGCTGAACTACGCGATGGGCGTCTACCTCAACACGCTGGACAACCAGAAGGAGGACGCCAGCGGCCGGCAGCCCGACGAGAACTATGCGCGCGAGGTCATGCAGCTGTTCACGATCGGCCTGTACGAGCTCGACGTCGACGGCAGCCTGAAGCTCGATGCCGCGGGCCGGCCGATCGAGACCTACGGCAATGCCGACGTGACGAACCTCGCGCGCGTCTTCACCGGCTACGTCGGCGACGACGACGGTGTGGACCTGCCCAGCGACGATCCGAACCATCCGCTGGTCAGCTCACGGGCGCAGCAGGTGCGGCCGATGCGCTTCGACGCGACGCGGCATTCGACGCTCGAATGCCGCTTCCTCGGCACCGTGATCCCGGCCGGTACCAGCGGCCCTGTGGCGCTGCGCATCGCGCTCGATCGGCTGTTCAACCACGCCAACGTCGGGCCGTTCTTCTCGCGGCAGATGATCCAGCGCCTGGTCGTCAGCAATCCGAGCCCGGCGTATGTCGGCCGGGTCGCGGCGGTGTTCGCGGACAACGGCCGCGGCGTCCGCGGCGACCTGCGTGCCGTCTTCACCGCGATCTGGCTCGACCCGGAAGCGCGCGGCGCCGGCAGCACCGAGGCGAGCCGGGCCGGCAAGCTGCGCGAGTTCGTGCTCCGGGTCGCGCAGTGGGGCCGGTCGTTCGCCAGCGTGGCCTCGCGCTCGCGCTGGAGCCTGGACCTGTGGTTCGCCATGGGGCCGAACTGGGACCTCAACCAGACCCTGCTGCGGGCGCCGTCGGTGTTCAACTATTTCAGGCCCGGCTACGTGCCGCCGCTCACGCAGATGGCGACCCGGGGCTGGGTGGCGCCCGAGTTCCAGCTCGTCCAGGAGAGCAGCACCGCGAGCTACCTCAACTGGATGCAGGACACGATCCGGTTCGGCATCGACGTCAACACGACCGACGAGATCTGGGACTTGCAGGGCCGCGTGATCGCGGTGCCGAAGGTCAAGGTGGGCGCCGAGTACGCCGGCGAGCAGGCGTACGTGCCGTATGCGGGCGCGCTGGTCGCCCGCCTCAACCTCGTGCTCTGCGCCGGGCAGCTGCCGGGCGACGTGCAGCGCCTGATGATCGATGCGTTGAACGCGACGCCGGTCGACGCCAGCAGCGGCGCCGACGCCCGGCTCGACCGTCTCGCCGCGGCCGTGCTGATGGTGATGGCGGCGCCCGAATACCTCGTCCAGCACTGAGGAGCACCGCATGCACCTGCTGCAGCCGGACCTGCACGCGCGCCGCGCCTTCCTCGTCCGCGCCGGTCAACTCGCCGCGGCCGGTGCGGGGTTGCCGCTGGCCCTGAACCTGGCCGCCATCGGCGAGGCCGCCGCCTTCGGTGCCACCGGCTACCGTGCCCTGGTCTGCGTGTACCTGAGCGGCGGCAACGACCACGACAACACCGTCGTCCCCTACGACCCCGGCAGCTACGACCGCTACAGCGCGGCGCGCGGCGGCGGGCCGAACCGCAGCGCCGGCGGCATCGCGCTCGGACGCGATGCGCTGGCGCCGACGGCACTCGCACCGCGGGTGCCGCTGGCCGGCGGCCGCCAGTACGCGCTGAACCCGGCGCTGGCCGGGTTGACTTCGCTCTTCGATGCCGGCCACCTCGCGGTGGTGCTGAACGTGGGCCCGCTGATCGTGCCGGTGACTCGCGCGCAGTGGGCCGGCACCGACCGTGTGCGCTACCCGCTGCCGCCGAAGCAGTTCTCGCACAACGACCAGACCTCGGTGTGGCAGTCGTCGGCGCCCGAAGGCGCGACCTCCGGCTGGGGTGGCCGCATCGGCGACCTCGCGCTCGCCGGCAACTCCGAGACCCTGTTCACCTGCATCTCGGTCGGCGGCAATGCGGTGTTCCTGGCGGGCCGACAGGCCCTGCAGTACCAGCTGACGTCTGCTGGCGCCGTCGCGACCGACTGCGTCCGCCGGCCGGTCTACGGCTCGATCGCGGTGCGCGATGCGATCGCGCAGATCGTCACGCGGGCGCCGTCGGGCGTCTTCGAGGCCGAGTACAATCGCGTCGTCGCGCGCTCGCTCGCGTCGGAGGCGAAGGTCGGCGCGGCACTCGCCGGCGTTCGCGTCGACACGCCGTTTGCGGGCGGTGCGCTCGCCGAGCAGTTGCGCATGGTGGCGCGATTGATCGCCGCCCGCGCGGTGCTCGGCGTCAAGCGGCAGGTGTTCATGGTCAACCTCGGCGGCTTCGACACCCACGGCGCCTTGCTCGGCCGGCATGCCGCGCTGATGAGGCAGCTCGACCCGGCGTTGTCGTCGTTCTACCAGGCCACCGTCGACCTCGGCGTCGCCGACCAGGTGACGACGTTCACGGCATCGGAGTTCGGGCGCACGCTGTCGAGCAACGGCGACGGCTCCGACCACGGCTGGGGCTCGCATCACCTGGTGATCGGTGGTGCCGTGCGCGGCGGTCTGTTCTACGGCACGCCACCGCCGGTGAGCGTCGGCAACAGCGATGCGCCCGAGGATCAAGAGCACGTCGGCCAGGGGCGGCTCATCCCGTCGATCGCCCTCGACCAGTACGCGGCGACGCTGGCGCTGTGGTTCGGCGTCGAGCCTGCCGAGCTGGGCGCCATCCTGCCGTACCTCGGCAACTTCGGCGACCCTGCCCATCCAATCAACCTCGGCTTCGTCTGAGGAAACCGCTGCGCACCTTCCCTCTAGCGGAAGTTGCGGCTGCGCGTCGCCAGCCCCTGCAGCAGCGCCGAGTGGTCGACGAGCTTCTTGGCCACGAGGTGGCGCACCTCGCCTTCGCGCTGCCAGACGCCGTAGACGGTGAGCAGCGTGCTGGCCAGCAGCTCGCGGCGCTGCGCCTCGACCACCGCGGGCCAGACGATCACGTTGACCGCGCCGGTCTCGTCCTCCAGCGTCACGAAGACCACGCCCTTGGCCGTCTCGGGGCGCTGGCGGTGCGTGACGATGCCGCTGGCGCGCGCCAGGCGGCCGTGCGGGCAGTGCAGGAGCTGCGCGGCGGTCTGCACGCGGAAGGCGCCGAGCTGCTCGCGCAGCAGCGCCACCGGGTGGCTCTGCAGGCTCAGGCCCGTGGCGTGGTAGTCGGCCAGCACCGTCTCGGCGAGCTGCGGCGCGGCGAGGTCGGCGGTGGGCTCGTGCGTGCGTGTGGACTTCAGCATCGGCGTGGCGCGCGTGTCGATGCCGGCCACGCCCCAGGCCGCCTGGTGGCGGTGCCCGGCCAGCGGCACGAGCGCGTCGGCGCGCGCCAGCAGCGCGAGCGCGTGCGCGTCGAGCTGCGCGCGGCGCGCGAGGTCCTCGACGCTCGCCCACGGCCCCGCGGCGCGCGCCGCGACGATGCGCTCGGCAGCCTCCTGCGCGAAGCCGGTGATGCGGCCGAAGCCCAGGCGGACGGGCCGCAGGTGGCGCAGCCGCGGATCGGCGGGGACCTCTGTCCAGTCAGATGGAACGTTGCCATCTTCCGCTTCGAGCGTGCAGTCCCACACGCTGCGGTTCACGTCCACCGGCCGCACCACCACGCCGTGCGCCTTCGCGTCGCGCACCAGCTGCGCCGGCGCGTAGAAGCCCATCGGCAGGCTGTTCAGCAGCCCGGCGAGGAAGGCGTCGGGGTGGTGGCGCTTGAGCCAGGCGCTGACGTAGACGAGCAGCGCGAAGCTGGCGGCGTGGCTCTCGGGGAAGCCGTATTCGCCGAAGCCCTCGATCTGCTTGAAGATGCGCTCGGCGAACTCGCGCGTGTAGCCCTTCTCGACCATGCGGCCGACCAGACGCTCGTGGAACGGCCCGAGGCCACCCTTCCTCTTCCACGCCGCCATCGCGCGGCGCAGCTGGTCGGCCTCGCCGGGCGTGAAGTCGGCGGCGAGGATCGCGAGCTGCATCACCTGCTCCTGGAAGATCGGCACGCCCAGCGTGCGCGAGAGGGCCTGCCGCACCTCGTCGCTGGGGTAGTCGACCGGCTCCTCGCCGTTGCGGCGGCGCAGGTACGGGTGGACCATGCCGCCCTGGATCGGCCCCGGCCGCACGATGGCGACCTCGATCACGAGGTCGTAGAAATTGCGCGGCTTCAGCCGCGGCAGCATGCTCATCTGCGCGCGGCTCTCGACCTGGAAGGTGCCGACGCTGTCGCCTTTGCACAGCATGTCGTAGGTGCGCTCGCATTCAGGGGGCACATCCTGCATCGTGAATGCCGGAACTCGCAGCTTGTCGGCGACCATCCCGAGCGCCCGGCGTATGGCCGACAGCATGCCCAGCGCGAGCAGGTCGACCTTCAGCAGGCCGACCGCGTCGAGGTCGTCCTTGTCCCACTGGATGACGCTGCGGTCTTCCATCGCGGCGTTCTCCACCGGCACGAGGCTGGCGAGGTCGTCGCGCGCGATGACGAAGCCGCCGGGGTGCTGCGAGAGGTGGCGCGGGAAGCCGATCAGCTGCGCGGTGAGCTCCACCCACAGCCGGCACAGCGGTGCGTCGGGGTCGAAGCCGTTCTCGCGCAGCCGCTCGGGCTGGATCGAGCGGCCGTCGAACCAGTGCTGGCTCTTGGCCACGGCGTCGATGCGGGCGAGGTCGATGCCCAGCGCGCGGCCCACGTCCCTCAACGCCGAGCGCGGGCGGTAGCTGATGACCACCGCGGTGAGCGCGGCGCGGTGGCGGCCGTACTTGCGGTAAACGTACTGGATGACCTCCTCGCGGCGCTGGTGCTCGAAGTCGATGTCGATGTCGGGCGGCTCGTTGCGCTCACGGCTGATGAAGCGCTCGAACAGCAGGCTCATGCGCGCCGGGTCGACCTCGGTGACGCCGAGCGCGTAGCACACCGCCGAGTTCGCCGCGCTGCCACGGCCCTGGCACAGGATGCCCTGGCCGCGCGCCCAGTGCACGAGATCGGCCACGGTGAGGAAGTAGGGCTCGTAGCGCAGCTCGCCGATCAGCGCCAGCTCATGCTCCACCGCTGCGCGCACCGACGGTGGCACGCCCGGCGGGAAGCGGCGCACCAGGCCTTCCTCGGTGAGCCGGCGCAGCCAGCTCTGCGGCGTGTGGCCGTCGGGCACGATCTCGCGCGGGTACTCGTAGCGCAGCTCGGCCAGCGAGAAGGTGCAGCTGGCGGCGATCTCCACCGTGGCGGCCAGCCACTCGGGCCGGTACAGCGAGGCGAGGCGCGCCCGCGAGCGCAGGTGCGCCTCGGCGTTGGGCTCGAGGCGCAGCCCGGCCTCGGCCACCGGCACGCGGTGGCGCGTGGCGGTGAGCGCGTCCTGCAGCGGCTTGCGCGAGCGGGCGTGCATCAGCACGTCGCCCACCGCGACGATGCGCAGGCCCGTCTCGGCGGCGACCTGCTGCACGAGTTCGAGCAGCCAGGCGTCGTGCGCGCGGCGAAGCAGCGGCAAGGCGATCGCGCAGCGGCCGGAGCCGAACCAGGTCTTCAGCCACATCGCCTGTTGCAACAGGCGGTGGCGGGGAGAGAGGCCGCCGATCGCGGCTGCCGCCGCCGACGGGATCGCAGCGCCCTCCTGCAGCAGCACCGCATCGGCCATCAGCAGGGCAACGCAATCGGGCAGGCCGGCGAGCATCGGCGCCGTGGGCGCGCGGCCTTCGAGGTCGGACATCAGCGCGACGTAGCTGCCCTTGGCCGCACGGCGCCGCGCCAGCGTGACCCACTGCGACAGGTTGCCGTAGCCGCGGCGCGTCTGCGCGAGCAGCACGAGGCGCGGGCCGGTGGGGGTGGTGGATGCAGCGGATGCGGCGGGAGCGGAGGCCGCGACGAACGCCGCCGACGAAGCCGAAACGGCCGGCGTCCAGGGACGAGACCTGGTGCGGGCCTTGGGCCTGGACGCGATGGCCGGTGCGGGCGCTGATACCGGCGCTGATGCCGGCCCAAGGGACGGCGCAGCAGGCGGCGACACCGGCGCCGCTTCGTGCAGGCTCATCACGCAGCCGACGATCAGCCGCGTGGACAACCGCTGCGCCTCGGCATGCGCGCGCACGACACCGGCGAGCGACCCTTCGTCGGTGATCGCCAGCGCCGCGTAGCCGCGCCGCTGCGCCTCGCGGACCAGTTCCTCCGGGTGCGAGGCGCCGGTCAGGAAGCTGAAGTTGCTGCGGCAGGCGAGCTCGGCGTATTCCGGAAGGACAGGGCGCGGTGCGCGGCGCCGCGGCGGGGCCTCCGGCGGCTCGCCACCATCGGCCGGTGGGCCGGCGACGGTGCGGCTGGCAGCGGAGGCGGTGACCACGGCGGGAGCTCGGCGGTGGGGGTGGCGGCTGCGGTGTCGGTGGCTGCGGCGGTGGAGGGGGTGGTGAGAGTGGTGATGTCGGCGATGTCGGTGGGAAGGACGTAGGACGCGACGGATTCGCGCACCCGCCGATGCGGCGGCCGGTCGGGTGGCAGGTAGCGCCCTTGCGCATCGAGGCCCATCGCCGTGGCGGCCGCTCCTGCCCCAGCCAGACCATCGCCCAGCCGGTCCAGCGGGCTGCGCACCGCGTGGCCGCCCAGGCGCAGCACGTGCGTGTAGATCATCGTCGTGCTGACGTCGGCGTGGCCGAGCAGTTCCTGCACGGTGCGGATGTCGTAGCCGGACTGCAGCAGGTGCGTGGCGAACGAGTGGCGCAGCGTGTGCGGCGTGGCCGGCTTGTCGATGCCGGCCTGCTGCAGCGCGCGGGCGAAGGCGCGCTGGAAGAACTGGTCAGGCAGGTGGTGGCGCCGCGTGAGGCCCGCCTGGCGCGGATCGTCGGACAACTCGGCCTGCGGGAATATCCAGAACCAGGCCCACGACTCCGCGGCGCGCGGGTACTTGCGCGCGAGCGCGTTCGGCAGGTGCACGCCCGGCACGCCGCGCGCGCGGTCGAGTTGCCACAGCGGCTGGATCTGCGCGAGGTGATCGCGCAGTGGCAGCTCCAGCGAGGATGGCAGCATCACGACACGGTCCTTCGTGCCCTTGCCTTCGCGCACGACGATGGCGCGGTGGTCGAACTCGAGGTCCTTCACGCGCAGCCGCAGGGCTTCGAGCAACCGCATGCCGGTGCCGTAGAGCAGCCGGCCGGCCAACGACAGCATCGGGCCGTGGCGCGGATGGCGGGCGAGCGCGTCGAGCACGGCCGCGACCTCGTCGGCCGACAGCACGACGGGCAGCCGCCGCTCCTCGCGCGGGCGGCCGATCTGCTGCATCCACGGCAGGTCGACGCCCAGCACCTGCTGGTAGAGGAACAGCAAGGCGGCCAGCGCCTGCTTGTGCGTGGAGGCCGAGGCGCGGCGCTCGACGGCCAGCCAGCGCAGGAAGGCCTCGACCTCGGGCCGCGACAACTCGACCGGATGGCGCAGGCGGTGGTAGCGCACATACGTACGCACCCAATGCACGTAGGCCTCTTCGGTGCGCAGGCTGTAGTGGCGGTAGCGGGCGTGGTGGCGGACCTGGTCGAGCAGGGGGACCGCGGCTGCGGCATGGCCTGCAGGGTGAGCTGCGGACGCTGCGGCCGGATGGCCGGGTGGGCTCGCAGCGGGATGGCATCGCTGGGACGACATGGGGAACTCCTGCTTCGGGTGCGGGTGCGGGTGCGGCGGCGGCTGCGGTGCGTGACGTCGGGTGAGGGCATCAGGTGAGGGGCGTCGGGATGCGTCGAGTCGAGAGCCATCGACGACGCGAGCGAAGCGCCCGGATGTCGATGAACATGGATCGACAAGAGATACTGCTTTTTTGTACAGTATCACTGGATCAGCGCGATGGCAAGGCACTCATCGGACCTCAAGAGGCGGCAGCCACGCCCGGGGGTTTCGGCATCGCCGCGGATGCCTGATGGCGCGCGCGACGCCGACGTCTTGGGGATGCACGAGGTGCCACCGGTGCAGCGCACGCGGGTGGGCCGCTCGATGGCGGCGGGCAGCCCCGGCACCGTGAAGCTGCGCCAGCGGTACGGCGCGCAACTGCTGCTGGTGCGCTACCGCTACGACTGGACGGGCCTGTACCGCTACACGACGGTCGAGATCCTGGTCGACGCGACGCCGACGACGCGCGGCCGCGCACTGGAGACGCGATACGCGGTGCAGATCAAGCCGAACGAGCAGACGCTGCTGGCAGCCGCCAAGGAACTCGGCGCCCGATGGGATCCGCAACTGCGACGCTGGACGCTGCCCGGCCAGGCCGTGCAGACTCTGGGCCTCGGTTCAAGAGTCGAACTCGCCCAAGTCCTTCCACCTCGCCGCAAGGTCAGATGACATCTCCATCTATGGACATTTGTCAGCAGGGGTGGAGATATGGGGTGAGGGCGAAAACACGTTAGGCTGCACAAGCCTCACAGGCCATGCCGGCTCGCTCTACCCCCGCGTCGTCCTTCTTCGAAGCCCTAGAGCGAAGACGCACCCAGGCACTGGTCCAGCGCGATCTCGGCACGATTGAGGCGCTGCACGCGCCCGAGTACGAACTCATCACCCCATCAGGTGCCGTCTTCTCCCGGTCGCGCTACGTCGAAACCATCGCGCGGGAGCCTTTCTACACCTTCTGGGAGGTCACCGAGTTCCGAGTCCGCGCTGCGACTGAAATGGCAGTCGTCAGGTACCAAGCGACACTTGGCTTTCCCTCGGGGCGTCAACTGCGCGTCTGGCACACGGACATGTACCAGTGCATATCTGGCAGGTGGCAAGCTGTCTGGTCGCAAGCGACCGAGATCGCTGCTTCTAAGGAACTACCACGCGCAGCCTAACATGTCGTTCAACCGGACCCGCTACGGCAGGCAGCGCAAGGCCGGGCCGCGGCACTTCGTGGCATTTTCGCAGCCCGGCCTTACGCTGCCTGCCTCCGCGCGCCGGTTAACTCTACGTTAGGCCTCACTGCCAGGAACGCGTCGGAGCACTTGCATGCGCCTCGTCAGGATCGCGCCTGAGCCCGGCACCGACCAGGCGCTGCGCGCCTTCAGCACTCAGCCGCAGCCTCGAGCCCCCACAGGCCGGCAGTGGGTGGCGCTTCGCGCCGGGGCGCTGCGCCGCGCAGTCAGTCTTTGGTTGCGCCGCCCGCGGTACGTCAGTGCCTTCGTCCGTCGCCGAGCAGGGCGGCGCAGGCCAAGTACTCGGTGGGCGCCGGCTCCGAGCAGAGCACCGTCCCAGGTCCAGGGTCACGCTCCGCGAGGCCTAACATGCCGTTCAACCGGACCCTCCACGGCATGCCAGCCCGGCCGCCGAGCGCGTCTTTCCATGTTGCGCCCGTCGGCCGGTCTGTCATGCCGCTCCGGGCCGGTTAACTCTACGTTAGGCATCACAGTTCGCGCATGCGCTTCCTCGCTGTTCTCACCGTCGCATCAGCACTAGCTGCTTGTTCGGCCATCGGCACCGCGACTGCGCCGGCAGCCACCGAACTCGTCGGCACCTGGCAGGTCGACCTGCGTCCTTCTCCCAACGCTCAGCCGTATCTGCAAGAGTTCGTAGTCAGCAGCCTGCAGGGTAAGGCCTTCACAGGCACGTTCTATGGCGCACCCATCACGCAGGATCGCATCAACACCGACTGGGGAACCATTCGCATCGCGTTTGTCACCACGGATGGTTCGGGTCCGCACAACCACTCGGCGGTGCTCAGCGGTACACGTCTCGAGGGCCTTACCAACTCCACGGGCCGCGACTTTCTGGCCTACTGGTCGGCTACTAAGAGGTAGCTTTTCGGGCTCAGGTGCAGCGCGGCCGCAGTGATGCCTAACATGTCGTTCAACCGGACCCCCTACGGCAGCCAGCCATGCCCGCGCTGCGCCCAGGTTCATGTTGCTCCGCGCGGGCATGGCCGTCTGCCTCCGGGTGCCGGTTAACTCTACGTTAGGCGGCACTGTGGTCCACGTGCTTCCCCTCGCTCCGAGTCGCGCCCAGCGCGCTCTTGCGCGCGAAGACGGATGCATCGTTGGCAGGTTCGTGGAGGCTGCTGCGCCAGGCACTTCGCGTT
>JAEUPB010000016.1 GCA_016789955.1 Rubrivivax sp. | reverse complement strand
ACGTTCGCAGGGAACGTGTGGATGAAGTGGCCCTGAGGCATGCCGCACTTGTCGACGACGATCTTGCGGATCTCGCGTTCGTAGCGACGCACGTCGTCGACCTGGCTGCGCAGGATGTTGCACAGCCGCTCGATGGTCTTGACCGTGAAGCGGATCGTCATCAGGTCGTCGCTGATGGCGTGCTGTGCCTTGTTGTAGGCCTGCGACTTGTAGCCTTCCTTCTCGAAGGCCTTGCGCATCTTGTCGAAGTGCTGGCGCAGCGCGTCGAACTTGATCAGCGCCGCGGCGCGCAGTTCCTCGAGCTTCTTCGTGAGCGCCTTGCTGCCGCCCTGGCCGTCGTCGTCGTCTTCCTCGTCGAACTCGTCGAAGTCCTCCTCGGCCACGTAGTCGTCGGCCTCGTCGTCGGAGACGAAGCCGTCGACGACCTCGCTGATCTGCATCTCGCCGGCGGCGATCTTGTCGGCCATCGCGAGGATCTCGGCGATGGTGGTCGGGCTGGCGCTGATGGCCAGCATCATGGCCTGCAGCCCGCCTTCGATGCGCTTGGCGATCTCGATCTCGCCCTCGCGCGTCAGCAGTTCCACCGTGCCCATCTCGCGCATATACATGCGCACCGGGTCGGTGGTGCGGCCGAACTCGGAGTCGACGGTGGACAGCGCCGCCTCGGCTGCCTCCTCGGCTTCCTCGTCGGTGGCGGTGGCCGTGGACGAGCCGTTGATCAGCAGCGTGGCGGCGTCCGGCGCCTGCTCGTAGACCGCGATGCCCATGTCGTTGAGCATCGAGACGATCGCTTCGATGATCTCGTTGTCGACGAGCTTCTCGGGCAGGTGGTCGTTGATCTCCTGGTGGGTCAGGAAACCCCGCGTCTTGCCCATCTTGATGAGCGTCTTCAGCTCCTGGCGGCGCTTGGTGACCTCCTCCTCGGACAGCGTCGCCTCGTCGAGCCCGAACTCGCGCATCAGCGCGCGCTCCTTGGCGCGCGAGACCTTCATCCGCAGCGGCTTGGCCTTCTCCGCCACCTCTTCCTGGACGGTCTCGACCTCGGCCTCCGGTTCTGCTTCCGCCTCGAACTCGGCATCCGCATCGAGCAGGTCGTCTTCCTCACCCTCGGCCGGCTTGCCCGGGGTCCCCTTGCCGGCGGCGCCCTTCGCGGCCTTGCCCTTGGGTTCGGGCTTGGCGGGCGCCGCCTTTCCGGCCGGGGGCTTGGCCGCCGAGCCCTTGGCCGGCTGCCCAGCCTTGGGCGCCGGTTTGGCGGCGACCTTGGTGCCCGCGGCAGGCGCTGCCGGCTTGGCGGTGGCGGGTGCCGCAGGCTTGCCCGGAGCCTTGCCCTGGATCTCCGCCTTGGCCGGGGCCTTCGGGGCCGGGCCTTTCGCCGGGGCAGCGGGCTTCGCGGCAGGCTTGGTGGCGGGTTCGGGCTTGGCGGCGGGCTTCTTGGCGGTCATGCGGATCATCCTCGATGGCAGGTGGCGTGCGGATCTCCGACTTCAAGCGCGCGGCAGCGTCCCGCGGGCCTGCGCGCATGGCAGCGCGGGCACCATCGGGCCGCCAAAGGGACCTGGGCACTCGGTCGGAGCGGACAAGCTCGCGTGAACGTGGGAGATGTGCAGCCCTTGCGGGTGGGTTTGACCTTGCATGAACCCTGCTTCTAGGGTGGTCGGGGCCCGACGGGTGCTGCCGTCACTCTTGCCGCTGAAAAACAGTCGATTATCGCCGAGATCCTGAAAGCCAGTCAAAGTTCACGGCACCGTCAGCGCTCCTGGGGCCGCTGGGCCAGTGCGGCCTTGATGCGGCCGATCTGCTCGCGCAGGTCGCGCAGTTCGCCGAGGCTGGCTGGCGTCACGTCGCCCGAAGCCAGTTCGCGGGCCCGGGCTTCCAGTCGCTCGACCCGGAGCTGCTGCACGATGCGCTGCAAGTCCTCCAGGCGATGCAGGTCGTCCATCGCGCCGGCATCGGCCCACCCGCACAGGGAGGCATGCAGTTCCTGCCCTGCCGACAGCTCGTCGAGCGCTGCCCACGTCAGGGGGCCGTGCTCCATCCACTGCTGTTCGAGCCAGGCCAGCGCCTGGCCATGCACGCCGCCCAAAGCGTGCAGCAGGTCGTGGTCCTCGGGGGAGAGTTGCTCCCACCACTCCGCGTGCCGCAACAGCAGCCGCAACACCAGGTCGGCGAGCCCGGCCGGCGCGCGGCGGGTGGGCACGGCAGGGGGGGATGCCGGCCAGGACCTGCGCGCGCCGTCCCGCTGCCGCGCGACGCCCCAGGCCACGGCGACCTCCGCCGGTCCCAGCTCGGCTTCACGGGCGATCTCGCCGAGCAACTGGCGCTTGTAGGCGCTGTCGGGCATCTGCTGCCACAGCGGCTTGGCACGCGCGAGCATCCGCGCACGGCCCTCGGGGGTCCGCGTGTCGGCCCCCTCGGCGGCGTGGTCGATCAGTTGCCGGGACAGCGGCACGGCCTTCGCGAGCGCAGCCTCGAAGGCCTCCGGGCCGTTCTCCCTGACGAAGCTGTCCGGGTCATGCTCAGGCGGCAGGAACAGGAAGCGGATGCTGCGCAAGTCGCCGACGTGGGGCAGCGCTGCTTCGAGCGCTCGCCCGGCCGCGCGCCGCCCGGCAGCGTCGCCGTCGAAGCTGAAGACCACCGCGTCGGTGAAGCGAAAGAGCTTCTGAACGTGGTCGGCCGTGCAGGCCGTTCCGAGGGTCGCCACGGCGTTGGCGTAGCCGGCCTGCGCCAAGGCGACCACGTCCATGTAACCCTCGACCACGAGGGCGTGCCCGCGTTCGCGGATCGCCTGCCGTGCCTCGAACAGCCCGTACAGCTCCCGCCCCTTGCTGAACACCGGGGTCTCCGGCGAGTTCATGTACTTGGGCTTGCTGTCGTCGAGCACGCGCCCACCGAAGCCGATCACCTCGCCCGTGACGCCGCGGATCGGGAACATCACCCGGTTGCGGAACCAGTCGTAGCGCCTGCGCGCGGCGTCATCCGCCTCCCCCTCCGCATCGGCCACGCGCACGAGGCCGGCCTCCTCGAGGACCGGGTCGTCGTAGCGCGGAAACACGCCGGCCAGGCCATGCCAGCCCTCGGGAGCCCATCCCAGGCCGAAGCGCGCCGCGATCTCCCCGGTCAGCCCCCGGCGCTTGAGGTAGGCGATGGCCTGCGGGCCTGTGCGCAGCTGCGCGCGGTAGTGGTCCGCGGCGCGTTGCAGCACCTCGGTGAGGGTCTGGCGGCGCTCGCTGAGGCGGACGCGCCGTTCCTGCTCCTCGGGGCTCACCTGTTCCCGCGGTACCTGCATCCCGACGCGCTGTGCCAGGTCTTCGACGGCGTCGACGAAGCTCATGCCGTGGTGCTCGGTCAGGAAGCGGATGGCATCTCCGGAGGCCCCGCAACCGAAGCAGTGATAGAACTGTTTCGACGGGCTGACCGAGAAGCTCGGCGACTTCTCGGCGTGGAACGGGCACAAGCCCATCCAGTTTGCGCCGCTGCGCTTGAGCTCGACATGCCGGCCGACGACCTCGACGATGTCGGTGCGCGAGAGCAGGTCCTGCAGGAAGCCGGCGGGGATCACCGGACGAGTCTAGGGCAGGGGAGGCGGCTATCCGCCCGCCGCCGCAGCGGACGCTCGCGTCAGCCTCCGGGCGATGCGCTCGCAGGGGCCGCAGCCGCGGCGGGTGCCAGCGAGAACATGCCGCGGTAGTCGCGGATCCAGCCGGCGACCTGGCTGGCCGGCATCGGCGCCGCGATGCCGATGCCCTGGCCGATGGCGCACCCGAGATCGAGCAGCGTGCGGGCCTGTGCCGGAGACTCCACGCCTTCGGCGACCACGGTGCAGCCGAAGGTGCGCGCCAGCCCGATGACACCCTCGACGATCGCCCGGTCCTGGCTGTCGTCGAGCATGTGGTGCACGAACGAGCGGTCGATCTTCAGCGTGTCCACCGGCAGGCGCTTCAGGTACGTCAGCGTCGAGTAGCCGGTGCCGAAGTCGTCGAGCGCGAAGCGCACGCCGAAGGTGCGGCAGCGCGCCATCAGGGCCGAGGTGGACTCGATGTCGGCGTGCGCGGCGGTCTCCAGCATCTCGAGCTCGAGGTGCTCGGCCAGCGACTCGGGATAGCGCGCCAGCAGTTCCGACAAGCGCAGCGCGAAGTCGGGCTCCTGGATGTGGCGCGCCGAGATGTTCACGCTGACCGAGATGTCGAACCCGGCCCGTCGCCAGGCGGCCAGGTGCTCCAGCCCCTGCGCCAGCGCCCAGTCGCCGACGCGCGCCGACAGCCCCGTGTTCTCGATCAGCGGCAGGAACTGCAGCGGCGCGATCAGGCCCTGCTGCGGGTGGTCCCATCGCAGCAGCGCCTCGAGCCCAAGCACGCGGCCGCTCTTCATGTCGACCTTGGGCTGGTAGTACAGGACGAACTCGGATTGGTCGAGCGCCTCCTGCACGCGGCCGATCGCCATCACGCGCTCTTCGGTGCGGCGACGGTGCTCGGGGTCGAAGAACAGGTAGCCGTTGCGGCCCGACTGCTTGGCACCGTACATCGCATGGTCGGCATGGCGCAGCAGCGTGTCGGCGTCCGATCGATCGATCGGGTAGACGGAGGCACCCATGCTGGCCGTCACCTGCACCGGCTCCGTGCCCACCTCGATCTGGTACGGCTGCGCCACCACGCGCAGCACCCGCTCGACGGCCAGCCGGGCTTCGTCGAGCGTGCCCGCGCGCAGCAGCAGCACAAATTCGTCGCCGCCCAGCCGCGCAGCCACGTCGGCCCAGGTCTCGCGCGTTCGCAGGGCGCTGCGCAGCCGCCCCGCCAGCTCGGCGAGAAGGCGATCGCCGGCGGCGTGGCCGTGGCGGTCGTTGACGGGCTTGAAGTGGTCGAGATCGAGGTAGCACACGGTCAGCAGGTAGCCGTCACGGTCGGCCGCGCGCATCGCGTCGGCCATCAGCTCCGACAGCCGGGTGCGGTTGGGCAGGCGGGTCAGCTCGTCGAAGTGCGCCTGGCGTTCGAGACGCTCGCGCTGCACCTGCTGCTCGGTGATGTCGGAGATCACGAGCACGTGGTAGCGCGCGTCGTTGCCTTGTCCGGGCACCGCGGTGATCGTCGCCGCCAGCGTGCACAGCTCGCCGTTGCGGCGGCGTTCGAGCAGCTCGCCGCGCCAGCTGCCCTGCTCGTGCAGCGCCGTCCACATCGCCACCCGCTGTTGTCGGGCGAGCGGGTCGGGCGGGTTCGGGCGCAGCAGTGCAGGCACGGTGCCGAGCACCTCTTCGCGCTGCACGCCCAGGATCTGCGTGTAGGCCGGGTTGACGTCCAGTGCGCGCAGGTATTCGTCGGTGATCAGCAAGCCTTCGTGCAGGTGCAGGAACAGGCTGGCCGACAGCCGCTGTCGCTGCTGGGCTTCGTGGCGGTCGTCCACGTCGACCACCGTGGCGAGCAGGCGCATCGGCTGCCCGCTGGCGCTGCGCTCCAGGACCATGAGCGTCGCCTCGAACCAGCGCCACACGTCGCCCGCCGGCATGCGCAGCTCGAGCTGTCGCCGCCCTTCGGCCCCGGAGGCCACCGCCCCGATCGCTTCCTGCAAGGCGCCGCGATCGTCGGTGTGGACGCGCGAAAGCCAGTGTCGCGGGCTCCACGGGCCGCCCTCATGCCCCGACAGGCGCACCCAGGTGGCGGAAATGAAGTGCTCGGGGCCGGCCAGGTTCCAGTCCGCCACGCCCATGCGGGAGCCGTCCAGCGCCCACTCCCATCGGTTCTCGCGCCAGGCCGCGGCGGCCCGGCCGGACTGCGCGATCAGCAGCAGCACGAGCATCGACAGGACCGGGCCGGCCAGCTGCTGCAGATACACGGCAGAGGATCCGGTTGCGGCCATGCCGGTGTGCGTGGCCACGGCCGCGAGCGTCACCGCCAGCGCGGCCAGCGCGACACTCGACAGCACCAGCCCGGCCCGCATCAGCAGTGCGAGCAGCAAGGCCGGCGGCGCGTAGAGCATCAGCGTCTGCAGCATCGTTCCTGGCGATGCGAGGCTGCCGCCGCGCGTGACCGGGAGCAGCGTGCACAGGAAGAGCGCCACCAGCAGCAGGAGGTCGACGCCGATCCCGGGCCGTGCCGTGCTGCCGGCGAACGCATCCCGGCTGGCCGACAGCAATGGCAGCGCCATCACCATCGCGCTGGCGGCCAGGGCCACCGCACGCACCGGCACCTCGGTGCGCAAGGCAGCCAGCGACTCGCCACTGAACGCCAGAGGCAGGGCCTGCACGAGCGTGACCAGCCAGGGCACGATCAACCCGAGCACCACCACCAGTTCGAGCACGTCCCGTGGGCGCTCGAGACGCCGGTCGAAGTCGCGCCGCCTCAACTGCAGTGCCGCATAGCCGCCGATCAGGCCGCCTGCTGTCGAGGCCAGCATGACGACAGCCGCCGGCACGCCCAACAGGTCTTGAACCGCGGCCATCGCCAGTGTGCCGCCCACGGCGGACCAGACGCCCCAGCGGACGGTGAGCGCGAACAGCACGCCCAGTGCCAGACCGATCGCCCCCCAGTCGCCGGAAGGGACGACCAGTTGTTCGAGGGCCACCGCTCCGCCCACCGCACACGCGGCCCCTGCAGCTCGACCGGCGATGGCCGCGGGGCCGAGACCCCCGGGAATCGTCAGGGAGGCCAAGCGGAGTCGGGCATCGGGCAAGGAGGCAATCCGGGCGGAGTGTCGTCGCAGGATACCGGTGGAAGGGCGATTGCGCCGCCCGAATGGGGGCCGATCAGACCGCGAATTCCGCGAGCTGGCGGCCAGACGCGAGAGCCTCCTTCAGCCAGCGGGGCTGCAGGCCTCGCCCCGACCACGTATGGCCGCTGGCACGGTCGACGTACTTCGGCGGAACCTTCGAACCGGCCGTTCCGGACGCTGCCTTGGAACCGGCTCGCCCGCCGACGGCCTGCAGGTCGGCGATCGTCAGGCCGTACTCCGACATCAGTGCGCG
Source organism: Rubrivivax sp. (assembly GCA_016789955.1). Taxonomy (GTDB): domain Bacteria; phylum Pseudomonadota; class Gammaproteobacteria; order Burkholderiales; family Burkholderiaceae_C; genus Rubrivivax. The sequence goes on along the minus strand of JAEUPB010000016.1, from coordinate 66,519 downwards.
GATCCTGGTGATCGCCTCGGCGCGTTCGGTGCGTCGCGCTTCGATGATCTGTTGTTCCAGGGCGGCTCGTTGCGCCAGCAGATCCTTCAGCGGGGGAGTCGACATATTTGCGCCTCTACTCGGCAATCCGTTCCGATGCAGGGCACTCTAACAGTATCGATACCCGTCCTCATCCGGGGAATCTCTCGGCCGCGGAATCTATTTGAAACCGACCCGATCCAGCATTTGCTGAACCCGCACCTGGTTGGCTCCAACTTTCGCCACGGGAATCGTTTCGCTCTTGAAGGCGCCAAACGCCAGCAGCGCCGGATTGTCGAGTTTCACACCCGTGACGGCCGGCCACTCGTTGTTGCCGTTGGCGAAATAGGCTTGGGCGTCGTCGCCGGACAGATACTCGAGGAATGCCGCGGCGGCCTCGCGATTCTTGGCATGCCGCGCCACCGCGCCGCCGGCGATGTTCACGTGGGTTCCGGTGCTGGACTGGTTCGGAAACATCACCGCCACGCGTTCCATGACGGCTCGGTCGGCCGCGGCCGTCGATCGCATCATGCGCGCCAGGTAATACGTGTTGGTCAGCCCGATGGCGCATTCCCCGCTGGCTACGCCGCGGATCTGGTCGGTATCGCCCCCCTTCGGGGCCCTGGCCATATTCGCGACGAGTCCCTTCAACCATGTTTCCGTGGCGGCCGGACCCTGATGCTCGAGCATCGAGCCGAACAGGGACAGGTTGTAGGGGTGCGATCCGGAGCGCGTGCACAGCCGCCCGCGATTGGCCGGCGAGGCGAGTTTCTCGTAGCTATCGACATCGGCAGCCGGAACCCGCTGCTTGTCGTAGACGACGACGCGGGCACGGGTTGAGAAGCCGAACCACTGCGAACCCTGGCCCTGGTCCTGCCCACGCAGCGTCGCGGGAATCCGGCTCTCGAGCACGCTGCTGCGCACCGGCTGGAAGAGGCCCTCGGACTCGGCCAGCCAGAGCCTTGCCGCGTCGACCAGCAGCACCACGTCGGCGGGACTGGCCGAGCCCTCGCTCTTGAGGCGGGCGAGCAGTCCGGCGTCATCGGTGTCCACCCGGTTGATGCGGATGCCGGTGCGCTGGGTGAAGTTGGCGTACAGCGCCTCGTCGGTCTGGTAGTGCCGGGCGGAGTACAGGTTCAACACCTTCTCCTGTGCGGCGGCGCCGGTCGCGCCGGTCAGCAGGGCCAGAAGGGCGGGTAGGGCGAGCAGGCGGCGGAGGAGGGGGGTCATCGCGGATGCTTGTGGACGATCGATGCGATGAGTGTATCTACAAATGCGACTGATTCGCATTAAGAAATATCAATCACTGCGCACGGAGCTTGCGGCAGCGCTGCCGCAAGCTGCAGGACCTCAGGCCGACGGCGGGACGTAGCCGGCCGGCTTGTCGGCGCCGGTGCCGAAGAAGAACTGCTCCATCTGCCGCGCCAGGTACTGGCGCGCGCGGGCATCGGCGAGGTTCAGCCGGTTCTCGTTGACCAGCATGGTCTGGTGTCGCTTCCACAACTCGAACGCCTCCTTGCTGACGTTGTCGTAGATGCGCTTGCCCAGTTCACCGGGGTAGGGCGAAAAGTCCAGCCCCGGGGCTTCCTTCTTCAGGTAGACGCACTGCACCAGGCGGGTCATGACCGATCCTTCATGTGAGCTTCTTGACCAGCACCTGCGAGCGCCGGTCCCAGTTGTACTTGCGTTTGCGTGCCTCGGGCAGCCACTCGGGGTCGACCTGCGCGAAGCCTCGCTTGATGAACCAGTGCATCGTGCGCGTGGTCAGCACGAAGATGCTGTCCATCCCGGCCGCACGCGCGCGCTGTTCGATGCGCTTGAGGATGCGCTCCCCGTCACCCTGGCCCTGCACATGGGGCGACACCGTGAGCGCCGCCATCTCGCCGGTGCGCGCCTCGGGGTAGGGGTAGAGCGCGGCGCAACCGAAGATGATGCCGTCGTGTTCGATCACCGTGTAGTTGGCGACGTCGCGCTCGATCTCCGTGCGCTCGCGCCGCACCAGCGTGCCGTCGCGTTCGAACGGCTCGATGATCTGCAGGATGCTCGCCACGTCGTCGGAGGTGGCCTCGCGCAGGCTCTCGAGCTTCTCGTCGACGATCATCGTGCCGATGCCGTCGTGCGTGAAGACCTCCAGCAGCACGGAGCCGTCCACGGCGAACGGCAGGATGTGCGAGCGCTCCACGCCTTCCTCGCAGGCCCGCACGCAGTGCTGCAGGTAGAACGCGGTGTCGGTGGGCTTCGCAGCCGGCGGCAGCGCGGACAGCAGGCGCTTCGCGTCGGCCAGCGCGAGCTCGGTGTCGATCGGGCTGTCGGGGTCGTCGCGCTGCTCGTGGATGCCGGGTACTTCGGTCAGGAAGATCAGCTTGTCGGCCTGCAGCGCCACCGCCGTGGCCGTGGCCACTTCCTCCATCGTCAGGTTGAACGCCTCGCCGGTCGGCGAGAAGCCGAACGGGCTCAGCAGCACCAGCGCGTCGCCGTCGATCGTGCGGCGGATCGAGGCGGCGTCGACGCGGCGAACCTGTCCGCTGTGCATGAAGTCGACGCCTTCGACGATGCCCACCGGCCGCGCCGTCAGGAAGTTGCCGGAGATCACGCGCAGCGTCGAGTTCGCCATCGGCGTGTTCGGCAGGCCCTGCGAGAAGGCGGCCTCGATCTCGAAGCGCAGCTGCCCGGCCGCCTCCTGCGCGGCGTCCAGCGCGACCGTGTCGGTGATGCGGATCCCCCGGGCGTAGCGCGACGCGTGGCCCTTGGCCGCGAGCTGCTCGTTGACCTGCGGGCGGAAGCCATGCACCAGCACCAGCTTGATGCCCATCGCGTGCAGGATCGAGAGGTCCTGCGCGAAGGCGTTGAGCTTGCCGGCGGCGATCGCTTCGCCAGCCAGCCCGACGACGAACGTCTTGCCGCGATACGCGTGGATGTACGGTGCGACGGCGCGAAACCACGGCACGAAGGTATGCGGGAAGACGAGGCTCATGTCAGGCTCGGAGAGCGCGGCATTGTGCCGTAGCATGACCTTTCCTCGACCGATGGAGCCTGCGATGGAGAAGTACGCCGACGTGTACCAGACCCCCGGCGCGTTCAGCTGGTGCGAGTTGATGACCAGCGATGCCGGCAAGGCCGCCGAGTTCTACACCGCCCTCTTCGGCTGGACGGTGGAGACCATGAACATGGGGCAGGGCCCCTACCATGTCGTCAAGGCCGGCGGCACCTCGGTGGGCGGCATCATGACCATGCCGCCCGATGCGGGGCCGATGCCGCCGATGTGGGGGGCCTACGTCACCGTCGCCGATGCCGACGAGACGGTGGCCAAGTGCCAGTCGCTGGGCGGCAAGCTGCTGGTCGGGCCGATGGACATCCCGACGGTCGGCCGCTTCGCGGTGCTGCAGGACCCGCAAGGCGCGGTGATCAGCGTCATGGCGTACTCTCCCGGCGGCTGAGCCCCGCGGCGCGGCGTCGGCGCGCCCGCCGATAATCCGCGCCCCTTGAACGCTCCGCCCCGCGCCCGCAGCCGGGCGGCCCCGGCTCATCCGGTGCCGCCGATCGCCTTCCCGGAGTCGCTGCCCGTCTCCGCGCGGCGCGACGAGATCGCGCGCGCGATCCGCGAGCATCCGGTGGTCATCGTTTGCGGCGAGACGGGCTCCGGCAAGACGACGCAGTTGCCCAAGATCGCTCTCACGCTCGGCCGCGGCCTGGGTGCCGGCGGGCGGGGGCTCATCGGGCACACGCAGCCGCGGCGCATCGCGGCGTCGAGCGTCGCGAAGCGCATCGCCGAGGAGCTGAACACGCCGCTCGGCGACGTGGTGGGCTACAAAGTCCGCTTCCAGGACCGACTGCACGCCGGCGCTTCGGTCAAGCTGATGACCGACGGCATCCTGCTGGCCGAGACACAGACCGACCCGCTGCTGCAGGCCTACGACACGCTGATCATCGACGAGGCCCACGAGCGCAGCCTCAACATCGACTTCCTGCTCGGCTACCTGCGCGAGATCCTGCCGCGCCGGCCCGATCTGAAGGTGATCGTCACTTCGGCCACCATCGACGCGGAGCGGTTCGCCCAGCACTTCGCGTCCACGCGCGGCCCGGCGCCGGTGGTGATGGTGTCGGGGCGGCTGTACCCGGTGGAGATGCGCTGGCGGCCGTTCGAGGAGAGCCGCGAGCACGACGTGAACGACGCCATCGCCGACGCCGTCGACGAGCTGTGGCGCGGCTCGGCGGCGGCCGGCGTCGCCATGCAGGGCCCGGGCGACGTCCTCGTCTTCCTGCCGGGCGAACGCGAGATCCGCGAGGCTGCTGACCACCTGAACAGGCACCTCGCGCAGGCCCACCGCGGCGGGCCGAGGCCGGAGATCCTGCCGCTCTATGCGCGGCTGTCGCAGCCCGAGCAGGATCGCGTCTTCAGCGCCGGCCACGGCCGCCGGATCGTGCTGGCCACCAACGTCGCCGAGACCTCGCTGACGGTGCCCGGCATCCGCTATGTCATCGACTCGGGCCTGGCGCGCGTCAAGCGCTACAGCTACCGCAACAAGGTCGAGCAGTTGCAGGTCGAGCCGATCAGCCAGGCCGCGGCCAACCAGCGCGCAGGCCGTTGCGGCCGGCTGACCGGCGGCGTGTGCATCCGGCTGTACGACGAGGCGGGCTTCGCCGCCCGCCCGCGCTTCACCGATCCGGAGATCCTGCGGTCGTCGCTGGCCGGCGTGATCCTGCGCATGAAGTCGCTGCACCTCGGGCGCGTCGAGGACTTCGGCTTTCTCGAGCCGCCGCCGCGCAAGGCGATCGCCGACGGCTACGCGCTGCTCGGCGAACTGAACGCGGTGGACGACGACAACGAACTGACCGAGGTCGGCCGCGAACTGGCCCGGCTGCCGCTGGATCCGCGCGTCGGCCGCATGATCCTCGAGGCGCGCAACCGGCAGTCGCTCACCGAGGTGCTCATCATCGCCTCGGCCCTGTCTGGACAGGACGTGCGCGACCGCCCTCTGGAGCAGCAGCAGGCGGCCGACGAGAAGCACAAGCTCTTCGACGACGAGCGCTCCGAGTTCAGCGGCTACCTGAAGCTGTGGAGGTGGATCGAGGCCGGACGCGGTGTGCACGGCGCCGTGGAGGACGCCCGGCACAAGCTGTCGAACCGGCAGCAGGACCAGCGCCTGCGCGAGCACTTCGTCAGCCCCCGCCGCGTGCGCGAGTGGCGCGACATCCACGCGCAGCTGCACCAGGTGGTGGCCGAGCACGGCTGGCGCCTCAACACGGCGCCGGCCACGTACGAGCAGGTGCATCTGGCGATGCTGTCCGGGTTGCTGGGCAACATCGGCTGCAAGAGCGACGATGACGAGTGGTACCTGGGTGCGCGCGGCATCCGGTTCTGGCGGCATCCGGGCGCCCATCTCAGCCGCAAGCCCGGCCGCTGGTTGGTGGCGGCGGAGTTGGTCGAGACGACGCGGCTCTACGGCCGCGGGCTGGCGGCCATCGAGCCGACATGGATCCCGGGCATCGCCGGGCACCTGCTGAAGACGCAGCTGCTCGAGCCGCACTGGGAGAAGAAGGCCGCCGAGGTCATCGCGCTCGAACGGGCCACGCTGTACGGCATCGTGGTCTACAGCAATCGCCGCGTGAACTTCGGCCGGATCGATCCCGTCGCAGCCCGCGAGATCTTCATCCGCGAGGCGCTGGTCGGTGGCGAGTGGGAGTCGCCGCTGCCGTTCCTCGCGCACAACCGCAAGCTCGTGCGGCAGATCGAGGACCTCGAGCACAAGTCCCGCCGGCAGGACGTGCTGGTCGACGAGGAGCTGATCCACGCCTACTACGACGAGCAGTTGCCGCCCGACGTGTGCTCCGGCGCCACGCTGGAGCGCTGGTATCGTGGCGAGGTGCGGCGCCGTCCGAAGCTGCTGCAGCTCTCGCGCGACGAGCTGATGCGCCACGAGGCCGCGGGCATCACCACCGACGCCTACCCGCGCGTGGTGCGGCTGGCCGGCATCGATTGCTCGGCCCAGTACCTGCACGAGCCCGGCGATCCGAAGGACGGCATCACGGTCACGGTGCCGATCTACGCGCTGAACCAGGTCAGCGACGAACGCTGCGAGTGGCTGGTGCCCGGCATGCTGCGCGACAAGGTGCTGGCACTGCTGAAGAGCCTGCACCAGCGGCCGCGATCGCGGCTCGTGCCGCTGCCCGAGTACGCCGGCGAGTTCTGCGGCGATGTGCCGTTCGGCGAGGGCGGCCTGCTCGACGTTCTGCTGGAGGCCGTCCGCGGGAAGACGCAGCTCCCCGTGCAGCGCACCGACTTCAAGCTGGACCAGCTCGGGCCGCACCACTTCATGAACTTCCGCATCGTCGACGAGCACGGCCGGCAATTGGCCACGGGCCGCGACCTCGCCGGGCTGAAGGCCGAACTCGGCGGCGCGGCGCGCAGCGCGTTCCAGGCGCTGGCGGCGCTGAAGCTGGCGTCCACCACTCGACAGGGCGGGCCGGCGAAGGATCCGCCGCCCGAGCCCGTCCGTGCGGCGGCACCCGCCGAGGCCGCCGCCCCATCCCGCGGCGTGCGCGCCTCGGTGGCCCCCGCGGCCGCGCCTGCGCCCGTGCCGGCAGCGGCCGAGCGCCTCACCGCGTGGACCTTCGGCGAGCTGCCCGAGCTGATGGAGATCCGGCGTTCGGGGCAGACCCTGGTGGGATTCCCGGCCCTGGTCGACCGCGGCGATCATGTGCAGATCGAAGTCTTCGACGAACCCGCGGCGGCTGCCGCGCAACACCGGGCCGGCCTGCGTCGGCTGGTGGCGCTGCAGATTCGCGAGCCGCTGAAGTACCTGGAACGACAGGTCCCCGATCTGCCGAGGCTGGGCGCGGCCTACATGACGCTGGGCACCGTGGACGAGCTGCGCCAGCAGATCGTCGACGTGACACTCGACCGTGCATTCCTGGCCGATCCGCTGCCCGCCGACGCGGCAAACTTCCACCGTCGCGTCGAGGAGGGTCGCACGCGGCTCAACCTGATCGCGCAGGAAGTCGCCCGGCAGGCCGGCGCCGTGCTCGCCGAGCACGCGATCGTCCTGCGCAAGCTCAAGGACGCCCGGCCGCCGCGGGAGGTGGCGGAGGACATCCAGGCGCAACTGCAGCGCCTGATGCCCAAGCGCTTTCTCGCGATCACGCCGTGGTCACAGCTCGCGCACCTGCCGCGGTACCTGAAGGGCATCGTCATGCGGCTGGACAAGTGGCGCGCAGACCCGACACGCGACGCCGCGCGCATGGCCGAGCTGCGGCCTCTTGAGCAGCGCTGGCAGCGGCGCGTCGCCGAACTGAAGGGCGCACCGCACGAGCGGCTCGACGAGTACCGCTGGTTGCTCGAGGAGCTGCGCGTGGGCCTGTTCGCCCAGGAGCTGCGCACCCGCGAACCGGTCAGCGTGAAGCGGCTGGACAAGGTTTGGGTGCAGTTGTCCGCATGACGTGGGATGTGCCGCCGCCGGCGGAGCCGCTACAGTCCATGGTGCGATGAGTTCCGCCTCGTCTCCCACTGCGTCGGCCACGCCGCTGCCGCCCGGCACCCGACTCGTCGACTTCGAGGTACGGGACGTGGTCGGCGTGGGCGGATTCGGCATCGTCTACCGGGCGTTCGACCACACGCTCGAGCGCGACGTGGCACTGAAGGAGTACATGCCTTCGGCGCTGGCCGACCGTACCGCCACGATGCACGTGTCGCTGCGTTCGTCGTCCAGCGAGGAGACCTTCAAGCTCGGCCTGAAGAGCTTCATCAACGAGGCGCGGCTGCTGGCGCGCTTCGACCATCCGTCGCTGGTGAAGGTCTATCGCTTCTGGGAAGCCAACGGCACGGCCTACATGGTGATGCCGCTGTACCGGGGCCGGACGCTGAAGGACATGGCCGCAGAGGGGCGCGGGCCGAAGGACGAGGCGTCTCTGCGCAAGGTGCTGATGCCGCTGCTGGGAGCGCTGGAGCGGCTGCACGACGACGGTGTGTATCACCGCGACATCTCGCCGGACAACATCGTCATCGAGCCGCCCGATGGCCATCCGGTGCTGCTGGACTTCGGCGCTGCGCGCCACGTGATCGGCGACCGCAGCCAGCACCTGACCGCGATCCTGAAGCCGTCGTATGCGCCGATCGAGCAGTACGCCGAGGCCGGCGGCGTCAAGCAGGGGCCGTGGACCGACTTCTACGCGCTCGGGGCGACGCTGCACTACCTGCTGCGCGGCAAGGCGCCGCCCCCGGCGACGGCGCGCGCCATCGAGGACACCATGGTGCCGCTGGCCTCGCAGCCCGCGCCGGGGTGTTCGGTGCCGTTCCTGCGTGTGATCGACTGGATGCTCAGCCCGCGGCCTGCCGACCGCCCGAAGAGCGCCCTGGCGATCCGCGATGCCCTCGCAGGGCGCAGCGCAGCGCCGTCTTCCCCGGCGGCGGCGGCTCCGCCGCGGGGCGATTCCGACGCCACCGTGGTGCTCCCTCCGCGCAGCGACCTCGACGACACGCTGGTGGTGCCGCGCGGCACCAACGCGCCAGCGCCCAGGTCTCCGGCCCCGTCGCCGATGGAAGCGACGATGGTCATGCCGCGCCCGGCGGCTCCGAAGGGCAAGGTGGCGGCGACCCAGACCGTCATGGAGGTGCGCCGCGCAGCTGGGCCGCCGCCGTCGGCCGCGCCCGCGCCGTTCAAGCCCCGGCGACCGAGTTGGCTGGTGGCAGCCCTGATCGCCGGAGGCGCCGTCGGTGCCGGGGCACTGTGGTGGGCCGTGGCAGGCCGATCCGGCCAGGCCGCCTCGCAGGGCGCTCCCGGTGCTGCCGCTGTGGCCGCCTCGGCCCCGGCGGGGGACCTCGCGGGGTCCGACGCCCGGGTCGTGTCCCCGGGGGCGACGGTGCCTACGGCCACCGAGGTGGCCACCTCGACGCCGACCGCGCCGACGCCCGCACCGGCGCCTGAACCGACGGCCCCGGCACCGGCTCCCATGACATCCGCGACGACGGCGCCTGCCGGTTCCCCGCCTGCTGTGCCGCTCGGGGGATCCCCGGCGCCCGTTGCCGCGCGCAAGCCGCCGCCCAAGGCGCCCGCACCAGCCGTGCCGACCTATTCCTCGCCAGCACCTGCGCCGGCACCGGTGCCGGTCCCGACCCCCATCGAGGCAGCACCGCCCCCGGTGGCGCGCACACCGGCGCCGACCCCGGCGCCGCGGCAGGCTGCGCCAGCCCCCACCGTCATTCCCAACCCGCGCGAGACCTGCGGCAGCCGCGTGCTGATGGCACTGTGGAACTGCATGTCCCGCGAGTGCGCCAAGCCGGAAGTGGCGTCGCACCCGGAGTGCGTCAAGTGGCTCGAGATGCGCGCCCGTCAGCGCAACGCCGAATCGCAGTGATCGACCCCGGTCCTCGCACCGCAGCGCGGGCCCGTGCCAGCACGTACCCGTGGGCGCGCATGGCCGTTCCAAGGCGCTCACACCGCAGCGCCGACGGCGCGAAGGTTGCCCAATGAGCGAGACCACGATCCGACCCCACCACTCGATCTGGCCGGCTCGGCTGCCGCGCCGCCTGGAAGTGCCCGAGACGACGCTGTGGTTCAACCTCGAGGTGAGTGCGCGTCGCTACCCGGGGAAAGCCGCCGCGGTGTTCTTCGGCCGGCGCACCACCTATGGCGAGCTGCTCTCGCGGGCCGAGGCGCTGGCCGGCTGGCTGCGCGAACGCGGCGTGCGGCGCGGCGATCGCGTGCTGCTGTTCCTGCAGAACTGCCCGCAGTTCCTGGTGGCGTTCTACGGCATCCTGCGCGCCGACGCCGTGGTGGTCCCGGTCAACCCGATGAACCGGGCCGACGAGTTCGAGCACTACATCGCCGATGCCGGTGCAGTGGCGGCGATCACGAGCGCCGACCTGGCCGGCATCGTGGCCGAGGCCGACGCGCGGCTGCCCGCGGCGCAGCGGCTGCGGCACCTGCTGGTCACGCGACTCGGCGACGAACTGCCCCCGGGCGGACTTGAGTCCGAGGAAGTGCCGGCCCCGGCGGTGCTGGAGTGGCTGCGCGCCGATCCGGCGCTGCCGGCCGGTGCCGCCCGCTGGGCCGACGCCCTGGCCGCCCGGCATGCACCAGGCCCGCACCTGGCGCAGCCCGACGATCTCGTGCTGCTGCCGTACACGTCGGGCACCACCGGCGCGCCCAAGGGGTGCATGCACAGCCACCGGACGCTGATGGCCAACGTCGTCGGCGGGGGCCTGTGGGGCCACGTGTCGGCGGAATCCGTGTCGCTGGGCGTGGTGCCGATGTTCCACATCACCGGTCTGATGTACGGCGTGCTCGGCTCGGTGTACCTCGGCACGACCGTCGTGATCCTGCCGCGCTGGGATCGAGAACTCGCCGGCCGGCTGATCTCCCGCCACCGCATCACGCACTGGACCTGCATCCCGACGATGGTCATCGACCTCTTCGGCAGCCCGAACTACCGCAGCTTCGACCTCACCAGCCTGCGCTCGCTGTCGGGCGGTGGCGCGGCGATGCCGCAGGCCGTGGCCGAGCGCCTGCAGCGCGAGTTCGGCATCACCTTCGCCGAGGGCTACGGCCTCACCGAGACCGCCGCGCCCAGCCATGCCAACCCGCCCGAACGCGCCAAGCTGCAGTGCCTGGGCATTCCGATCTATGGAGTCGACTCCCGGGTGGTCGACCCCGACACGTTGCAGGAGGTGGCGGTCGGCGAGACCGGCGAGATCGTCACGCACGGCCCGATGGTCTTCAAGGGGTACTGGGGCCATCCGGAAGCGACCGCCGCGGCCTTCGTCGAGATCGACGGCAAGCCGTTCTTCCGCACCGGCGACCTCGGCCGCATGGACGAGGAAGGCTACTTCTTCATGGTCGACCGGCTCAAGCGGATGATCAACGCGAGCGGCTACAAGGTCTGGCCGAGCGAGGTCGAGCTGCTGCTGTTCAAGTGCCCGCTGGTGCAGGAAGCCTGCGTCATCGCCGCGCGCGACGCCTACCGCGGCGAGACCGTCAAGGCCGTCGTGGTGCTGCGCGCCGAGGCCCGCAGCAGCGCCCGCGAGCAGGACATCATCGACTGGGCCCGCGAGCACATGGCGGCCTACAAGGTGCCGCGCCTCGTGCAGTTCGTCGAGCAGCTCCCCCGCAGCGCTTCGGGCAAGGTGATGTGGCGGATGCTGCAGGAGCAGGAGACCCGCTGAAGCCGGCTCCGTCAGCCGCCGGCGTGCAGCGGAAGTCCTCGCGCCAGGCTCCACAGCGCCTGCTGGAGCGCCCGCGCGTCGTTGCTCGCGCGGTGGCGCGCCAGACCCATCGCCGTCAGCGCCTGGCGCTGCAGGTGGGGCAGGGCCTGCAGGCCCGCGTCGTCGAGCAGCCGGGCCGCCGATTCGAGGCGGAAGGTCGGCGACAGGCCGGCTTCGTCGTACAGCCGCGCCAGCCACGGGAAGTCGTGCGCCCAGGCATCGCAGTAGACGGTGCTGCCCGCCAGCGCATCGTTGAGCTGCCGCGCGACGACGCCGGCTGCCCGGCCGTGCCGCACCAGCGTGTCGCGCGTGATGCCGTGCAGTTGTTCGGCGGACGGGTCCCAGTGTTCCCAGTCCGTCGCCGGCCGGATCAGCGTGCAGTAGGCCGAGCCGTCGGCGCGCACGTAGCCGACCTCGATCGGGTAGCTGTGGCGCCCGAGGCCCGAGGCCTCGATGTCCAGCGTGCTGACCTTGTCGTGCGCTGCCATGGCGCGAGCGACGATAGTGCAGCCGGGAGGGTGCCGTCGTGAACATGTCTCGGCCCGACGTGCTGGTGATCGGCGGCGCTGTGATCGGCAGCGCCGCGGCGCACTTCCTGTGCGAGATGGCACGCCCCCCGCAGGTGCTGGTGCTGGAGCGCGACCCGACCTACACCGGCTGCGCCACCACGCGCTCGCTGGCGTCGATCCGGCACCAGTTCTCCACGCCGTTGAACGTGGCGATCTCGATGTTCGGCACGGCCTTCATCCGGGAAGCGGCGCAGCGGCTCGAGGTGCCGGGTACGCCGGCGGTGGACCTGGTCTTCCGTGAAGCCGGGTACCTGTTCCTCGCGAGCGCCGCGGGCCGCGAGCAGCTGGAGGCCAACCACGCCGTCCAGCGGGCCTGTGGAGCCGACGTGGCGCTGCTCGACCCGGAAGCCCTGCGGCAGCGCTTCCCCTGGCTGCACGTCGACGACCTGGCCGCCGGCAGCCTGGGCCTGCGCGGCGAGGGGTGGATCGACGCGCACGCGCTGATGCACGGGCTGCGGCGTCGCGCGGCGTGGCGGGGCGCGCGCTGGCAGCACGCCGAGGCCGTGTCGCTCGAACGCGAGGGCTCCCGCGTCGTGGCCGTGCGGCTCGCCGACGGCACGCGGCTCTCGCCGGGCCTCGTGATTCTGGCTGCGGGCACGCGCGCCGCCGCGCTGGCCGCCACGGCCGGCATCGACTTGCCGGTGCGCGCGCGGCGCCGGTGCGTCTTCCGCTTCCGCTCGCCCGAGCGTGCGCCCGGCTGCCCGCTGGTGATCGACCCCAGCGGCGTCTACGTGCGGCCCGAGGGCGATGGCTACCTGTGCGGCGTCGCGCCGGGCGAGCACGAGGATCCCGACGTTGCGCCCGACGACTTCGAGGTCGACCATGCGCTGTGGGAAGAGCGCCTGTGGCCGGTGCTGGCGCAGCGGGTGCCGGGATTCGAGGCGGCGCGGGTCGGCAGCTCGTGGGCAGGGCACTACGACGTGAACGTGCTCGACCACAACGCCATCGTCGGCCTGCACCCGGATGTCGACAACCTGCTGTTCGCCAACGGCTACAGCGGCCACGGCGTGCAGCAGGCGCCGGCGGTGGGGCGTGCGCTCGCCGAGTGGGTGGAGCACGGCGGCTGGCGCACGCTGGACTTCAGGCCGCTGGGCTGGAGCCGCGTGCTGCGAGGCGAGCCGCTGCGCGAGGTGAACGTGGTCTGAGGCCGCGGTTGCGGGCTACGGCGCGAGTCGCTCGCGCACCCAGGCGGCGCCGTCCAGGCGGTAGCACAGCCGATCGTGCAGCCGGCTCTTGCGGCCCTGCCAGAACTCCCAGCGATCCGGCACCAGGCGGTAGCCGCCCCAATGGGGCGGGCGCGGCGGGTTCAGCGCGTACTGGGCGGCATAGCGGGCGGCATTGGCCACCAGCACCGCGCGCGATCCGATCACCTGGCTCTGCGGTGACGCCCAGGCGCCGATGCGCGAGTCCAGGGGCCGGCTCGCGTAGTACGTGTCGGACTCCTCGTCAGTGGTGTGCTCGACCCGGCCTTCGATGCGCACCACGCGTTCGAGTTCGACCCAGTGGAACTGCAGCGCCGCAGCGGCATTGCCGGCCATCTCGCGCCCCTTGCGGCTGTCGCGGTTGGTGTACCAGACGATGCCGCGCGCGTCGTACCCCTTGCAGAGCACCACGCGGGTCGAGGGCCGCCCGTCCGCCGCCACGGTGGCCAGCGTCATCGCCGTGGGTTCGGGGATCCGACCCGCCAGCGCCTGCTTCAGCCAGGTGTCGAACTGTTGCAGCGGATCGGCCGCAGAAGCCGACTCGTCGAGTGCGTCCCGCTCATAACTCTTGCGCAGTGCTGCGATGTCAGTGGTGCTCATCGCGGCAGTATAGGAACCGCGAAGCAAGGCACTTCCGCACGCGTCGCATCCCGGTGCATCCCTTACGTGGAAGACCGTAAGTGAACCTCCCCTGTCGGCGGCGCCACAGTGGTCGCATCCTGCATGCCGTGACCGCCACGTCGCCCACCATCATCGTCGTCGCCGCAGGGCAGGGCAGCCGCTTCAAGGGAACGGAGCACAAGCTGTCGCAGCCCATGGGCGGCAGCACGGTGCTGGGCAGCACGCTGCGTCACGCGGTGGAGTCGCGGCTGCCGGTGCTGCTGGTCACGACCTCGCCGTTCGTGGCGGCCGCCAGCCGGGAGCTGGCGATGCGCGACATCGTCGTGCTGTCGGCTGCCGAGGCCGCGCGCGGCATGGGCCATTCGATCGCCGCGGGCGTGGCCGAACGGGCCTCCGCGTCGGGCTGGCTGGTGCTGCCCGGCGACATGCCGCTGGTGCGCCCGTCCACGTTGCGGGCCGTGGCCTCGGCGCTGGACACGCATCCGGTGGTCTACGCGCAGCACCGCGGCCGCCGCGGGCATCCGGTGGGCTTCGCAGCGGAGCTGTACTCGGAACTCGTGCTGCTCGACGGCGACGAGGGCGCGCGCCGCATCGTGGCGCGCTACCCGGTGCGCGGCGAGGAAGTCGACGACCCCGGCGTGCTGCTGGACATCGACACCCGCGAAGACCTCGAGACCCTGCAGCAGGCGGTGCCCCACGAGGGCGCCGACGTGCGGGATCCGGGCCGCTGACAGGCCGCGTCAGCCGCAGAGTCCGTGGTCGCGGGCGAGCCGCATCAGCCGCTCCACTTCGCGATCGCGCAGCCCGTGCTCGCGCAAGGCACGAGCCGTGTCCGCCAGGTAGGCCAGCGTGGTGCCGTAGCGGCCACGCGCGTGCCGCAGGATGTGCAGCATCTCCGCGTCGGCGATGTGTCCGGCGAAGTTCTTGCTGCTGCGGCTGAGCGTGAACGCCAGCGCCGGCACCACGCCGTGCGGGGTGCGTGCGGCCAGCAGGCGCGGGTCGTACACGCCCGTGGGCATCTCGCGGGCCCACAAGCGCTCCAGTTCCGCATCGGCGCGATCGCGGTGCATCCGGTACACGACGCCTCGACAGGCTCCGCCGGGCATCAGGGCGAACACCAGGCCCGGCTGCGCGGCATCGCCCCGGTTCACGCGCGACCGCATCCGGAACGCGCGATGCCATCCGTGCACCAGGGCCGGGCGATGTTCGGCGGCGTCGAACTCCGGGCGCCAGATCAAGGAGGCATAGCCGAAGACCCACAGGTCCCGCGCACCATCGTGGGCCCGCCACTGTCGTCTGAGCCGGGCCAGCATCTCGTGAGGGTCGCGCACCACGAGCGCGGGGTCGATGGGAGTGCCGATCATGGCGCGCCAGCTTAGCGCCGTTGCAGTTCCGGCTTGACGATGTAACTTGGTTACTTGAAAATTGTCCAGCAAGTTACATCGCCCAGGGCCCGCATGCACGCCACGATCGACGCCGTCACCCGCCGCATCCGCGAGCGCAGCCGCCCGCTGCGCGAGCCCTATCTGGCGCGCCTGGAGCGGCTGGCGCAGCGGCCGCGCGGCAGCGACCGCATGGGTTGCGCCAACGTCGCACACGCCTTCGCCGCGATGCCGGGCGCCGACAAGCTCCGCATCGTCGCCGAACGGGCTCCGCACCTGGGCGTCGTCACCGCCTACAACGACATGCTGTCGGCGCATCAGCCTTACGAGGGCTACCCGGCGCTGATACGCGAGGAAGCCCGCCGTGCCGGCGCCACCGTGCAGGTCGCCGGCGGCGTGCCAGCCATGTGCGACGGCGTCACGCAGGGCCTGCCGGGCATGGAGCTCAGCCTGTTCTCGCGCGACACCATCGCGATGGGCACCGCGATCGCCTTGACGCACGACGTCTTCGACGGCGCCCTGATGCTCGGGATCTGCGACAAGATCGTGCCGGGCCTGCTGATCGGCGCATTGCACTTCGGGCACCTGCCGTGCGTCTTCGTGCCGGCAGGCCCGATGGCCAGCGGCCTGTCGAACAGCGACAAGGCCAAGGTGCGCGAGCGGGCCGCGCAGGGGCTGGCGGGCCGCGACGAACTGCTCGCGTCCGAAAGCGCGGCCTACCACGGCGCCGGCACCTGCACGTTCTACGGCACGGCCAACAGCAACCAGATGCTGCTCGAGGCGATGGGCCTGCACGTGCCGGGCGCGGCCTTCGTGCACCCGCACGACCCCCAGCGCGAGGTGCTGACGCGGCGCGCGGTGCAGACGCTGCTCTCGATCACCGCGCGGGCCCGCTACACGCCGATCGGCCGGCTGGTCGACGAGCGCTGCATCGTCAACGCGATGGTCGCGCTGCTGGCCACCGGCGGCTCGACGAACCACCTGATCCACTGGGTGGCCGTGGCCCGCGCGGCCGGGCACCTGATCGACTGGAGCGACTTCTCCGAGCTCTCCGGCGTGGTGCCGCTGTTGGCCCGCGTGTATCCCAACGGCCAGGCTGACGTGAACGCTTTCCAGGCGGCCGGCGGGCCGGGTTTCGTGATCCGCGAATTGCTGGATGCCAGGCTGATGCACGGCGATGTCGAGACCGTCACCGGCGGCGCCCTGCGCGACTTCGAGGGACTGCCCGATGCGCTGGTCGACGACACCGTGCTGCGACGCGCGTCGGCTCCGTTCTCGGCCACCGGCGGCCTGCGCCTGCTGCAGGGCAACCTCGGCCGCGCGGTGATCAAGGTCTCGGCAGTGCCCGACGACCGCCATGTGGTCGAGGCGCCTGCACGCGTGTTCGCGTCGCAGGAGGCCATGCAGGCCGCGTTCAAGGCGGGCGAGCTGGCGCGCGACGTGGTCGTGGTGGTGCGCTTCCAGGGCCCGCAGGCCAACGGCATGCCCGAATTGCACAAGCTGACGCCACCACTGGCCGTGCTGCAGAAGCAGGGGCATCGCGTCGCGCTGGTCACCGACGGCCGGATGAGCGGGGCCTCGGGCACCGTGCCTGCGGCGATCCACGTCAGCCCCGAGGCGCTGTGCGGCGGGCCGCTGGCACGCGTGCGCGACGGCGACGTCGTGCGGCTCGACGCGGCGGCCGGCACGCTCGACGTGCGGGCCGACCCTGCCGAGTTCGCAGCCCGTCCGCTCGCCGGGCTCGACGACGAGCAGGCCGACGCCAACGCGCACGACCTCGGCCGCGAGCTGTTCGCCGGCATGCGCCGCAACGTGATCAGCGCCGAGCAGGGCGCCGTGACCTGGCTCTAGAAGGAGGCTCCCCATGACCCCCCATGAACTGGCCGCGCTCGGCCCCGTGATCCCCGTCATCGTGCTGCAGCGCGAGGCCGACGCCGTGCCGCTGGCCCGCGCGCTGGTGGCCGGTGGCGTGCGGGTGCTCGAGGTGACGCTGCGCACGCCGGCGGCGCTGGCCGCGATGCGCGCCATCGTGCGCGAGGTGCCCGAAGCGATCGTCGGCGCGGGCACGCTGCGCTCGGTGGCCGATGTGCGCGCCGCCATCGACGCCGGCTGCCGTTTCGGCGTCAGCCCGGGCTACCTGGACGAGATCGGCGCCGCCTGCCGCGAGGGCGGCTTGCCGCTGCTGCCCGGCGTGGCCACGGCCAGCGAGCTGATGGCCGCGCAACGCGACGGCCACGACTTCGTGAAGTTCTTTCCCGCCACGGCGGCCGGCGGCATCCCGATGCTGAAGGCGCTGGCCGGGCCGTTTCCCGATGTCTCGTTCTGCCCCACGGGCGGCATCACGGTCGAGACGGCACCGCAGTTCCTCGCGCTGCCGCAGGTCAAGGTGGTCGGCGGCTCGTGGCTGACGCCTGCCGATGCGATCGCGGCCGGTGACTGGCCGCGCATCACGCAACTCGCGCGCGAGGCGTCGGCGCTGCGCCGGTAGTCGACCTCCGCGGGGTCTTCAGCGCGCGGCGGGCCGGGCCTCGAAGACGAGGCAAGTGGTGCTGCCGTGCGCGTACAGAGTGCCGTCGGGGCCGACCAACCGGGCCTCGGCCGTGGCGAGCTGGCGCCCGCTGTGCACCACCTCGCCGATGGCGCGCACGCGTTGCACCTTCGGCGTGATCGCGCGCACGAGCTTCACGCTGAGCTCGGCCGTCGTGTAGGCGCGGCCGGCGGGCAGTGTGGTGTGCACGGCGCAGCCCAGCGCGGAGTCCAGCAGCGTGGCGAACCAGCCGCCGTGCACCGTGCCCAGCGGGTTCAGGTGCTCGTGCCTCGGCGTGCCCTGGAAGATCGCTCGGCCGCGGGTGACCTCGACGATCAGGAAGTCGAGTGTGTGGGCGATCGGCGGTGTGGGCCGTTCGCCGCGCAGCATCGCCTGCATCAGCTCGAGGCCGCTCACGTCGATCAGCGTGGCCGGGTCGTTCACGCCGGGGCCGACGCCTGCATCGATGCGAGCGCGCACGGCGGCCTCGTCGGCCAGCCAGGCTTCCAGGTTCGTGGGCACTTGGGTCATTTGTGACGCGCTATTTGCTTGCATATGCAAGTATAGTCGAGCCATGTCCCCACCGCGAGGCTGCACCAACCTGAAGCTGCGCCAGCTCAGCCGGCTGGTGACGCGCCACTACGAGCGCCACTTCGCCGAGACCGGACTCAGGATCACGCAGTACTCGCTGCTCTCGCATGTCGTGAGCCTGGCCCCGATCCGCGCTGGCGACCTCGCCGCGGCGATGAGGCTGTCGCCGTCGGCGTTGTCGCGCAACCTGCAGCCGCTGGTGGCCCGGCAGCTCGTCGAGATGGCGCCCGGCGAGGACGCGCGCAGCCGCATCGTCGAGGCCACGGTGGCCGGGCATGCCGTGCGTGCCTCGGCGCAGCGGGACTGGAAGCGCGCGCAGCTGGCGCTCAACGAGCGCCTCGGTGTCGAGCGCGTGGCCGCTCTGCACGACCTGATCGACGCGTGTGTGGCCGAACTTGACGACGGCAGCGACGACGATGGGGCAGACGCTTGAACACCCCTTCCGTGCGCCCTCTCATGCTCGTGCTGCTGGCCGCGGCCGGCACCTTTGCGCTGACCATGGGCGCGCGGCAGTCGATGGGGCTCTTCGTCGGCAGCATCAACACGCACACCGGGCTGGGCCTGGGCGCCGTGAGCCTGGCGTTCGCCTTCGGGCAGCTGTGGTGGGGCCTGACGCAACCGCTGGCCGGCATCGTCGCTGACCGCTGGGGCCCCGGCCGCGTGCTCGTGGTCGGCGTGGCGCTGGTGGCGCTCGGCACCGCGCTGATCCCGCTGGCCACCACCACCGCCGGACTGATCGTGGCGATCGGCGTGCTGGCCGCCGGCGGCGCAGGCATGGCCGGGCCGTCGGTGCTGATGGCCGCGACGACGCGGCTCGTCGCCCCTGAGCGCCGCGGCCTGGCGACCGGCGTCGTCAACGCGGGTGGGTCGTTCGGCCAGTTCCTGTTCGCGCCGATCCTGCAGGCGATCACCAGCGCCGCCGGCTGGGTCGCGGCCCTGAACGCGATGGCGCTGATCACGCTGCTCGCGCTGCCGGCGGCCTGGGCGTTGCGAGGCACCGCGGCCCAGCCCGGCGCCGCGACGGTGCCGCGGCAGACCACGCGCGAGGCGGTCTCGCAGGCCTTGTCGCATCCGAGCTTCCGGCTGCTGGCCGCGGGCTTCTTCGTCTGCGGCTTCCACGTGGCGTTCCTCGCCACGCACCTGCCCACCGTCGTGGCGTCGTGCGGGCTGCCGCCTGAGGTCGGTGCCTGGGCGCTGGCGATGCTGGGGCTCTTCAACATCGCCGGCAGCCTGGGCATCGGCTGGGCGATGAGCCGGTCGCAGGGCCGCTGGCCGTTGAAGTCGATGCTGGCGCTGATCTACGCCACGCGCGCCGTGGCGGTGCTGCTGTTCGTGCTGGCGCCGAAGTCGACCGGCATGGTGCTCGTGTTCGCCGCGGTGATGGGCGCGACCTTCCTCTCCACCGTGCCGCCGACCGCCGCGCTGGTGGCGCGCTTCTTCGGGCCCACGCACATGGCCACGCTGTTCGGGCTGGTGATGGTGTCGCACCAGGTCGGCGGGTTCCTGGGCGCCTACCTCGGCGGGCGGGTCTACGAAGCGCGAGGCAGCTACGACGCGGTGTGGCTGCTGGACATCGTGCTGGCCATCGGCGCGGCGCTGGTGCACCTTCCGATCCGCGAGGAGCCGGCCCCGCTGCGGGCGAAGCCGGCCTGAACGTCGAGCGGCCCGGTCGGGCTACGCCGGCCGGATCAGCCCGGCCATGGCCCGCGCGTCCGCGTCGGGCTCGGCGGCCAGACCGTCGGCCGTGCCGGCACGGTCCTCGGCGCTGCGGTTCTGGCTCAGCTTCCACTTGCCTTCGAGCCGCATCACCGAGATCTCGATGCCGACGATCGCCCGCAGCAACTGCTCGACGAAATCGGCCGGCGCATCGTCCACGCCCCACGGCACGGTGCGCCCGCCTTCGTGGCGGCCGGTCAGGCGGCTGACCAGCGCGTGCAGCCAGTCGCGGTCTTCCACCGCGCGCAGCGTGCCGTGCACATGCACCACCTGGTAGTTCCAGGTCGGGACCACCTTGTGCGTGGCGGCCTTGCTGGGGTACCAGCTTGGCGACACGTAGGCCTGCACGCCCTGGAACACGGCCATTACCGGCCCGCCGTGCCGCCACAGCGGGTTCGCACGGGCGATGTGGCCGCGCAGCGTGCCAGCCCCGGTGTCGGGCTCATAGATCATCGGCACGTGGTCGGCGGTGAGCACGCCGTCCTGCACCCTCACCAGCGTGGCCAACGGGTGCGCCTGCATCAGCGCCGCGAGCTGCTCGGGGTCGGTCTGCTGGAAGTGGGTGGGCTGGTACACGCCGGGCTCCGCGGGGCGCTCAGGTCCGGCGCTCGATCAGCTCGATCTTGTAGCCATCGGGGTCAGCGATGAAGGCGATCACCGTCGTGCCGCCCTTGACGGGCCCGGGCTCGCGCGTGATCGCGCCGCCCAGCGCGGCGGCCTTGTCGCGCACCGCGGCGCAGGTCGCCGCAACGTCGGGCACGCCGATGGCGAGGTGGCCGAAGGCCGTGCCGAGCTCGTAGGTCTCGACCCCGTAGTTGTAGGTCAGCTCGATCTCGGCGTGCTCGGGGTTGGTGCCGTAGCCCATGAACGCAAGGTCGTACTTCTGGTCGGGGCGCTCGGTGGTGCGCAGCAGGTTCATGCCCAGCACGTCGCGGTAGAAGTCGATCGAACGCTGCAGGTTGCCCACGCGGAGCATGGTGTGGAGGATGCGCATCGGGGGTGCCTCTTGGGGGGATGGGTCAGCTCGGCTGGTAGGCCAGCCGCACGTAGATGGGGGCGTAGGCCTCGGCCTGCGTCACCTCGAGCAGCGATTCGCGCGCCAGCTCGAGCATCGCGATGAAGGTCACCACCAGCACCGGCATGCCGCGCGTGGTGTCGAACAGCTCGTGGAACTCGACGAAGCGGCGGCCCTGCAGCCGGCGCAGCACCAGGCTCATGTGCTCGCGCACCGAGAGCTGCTCGCGCGAGACGAGGTGGTGCGCGTTCAGCCGCGCTCGCTGCAGGATGTCGCGCCAAGCGACGCGCAGGTCGGCCACGTGCACGTCGGGGAATCGCGGCGCGAGGCTCTGCTCGATGTGCACCTGCGCGCGCAGGAAGTCGCGGCCGATCAGCGGCAGCGCGTCCAGCTTCATCGCGCCGATCTTGATCTGCTCGTACTCGACGAGGCGGCGCACCAGCTCGGCCCGCGGGTCCTCGGGCTCGCTGCCGTCGGCAGTCTTGCGCGGCGGCAGCAGCATGCGCGACTTGATCTCGATCAGCATCGCCGCCATCAGCAGGTATTCGCTGGCCAGCTCGAGGTTGTGCACGCGGATCTGGTCGACGTAGTCGAGGTACTGCCGCGTCACGCTGGCCATCGGGATGTCCAGGATGTTGAAGTTCTGGCGGCGGATCAGGTACAGCAGCAGGTCCAGCGGGCCTTCGAAGGCCTCGAGGAAGATCTCCAGTGCATCGGGCGGGATGTAGAGATCCTGCGGCAGAGCGAACAGCGGCTCGCCGTAGAGCCGCGCCAGCGCCACCTGGTCGACCGGGCCCTCCAGCGCCGCGGTCTCGGGCGCGGGCGAGGGCGGCAGGTCGGTCATGCCTTGGTCTGGTAGACGTAGGGCTGCTGGCGCACGCGCGCAGCGCTCTGGTCGGCCTGCGCGTCGCGATCGATCGCCTTGTCCCACAGCAAGGCGCGGCCGGCACGTTGTTCGGCTTCGAGCGTGGGCTTCTTGCGCTTCAGCTCATCGATGAACTGGGTGACGTCGGAGGTGTAGGGCTTCCAGAAGAGCGGCATGGCGCGGTGCGGGCGAGGCGACAATCGAGTCCATGATTCTAAGAGGACGACCCCTGCGCCCCGGGTTCGCGGCGGCGGTGGCGACGCTGGCCGCGGCGGCCCTGCTCACGGCCTGCGACCCGCAGCGCATCGAGAAGCTCGAGGAAGGCGTGGCCACCGAGGCCGACGTGCGCAAGCAGTTCGGCAACCCGGCCGCGGTGTCCACGCGGCCCGACGGCAGCAAGGTGCTCGAGTACCCGCGGCAACCCGAGGGCTGGACGAACTACGTGATCGTCATCGGCCCTGACGGCAAGATGAGCTCGCTGCGCCAGTTGCTGACGCCGGCCAGCTTCGCGAAGGTGCAGCCGGGGCAGGACAAGCTCGCGGTGATGGACACGCTCGGCAAGGCCGCGAAGACGGCGCACTACGCGCTGAAGAACGAGGAGGTCTGGGACTGGCGCTACAAGGACGGCACGGTGGCCAAGGTCTTCAGGGTCACCTTCGACGGCCAGGGCCGCGTGGTCTCCACCGCGACGATGGACGACCCGCGCGACAGCATGTCCGGCAGCCGCTGAGCGGCCGCCCCGGGCTCAGCCCGCCTCGGACGGCCGGGCCGGATCGGCGCCGGGGAAGGCGTCGGCCACCGTCGGCACGATGTACTCGGAGCCCAGGCGCTCCTCGAAGCCGCTGCGCTTCATCAGCGACAGCGGCTGCTCGTTCACGTTGGCCAGCACCAGGGCGACGCCGCGGCGCTGCAGCCCGCGGTGCAACTGCTCCAGCGCGTCCAGGCCGGAGGTGTCCAGCAGCACGAGGCGGTGCATCTCCAGCACCAGGGCCCGCGTGCCCGGCTGCACCAGGTTCTCGAGCGCTTCGATCTTGCCCACCGCGCCGAAGAACAGCGAGCCGAACAGCTTCACCACCTGCACGCCCTGCGGGGTGGCAGGGTCGTGCGCCGGCTCGGCGCGGAACAGCTGGCTCATGCGCCAGATGAAGAAGAAGCACGACAGCAGCAGCCCCACTTCCACCGCCACCGTCAGGTCGAAGATCACGGTCAGCAGGAAGGTGCCCAGCAGGATGGTGCGGTAGGTGAGGTTGAACTTCATCAGGCGCGGGAACTCGCGCCACTCGCCCATGTTCCAGGCCACGAACATCAGGATGCCGGCCAGGGCCGCCAGCGGCACGTTCATCGCCAGCGGCGCGGCGGCCAGCACGATCACCAGCAACGTGGCCGCGTGCAGCATGCCGGCCACCGGCGTGGCGCCACCGGCCCGCACGTTGGTGACGGTGCGCGCGATGGTGCCGGTGGCCGGGATGCCGCCGAAGAGCGGCGCCACGAAGTTGGCCACCCCTTGCGCCATCAGCTCCTGGTTCGGGTCGTGGCGGACGTAGCCGGGCCGCTCGGCGGCCATGTTGTCGGCCACGCGCGCGCACAGCAGCGACTCGATCGCGCCGAGCAGCGCGATGGTCACCGTGGGGATCACGAGTTGCTTGGCCGCGGCCCAGCTCGGCTCGGGCCACTGCAGCCCCGGCAGCGCCTGGGGGATGCCGCCGAAGCGCGTGCCGATCGTCTCCACCGGCAGTTGCAGCAGCACCACCGCCAGCGTCGCGCCGACCAGCGCGACCACGGTGCCCGGCAGCCGCGCGATCACCCGCACCACGCGCGACGAGCTGTCGTTGTAGCCCTTGGGCCACAGCACGACGAGCGCCAGCACCGCCGAGGCGATCGCCACGGCGTGCAGGTTGATCGACGGCAGCGCCTGCACCAGCACGCCGATCAGCGAGAAGAAGTCGGCTGGCAGCTTGGCGGTGGTCAGCCCGAGGAAGTCCTTCACCTGTGAGAGCCCGATCAGCACCGCGATGCCGTTGGTGAAGCCGATCACGATGGCCACCGGCACGTAGCGCACCAGCGCGCCGAGCTTGAACAGGCCCATCAGCACCAGCAGCACCCCGGCCAGCATCGTGGAGATCAGCAGGTTGGCCAGCCCGTAGCGCTCGACGATGCCGTAGACGATGACGATGAAGGCACCGGCCGGCCCGCCGATCTGCACCTGCGAGCCGCCGAGGGCCGAGATCAGGAAGCCGGCGATGATCGCGGTGAAGATGCCTTGCTCGGGTTTGACCCCCGAGGCGATCGCGAAGGCCATCGCCAGCGGCAGCGCGACGATGCCGACCGTGAGCCCGGCGCCGGCATCGGCGACGAATCGGCCGCGGTCATACCCGCGCAGCGCGTCGAGCAGGCGAGGGCGAAAGGGGTGGAGCTGGGAACGTAGCATGGGTCCTCCGGGGTGCGGGCATCGGCATGGGCGGATGCCGCTCGGGAGGACCGCAGTGATGCCGCAGCGCGATGAAGCGCCGGCGGCGCGACAGCGCTCGCGGGCAGGTGCAGGTGCGGTGTTGCATCGAAGGGTTCGGGCCGGCTGGCGTTCAGCGCACGGGTCAGCGCACGCGCAGCCCGGGCACGGCGCCCGGCCACGGCTCCAGCACGTGGAGACCCGGGTGTGCCTTCTCGTCGGCGTGGCTGGCGGCCAGCACCATGCCCTCGCTGACACCGAACTTCATCTTGCGCGGCGCCAGGTTGGCCACCAGCACCGTGAGCTTGCCGGCCAGCTGCTCGGGCTGGTAGGCGCTGGCGATGCCGCTGAACACGTTGCGCAAGCGCCCCTCGCCGGCATCCAGCGTGAGTTGCAGCAGCTTGGTGCTGCCTTCCACGGCCCGGGCCTCGACGATGCGCGCGAGGCGCAGGTCGATCTTGGCGAAATCGTCGATCGCGATGGTGGGGGCGATCGCCTCGCCGCCGGGCGGCGCGGGCGCGGCAGGGGCAGCTTCGGCGGGTGCCGCCGGCGGCTCGAACAGGGCCTCCAGGTGCTTGCCTTCCACGCGCTGCATCAGGTGGCGGTAGTCGCGGATGCGGTGGCCGGCGCCATGCAGGATGGAGCGCTGTGCATCGGCCCAGCGCAGCGGCTCGATGCCGAGGAACTGCTCCACGCGCTCCGCCAGCACCGGCAGCACCGGCTTGAGGTAGACCGTGAGGATGCGGAAGGCCTCGATGCACACCGTGCAGGCGTCGTGCAGCGCGCCCTCCATGCCGGGCTGCTTCGCCAGCTCCCACGGCTTGTGCGCGTCGACGTACCCGTTGACGCGATCGGCCAGCAGCATCACCTCGCGCAGGGCCTTGCCGAACTCGCGCGTGTCGTACAGCTCGCGCACCGTCTCCGCATGGGCGCGCAGCCCGTCGAGCAGCGCGCGGCCTTCCACGCCCACGTCACCCGACAGGCGCCCCTCGAAGCGCTTGCTGATGAAGCCGGCGGCGCGGCTGGCGATGTTCACGTACTTGCCGACGAGGTCGGCGTTGACGCGCGCCATGAAGTCGTCGGGGTTGAAGTCGAGGTCCTCGACGCGGGCGTTGAGCTTGGCCGCGATGTAGTAGCGCAGCCACTCGGCGTTCATGCCGATCTCGAGGTAGCGCAGCGGGCTGATGCCGGTGCCGCGGCTCTTGCTCATCTTCTCGTTGTTCACGGTCAGGTGGCCGTGCACGTAGACGCGGTCCGGCGTCTTGCGCCCACTGAACTTCAGGATCGCGGGCCAGAACAGCGTGTGGAAAGTGACGATGTCCTTGCCGATGAAGTGGATCTGCTCGACCTCCGGATCGGCGAGGTAGCGCTCGAAATCGATGCCGATCTTCCCCAGGCGGTTCTTCAGCGAGGCCAGGTAGCCCACCGGTGCGTCGAGCCAGACGTAGAAGTACTTGCCCGGCGCATCGGGGATCTCGAAGCCGAAGTACGGCGGGTCGCGGCTGATGTCCCAGTCGCTCAGGCCGACGCGGCCGGCTTCGTCGCGCGTGAACCACTCGCGCACCTTGTTGGCCACCTCGGGCTGCAGCCGGCCGTCCTGCGTCCATGACTCCAGGAACTCGACGCAACGCGGGTCCGACAAGCGGAAGAAGTAGTGGTCGCTGGTGCGTAGCACCGGCGTGGCGCCTGACAGCGCGGAGTACGGGTTCTTCAGGTCGGTGGGAGCGTAGACCGAGCCGCAGACCTCGCAGTTGTCGCCGTACTGGTCCTTCGCCCCGCACTTCGGGCACTCGCCCTTGATGAACCGGTCGGGCAGGAACATGCCCTTGTCGGGGTCGTAGAACTGCTCGATCGTGCGCGTCTCGATCAGCCCGGCGCGCTGGAGCGCGAGGTAGATGGACGTGACCAGCTCGCGGTTCTCGGGCGCGTCGGTGCTGTGCCAGTTGTCGAAGGCGATGTGGAAGCCGTCGAGGAAGGGCTTGCGGCCGGCGGCCAGCTCGGCCACGAACTGCTGCGGCGTCTTGCCCGCCTTCTCGGCGGCGATCATGATCGGCGCGCCGTGGGCGTCGTCGGCGCAGACGAAATGCACCTCGTGCCCCAGCATGCGCTGCAGCCGCACCCAGATGTCGGCCTGGATGTACTCCATCATGTGGCCGATGTGGAACGGGGCGTTGGCGTAGGGGAGCGCGGTGGTGACGAAAAGCTTGCGGGGCATGCCCCGATTCTAGGAAGCCCGGCCGGGTCGCCTTGCGATGCAGCCGGCGCGGTCAGTCGAGAACGATCTCCAGCGGGCTCGTGCGCAGCGCTGCGGCGGCTCCGGCGGCGTGGTCGTGCAGCCACTGCACGAGCGTGATCCGGAAGCCGCCCTCGCGCCGGCTCACCTGCAGCGTGTCGAAGCCGCTGCCGTCGCGGCGGTCGAGTGCTTCCAGGCGCAGGCCGAGCGTGTGCAGGTCTTCGTCGAGGTCCAGCGCGCCGAGCGGGATGTTCGCGTAGGCCAGGGGCGCGTAGAGGGGGGGCGCCACGATCGCCGCGCCGCGGGCCTGGCCCTGCACGTGCACCCGCAGCGCCACGCTCAGGTGGTAGTCGCCCGACAGCAGCAGGAAGCGGCGCGGCTGCGGGGCGCCGGCGGCTGCGCCGAGCAGGCGCAGCAGCTCGCGGCGATCGGGCTCGCACCAGGCCATCGTGTCCTCGCCGGGGTCGGCCGGATTGCAGCCGGGCTGCAGGCGCGGCAGCATCACGCTGCCGGTGGCGATGCAATTGAGGTGCGTCGCCGCCTCGGGATCGGCCAGCCAGGCGCGCAGGCGCTCCCAGTCGTCGGGATGCACGATGCGTTGCGGCGACACCTGTCGGTGGCTGCGCGTGTCCAGCACGAAGCAGCGCAGCGGGCCATGGCGGAACGCATAGCTCGTCGCGCCGGGCCACGTCGCCGGCATGTGCAGGCGCTGGAAGGCGGTGGCCGCGGCGTCGGCCAGCTGAACGATGCGCCTTTCGCGCGTTCGACCCTGCGCGCGCCCGGCCTCGATGGGGCCGCTGCCGGGCCAGCCGTCGCGGTACTCGTGATCGTCCTGCGTCAGGTAAACGGGCAGCGTGGCGAGCAGGTCACCGAAGGCCACGCGGCGGCCGCCGAGCGGGTGGCGCCGGCCATGTGCCAGCGCCGTGGCGTAGCGCGGCGCGTAACGGTCCAGCGGATTGTCGGAATCGACCACGCCGGCCGTGGCGTCGGCGTAGATCTGGTCGCCCAGCAGCACCGCGAAGGCCGGCACCGGCGCGGGCGCCGAGGCCGCGCCGCGCGACCAGGCGAGCAGTTCGCGCACCGACGCATCGACGCGATGGCCGTCGATGGCCATGCCGGGGTAGCGGCAGCTCGCAGCGGCGAAGGTGATGTCGTCACCGGGTGCACCGTCGGCTGCCCGGGCCAACGCCGCAAGGGTCTGCCGTGACAGCCGCGCGCGCGCCGCAACCCGCTCTCGGGCTTCGAGTCGCTGCGCAGAGGCGTGTCCGCGCGCCAGCCGTTCGGCGCGGCGAGCCTGTCGGCAGGCGTCGCGGGCCCGGGCCACCAGCAGCGCCAGGCTGCCTTCGGCCGTGCCGGCCCCGGCCGGTGCATCACCTGCCGCAACCGGCTCGGCGAGCAGGTACTCGGGCGGTCGGTTGGCGCCTTCGGCCACCAGCGCCTCGTGCACCGTGTATCCACGCAGATCGTGCGCCAGGGTGCCATCAGGCACGGCCACGTCCACCGTGCCATGAGCGATGCGGTAGCCCGCGGTGCGCGGCAGACGCCCGCCCGGTTGCTGCTGGTACGGCACGATGGCCAGCGGCAGCACCTGGGCCGGCGCTGTGGCGCCGCCGCGCGTGCGCACGCGCACCCAGGCCCAGGTGCGCGTGCCCGGTGGGCCGTCCGCTCCCTGCTTGCCCTCGGAGTAGCGGTCGTCGACGAGGAAGGCGATGCGCACCTGCCACCGCCGCTCCCCGCCGTTCTGTTCGGCTGGGCCCGGCGCAGGCTGCACGTGCCCGATCCACGGGCCTGCCCGCGGCGGCCGTGCGGTGAGCACCGTGCGCAGCGCGGGCGCGGCGGCATCCTGGTGGGCGTGTTCGAGCAACCGGTCGAACCACCGCGCCAGCGGCTGGAAGACCCGCGCCGGCGCGTCGCGCCCGATGACGACGTCGACATGCGCGAGCCCGTCGACGATCCAGGCCGCGCCGCCTTCGGGCTGCCCCAGGGCCTCGCCCACCTGCCGGGCGAGGCCGGGGAACAGGCGCGCGTACTCGGCAGCGCTGCGGCGGGCGCTCGCCACGTCGAACAACTCGTTCTGCGCACCATGCAGGAAGGCCAGCGGCAGACCGAAGTGGCGCCGCATGCGCTCGTCGTGCACGTAGACCGGCCGCCCGTCGTTGTCGACCAGCCGCTCGTGTTCGACGCACAACGCGGCGTGCGCGAAGAGCTGCAGGTTCGCGGCACCGAAGAGTCTCGGCAGGGCCTCGTGTACCGGGCTGCTGAGGTTCGCGTGCTTGAACAGCGGCGCTTCGATGAAGCGGATGCGGCGGCAGGTGGCGCAGGCGTCCTGCCGCGTGCGCAGGTCACGCTCGTGCGGGCAGTGCTCGCTGGCGGGCACAGGCAGGCTGGCCAGCAGCCGGTCCACCCAGGCCTCGGGCAGCGTCTCCACCGGCCCGCGCACGGCCAGTGGCACGGCGCCGCCGTCGAGCAGGTTGCGCAGCAGCCCGGGCAGCCAGGTCTTGGCCCGCGTGATCGCGCTGCCCACCAGGAACGGATGCGTCTGGGAGATGACCGCGCCGGCGAGCATCGGCAGCTGCACCGGAAGCTCGCCGTTGCGGCCGGCGGCCTGCGGGTACGACAGCCGGCCGTCCAGCAGCGACATCGCCAGCGCCGCGCCGCCGATGCACTGCGCGAAGGCGAGGATCTGCAGCGGCGCGTCGGCGGGCACGTGGCGCGCTGCACCGCGAGCCGGGCCGCGCAGGTCCTGCAGGATGTGCTGCACGGCTGCGGGGATGTCGCGGCGGGCGATCTGGTCGATGGTGCTCGGGAAGATCGTGTACGGCAGCCGCGTGCTGATGCGGTGCTCGAGCACCCACACGTCGTAGCCTGCGGCCACCAGCACCTCGGCGAGGTTGGGCTGCAGCTCCGGCAGTGTGTACATGCCGCCCGATTGCCCGAAGGCATGCAGCAGCAGCACGCTGCGCGCGCGCCAGACCGGGTGTTGCTGCCAGCGGCCGGGCGTGACGGCGCCCGCCGGGTCTTCCGAGGCGCCCCGGTAGCACCACAGGCGCAGCGTCAGCCGGGTGGGCAGCACGACCAGCGGGTCTTCGCCCTCGCTGCGCCCGCGGGGCACCACGAGTTCGTGCACCTCCGGCACGAGGGGCTTGCCGTCGGGCCCGCGGATCGCCTCGGGCGGATCGCAGGCATCCAGCGGCGCGCTGCCGCTGTAGTCGGGCAGGCGCAGCTCGAACAGGTGTGTCTTCAGCGCGTAGCGCAGGAAGTGCAGCGGGTAGGCGGCCTGGGCCACCATGCCGCCGGTGAGGTCGCCGCGGTTCAGCAGCAGCGGGGCCTGCGACACCAGTTCGGCGCCGTCGACCTCGAAGCGCCCCCAGGCCCAGGCGCCGGCCAGGCGCGGCCAGCGCTCGGCCACCCAGGTGCGCAGCGGCCCGGCCGACGTGCCGGTCAGCAGCACGATGCGTGGATCGGTGACCTGCGACCAGAACGTGGGCCGCGGTGGCGGCACGCCGCGCCCGCTCCCCGCATCGGCACGGTGGCGCCACCACCACCGTGCGAGCTGCGTCCAGGTGGCGCCGTAACCGATGGGCTTGGTGCCCAGCAACAGCAGGTTCTGCGGGGCATCTCCCGTGCCCCGGCGCACGAGCCTCAGCCGGTAGCGCATCGTGCGGCGTTCGGCGGCCTGCATCAGCCCGGCCACCAGCGAGCGGCCGTAGTCGAACGCGCCGCGCAGCCCGGCCGGCATCTGGTCGTCGCGGCGGCTGCGCAACAGGTCGTCGCGACCGCGTTGCACCCACCACGTGACGAACACGTTCAGGTGCCACGTGAACAGCCACAGCACCAGCAGCACGGTGACGATCCAGCTGCGGCGCCGCGACCCGCGCTCGAAGGGCACATGGTCGGCCGCCGGCAGCAGTTCGAACCAGCCGTCCTGCACGTCGTAGTCGAGTGTCGTGGGCGAGCCGTCGCGTTTCTCTGACGGGGCCTGCAGCCGCAGCCGGCCGCGGCGCAGCTCGACGCGGTGGCGCGGGTCGTCCCACACGTGCAGCCAGTGGGCCGAGCCCATCTCCAGCCGCAGTTCGGCCGCGGTGCCGGGCTCGTCGGCGCCCCGGCGCGGGCCGCGCAGCTGGTCGGCGGCACAGACGAGGCGCTCGAACAGCGAGACATCGAACTCGCCGTCGACGTTGGCCGCGGAGGGCCGTGCAGCTTCGGCGGCGCGGACGGCCTCGGCCGGCGAGGGGGCTGGGCGCGCCGCGCGGGGCGGTGGGGTTGCGGCCTCGTCTGTGTCATGCCCGGGGCTGGCGGAGCCCTCTTCGGCTTCTTCGAGCAGGAACGTCATCGCCCGCTCGGCGAGCGCGGTGATCGTCAGCAACGGGTTCACACCCAGCGATGTCGGCACGATCGAGCCGTCGAGCACGTACAGGCCCCGCCACGGCTGCCCCGGCGAGCGCCAGGCGCGGCCGCGGTGGTCGACCACGCCGTCCTCGTAGCGGTCGGCCATCACGCACCCGCCCAGCGGATGCACCGTGAGCTGGCTGCGGGTGGCCTTGGGGCCGGACATCAGCCGCTCGGCCGCCGGCGGCATCAGCTGCCAGCTGGGCGCGTCCAGGTGCACGCCGCCACCGCGTTCGGCACGTTGGAACATCCGCGCCTGGCGGCGATACGTGGGCAGCGTCTCGAGCGGGCCGGGCCAGTAGGGCACCGTCGTGTCGCGGTCCCCGAGGCGCACGAGGTGGCCGGCCGAGCCGTCGTGGCCCATCGTCAGCAGCACCTGGGTGTGGCGAGCCATCGCCGCCGACGACAGCAGGTCCAGCCCCGCCGCGGACACGAGCCGGCGCATTCCAAACTGCTCGCTCTCCGCGAGCGTGAACGACGTGGCCAGCATTTCGCGCGTGAAGCGCTGCAGCGCCAGAGGCGTGGCGCCGTCCTCCACCACCAGCCGCTCGGCCATCGCCAGCGGCCGGCCCTTGCGGCGGCCGTGCGTCTCGCGGCGCAGGTCGACGATGCGGGTGATCGTCGGCCCCACCGGCGGTCCCTGGTGATGGGCCCGGCCTTCGGCGTGCACCGGCTGAGGATTGCCGACGACGAAGCTGAGCGAATCACCGTTGCCGGAGTAGCGCTTGCCCAGCGCCGGTGACAGCGGGAACGCCGCGCCGTGGTGCTCGCGGCTGCGCTGCAGCAGCTCGGCACTGCCGAAGGTGCCGGCGGCGATGATCAGTCGCTGCGCCGTGAAGCGGCGGCCGTGCTCGCAGGCGAGCACGCTCGCCTGCGTGTCCAGCGACGCCAGCCGGCCGGTCGGCACGACCCAGACCTGCCAGCGATCGTCGCCGAAGGCGGCGCCCGGGCCCGGCGGGGTGACGAGGTAGGCACTGCCGCCGGTGACCAGCTGCGCACCGCGGCGCACCGCACCGGTGAGGTAGGTCTCGCGCAGTGTGAGCTTGGCGCCGGGCACGTTGCAGCCGGTGGCGCAGTCGCCGCAGCGCGTGCAGGCGCGGCCGTCGATCGTCACGCGCACCGCCCGGGCCCGCGCGCCGCGGCGCAGGTGCGGCGCCAGGCGCTCGAGGGCACGGCTCTTCGGCAGCGGCTCCTCGTCGTGCCAGGTGCGCGCGCCCAGCGTGCGGCGGGCGCGCCGGAACGCGCGCGCCATGGAGTGCTTGCCGACATCGGTGCCGCTGCGCAGCGGCGCGGGCCAGCATGGCTGCTGCAGCACGTCGGCATCGGGCTCGATCGCCACGCCGGCGTTGATCAGGCTGCCGCCGCCGAGGCCGTTCGCGGTGAGCGACAGCACCGCGCCGCCGACATGCCAGTCGAACAGGCCGTGCGCGCTGCCGGTGACGCCGCGCCCGTGCAGCGCCGGCGCGCGCAGGAACTTCGGCAGCTGCGCCACGTCGTCGGGGAAGTCGCCGGGCGCGAATTCGCTGCCGCGCTCGATGACCAGCACCTCGCGCCCGGCGCGGGCCAGACGCAGCGCGGCCACGGCGCCGCCGTAGCCTGAGCCGATGACGAGGGTGTCGACGTGCTGCCGATCGGCCGGCCACGCCTCCAGCGGTGTGGCCAGGCGGTGCGGAGCCGTCGGCATCGAGACGGTCGGCGCCTACGCGAGCAACTGCTCGAGGCGCTCCGGGCGCAGCGGCTTGGCCAGCAGCGTCACGTCGGCCGGCACGTCGGCAGCGGTGAGGTTTTCGCCGCTGACGATGGCCGCCGGCAGGGCGCCGTAGCGGCCGCGCAGGGCCGAGATCACCTGCACGCCGTTGGCTTCCTTGCCGAGGTGGTAGTCGCACAGCAGGAAGTCCGGAGTCCAGCCCTGCGCGTCGACCTGCGCCAGCGCCCCGGTCAGGTCGGCGGCGGCGGCCACCGCCACGCCGCGCTGCTGCAGCCACAGCTCGGTGGCCACGCGCGCGTTGCGATCGTCCTCGACCAGCACCACGCGGCGGTAGCGCAGTTCACGCGGCGCGGCGTGGGTGACCGCGGCGGGGTTCTCGGCCGCCGGCAGCGTCAGCCGCACCGTCGTGCCCTTGCCGTGCTCGGAGGAGATCGCCACGTCGCCGTGCAGCAGCAGCGCCATCTGCGTGCTGTTGGCAAGTCCCAGCCCGACGCCATCGGCTTCCACCTCGCGCGCCGAGCCGCCGCGGTAGAACGCCTCCTGCACGTGGGCCAGGTCCTCGGCCGCGATGCCCACGCCGCTGTCCTGCACCTCCACGACCACGCTGGCGCCCTCCTGCCGGCACCGCACCACGATCTCGCCGCGCGGCGTGAACTTGCAGGCGTTGTCGACGAGGTTGCGCACGATGCGGTCGAACATCGCCGGGTCGGCGTGCACGTGCACGCCCGGCGGCGTCTCCACGGTCAGCAGCACGCCCTTGTCGGCGCAGCGGCCCTGGTAGGCGGCCTGGACGGCGCGCAGCACGTGCGCGACCGGCATCGCGGTGAGCTGCGGCTGCATCGTGCCGGCATCGAAGCGCGCGAGGTCGAGCAGGCCGCGGAACATCGCGTCGATCGACTCGGCCGTGACGTGCAACTGCTTGAGCACGTCTTCGCGGCGTGGGCCTTCGGGCAGGTCGCGCGACAGGCTCGCCAGCAGCAGCAGCGCATGCACCGGCTGCAGCAGATCATGGCTGGCCGACGCGAGGAACCGCGAGCGGGCGCGCTGCGCGGCCTCGGTCTCGGCGAGCGACTCCTGCAGCCGCGCCACCAGCTGCTCGCGCTCGTGGCGGATGTTGACCGACTCCTCGATCATGCGGCCGACCCGACCCGACAGTCGCGTGAGCAGGAAGGCCATCGGCACCGACCACGCGGTGACCAGGCCCGCTTCCAGCGGCGTGGCCGAGAGCCACCAGCCGAGCACGACGTTGCCCAGCGAGCAGGCGAGATAGACCTTGTAGCTCGGCGGGAAGACGCCCAGCACGGACACCGCGGCAGCCATCCAGATCATGTGCACCATGGTCAGGAAGGCGCGCGTGTTCGGGTCGGCGTTCGGGAAGAACAACGGGCAGGGCAGCGTGAGGATGAAGCCGATCAGCGCCGAGCCGACCAGCGTGATGACGAACACCCGGTCCAGCGAGCCGCTCGCCTGCGCCTGTTCCATCAGCCGCTGCCGCAGCGCATAACCGCCGACCAGCAGCGCCAGCCAAGCCAGGTAGACGACCGGGCCGCTCGTGCGCACCATCGGCACGCCCAGCAGGGCGCCGGCGATCGTGGCCACCAGGAAGCCGGTGCGCATCTGGCGGATCAGCAGGTCGGTCTGCTCGCGCAGCACGCGCGAACGGTCGACCGGGGGCCGGACGGCCGCACCCATCCACTCCCCGATGCGCTGGCGCACGTTGCTGCCCTGCATGGTGTCCGTTGTTGCTCCCCCGACCCGGCGATGCTACCCATGCCCCGGGCGCAGGCCACCCGGTGCAGCCCTCGGTCGGCCGCCGCGCGCGCCCGGCGGCGAACGACAGCCGCACGCCGCGGTCGACGTGGATGCGCTCGAGCGTCACGGTGCTGAGTCCGCGGGCGGGCCCCGGAGCGTGCAGGCAACGAGTGTGCCGGTCAGGGTCAGGCGAATCAGCAAGGTGCTCTCCCGTGGAGTGACGGGAGCCATGCTGCGGAGCGACCGTGGCACCATCGCTGCAACGGCATGGCGCAAGACGGCCACGGAGCCCTCCGGGCCGTTCGGATGGCCTGCCCGGAGGGACTCGAACCCCCGACCTGCTGCTTAGAAGGCAGCTGCTCTATCCGGTTGAGCTACGGGCAGATGACGGGAAGCCGGCACGGCCGGCATGTTAGGCGCTTGCCGGGGGCTGCGTCAGCGGCGCTCGTACTGCGTCTTGCCGAACAGCACTTCGCGGGCCTTGTCGTCGGTGACGGGCCTGCGCTGCGCAGCCAGCACCTCCACGCCGCGCTGCACGGCGGGCCGCGCGGCGATCTCGTCGAACCAGCCCTTCAGGTGCGGGTGGTCGTTCCAGTCGATGCCCTGGTTCTTCCACGAGCGCAGCCAGGGGAAGATGGCCATGTCGGCGATCGTGTACTCGGGGCCGGCGATGTAGCGGCTGTTGGCCAGCTGGCGGTTCATCACGCCGTACAGCCGCTTGGCCTCGTTGCTGTAGCGCTCGATCGCGTAGGGGATCTTCTCGGGCGCGTAGATGCGGAAGTGATGGGCCTGGCCCAGCATCGGGCCCACGCCGCCCATCTGGAACATCAGCCATTCGAGCGTCTTCCAGCGCCCGCGCAGGTCCTGCGGCAGGAAGCGGCCGGCCTTCGACGCCAGGTACATCAGGATCGCGCCCGACTCGAACAGGCTGATCGGCTGCCCGTCGGGGCCGTCGGGGTCGACGATGGCCGGGATCTTGTTGTTGGGGCTGATCGCCAGGAATGACGGCTCGAACTGCGCGCCGGTGCCGATGTCCACCGCATGCACGCGGTACGGCAGGCCGCACTCCTCCAGCATGATGTGGACCTTGTGGCCGTTCGGCGTGGCCCAGGAATAAACTTCGATCATCGTCGTCCTTCCAGCGGTGCCGGCGTCTGCCGCGCAGGCACTCTACCCGATGCTCCAGTTCATCAAGCGTTGGCTGCCGTCTTCCGACAAGAGCGGCAAGACGCCGCCGGCGCTTGAGGAACTGCGCGCCTGGGCCGAGCGACGCGACCTGCCGCTGCGCCCGGTGCGCGACGGGGGCGGCGTGGTCGTCGAGGGGCGCGTCGGCGGCACGGCCTGGCGGCTCGAGTGGGGCCCGGCGCAACGGGCGTACGTGGTGGGCCACGAGGTGCGCTGGCGCGCCGAGCTGGACTTCGGCTCCGACTGGCAGTTGCTGGTGCTGAACCGCGCGCTGCAGGAAGCGATGGAGCGGGCGGTCTTCCAGCAGTACGTCGAGGGCGTGCAGACGCAGATCGACGACCAGACGCCGCCCGAGATGCGCTGGCTCGTGATGTTCCCCAAGCTCAACGGAGCCGAGCTCGGCGTGCTGCGCGAGACCTACGCGGCCTGCGGCAACGGCAAATCGCAGCTGCAGCACTGGCTCGAAGGGCCGCTGACGAAGTCGCTGGCGGCGCTGTCGCTGCCCGAGCAGCACCCGTTGGTGCTGATGATCGGGCGCGGTCGGCTGGTGCTGCGCACGCAGCTCAACGACACCGACGAGGCGCAGATCGAGGCGCTGCGCCGGCTGTTCGAGACGGCATTGCGCGAAGCGAGGCGTGTCGCCGAGCAGGACGCCAGCCTGCCGCAGCCCGCGCCGAGCACGCAGCCGAGCCTCTGGTCGGCGAGCACGCTGCCGCGCGAGGAACCGCGCGACTGACTTTCGCCGCCGCCGCGGCCGCGGCCGCGCGCCGCGGCACCGGGCGCCTCAGCCCCGGGCCCCGGCCTCCTGCGCGAACGACCACCCCATCTCGGCCAGCGTGCGCGTGGCCGCGCCGGTCGCGCGCGCCTGGGCGCTCGAGGCGATGCCGTCCACCACGCGCTTGGCGATGCCCTGCGTGATCGAGGCCAGGCGGAACAGGTTGTAGGCGAGGTAGAAGTTCCAGTCGCCGAGCACGGCGTCGAGGTCGCGGCCGGTGCGCTGGCCGTAGCGGCGCACGTACTCGCGCTCGTCGGGGATGCCCAGCGCGACGAGGTCGAGCCCGCCGAGCCCGCGGAATGTGCCCGGCGGGATGTGCCACGACATGCAGTGGTAGCTGAAGTCCGCCAGCGGGTGGCCCACGGTCGACAGCTCCCAGTCGAGCACGGCGGCGATGCGCGGCTCGTCGCGGCGAAAGATCAGGTTGTCGAGCCGGAAGTCGCCGTGCACGATCGACGGCCGCGACTCGTCGCGCGCGCTCGCAGGCATGTGCTGCGGCAACCAATCGATCAGCCGGTCCATCTCGGCGATGGGCTCGGTGATGGACGCGACGTACTGCTTGCTCCAGCGGCCGATCTGGCGCTCGAAGTAGTTGCCCGGCTTGCCATAGTCGGCCAGGCCCACGGCGGCCACGTCCACGCTGTGCAGCGCGGCGATGACGCGGTTCATCTCGTCGTACAGGCGGCCGCGCTCGTCGCGCAGCACGCCGGGCAGCGCCTGCTCCCAGAACACCCGGCCCTCGACGAACTCCATCACGTAGAACGCGCGGCCGATCACCGACTCGTCCTCGCACAGCAGCTCCATGCGGGCCACCGGCACGTCGGTGCCGGCGAGCGCGCGCATCACGCGGAACTCGCGCTCGATGGCGTGCGCCGAGGGCAGCAGCTTGGCGGCTGGCCCGGGCTTGGTGCGCATGACCCAGCTGCGTGCCGGCGTGACGAGCTTGTAGGTCGGGTTGGACTGCCCGCCCTTGAACTGCTCGACGCTGAGCGGCCCGCCATAGCCCGGCAGCGCGCGGGCCAAGTGGGCGTCGAGTGCCGCCACGTCGAAGGCGTGGCTGGCGGCCATCGGGCGGGTGCCGGTGAACTGTTCCATCGTGGGTCTGGGCTCTGGGAGGGTCGGCTGGGAGGGGCGGCTGAGGGAATCAACGGTCCGCGATGGCGAGCAGCTTCTGCCGCGACGTCACCACGAGGCGGGTCGGCTCGACACGCAGCGCACCTTCGCGCTCGAAGCCCTTCAGCTCCTGGTTGACGCGCTGTCGCGACGCGCCGATGAGCTGCGCCAGGTCTTCCTGCGCCAGCTGCAGCCCGATGCGCACCTCGGTGCCATCAGGGCCTTCGGGGATGCCGTGGCGGCGTGCCAGCAGCAGGATCTGGCGGGCCAGCCGGGCCTGCAGCGGGCGCGTGGCGAGGTCCTCGATCTGGTCGAACATCAGCCGCAGGCGGCGGCAGTTGAGTCGCAGCAGCGCGTCGTACAGCTCCACGTGCTGCTGCAGCAGGGCGTAGAACTCGGCGCGCGCCACGGTCAGCACCGTGGTGGCGCCGTGGGCGTCGGCATCGTGCGTGCGCGGGCCGCCGTCGAACAGCGCGATGTCGCCGAACCAGGTGCCGGGCTCGGCGTAGGTGAGCGTGACCTGCTTGCCCGACAGCGAGACGGAACTGATGCGGATCGCCCCGCGTGCCACGCCGCACCAGTGCTCGGCCGGGGCGCCCCGGCTGGCGAGCTGCTCGCCGTCGGCCATGCGCCGCAACGTCGCGCGGGCGAGGATGGCACCCTGCAGCGGCGACGACAGCTTGCTGAACCAGGGGCCGCCAGTCACGGCCTGCAGTTCCTCGGGGGCGAGTGGCGGGGTATTCATGGCTTGCCAGGCGAGGGCGCATTGTCCATGCTTTGGGTGAGCCGGCCGGGGGTCGGCGCACCGATCTGGGGAGCCCGCTGCATGTCCGTCACGGCCGATGAATGGCGCGTCCGCGTCGACCTCGCCGCCGCCTATCGCCTCGTGGCCCTGTACGGCTGGGACGACCTGATCTTCACGCACATCAGCGCACGCGTGCCGGGGGTGGAGGGCCAGTTCCTGATCAACCCGTACGGCATGACCTTCGACGAGATCACGGCGTCGAGCCTGGTCAAGGTCGACGCCGAAGGCCGCAAGCTCGAGGACTCGTCGTACCCGATCAACCCGGCCGGCTTCGTGATCCACAGCGCCGTGCATGGGGCCCGCCACGATGCCGCCTGCGTGCTGCACACGCACAGCCTGAACGGGGTGGCGGTCTCGGCGCAGAAGGTCGGCGTGCTGCCGCTGTCGCAGCAGTCGATCTTCGTGCTGGCGAGCCTGGGCTACCACGAGTACGAAGGCGTGGCACTGCGCGACGACGAGAAGCCGCGACTGGTGCGCGATCTCGGCGACAAGACCTTCCTGATGCTGCGCAATCACGGGCTGCTGACGGTCGGGCCTTCGGTGGCTGATGCCTTCCTGTCGATGTACACCTTCGAGAACACCTGCACGATCCAGGTGCGCGCGATGTCCGGCGGCGGTGAACTCGTGCCGATCGATCCTCGCATCATCGCCACCGCGCAGCAGCAGGCGGCCGTGGTCACCAAGGGCTTGGGCGGTGCGCTGGCGTGGCCGGGTCTGCTGCGGAAGCTGGACCGTCGCCTGCCGGGATACGACACCTGATGTGCCATCGCCTCCGGCCGGCGTGCATTCCCGCACGCTGCCTTGCGACGACAACCGAAGGCTGCCGGAACGGGGTCCGCCATGCGCCATCATCCGGGATCGTGCGACTCGAGCGTCCGATGCGCAGCGGCGCGTGCCTGACTTGATCCGATCGAACCATTCCATGCGGCTGTGGGCCGGCCTGGCAGCGAGCCTGGCCGTCTGGGTGTGTTCGCCCGCGCAGGCGCTCGGCCTGGGCAACGGACCCTCCGCCGTGGTACTGGGCCAGCCGCTGGACTTCGTCGTGCCGCTTCGGCTCGAGGGCGACGAGGCGATGCCCGAGTGCCTGCAGGCCGAGGTGGTGGTCGGCGACCAGCGGCCGCTGCCGACGACGGTGCGGGTGCGCGGCAGCGGGGCTGCCGCGGCGCTGCGCGTCACCAGCGCCGCGCCTGTCGACGAGCCGATCGTCACGGTGCAGTTGAGCGCCGGCTGCGTCTCGAAGGTGCAGCGGCGCTACGTGGTGTTCGCCGATCCCGGCACCGTGGCGCCGAGTGCACCTGTGGTCGCGTTGCCGCTGGTGCCGACCCCCGCTGCCGACGCATCCGCTCCCGCG
Source organism: Rubrivivax sp. (assembly GCA_016789955.1). Taxonomy (GTDB): domain Bacteria; phylum Pseudomonadota; class Gammaproteobacteria; order Burkholderiales; family Burkholderiaceae_C; genus Rubrivivax. Next base: position 27,059 of record JAEUPB010000016.1, on the reverse strand, counting down.
GGCACCGAAGGCGCTGCGCGTGGCGACCCGACGGCTGTGCCGGCCACGGGGGCTGCCACGGCATCGCCGGCCCCCCGAGAAGTCGACCGCTCCCGCCGCGCCCGCGCCGAACCGAGGGCCGACCGGGTGCGGCAGCGCCAGGCACGCGCCGAGCGCCCGCAGCGCTCGCGCGCCGCCGAGGCGGCTCGGCGATTGGCCAATGCCGATGCGCCGCGCGAGGAAGCCCGTCCGCGCCTGCGCCTCGAGGCACCCGAGCCGGGCCCGCGTGCCACCGCTGCCGCCGAGGGCCCTGGAGACCAGATCGTCGAAGAGGCCATCCGGGCCGTCTCGCTCGCCGCGAGTGCTGCCCGGCAAGCCGCAGAGGCGGCGTCGGCTCAGTCGGCGCGCATCGCCTCCCTCGAAGCCGAGGTGCAGCAGTTGCGGGGCGACCGGCGCGCCAACCAGGGCGAACTGGAGCGGCTGCGGGCGCTGCTGAACCGTCCCCAGGCCCAGGCCTGGTGGCTGTGGCCGCTGGTCGGCCTCGTGCTGCTGCTCGCACTTGCCGCGGCCTGGCTGATGTGGCGGCTGCGTGGCGTGCAGCGCACCCAGGAAGTGGCCTGGGCGCGTGCCACGGCCGCTGCCGCGGCGCAGGCGCCCGATACGCCGATGCGCGAGACCTCGCCGCTGCCCCTGGTGCACTCGGTCATCAGCGCGCCGGCGCCACTGACGCCAGTGCCCGGCAGCGAGACCGCACCGGCCCCGCACGAGATTACCGCCGCCGGGCTGCGCACGTCCGTGCTCGAGCCGGCGACGACGCAGGACACGTCGATGGCGCGCACGATGCCACTGGCGCCGGGCGTGCTCCCGCGGGAGGACAAGCCGCGCGACGTGTCGATCGAGGAGCTGATCGACGTCGACCAGCAGGCCGAGTTCTTCATCGCGCTCGGACAGGACCACGCGGCCATCGACCTGCTCGTGGCGCACCTGCGCGACACCGGCGGCGGCAGTCCGCTCACCTACCTCAAGCTGCTCGAGATCTACCAGCGGGTGGGCGACTCGGCGGCCTACGAGCGCACGCGGCAGCGCTTCAATCAGCGCTACAACGCCTATGCGCCCGAGTGGGGTGCCGATCTCGCTGCCGGCAAGACGCTGGAGGACTACGACGCCGTGCTGCCGCGCGTGGTGGCCGCCTGGCCGCGACCGCTGGACGCCATGGCCGAGCTGGAGGCGCTGCTGTTCCGCAAGTCGCGCGGCGAGCTGTTCGAGCTGCCGGCGTACCGCGATGTGCTGTTCCTGTACTCGATGGCGCGCGATCACATGGATCACGAGTCGGGCGACCCGCAGCTCGTGGACCTGCTGCTGCCGCTGGATGGGCAGACTCAGCCCGGCACGGCCGTTGGGTCGAGCCGCGCCACCTCCGACCGGCCGGTGGACGACCACCCGACCGCGCCACTGGACCTGGACCTCACGCCGCCGCCGCGCTCGCGCGACAGCATCTTCGGCGAGTTGCTGCAGCCGAGCACGCAGCCCAACCCGCGCCGCTGACCCGCGCGTCGCGGCCGGGTGGTCAGAGCCGGGCCAGGCGGTCCAGTGCGGCGAGCAGCGTCTCGTCCTTCTTCGCGAAGCACAACCGCGCGATGCGCTGCTCGAAGCCGCCCTCATAGAACGCGGAGATCGGGATCGCCGCGACGCCGACATCGCGCGTGAGCCACTGGCAGAACTCGCCTTCGGGCAGATCGCTGACGGCGCTGTAGTCCACGCACTGGAAATAGCTGCCTTCGCTGGGCAGCAACTGCAGCCGGGTGCGCGCCAGGCCCGCGCGGAACAGGTCGCGCTTGCGCTGGTAGAAGGCCGGCAGCTCAAGGTAGGGGCGTGCGTCGGCCATGTAGGCGGCCAGCGCGTGCTGCACCGGCGTGTTCACCGTGAACACGTTGAACTGGTGCACCTTGCGGAACTCGGCCGTCAGCGGCGCGGGCGCGGCCACGTAGCCCACCTTCCAGCCGGTGACGTGGTAGGTCTTGCCGAAGCTGGAGACGACAAAGCTGCGCGCCGCCAGCGCGGGGATGCCCGCCGCGCTGACGTGCGGTGCGCCGTCGTAGACCATGTGCTCGTAGACCTCGTCGCTGATCAGCAGGATCGACGTGCCGTCGAGCAGGTCGGCCAGCCGCTGCATTTCGGCGCGCGTCCACGTCGTGGCGCTGGGGTTGTGCGGCGAGTTGACGATGATGGCGCGCGTCTTCGGCGTGATCGCGGCGGCGATGGCGGTGAAGTCGGGCCGGAAGGTGCGCGGCGTCAGCGGCACGCGCACGATGCGCCCGCCGGCCAGTTCGATGTTGGGCGCGTAGCTGTCGTAGCAAGGCTCGAGCACGATCACCTCGTCGCCGGGGTGCACGCAGCACAGCACCGCGGTGAGGATGGCCTGCGTGGCGCCGGCGGTGATGGTGATCTCGCGGTCCGGGTCGTAGGTATGGCCGTACAGCGCGCCGATCTTCGCGGCCACCGCGTGTCGCAGCGCCGGCACGCCCGTCATCGGCGGGTACTGGTTCAGTCCCGCGTGCATCGCGGCCTGCACCGCGTCGATCAGCGCCGGGTCGCAGTCGAAGTCGGGGAAGCCCTGGCCGAGATTGATGGCCCCGTGCTCGGCGGCCAGCGCCGACATCACGGTGAAGATCGTCGTGCCCACGGTCGGCAGGCGCGAGGGCAGGGCAGGGGTGGTGACGGTCGTCATGGTCAGAGATCGTGGTCGAAACCGGGACCGGCGGTGCCGGCGGACATGGCATGCTGGATCGAGGCGGGCGTCAGCCGCTCGGACAGGCTGGCGGCGAAGGCCAGCACGAACTGCCGCAGGTAGGCGCCTCGCTTGAAGGCGACGCGGGTGACGTTGCTGCCGAACAGGTGGCCCAGCGGCCGCCACACGAGTTCGCCCGGGCTGTCCTCGCGCATCGCGTGCTCCGCCACCACGCCCACGCCGAGCCCGAGCCGCACGTAGGTCTTGATGACGTCGGAGTCGAAGGCCTCCAGGGCCACGGCAGGCTTCAGGTGCAGCCGCGCGAACGCCTGGTCGATGCGGGTGCGGCCGGTGACCGTGGGGTGGTACAGCACCAGCGGGTGGGCCGCGAGCTGCTCCAGCGTCGGCCGCTCGACGGCCGCCAGCGGGTGCGCTGCCGGCACCACCATCACGTGCTGCCACTCGTAGCACGGCAGCGTCACCAGGTTCTCGTAGCCGGCCAGCGCCTCGGTGGCCAGGCCGATGTCGGCCACGTCGTCGAGCAGCATCTGCGCCACCTGCGCCGGCAGGCCCTGGTGCAGCACCACCTGCACCTTCGGGAAGCGCCCGCGCAGCTGCGCCACGGGCTCGGGCAGGAAGTAGCGGGCCTGCGCGTGGGTGGTGGCGATCGACAGCGTGCCGGCATCCTGCTTGGAAAACTGCTCGCCGATGCGCTTGAGGTTGTTGACCTCGCGCATGATGATCTCGATCGACTTCAGCACCTCCAGCCCCGGCTCGGTCACCCGCTTGAGCCGCTTGCCGTGGCGCACGAAGATCTCGATGCCGAGTTCCTCCTCGAACTCGATGATGGCCTTGCTGATCCCCGGCTGCGACGTGTAGAGCGCCTTGGCGGTCTCGGTGAGGTTCAGGTTGCGGCGCGCCGCCTCCTGGATGAAGCGGAACTGGTGCAGGTTCATGCGGCGCCTCCGGCGACCAGTGCCGCCGCTGCATCGGCCATCGCGGCGAGCACGGTCGGCTGCTCGCCGATCGGGTCCAGCAGGTCGACGCGCACGCCGGGCCAGGCCTCACGCAGGGCCTGCGCCAGGAGCGGCAGATCGTGCCGCACGTGGCCGCCGGAGCCGAGGAACATCGGCAGCACGGTGATCCTCGTGCAGCCGTCGCGGGCGAGTTGCGCGCCGGCTTCGGCGAGGGTCGGCGGCATCAGCTCCAGGTAGGCCAGGGCCACGCGCAGGCCCGGGAGGACCTCGCGCACGCGGCGGGCCACCTCGTCGAACGGCGCGGCCCAGCGCGGGTCGCGCGCACCGTGCGCGAACAGGATCAGCCCGTGCGGGGCGTCGGCGTCGGAGGTCATCGGTAGCGCACCAGCCAGGCGAAGGCTGCCATCGACAGCAGCAGATAGAGCGCGCTCGGCGTGGCCGCGGCGATCCACGGCGTCCAGTCGCGCAGCAGCCCGATGTGGCCGGCCAGGTTGTTCAGCAGCACGAAGGTGATGCCCAGCATGATGCCGCCGAACACCTTCCAGCTCACGCCGCCGGCCCGTGCGTGCAGGTAGGCGAACGGCAACGCGAGCGCCATCATCACGAGGCACGCCAGCGGGTACAGCGCCTTGCGCCAGAAGCGGATCTGGTGGCGTTGAGCGGTCTGTTCCTGGTCGCTCAGGTGTTCGCTGTACCGCCACAGGTCCAGCGTGGTCATCGTGGCCAGCGGCAGCACGGCCGCGGCCACCACGTCGGCCGACAGGCCGCTTTGCCAGACGATCTGCGGCTGGGCCGACTCCTGCACGTCGGGGTTGGCGGCGCCCTGCACCGGCCAGCGCGTGACGATCGTGTCCTGCAGCGTCCAACGGCCGACGCGGTCAACGCTAGCGCGCTTCGCGTAAGTCCGCTTCAGCGGGCGGCCGTCGGCGTCGAACTCGAAGATCAGCACATCGGTGATCTCCCCGGCTCCGCTGGTGCCGCCGATGTTGATCGAGTAGCTGCGCTCGCCCTCGGACAGGGTGCGGCGTTCCTTCAGCCAGGCGCCGGCGGCGCCGACACGCAGGCCGCCACGGGCGCGCGCCTCGAGTTCGGTGCGCACGCGCTCGCTGGCGGGTGCCACCAGGTCGCCGACGGCGAACGTCAGCGCGGCGTAGCCCGCGCCGAGCGTCGCCAGCATCGCCAGCGCGCGCCCCGGGCCCAGGCCGCTGGTGCGCAGGATCGTGAACTCCGACGACTGGGCCAGCCTCGCCAGCGCGTAGATGGTGCCGATCAGCACCGCGATCGGGAACAGGTCGTAGAAGTGCCCGGGCACCTCCAGCAGCGCACCGAGCGCGACCTGGCCGAGCCCGCGGCCGCGCTTGCCGGCATCGCCGAGGTCGTCGACGAAGTCGAAGAAGTAGAAGAGCGCAAGGAACGCGACCGAGACGAACCCCACCGAGGCGGTGATGTCCTGATACAGCAGGCGGCGGACGGTGTTCACGAGGCCGCCCGCCGCCGCAGGTGGAGCACCGCCGCGTGCTCGCGCCACCACAGCAACGCCGTCCCGAGCAGCAGCGCGCCGCCGTGCAGCACGACCATCGCCGGAAGCGCCTGCATGCGCCCGGCCGTGACCCAGGCTTGCGTCAGGTTGACGAGGTTGAAGTAGTAGACGACGAATGCCAGCAGCGCGAACAGCAGATTCCAGTTGGAAGGGCGCCTCGGATTCGAGGCGGACAGCCCGATGCCCAGCAGCGTGAGGTTGCAGGCCGCCAGCAGCAGCCCGAAGCGCCAGACGAGCTCGCCCTGCGCCTCGCGCGTGGGGGTGCGCAGCAGCTCCAGCGTGCCGGTCGCGCGCGGCGCGCGCGCGGCGCCGGAGTCGAACACCTTCTCCTGCGCCAGCACGCGGTAGGTCTCGAAGCGGGCCAGGGTCTTGTCGTACCTCTGCATGTCGATCTCGCTGCGCTGGCCGCGTTCGAGCACCAGGAAACGGTCGTCGCCGACGACCTCGAGATGACCGCTGCGGGCCGAGGTCACCGACTCGGCCTGCTTCTGCCGCGACAGGATGAAGACGTTGCGGGCACCGCCGTCGCCGCCGCTGTCGCGCTCGACGAAGAACACCCGGCTGCCGTCGCTGGAGGCCTGGAACACGCCGGGCGCCACGCGCGCCACGTCCGAGCGCCGCTGGTAGCGCTCACGGAGTTCCAGGCTCTGCTGGTTGCCCCAGGGCCACACGAACACCAGCAGCAGGCCGACGACCAGCAGCACCGGCAGGCTCATCGCCAGCACCGGCCGCACGAAGCGCACGAGCCCGGCGCCGCTGGCGAACCAGATCACCATCTCGTTGTCGCGGTACATGCGGCCCAGCGTGAGCACGATGGCGATGAACAGCGACAGCGCCAGCATCGTCGGCAGGTGCCCGAGCGACACGTAGCCCAGCAGCAGCACCACGTCCTGCGGTGCCACCTGGCCGTTGGCGGCCTGGCCGATCGTGCGGATCAGGAACATCGTCAGCACGATGGTCAGGATGACCACCAGGGTCGCGCCGAAGCTTCGCGCCAGCTCTCGGCGCACCGTCGAATCGAATAACATCCGCCGCTTTTTCCCCGACTCCCTTCGGGGTTCCGATGGGGCCAACGATTATGGACTTCAAGACCCTCGCGATCGGCCCGACAGGGCTTGCGGCACAGGCGGTCGACGCGCTGCTGCTCGTGGTCACCGGGACTGCGTTGCCTGACGGGCTGGAGACGCCGATCGCCGTGGCGCTGCGCGACGCCGTGGACGCCGGCGACCTGTCGCTCAAGGCCGGCCAGTGCCTGTACCTGCATCGCGTGCCCGGCGTGAAGGCCCGCCGCGTGTGCGTGGCGGTGGCCGCCGACGCATCCGCGAAGGCGTTCGGCAAGGCCGTGGGCACGGGGCTGGGCACGCTGAAGGCCGGTGGCACGCGGTCGTTGCTGGTGGCCGTTCTGGGCCAGGGCGGCGTGGGTGGGGTGGATGCAGCAGCGGCCGAGGCCCTGGTCCTCGCCGTCGACGAAGCCGTCTACGTGTACCGCCACACGAAGCCTTCGGCAGCGCCGGCGCCGAAGCTCGCCAGCGTGGCGCTCGCCTGCAGCAAGGCCCAGGCGCCTGATGTACAGCGCGGGCTCGTGCAAGGGCGCGGCATCGCCTCCGGCGTGGCGCTCGCCCGCGAGTGGGCGAATCGCCCCGGCAACCACTGCACGCCGTCGCACCTCGCGTCGGAAGCCCGGCGCATGGGCCGCGAGCACGGCCTGAAGGTCGAGGTGCTCGACCGCAAGGATGTCGAGAAGCTCGGCATGGGCGCCTTCATCGCCGTGGCGCAGGGTTCCGAGCAGCCGCTGAAGTTCATCGTCGCGCGCTACCAGGGCGGGCCGAAGTCGGCCGCGCCCATCGTGCTGGTGGGCAAGGGCATCACGTTCGACACCGGCGGCATCTCGATCAAGCCGGCCGCCGAGATGGACGAGATGAAGTTCGACATGGGCGGTGCAGCCTCGGTGCTGGGCACGCTGCGTGCGTTGGCCGAGCTGAAACCGCGCATCAACGTGGTGGGCCTGATCCCTGCCTGCGAGAACATGCCCGACGGCCGCTCGGTCAAGCCCGGAGACGTTGTGACCAGCCTCTCCGGCCAGACCATCGAGATCCTGAACACCGACGCCGAAGGGCGGCTGATCCTCTGCGACGCGCTCACCTACGCCGAGCGCTTCAAGCCTGCCGCGGTGGTCGACATCGCCACGCTCACGGGCGCCTGCGTCATCGCGCTGGGCCATCACCGCAGCGGCCTCTTCTGCGCCGACGATGCGCTCGCCGCCGACCTGCTCGCGGCGGGCGAGCGCTCGGTCGATCCGGCCTGGCGCATGCCGCTGGACGAGGAGTACGACGAGGCGCTCAAGAGTTCGTTCGCCGACATGGGCAACGTCGGCCCGCGCGCCGGCGGCGCGATCACGGCGGCGATGTTCCTGCGCCGCTACACGAAGGCATACCCGTGGGCGCACCTGGACATCGCCGGCACCGCCTGGCGTTCGGGTTCGGCCAAGGGCGCGACCGGTCGGCCGGTGCGGCTGCTGACCCACTTCGTGCTGGCGCGCGCGGCCTGAGCGGCGGCGAGGGCTGCGACTGCCGAGGCCCGCGCCGATCGCACCGATGCCGCAGGTCGAGTTCCACACCGGCGTGGCCGAACCCTTGGCGTTCGCCTGCCGGCTGCTGCGCAAGGCCTACCGGCAGGGCGCGCGCGTCGCGGTGACGGTGACGCCCGACCAGTGGGGCGATTTCGACCGGCTGCTGTGGACCTTCGAGGAGCGCGACTTCGTGCCGCACGTGCGGGTGTCGCGCGCCGCGCCTGCCGTGCTGGCGAGGACGCCGATCTGGCTGCTCGACGAGCGCTGCCCCGAGCAGGGCGCGCCCACCGTGCTGGTGAACATCGGCGCCGAGAGCTCGGAACCCTGGCCCGGGCTCGACCGCATCATCGAGGTGGTGGGTGACCATCCCGACGATGCCGTGCCGGCGCGCGGCCGCTGGCGCGCCTACGAGTCGCGCGGCTACCCGCTGGTGCACCACAAGGGCGGGGCGGGATGAGCCCGTTGTCGCCACCTTCGCTGCTGCGCGTGCCCACCCTCACCGAGGTCGTGTCGCTGGCCGACATGCCGCCCGACCTCGACCTGCCGGCACTGCTGGGCGAACCCGTGCCGCTCGGCTCCACGACGGTGCCCGTCGGCGTGCTGGCGCGGGCGGTGGCCGCCCCGCCTCCCTCACCGGCGCCCGATCCCGCCTGGCTGGTCGAGACGGTGCTGCGCGACGTCGAGCAGCGCATCGGCGCCTTGATCGAGCAGCGGCTGCGCGAGGCATTGGCGCCGACGCTGGCGCGCGCCGCCGACACCCTGGTGGCGGAGTCGCGCGTCGCGCTGGAGGCTGGCTTGCGCGAGGTGGTGCAGGAGTCGGTGACGGCGGCGCTGGCGCGTCACACCGGTCAGCCGGGCGACACTCCACCGCGTTGAGGCACGGCGCTGCAGCCCGCGGCGCTGATGACCAGGGACGCTAGGGATCACCCTAGGAACCGGCTGCCGGAAACCCTTCCCGGCGTCTGGCGGCTTTCGGGTTATCGTGCTGCGCTTTTTTCCTTCAACAGTCTCTCCGACACAGACTCCCAGGAGGTTATTCAATGCAAGTGAAGCTGAACGTGATCGTGGCGGCTGCCATTGCGGTGGCAACCGGTTCGGCCATGGCCCAGGACGTGGTCAAGATCGGCCATGTGGCCCCCACCAGCGGCGCCATCGCGCACCTGGGCAAGGACAACGAGAATGGCGCGCGCATGGCCATCGAGGAACTGAACGCCAAGGGCGTGACCATCGGCGGCAAGAAGGTCAAGCTCGAACTGCTGGCCGAAGACGACGCTGCCGACCCGAAGCAGGGCACGGCCGCCGCGCAGAAGCTGGTCGACAGCAAGGTCAACGGCGTCGTGGGCCACCTGAACAGCGGCACCTCGATCCCTGCGTCGAAGATCTACAGCGACGCCGGTATCCCGCAGATCAGCCCCTCGGCCACCAACCCGAAGTACACCCGCCAGGGCTACAAGACCACGTTCCGCGTGGTGGCCGACGACGTGCACCTGGGCGGCACGCTCGGCCGCTACGCTGCCAAGGACCTGAAGGGCAAGTCGATCGCCGTGATCGACGACCGCACGGCCTACGGCCAGGGCGTGGCCGACGAGTTCGAGAAGGGCGTCAAGGGCGCCGGCGGCAAGGTGATCGGCCGCGAGTTCACGAACGACAAGGCGACGGATTTCACCGCCATCCTGACCAGCCTGAAGGCCAAGAACCCCGACATCGTCTTCTTCGGCGGCATGGACGCCGTGGCCGGCCCGATGCTGCGCCAGATGAAGCAGCTCGGCATCAACGCCAAGTTCATGGGCGGCGACGGCATCTGCTCGGGCGAACTGCCCAAGCTGGCCGCCGGCACCATGGGTGACGGGCAGGTGGTGTGCGCCGAGGCCGGTGGCGTCGAGGGGGCGGCGAAGAAGTCGATGGACGACTTCTACGCGGCCTTCAAGAAGAAGTACAACGCCGATGTGCAGGTGTACGCGCCGTATGTGTACGACGCCGTCAACGTGATGGTCGCCGCGATGGTCAAGGCCGGCTCGGCCGACCCGGCGAAGTACCTGCCGGTGCTGGCCAAGACCGAAGGCTACAAGGGCGTGACGGGCACCATCGCCTTCGACGAGAAGGGCGACATCAAGAACGGCGCGCTGACGCTCTACACCTACAAGGGTGGCAAGCGCGAGCAGATCGCCGTGGTGCGCTGACGCCAGGTCGACCGCAAGCGGTGCCTGCCCTGCGGGCGCCGACAGGACACAGGGGCCCCGTGGGGCCCCTGTTGCTTGGGTGATGACGCCGTGCGCGCGCCGGCTCGGGTGGCATTCAGGCGTTCGGCGACAGCCGCGTCGGCACGATGCCGGCGCGGCCCTGCGTCATCTGGCTCACCGCCAGCACCGCCTGCGTGCGCGTGCTGACGCCCAGGGCCCGCAGCACCGCCGCCACGTGGTCCTTCACGGTCTCCACCGAGAGGTCGAGCTCGCGCGCGATCAGCTTGTTCGGCAGGCCCTTGAGCAGCAGCCCGAGCACCTCGGTCTGCCGCGGGGTCAGGCCGATCTTCTCGATCGTCGACACCTGCTGGTGCGGCTCGGGCCTGAGGTCGTGCCCCAGCACGGGTTCGGCGTCGGCCAGTCCGCCTTCGCGCGACAAGCGCGCGTAGTCGAGGCCCAGCATCGTCGGCGGCACGTACAGCCCGCCCTGCATCACCATCCGCAGCGCCTCGAACAGCGCCTGGTTGGACGTGCGCTTGGGCACGAAGCCCATGGCGCCGAGGTCGATGGCGCGGATCACGTCGCTGGCGCGCTCGGAGGCCGACACCACCACCACCGGCACCTCGGGATGGGCGGCGCGCAGTTCGGCCAGCAGGTCGAAGCCGTCGGCATCGCCCAGCGACAGGTCCAGCAGGATCATGTCGAAGTCCGGCGTCGCGGCGATCGCCTCCCGCGCGGCCTGCGCGCTCGACGCGCCGGTCACGCTGACGTTGTCCCCCAGCCCCTGGATCACGGCCTGCAGGGCCGACAGGATCAGCGGGTGGTCATCGACGAGCAGGACTTTCATGGCGTCAGGGATGGTAGGCGAGGCCGAGTGAGGTGGCGTTCCCTCCTTCGGGGGTGATGCAGCCCGGCGCTCAGCGCGCCCCGGTGTAGCGGCGGGAGACGCCCTCGGCCACGCACGCGGGCTTGGGCGAGCCTTCCAGCTCCACCGTGGTCTCGACCACCAGTTGCGCCCCGCCGGGCAGCGCTTCGTAGGCCAGCAGCCTGGAAACTCCGCGCAGCCGGCTGCCCACGCGCACCGGCGCCGGGAAGCGTACGCGGTTCAAGCCGTAGTTGATGCCCATCACCACGTCATCCACCTCGAAAGCGTGCTCGAGGAACCACGGCAGCAGCGAGAGCGTCAGGAACCCGTGCGCGACCGTCGCGCCGAACGGCCCGGCCGCCGCGCGCGCCGGATCGACGTGAATCCACTGGTGATCGCCGGTGGCTTCGGCGAAGCGGTCGATGCGGGCCTGGTCGACGGCCAGCCAGTCGCTGGTGGCCAGGTGCTGGCCCACGAGAGACTGCAGGTCGGCGAGATGCGGGTAGCGGGTCATGTCGTCAGCCACGCCTGCAAGGGCGCCCATTGTTCGAGATCGCGTTCGACGCGGCTGGGCGCCGCATCCCACAGCGTCAGCCCGCGCGCGGCCAGCTGCACGTAGTTCTGCGTGTCGCGCAGCCAGGCGATCACCGGCACCGGCAGCGTGGACAGGTACTGGTGCAGTTGCTCGTTGGAGACGGTGTGCTCGCGAACGCGCATGCCCACCAGGCCCAGCGCGAGCGAGCCGGCCCGCTTGTGCGCCAGCAGCGCCTGCACGAAGGCGTGCGTGGCCTGGATGTCGAACAGGCTCGGCTGCAGCGGGATCACGACCTTGTCGGCGATCTTCAGCGCTGCCTCGAGCCGCTTGCCGTGCAGCCCGGCCGGCGTGTCGAGCACCACGTGTGTCACGCCCTTCGGGGGGCGCACCACCTCGCCGTCGCCGGTGTCCCAGCCCTGGATGCGGGGCAGCATCGGGCCGCGCAGCGCCAGCCACTGGCGCGACGACTGCTGGCGGTCGATGTCGCCCAGCATCGTGGCGTGGCCGGCGGCTGCCAGGCAGCCGGCAATGTTGGTGGCCAGCGTGCTCTTGCCCACGCCGCCCTTGGGATTGGCCACCACGATCACCGCCATGCGCTGCTCCTCGTCGTCCCGGTGGCTGCGGCCCCTGCGGCTGCCCCCGTGCTGCCGTCTTCGTGCTGCGGTATGGTAGCCGGCCATGTCGGACATCCTGGTCGTCGCCGCGCATCCGCAGCTCGAGCACTCGCGCGTGACGCGCGCGCTGCTCAAGGCGCTGAAGAAGCAGCGACCCGACGTGGCCTTGCACGACCTGTACGCGCGCTACCCCGACTACTACATCGACGTCGATGCCGAACAGGCGGCGCTCGCCGCGGCGCGGCTGGTCGTCTGGCTGCACCCGACCTACTGGTACTCGATGCCGCCATTGATGAAGCTGTGGATCGACGATGTGCTGGCCTACGGATGGGCGTACGGGCCTGGCGGCACGGCGCTGCACGGCAAGGGTCTCTGGCTGGTCACCTCCACCGGCGCGGGCCCGGAGGCCTACGCGGCCGGTGGTCGCCATGGGCACCCGTTCGAGACCTTCCTGCTGCCTTGGCAGCAGACCGCGATGCTCACGGGCATGCAGGCGCTGGAGCCGCTGGTGCACCACGGCGCGCACCGCAGCGACGATGCGGCGCTGCAGACGCATGTCGAGGACTTCCTGCGCGGGCTCGACGCGGCGCGGGTCGGCGGCGAACTCGACTACTCGCGCTGCACCGTCCCCGGCGACGAGCGCCCGGATCAGGCCGCGGTGGAAGCCGCCGGCGTACCGTCGCGGCTGTAGAGCCGCGTCAGTTCCGCCAGCCTTTGCGCGTGCCAGGGGTGGACCTGGCTCCACTGGAAGCGCCAGCCCCACCAGCCCGAGGCTTGCCCGGGGAAGTTCATGCGGCACTCGGCCGGCAGCGCCAGGATGTCCTGCATCGGATGCACCGCCGTGTCGGCCACGCTCATGCAGGCGGCGCGGATCAGCGTCCACGGCATGTCCTGCCCGTCGGTGGCGAGGTAGGCGCGCGCGAAGTGGCGCTCGGTGTCGCCGGCTTCGGCCCACCAGCCGGCGGTGGTGTTGTTGTCGTGCGTGCCGGCGTAGACCACCGAGTCGGGCTCGTGGTGGTGCGGCAGGAAGCGGTTGGCCGGGTCGCCCTCGAAGGCGAACTGCAGGATGCGCATGCCCGGGAACGCGAACTTGCGGCGCAGCGCGTCGACATCGGGCGTGATCACGCCCAGGTCCTCGGCGATGATGGGCATCGGTCCCAGCGCCTTCGTGATCGCCTTGAACAGCGCCTCGCCCGGCGCCGGCACCCAGCGCCCGCGCACCGCGGTGGGCTCTTCGGCCGCGATCTCCCAGCACGCGGCGAAGCCGCGGAAGTGGTCGATGCGCACGATGTCGACCAGCTCGAAGGTCCGCCGCACGCGCTCGACCCACCACGCGTAGCCGTCCTTCGCGTGTTCGCTCCAGCGGTACAGCGGGTTGCCCCAGCGCTGCCCGGTGGCGCTGAAGAAGTCGGGTGGCACGCCGGCCACCACCGTCGGGCGGCCGTCGTCGCCGAGCTGGAACAGGCGCTGGTGGGCCCAGACCTCGGCGCTGGCGTAGGCGATGAAGATCGGCGTGTCGCCGATGATCTCGATGCCGCGCTCGTTGGCGTAGCGCTTCAGCGCCAGCCACTGCGTGTAGAAGCGCCACTGGCAGAAGGTCCAGAAGGCGATGCGCGCGGCGTGCTGCTCGCGCGCGGCGGCCAGCGCCGCGGGCTCACGGCGGGCGAGGGCGGCCGGCCACTCGCACCAGTCGCGCCAGTCGTGCGCCTCGGCCAGGCTCATGAAGAGCGCGTAGTCGGGCAGCCATGAGGCGTGCGCCGCCTCGAAGCGGGCCATCTCCGCCCGCTGGGCCTCGGTGGCATTCGCGGTGCAGCTCGTGGCCGCCCGGGCCAGCCGTTCCATGCGAAACGGCACCATCGCGGCGAAGTCGACGCGGGCGTGATCGAGCCCGGGCACCGGCACGAGATCGGCATCGTCCAGCCAGCCCTGCGCGTGCAGGTCGGCCAGGTCGATCAGCAGCACGTTGCCCGCGAAGGCCGAACTGCTCATGTACGGCGAGTTGCCCGGCCCGATGCCGGCCAGCGGCAGCACCTGCCACAGCCTCTGCCGCGCCGACACCAGCCAGTCGACGAAGTGGCGCGCCGACTCGCCGAGGTCGCCCGAGCCGTGCGGGCCCGGCAGCGAGGTGGGATGCAGCAGCACGCCGCTGGCGCGGGGGAATCTCATCGGGTCGGTCCTTCCAGGTCTTCCATCAACCACAGGCTGCGGCTGGGCAGCACGACCGATACGCCACCGGCCGCGGGCGCCGCGCCGGCCCAGCGCCCGTCGGGCTGCGTCGTGTCCAGCAGCCCCAGCCAGCGGCCCGCCGGCAGCATGAACGGCGCATCGAACTCGCGCGCATTGACCAGCAGCAGCAGCGGCGCGCCACCGCCGCCCGGGGAGCCTATCCACGCGCCGAGGATGCGCAGGCCGCGTGCCGTCCATTGCTCGGCGTTGAACGGCGCGCCGGTGCGGCGCAGCCACGCCAGGTCGTCGCGGCCATGGGCGTTGGCCAGGCCCGTGTACCAGCGCGCGCCCAGCGGGTGCAGCCGCCGCCGCAGGCCGATCACGTGCGCGGTGAACGCGATCAGCTCGTCGTCGGCGCGAGACCAGTCGATCCAGGTGATGGCGTTGTCCTGGCAGTAGGGGTTGTTGTTGCCCTGCTGCGTGTGGCCCAGCTCGTCGCCGGCGGCCAGCATGGGCGTGCCCTGGGCCAGCAGCGTGGTGGCCAGCAGCGCGCGCTTGAGCCGCGCGCGCAGCATGAGCACGCGCGGGTCGCCGGTCTCGCCCTCCCAGCCGCAGTTCCACGACAGGTTGTGCGCGTGGCCGTCACGGTTGTCCTCGAGGTTGGCCTCGTTGTGCCGCAGGTCGTAGCTGACGAGGTCGTGCAGCGTGTAGCCGTCGTGCGAGACGACGTAGTTCACCGACTCGGCGGGCGTGCGCCCGCGCGGCTGGAAGATGTCGCTGGAGGCCGCGAGGCGCTGCGCGAACTGGCCGCGCGTGGCGTCGCCGCCGAGCCAGAATGCGCGGGCCGTGTCGCGGAAGCGGTCGTTCCACTCGAGCCAGCCGTGCGGGAAGCCGCCCAGCTGGTAGCCACCCGGGCCGATGTCCCACGGCTCGGCGATCAGCTTCACGCCGGCGAGCACCGGGTCCTGCATCACCGCCACGAAGAACGGATGGTGGCGGTCGAAGCCGTGGTCGCCGCGGCCGAGCACCGGGGCCAGGTCGAAGCGGAAGCCGTCGACATGCATCTCCTGCACCCAGTAGCGCAGGCTGTCGAGCACCAGCTGCAGCACGCGCGGATGCCGCAGGTCCAGCGTGTTGCCGCAGCCGGTGTCGTTGATGCAGCGCGCGGGCAGCTCGCCGGTGAGGCGGTACCAGGCGCGGTGGTCGAGGCCGCGGAAGCTGATCGTCGGACCCCGCTCGTCGCCCTCTGCGGTGTGGTTGTAGACCACGTCGAGCAGCACCTCGATGCCGGCGGCGTGCAGCGTCTGCACCATCGTGCGGAACTCGTCGCGCGCGGTGCGGCCGTCGTGTGCGGTGGCGTAGCGCGGATCGGGGCAGAAGAAGCCGATCGTGTTGTAGCCCCAGTGGTTGACGAGGCCGTGCTCCACGAGCCGCTGCTCGTCGATGTGCTGGTGCACCGGCAGGATGCTGAGTGCCGTCACCCCCAGCCGCTGCAGGTGGGCGATCGCCGCGGGCGACGCCAGGCCGAGGTAGGTGCCCCGGTGCGCCTGCGGCACGCCCGGCATCAGCCGCGTCATGCTGCGCAGGTGCACCTCGTAGATCACCGTGTCGTCGAGCGGCCGCAGCACCCGGCGGTCGCCCTGCCAGTCCCAGGCGTCGTCGATCACGCGGCCCTTGAGCGCGCGCGCCGCGTTGTCGACCTGGTTCATGTGCTGGGGGTGGTCGGCGTCGGCCGCGAACTGCGACGGATGCCATGCGTAGCGGCCGACGATCTCGCGCGCCCAGGGGTCCAGCAGAAGCTTGTACGGGTTGTAGCGGTGGCCGTGGTCCGGCCGCCACGGGCCGTGCGCGCGCAGGCCGTAGATCAGACCGGCGCGCGCCTCCGGCAGGAAGCCGTGCCACACGTCGGCGCTGCGGGCCGGCAGCGGCACCCGCGCCACTTCCACGAGCCCATCGTCGTCGAACAGGCACAGCTCCACGGCCGTGGCGTGCTGCGCGAACACGGCGAAGTTGACGCCGCCGTCGCGCACCGTCGCGCCCAGCGGCCACGCGCGGCCGTCGTGCAGCAGCGGCGCGGTCAGGGGCCGCGTGGCGCCGAGCGTCATCGGGCCATGCCCAGGGTCACGGCGACCACGCGTAGTACACCGTGGCCAGCGGCGGCACGCTGATCACGATCGACTGCGGGCGCCCGTGGCTGCCATGCGGCTCGGTGGCCGCGGCCGCCAGCGGCGTGCCGACGTTGCTGCCGCCGTAGTGGCCGGAGTCGGTGTTCAGCACCTCGCGCCAGGTGCCGGCGCGTGGCACGCCCAACCTCAGCCCGTGGTGCACCACCGGCGCGAAGTTGCACACCACCAGCAGCGGCGGAGCGTCGCCGTGGCCCATTCGCACGAACGACAGCAGGCTGCGCCGCGCGTCCTCATGGTCGATCCACTCGAAGCCGTCGGGCGTGAAGTCGCGCTGCCACAGCGCCGGCTGCGCGCGGTAGACGTGGTTCAGGTCGCGCACCAGCGCCTGGATGCCGGCGTGCGGCGCGTGCGCGAGCAGGTGCCAGTCCAGCGACTGCGCATGGTTCCACTCGCGGCCCTGCGCGAACTCGCCGCCCATGAACAGCAGCTTCTTGCCCGGGTGCGCCCACATGAAGCCGTAGTAGGCGCGCAAGTTGGCGAACCGCTGCCAGTCGTCGCCGGGCATCTTGGCCAGCAGCGAGCCCTTGCCGTGCACCACCTCGTCGTGCGAGAGCGGCAGCACGAAGTTCTCGGTGTAGGCGTAGACGAGGCCGAAGGTCAGCTCGCCATGGTGGTAGGGGCGGTGGATGGGGTCGCGCGAGATGTACTTCAGCGTGTCGTGCATCCAGCCCATGTTCCACTTGTAGTGGAAGCCCAGGCCGCCGAGGTACGTGGGGCGCGACACCGCCGGGAACGCGGTCGACTCCTCGGCCAGCGTCACCGCGCCGGCGCGCTCGCCGCCGATCACCTCGCTGACGTGCTTCAGCAGCGAGATCGCCTCGAGGTTCTCGCGCCCGCCGTGGGCGTTGGGGATCCACTCGCCGGCCTTGCGGCTGTAGTCGCGGTAGAGCATCGAGGCCACGGCGTCGACGCGCAGGCCGTCGGCGCCGTAGCGCTCGAGCCAGTGCAGCGCGCTGCCGGCGAGGAAGCCGCGCACCTCGGTGCGGCCGTAGTTGTAGATCAGCGTGTTCCAGTCGTGGTGCCAGCCCTCGCGCGGGTCGGCGTACTCGTACAGGTGGGTGCCGTCGAAGCGCGCCAGGCCCCAGGCATCCGTGGGGAAGTGCGCCGGCACCCAGTCGAGCAGCACGCCCAGGCCCTGCGCATGCGCGCGCTCGATGAAGCGGCGCAGCCCGTCGGGCTCCCCGTGCCGAGCGGTGGGGGCGTACAGCCCCAGCGTCTGGTACCCCCACGAGCCGTCGAACGGATGCTCGCTGACCGGCAACAGCTCGAGGTGCGTGAAGCCCAGGCCCGTGGCGTAGGGGATCAGCGTGTCGGCGAGCTCGTCCCAGTCCAGCCAGCGGTCGCCTTCCTCGGGCTTGCGGCGCCAGGAGGCCAGGTGCACCTCGTAGATGGACATCGGTGAGTCCAGCGCGTTCGCCGCGGCGCGCTCGCGCGACACCGGCAGCCGCGGCGGCAACGGTGCCACGACGCTGGCCGTGGACGGCCGCAGTTCGCCGCGGCGCGCCACCGGGTCGGCCTTCTGTGGCAGCAGCCGGCCGTCGCGATCCAGCATCTCGAACTTGTAGCGC
The DNA here is from genome assembly GCA_016789955.1 of Rubrivivax sp. Classification (GTDB taxonomy): domain Bacteria; phylum Pseudomonadota; class Gammaproteobacteria; order Burkholderiales; family Burkholderiaceae_C; genus Rubrivivax. The sequence goes on along the minus strand of JAEUPB010000016.1, from coordinate 9,152 downwards.
TCACCCGGGCCCACGCCGGGCACGAACAGCTCCCACACGCCGCATTCGCGACGCAGCCGCATCGGGTGCACGCGGCCGTCCCAGGCGTTGAAGCCGCCGACCACGCTGACGCGCGAGGCGTTCGGCGCCCACACCGCGAACGCCGTGCCGGCCACGCCATCCACCGTGCGCGGATCGGCACCCAGCACTTCGGCCGGCCGCAGGTGCGTGCCTTCGGCCAGCAGCCACGCATCGATCTCGCCGAGCAGCGGCCCGTGGCGATAGGGGTCGTCGAGCACGCTCTCCAGGCCGCTGTCCCAGCGCACGCGCAGGCGGTAGGTGCCGCGCGCCGCCTCGGGCAGCGGGCCTTCGAAGTAGCCGTCGTCGTGCACGCGCTGCAAGGCCGCGCCGCCGTCAATGGCCACCGACGCGGCGCCCGGCCTAAACACGCGCAGCCAGCCGTCGTGCGGGCCGAGCACCGCGAACGGGTCGCCGTGGCGGCCCTCGCAGATGCGCCGCAGCTCGGCCGCGGGCAGCCCGCTCAGCGTGCGTGCCGCGGCAGTCGCCACACCTGCTCCGCATACTCGGCGATCGTGCGGTCGGTGGAGAAGGTGCCCATGCCGGCCACGTTCATCACCGCGCGGCGCGACCACGCCATCGGATCTCGCCACAGCGCGTCGACGCGGGCCTGCGCCGCGCAATAGCTGTCGAAGTCGGCCAGCAGCAGGTAGGTGTCGCCGCCCCACAGCAGCGAGTCGACGAGCGCGCGGTAGCGCCCGGGCTCCTCGGGCGAGAACGCGCCGCCGCCGATCGCGTCGAGCACGGTCTTCAGCTTCGGGTGGTGCTCGTAGATCTCCATCGGCCGATAGCCCTGCGCGCGCCGTGCCGCGACCTCGGGCGTGGAGAGGCCGAAGATGAACACGTGCTCGGCACCCACCTGCTCGCGGATCTCGATCGTGGCGCCGTCGTCGGTGCCGATGGTGAGCGCGCCGTTCATCGCGAGCTTCATGTTGCCGGTGCCAGACGCCTCGGTGCCGGCGGTGGAGATCTGCTCGGAGAGATCGGCGCCCGGCATGATGGTCTCGGCCACCGAGACGCCGTAGTTCGGGATGAACACGAGCTTCAGCCGCCCGCGCAGCCGCGGGTCGTGGTTGACGATCTGCCCCACGTCGTGGATCAGCCGGATGATCGACTTCGCCGCCGCGTAGCTCGACGCCGCCTTGCCGGCGATGATCACCGTGCGGGGCACCCACGGCTCGTCGGGCGCGGCCAGCATAGCCTGGTAGCGGGCCACCACGTGCAGCACGTTGAGCAGCTGCCGCTTGTATTCGTGGATGCGCTTGACCTGCACGTCGAACAGGCTCGCGGTGTCCACCACGATGCCGGCGCTGCGCTCGATCAGCCGCGCCAGGCGCTGCTTGTTGGCTTGCTTGGCGGCGCGGAAGGCCGTGACGAAGGCCGCATCGTCGGCGGCCTCGCGCAGCCGCGCCAGTTGCGCGAGATCCAGCCGCCAGCCGCGGCCCAGGCGCTCGTCGAGCAGCACGGCCAGCGCCGGGTTGGCCTGTGCCAGCCAGCGCCGCGGCGTCACACCGTTGGTGACGTTGATGAAGCGCTCGGGCGCGAGGGCCGCGAAGTCCGAGAAGATGGTCTCGACCAGCAGCTTCGAGTGCAGCGCCGAGACGCCATTGACGCGGTGGCTGCCGACGATGGCGAGGTTGGCCATGCGCACGCGCCGCTCGCCGCCATGCTGGCCTTCGTCGATCAGCGACAGCCGGCGCAGGAACTGGTCATCGCCCGGGCGTGCCAGCGCGGCCTGGGTGAGGAACTCGTGGTTGATGCGGTAGATGATCTGCAGGTGCCGGGGCAGCACTCGCTGCATCAGCGACACCGTCCACGTCTCCAGCGCCTCGGGCATCAGCGTGTGGTTCGTGTAGCTGAACACGCCGGTGGTGATGCGCCACGCGCGCGCCCAGGGCAGGCCGTGCAGGTCGACCAGCAGCCGCATGCACTCGGCCACGCCGATGGCCGGGTGCGTGTCGTTCAGGTGGATCGCGACGTGCTCGGCGAGGTTGTCGAGCGCGCCGTGTTCCGACAGGTGGCGCGCGACGATGTCCTGCAACGAGGCGCTGGTGAAGAAGAACTCCTGCCGCAGCCGCAGCTCGCGGCCGGCCTCGGTGCTGTCGTTCGGGTACAGCACCCACGAGATGTTCTCGAACTGGTTCTTGAACTCGGCGGCGCGGGCGTAGTCGCCGCTGTTGAAGGCGGTGAGGTCGATCTGCGCCGGGGCCGCAGCGCGCCACAGCCGCAGCGTGCTGACGCGCCCGGTGCCGTGGCCCGGCACCACCATGTCGTAGGCCTTGGCCACCACCTCCGCCGCAGGCAGCCAGCGGTCCGCCTGGCCGGGCAGTGCGGCCGGCTCCACGTGGCCGCCGAAGTGCACGCGGTGGCTGATGCCGGGCCGCGGGAACTCCCACGGCGTGCCGTCGTCCAGCCAGGGATCGGGGTGCTCGATCTGCCGGCCGCCCTGGATGCTCTGCGCGAACATGCCGAACTCGTAGCGGATGCCGTAGCCGTACGAGGGCAGCCCGAGCGTGGCCATCGAATCGAGGAAGCACGCGGCCAGGCGGCCGAGGCCGCCATTGCCCAGCGCCGCGTCGGGCTCGAGTGACGTGAGGTCTTCGAGTCGCATCGCGCGCGCGGCCGCGGCCCCGGCGGCAGGGCCTTGCAGGGCCAGCGCATCCAGCGCATTGCCCATCGTGCGGCCCATCAGGAATTCCATCGACAGATAGCAGACGCGGCGCGCCTTGCGTTGCCGGTCGGCGCGGTCGCCTTCCACCCAGCGCCGCGAGAGTTGTCCGCGGGCCTCCTGCGCCACCGCGTTCATCAGCTCCACGGGTGTGGCGGCCGCGGGATCGGCGGCAACGGTGTCCACGAGGTGCTGTTCGATCGCTGCCGGTATCGGAGCGGCACGCGGGGCTTCGTCGGGTGGGGCTGCGTCGGGCATCATCGGGGACAGTGTGGCCGACCGTGACGAACAGCGTCAATCGAGACTTGGTCGACGAATCTGTAGTATGACTACATCCAGTCGTCGGTTTCATAGGTGCTCGGTGGCGGCGTCGGGCCTCCAGGCGGTGTAATTTTCCTGCAACGAACCGGGAGTCGCGCGTGCAGCCGATCACTCTGGAACAGGGCCTGGACCTGCCGCGGCGCGCCGTCGCGCTGGTGCTCGCCGGCGGCCGTGGAAGCCGGTTGAAGAACCTCACCGACCGCCGCGCCAAGCCCGCGGTCTACTTTGGCGGCAAGTTCCGCATCATCGACTTCGCGTTGTCGAACTGCCTGAACTCGAACATCCGGCGCATCGGCGTCATCACGCAGTACAAGAGCCACAGCCTGCTGCGGCACCTGCAGCGCGGCTGGGCGTTCCTGAAGTCCGAGGTCAACGAGTTCGTCGACCTGCTGCCGGCGCAGCAGCGTGTCGACGAGGAGTCCTGGTACCGCGGCACCGCCGACGCGGTCTACCAGAACCAGGACATCCTCGACGGCTACCGCGCCGACTACGTCGTGGTGCTGGCCGGCGACCACGTCTACAAGATGGACTACGCGCGCATGCTCGCCGACCACGTCGCGCTCGGGGCCGAGTGCACGGTCGGATGCATCGAGGTGCCGCGGATGGAGGCCACCGCGTTCGGCGTGATGCACATCGACGAGAGCCGGCGCATCCTCGACTTCGTCGAGAAGCCGGCCGACCCGCCGTCGATGCCCGGCAAGCCCGACCGATCGCTGGCCAGCATGGGCATCTACATCTTCAACGCCAAGCACCTGTATCGCGAACTGGCGCGCGACATGGCCGACACGACGTCGAGCCACGACTTCGGCAAGGACATCATCCCCAAGCTCGTGCGCGACGGCGTGGCGGTGGCGCACCCGTTCCACCTGAGCTGCGTCGGCATGAAGGACGGGCTGGAGCCGTACTGGCGCGACGTCGGCACGATCGACGCGTACTGGGACGCCAACATCGACCTGACGGCCACCGCCCCGCTGCTGAACCTCTACGACACCGACTGGCCGATCTGGACCTACCAGCCGCAGCTGCCGCCGGCCAAGTTCGTGCACAACCGGGACGATCGGCGCGGCATGGCGATCGAGTCGATGGTCTCGGGCGGCTGCATCGTGTCGGGCTCGGTGTTCCGCTCGCTGCTGTTCTCCCAGGTGCGGGTGCACTCCTACTCGCACGTGCACTGGTCGGTGCTGCTGCCGGGCGTGCAGGTGGGGCGTCACGCGCGCGTGACGCGCGCGGTGATCGACCGCGAGTGCGAGATCCCCGACGGCCTGGTGATCGGCGAGGACCCGGTGGAGGACGCGCGCCGCTTCCTGCGCACACCCAGCGGCATCACGCTGGTGACGCGCGACATGCTCGGACAGGCCCAGTGAGCCAGCGGCTCGCGATCCTGCACGTCGCGGCCGAGATCTACCCGCTGGTGAAGACCGGCGGCCTGGCCGACGTGGTGGCCGCGCTGCCGGTGGCGCAGGCGGCCGCCGGCGACGACGTGCGCATCGTGCTGCCCGGGTATCCGCAGGTGCTCGACGCGGTGCAGCGCCAGCGTACGGTGGTGGAGATCGGCGCCTGCTTCGGCGCGCTGCGCGTGCGGCTGGTCTCGGCGCGGCTCCCCGGCAGCGCGCTGCCGTGCTACGTGATCGATTCGCCGTGGCTGTACCGCCGCCCGGGGGGGCCGTACCAGGCGCCCGACGGCGAGGCCTGGGGCGACAACGTGCAACGCTTCGGCTTGCTCGGCTGGGTGGCGGCCCACCTGGCCGCGGGCGATGCCGACCCGTCGTGGTCGCCGCAGGTGCTGCACGCGCACGACTGGCACGCCGCGCTCGCGTGCACCTACCTCGACCACCGTGCCTCCACCGGCCGCGCCTCGGTCTACACGGTGCACAACCTCGCGTACCAGGGCCTGTTCCCGATGCAGGACGCCGGGCTGCTGGGCCTGCCGGCGAACCTGATGTCGCCGGCCGGGCTGGAGTACCACGGGCAGCTCAGCTTCATGAAGGCGGGCCTGAAGTTCGCCGACCGCATCACCACGGTGAGCCCGAGCTACGCACGCGAGATCGCCACGCACGAGTTCGGCGCCGGCCTCGACGGCGTGATCCGCGCCCGTGCCGATGACGTGAGCGGCATCCTGAACGGCATCGACACCGCGGTGTGGAACCCCGCCACCGATCCCGCCATCGCCACCCGCTACGACGCCGAGCGGCTGCAGGGCAAGGCTGACTGCCGTGCCGCGCTGCAGCGCGAGATGGACCTGGCCGACGACGCGCAGGCGATGCTGGTCACCGTGGTCAGCCGGCTCACCTCGCAGAAGGGCATGGACCTGGTGCTGGCGGCCCTGCCCGAACTCGTCGCGCGCGGCGTGCAGTTTGCGGTGCAGGGCGCGGGTGATGCGGCCCTCGAGACCGCTTTCCGCATCGCCGCGCAGGCGCACCCCGGGCGTGTGGCCGTAGAGGTGGGCTACGACGAGGCGAGGGCGCACCGCCTGATCGCCGGCGCCGACGCGATCGCCGTGCCGTCGCGCTTCGAGCCCTGCGGCCTCACGCAGATGTACGGGCTGCGCTACGGCACGCTGCCGATCGTGCGGCGGGTCGGCGGCTTGGCCGACACGGTGGTCGACGCGTCGCCGCAGGCGCTGGCTGGCGGCACCGCCACCGGCTTCCAGTTCGAGGCCGCGACGCCGGCCGCGTTCGCCGCCGCGGTGGATGCGGCGCGCGCGCTCAGGCGCGACGCGGCCGCCTGGCGCACCGTGATGCACCGCGCGATGGCGCAGGACTTCGCGTGGGCCGTGCCGACGCGCGAGTACCGTGCGCTGTACGAGCGCGCGCTCGGCGCCGCTCCGCGCTAGTGTCCTGTCCCGGAAATACGTGCCATTGCGACGGGCCGCAACGGGGATGAGCGCAAGGCGCGGAGCCGGTCAGATACCGAGCGGTATCTGGCCGGCCCTGCAACGCCGCGATCGCCCCGTTTCGGCCCGCCCCGAAGGGGTTCGACCAGATCGCGCCCTCGCGGGCTTGCCGGGTGCGGGCGATACCACCCGGTATCGCCCCCCACCCGCTGCACCCGCGATCATCGCGATCTGGTCGAATCTCAATGGCATGTAGTTCCGGGACAGGACACTAGCGTCGCGCTCAGGCGCCCGGCGCGTCGGCCTCCTCGGGCACGGCTTCGTCGACGCGCTGCATGTTCTCGACGATGCGCAGCAGGTAGTGCAGGGCGTGCGCCATGTCGTTGACCGAGAAGCCGTGCAGCGCCTGCTCGTAGTACGCGCGGATCTTCGGCTGCGCCAGCGTCTCCCACACGTGCCGGCCCGACGGTGTCATCGACACCACGCGTGAGCGGCGGTCACGATCGTCGGGGGTGATGGCCACGTGGCCGTCGCGCTCCATGCGGCCGATCAGCCCCGACAGGTTCTGCCGGCTCACCATCAGGTAGCGCGCCAGTTCGCCGATGGCCACGCCGCTGCCCGGCGTGTTGCGGGAGAGTGCGCCCAGCACCGCCCACTGCTGCGTCGTCAGCCCCTCGGCCTCGACCGCGCGGCTGCCGGTCTTGTGCAACATGTTGGCGCATTGATACAACCTGAAGAACAAGCGGTTGGCCATATCGAAGCGCGTCGTCGAGGTCGATGACATAGGGAAAACCACGAAGGTGCCACGATGGCACGGGCTTGCGCATGATCTTCGGGTCTCGTACGATTTGTCAACATATTGACGTATTAGGGCGCACACACCATGCAGCGATTCCAGGATCAGGTGGTGATCGTCACCGGTGGCGGTGGCGGCATCGGCGGGGCCACGTGCCACCGCTTCGGCGCCGAGGGCGCCCGCGTGGCGGTGTTCGACCTGCGGCTCGAGGCTGCCGAACAGGTTGCCGCGGCGATCCGCGCCGAGGGCGGCCGCGCGCAGGCCTGGCGCTGCGACATCACCGATCGCGCCAGCGTCGATGCCGCGCTGGCCGGCGTGGCGTCGGAGTTCGGCAGCGTCGACGTGCTCGTCAACAACGCGGGCTGGGACGTGTTCAAGCCGTTCACGAAGACCGCCCCGTCGGACTGGGAGCGATTGATCGCCATCAACCTCACCGGTGCGCTGCACATGCACCACGCGGTGCTGCCGGGCATGGCGCAGCGGCGCAAGGGTCGCATCGTCAACATCGCCTCCGACGCGGCGCGCGTGGGCTCCAGCGGCGAAGCCGTATACGCCGCCTGCAAGGGCGGGCTGGTGGCCTTCTCCAAGACCATCGCCCGCGAGCATGCGCGCCACGGCATCACCGTCAACGTCGTGTGCCCGGGGCCCACCGAGACCGCCCTCTTCGAGGACTACAAGCAGGGCGCCGGCAACCCGGAGAAGCTGGTCGAGGCGTTCACGCGCTCGATCCCGCTGGGCCGCATCGGCCAGCCGGCCGACCTGCCAGGCGCCATCCTCTTCTTCGCCAGCGACGACGCCGCCTACGTCACCGGGCAGGTCATCAGCGTCTCCGGCGGCCTGACGATGAACGGTTGAACCAGGAGCTCCACCATGAACTTCGAAGACCTTCTGTACGAGGTGCGCAACGGCGTCGCGTGGATCACGATCAACCGGCCCGAGAAGATGAATGCCTTCCGCGGCACCACCTGCGACGAGTTGATCCGCGCCTTCAGCAAGGCCGGCTACGACCGCAGCGTGGGCTGCATCGTGCTGGCCGGCGCGGGTGATCGCGCCTTCTGCACCGGCGGCGACCAGAGCGCGCACGACGGCAACTACGACGGCCGCGGCACCATCGGGTTGCCGATGGAGGAACTGCACGCGGTGATCCGCGACGTGCCCAAGCCCGTGATCGCGCGCGTGCAGGGCTACGCCATCGGCGGCGGAAACGTGCTGGCCACGATCTGCGACCTGACGATCTGCTCCGAGAAGGCGGTCTTCGGCCAGGTCGGCCCGAAGATGGGATCCGTCGACCCGGGCTTCGGCACCGCGCTGCTGGCCCGCGTGGTGGGCGAGAAGAAGGCGCGCGAGATCTGGTACCTGTGCCGCCGCTACAGCGGACCCGAGGCCGTGGCGATGGGCCTGGCCAACGTGTGCGTGCCGCACGACCAGCTCGATGCCACCGTGCAGCAGTGGGCCGAGGAGATCTGCGAGCGCAGCCCCACGGCCATCGCCATCGCCAAGCGCAGCTTCAACATGGACACCGCGCACCAGGCCGGCATCGCCGGCATGGGCATGCTGGCGCTGAAGCTCTACTACGACACCGAGGAATCGCGCGAGGGCGTGGCGGCGCTGAAGGACAAGCGCAAGCCCGAGTTCCGCAAGTACGCCAAGTAGCCCCAGGCAGGCTGCGCGCGATGAATCCCTACCTCGACGACGACCTGCTCGCGCTGGCCGAGAGCGCGCGCCGCTATGCCGCCGAGCGCGTGGCGCCCGGCTTCCAGGAGCGCGACCGCACGCGGGTGCTCGACCGCACGCTGATGCGCGAGATGGGCGCGATGGGCTACATCGCGCCCGAGCTGCCCGAGGCGCATGGTGGGCAGGGCCTCTCGCGCGTGGCGGCCGGCGTCATCCACGAGGAGGTCGCACGCGCCGACCTGAGCGTCTCCTACATCAACCTGCTGGCGTCGCTGAACAGCCAGATCCTGTCCGAGCACGGGCAGCCCGGCGTGGTGCAGCCATGGCTCGAGCGCATCGTGCGCGGCGAGGCGCTGTGCGCCATCGCGCTGACCGAGCCGCGCGGCGGTTCCGACGCCGCCAACCTGCGGCTGAAGGTCGAGCGCAGCGGCGACGACTACGTCATCAACGGCGAAAAGACCTCGATCTCCGCGGCCGACCAGGCCGACATCACGGTGGTGTTCGGTCGCACCGGCACCGTGGAACAGGGCGCCCACGGCGTCACCGCGCTGCTGGTGCCGATGGCCACACCGGGCATCACGACCAAGCGCTTCGACTGCCACGGCCAGCGCGCCATCGGCCGCGGCTCGATCTTCTTCGAGAACGTGCGCGTGCCGGTGAACCACCGCCTCGGCGCCGAGAACAAGGGCTTCGTGCAGGTGATGCAGGGCTTCGACTTCTCGCGCGCGCTGATCGGCCTGCAGTGCCTGGCGGTGGCGCGCGTGGCGCTGGAGGAGACCTGGGCCTACGTCGCGCAGCGCGAG
>JAEUPB010000098.1 GCA_016789955.1 Rubrivivax sp. | reverse complement strand
CCGAGGTCGAGGTCGGTCTCGGCGCCGTCGTCGGTGACGAACACCTCGCCGTGCTGGAACGGGCTCATCGTGCCCGGGTCGACGTTCAGGTACGGATCGAGCTTGAGCAGGGTGACCTTCAGGCCGCGCGACTCGAGGATCGCCGCGAGGGACGCCGCCGCGATGCCCTTGCCGAGAGAGGACACCACACCGCCGGTGACGAAGACGAACTTGGTCATGTGCATCGGGACGGCCCGGCGGCTGCGCGCGCGGGCCGTGGTGGTAAAGCGAAAGTATAGGCGCCGGGTATCATGCTCCGGCTTGCAGACGAGGTGCCTGCCGCACAGTGGGGTGCGGCAGGTTCAACGGGAAGCCGGTGGGGTGGATCTTCTGGGTCCGCCGAGTCCGGCACTGCCCCCGCAACGGTGAGCGAGGTGCGCACCGCACGAGGCCACTGGCGACCTTCAGAGAAGGCGCCGGGAAGGCGCGGCGCGCAAGGAACCGACAGGTTCCTCACTCGCGAGTCCGGATACCGGCCTCCTGCGTGGTCGTGTCAGGTCCGCACGGGGCGTGCGGCTGGGGGAAGCGATGTCTCTTCGTCAGAAGTGGGCCGCCGCGGTTCTCGTGGTGGCGTGTTCGTCCGTGCATGCGCAGGACGCGGTCGTGATCACCGCGGCGCGCACGCCGCAGCGCGTGGCCGATGTGGTGGCCGAGGTCACGGTGCTCGACACCGCGGCCGTCGAGCGCGCTTCGTCCGCCGGCCGTTCGCTGGTCGAGCTGCTCGCGCAGCAGCCGGGCCTGCAGGTGTCCAACAACGGCGGCCTCGGGCGCATTTCGTCGGTGTTCGTGCGCGGCCTCGAGGCCCGGCACACGCTGCTGCTGGTGGACGGCGTGCCGGTGGGTTCGGCCACGGTCGGCTCGCCGTCGCTGGACAACCTGCCGCTGGCGGCCATCGAGCGCATCGAGATCGTGCGCGGGCCGCTGTCGTCGCTGTACGGCAGCGGCGCGATGGGCGGCGTTGTGCAGGTGTTCCTGAAGCGCGGCGCCTCGGGCACCGCGGCCACGGCGGCGCTCACCGCCGGCAGCCATGGCCATGCGCAGATCGGCGGCAGTGCCGCGTGGGGTGCCGGCGCGTTCGACGCCGCCGCCAGCGTGTCGCACACGCGGCAGCACGGCATCTCGGCCACCAACGAGCGCGCCCCGTTCGGCAGCCACAACCCCGATGACGACGGCTACCGGCAGAACGCCGGCAGCCTGCGGCTGGGCTGGCAGCTCGTGCCGGGCTGGCGGCTGGAAGGACTGGTGCTGCGGGCGACGGGGCGCAGCGACTACGACGACGGCCCCGGCGCCGCCGCGCGCAACGGCCTGGTCAACCAGGTCGCCGCGTTGACGCTGCAGGGCCGCGTGACGCCGATCTGGACCACGCGCCTGCTGCTGTCTTCGTCGCTCGACGAGGCCGACACGCTGGCCACCGCGAGCGCGTTCACACCGCTGGGCGCCACCGGCACGCGGCAACGGCAGCTGTCGTGGGAGCAGCGCATCGACACGCCGGCCGGCACCGTGCTGGCGCTGGCCGAGCGGCTCGAGCAGCGCGTGTCGCGGCCCGGTGCGGCCTACGAGACGAGCCGCCGCACCATCGATGCGCTGGCGCTGGGGCTCGCGGGCACGGCCGGTGCGCATGCCTGGGAAGCCAGCGCGCGCCACGACGACAACTCGCAGTTCGGGGGGCGTGACAACGCCTCGATCGCCTATGCCTACGCGTTCGCGCCGGCGTGGCGCGTGGGCGGCAGCGCGGGCACGAGCTTCGTCGCACCGAGCTTCAACCAGCTCTACTTCCCCGGCTTCGGCAACCCGCTGCTGCAGCCCGAGGAGGGCCGCCACGGCGAGGCCTACGTGCGCTGGGACAGCGCCGCCACGACGGCGCGGCTGACCGCCTGGCGCCACCGCTACCGAGGCTTCATCACCAGCGGCCAGAATCCGGTGAACCTGCCGCGGGCCACGGTGCGGGGGGCGACGCTGGCGGTGGATCAGCGCTGGGACGGCGGCCTGCTGCAGGCCTCGCTGGACCACACCGATCCGCGCAACACGACCACCGGCAGCGCCAACGAGCACCACCTGCTGCCGCGCCGCGCCGAGCGCGTGTTGCGCGTGGCCGCCGACCAGCGCATCGGGCCGTGGTCGTTCGGCACCACGCTGCTGGCCAGCAGCCACCGCTACGACGATCCGGCCAACCTGGTGCGCATGGGCGGCTTCGCCACCGTGGACCTGCGCGCCGAACGCTCGATCTCGCCGGGGCTCACCGCGGCGCTCGCGCTGAACAACGTGGGCGACCGCCGCCACGAGACCGCCTACGGCTACGACCAGCCCGGGCGCGAGCTGTACGCCACGCTGCGCTGGAGCTTGCGATGAGGCCGGCCGCGCAGGCTCCTGGATCGCGACGGCTGCGCGATGCACTGGTGGCGCTCATGCTGCTGCTCGCAGCGCTGATGGCTGTCGCGCCGGTGCGCGCCGCGACCACGATCACCGATGACCGCGGTCGCCGCATCACGCTGCCGGCGCCGCCGCAGCGCATCGTGTCGCTGCTGCCGTCGCTGACCGAGGCGGTGTGTGCGTTGGGCGCGTGCGAGCGGCTCGTCGGGGTCGATCGCTACTCGAACTGGCCCGCGGCGGTCCTGACGAGTGTGCCGCGCGTCGGCGGCCTGGAGGACACGCAGATCGAGCGCGTCGTGGCGCTCCGGCCCGACGTCGTGCTGGCCGCGCAGTCGGCGCGTGCCACCGACCGGCTCGAAGCGCTGGGCGTGCGCGTGGTGGTGCTGGAGCCGCGCACGCTGGCCGAGACGCGCCGCGTGCTGCAGCAGGTGGCGGTGCTGCTCGGCGATGCCGCCGCCGGCGACGCGCTGTGGCAGCGCGCCGAGGCGCGCATCGCCGCGGCTGCGGCGCGCGTGCCGGCACCGCTGCGCGGGCAGCGCATCTACGTCGAGGTGTCCGACGGGCCGTATGCCGCCAGCGAGGCGTCGTTCATCGGCGAGGTGCTGGCGCGGCTCGGGCTCGTGAACATCGTGCCAGCGGCGCTCGGCCCGTTCCCGAAGCTGAACCCGGAGTTCGTCGTGCGCGCGCAGCCGCAGATCGTCATGGCGTCGACGCGCAGCGCCGCCCAGCTCGCGCGCCGCCCCGGCTGGGAGCATCTGCCCGCGCTGCAGGCGCGGCAGGTGTGCGCGTTCGACGAGACGCGCGGCGACGTGCTGGTGCGCGCCGGCCCGCGACTGGGCGATGCGGCCGAGGCGATCGCCGATTGCCTGGCCGGCTTCGCATCGCGCTGAGCGGCGATCGTCCGGCGATGATGTCTGTGCGATGAGCGTCGCCGCCGCCCGCCACCGATCGCCCGCCGTGCTGGTGGCGGTGCTCGGTGCGGCCGCGGTGGGGATCGCGCTGCTCGGCCTGCTGGCGGGCAGCGACGGGTGGTCGCTGGCGTGGATCGACGACTGGCCGCTGATCACCGCGATCCGCGCGCCGCGCACGCTGGGTGCAGCGCTGGCCGGGGCGCTGCTCGGGCTCTCGGGGGCACTCGCGCAGGGCGTGTTCCGCAACCCGCTGGCCGACCCCTACCTGCTGGGTTCGGCCGCCGGCGCAGGCCTGGCCGTGGTGCTGGTGCTGGCCGCGGGCGGACTGCTGGGATCGGTGATCGGCCTGGCGAACGCCGAGCTGCTGGTGCGCACCGGGCTAGTCGCCGCGGCGTTCGCGGGCGCGCTGGCGGGAGTGGCCTTGACGCTGGTGCTCGCGCGTGGCGCCGGCCGGCGCACGGTGCTGCTGCTCTCGGGCGTGGTGGTGGGCGTGCTGCTGACCGCGGTGGCCGACCTGGTGCTGCTCGCGGCGCCCGAGGCGATGCGCGGCAAGCAGGTGTTCCTGCTCGGCACCACGGGCTTCTTCGGCTGGCCCAGTGTCGGCCTGATGGCGGCGGTGCTGGCGGTGGTGCTGCCGGCCTCCATGGCGCTGGCCCGCGTGCTCGACGCGCTGGTGCTGGGCGAAGGCGGCGCCGCGAGCCTCGGGTTGCCGGTGGCGCGGCTGCGGCTGGTGCTGGTGGCGCTGATGGCGCTGGCCACCGGCACGGCGGTGGCGCAGGCGGGGCTGGTGGCCTTCGTCGGCCTGGTGTCGCCGCACCTGGTGCGCCGCTGGGTGACGGTGCGGCACGCGGCCTTGCTGGCGCTGTCGTCGCTGGCCGGCGCGGTGCTGCTGATGGCGGCGGACCTCATGGCGCGCACGGTGATCGCGCCGGAGGAACTGCCGGTGGGCATCCTCACCGCGGTGCTCGGTGGGCTGTTCCTGATGCGGCTCTTGCATCGGCAGGGGCCATGACCGCACTTCGTCGGGCCCTGCCGATCGAGATGCGCGACGTGCACGTGCGGCGGGGCGCTCGCGACGTCGTCGACGGGGTCACGCTGGGCCTGCGCGCCGGCGAGTGGGCCGCGGTGGTGGGGCCGAACGGGGCCGGCAAGAGCAGCCTGCTGCTGGCGCTGGCCGGCCTGCTGCCGAGCTGGCGAGGCGAGGTGTGCCTGCAGGGGCGGCTGCTCGCCGACTGGTCGGCGCGCGAGCGGGCGCGACAGGTGGCCTGGCTGTCGCAGCAGGGCGAGGCCGACGGCGATATCGCTGCGCGCGACGTGGTCCGCCTCGGGCGCCTGCCCCGCCACGGCCTGTTCGGCGCGGTGTCGGCCGAGGACGAGGCCGCCGTCGATGCCGCGATGGACGAGACCGCCAGCCGCGAGCATGCCGATCGCCGCCTGGGTGAACTCTCCGGCGGCGAGCGCCAGCGCGTGCTGCTGGCCCGCGTGTGGGCCATGGACGCGCCGGTGCTGCTGCTCGACGAGCCCACGGCCCACCTCGACGCCCCGCACCAGCGCGCGCTGCTGGCCAGCCTCGCACGGCGCGCGCAGGCTGGCGCTGCCGCCGCGGTGGTGCTGCACGACCTGACGCTCGCGCTGGCCGCGCCGCGCGTGGTGGTGATGGACGGCGGCCGCGTCGCCGCCGACGGCGCACCGTCCGACGCCACGCTGCGCTCGGCGCTGGTGGCCACCTTCGGCCACGCCTTCACGATCGAGCCGGTGGCCCGGCCCGATGGCACGCGCTGGGTGGTCGTTCCGGCGTGAGCGCGCATGGCCGCTCCACAGCGCTCACACCGGAGCGCCGACGACGCGTAGGTTGCCTAGTGACCGGATCACCGATGATCCCGACCCGCGTCGAACCTTCCCGCACCTTTCGATGACCGGCCCGCAGCGCATCGTCTGTCTCACCGAGGAGACCACCGAGTGGCTGTACCTGCTCGGCGAGGAGGCGCGCATCGTCGGCATCAGCGGCTACACGGTGCGGCCGCGGCGGGCGCGACAGGAGAAGCCGCGCGTCAGCGCCTTCCTCGACGGCAAGATCGACCGCATCGTCGCGCTCGAGCCCGACCTCGTGATCGGCTTCTCCGACATGCAGGCGGCACTCGCCGACAAGCTGATCCGCGCCGGGTTGAACGTGCTCGTCACCAACCAGCGCAGCATCGCCGAGATCCGCGCGACGATGCGCCTGGTGGCCGCGCTGGTGGGCGCGCACGAGCGCGCCGAGGCCTGGCTCGTGGCCAACGAGGCGCACCACCGCGAGATCGCCGCAGAGGCCGCCGCCTGGCCGCGCCGCCCGCGCGTCTACTTCGAGGAGTGGGACGAGCCGATGATCAGCGCCATCCGCTGGGTGTCGGAGCTGATGGCCGTGGCCGGCGGCGACGACGTGTTTCCCGAGCTTGCGCACCAGCCGATGGGGCGTGACCGCATCGTGCCCGATGCCGCGACTGTCGCTGCGCGGGCGCCCGAGCTGATCGTCGGCTCGTGGTGCGGCAAGAAGTTCCGCCCCGAGCGCGTGGCCGCACGACCGGCGTTCGCGTCCGTGCCGGCGGTGCGCGACGGGCGGTTGCACGAGATCAAGTCGTGCGACATCCTGCAACCGGGGCCCGCGGCGCTGACCGACGGTGTCGAGCAGCTGCACCAGTTGTTCGCGGAGTGGGCCACTGGCCGCCGTTGACGGCGGCCACCGCCGATGCCGGCCTCCATTGACGCCGGCCACGCACTGGCGGACCATGCCGCCGACGCTGCGGCGCCGTCCGGCCGCGCGTGGAGTTGCGCCATGAGACTGCTGTCCCTGCTGTTCACCGTGCTGCTGCTGGCCGGCTGCGCGTCGGTCGATCCCCCCGAGCTGAAGCACCCGCTGCTGGCCGACGAGCTGTTCGGCCCGCCGAGCGTGCGGGCGAGTGCCGACGACGTCTTCGCCCTCGACGACGCGATGCGCGCCTACGTGCGCCGCGAGGTGCTGGCGCAGGCGCGCAGCCGTGGTCTCGTGCCCGCCCTGACCGACGCGCTGTACACCCGCGGTCAGCTGTCGCTGGAGTACGACAGCGCGCGCACCCGCAATGCGCGCGAGGCCTTCGAGGCGCGCTCGGGCAACTGCCTGTCGCTGGTGATCATGACGGCCGCGGTGGCGCGCGAAGTGGGCCTGGAGGTGCGCTTCAACACCGTGCCGGCCGAGGAGTCCTGGGAGCGCAGCGGCGACCTGTACCTGTTCGTCGGCCACGTGAACCTCTCGATCGGCCCGCGGGCGCAGCTGGGCGGCTGGTATTCGGGCACCAGCGAATGGGTCACGATCGACTTCCTGCCGGTGCGCGACGGGCGCCGCGTGCGCACGCAGTCGATCGACGAGTCGCGCATCGTCGCGATGTTCATGAACAACCGCGCCGCCGAGGCGCTGGCCGCCGGCCGCCTCGACGATGCGTACGCCTGGGCGCGCGCCGCCGTGCTGCAGGACCGCCGCTTCTGGACCTCCTACAACACGCTGGGCGTGGTCTACCAGAAGCGCGGCGCCTACCCGCAGGCCGAGGCCGTGTTCCGCACCGCGCTGGCCGCCGAGCCGGGCAACGTGCATGTGCTGGGCAACCTCGTGCTGTCGCTGCAGCGCCAGGGCCGCGGCGCGGAAGCGGACGTCTACGCCGCCGAGCTTCGCCGGCTGCAGCCCGTGGCGCCGTTCGCGCTGTTCCGCGAAGGCCAGCTGGCGCTGCAGGCCGGCGACTACCGGCGCGCGGCGCGGCTGTTCGAGCGCGAGCTCGATCACGGCTCCGACTATCACGAGTTCCATTTCTGGCTGGCGGTGGCGCTGTGGAACCTCGGCGAGACGCGCTCGGCGCGCGAGCACCTCGAGAAGGCGATCGAGAACAGCACGACGCGCGAGCAGACGGCGATCTACGCGGGCAAGCTGAAGAAGATCAACGCGGCGCGCGCTCAGGTGCCGAAAGGCTCGTAGGGCAGGCCGACGAGCGCGAGCGCGGCCATTTCGATCTGCTGGGCGTTCAGCGCCGTCTCGGCGGCCAGCAGCGCCAGTGACGCCTGGGTCTGCTCGCCTCGCTCGAGCAGGCCCACAAAGTGGCCGCGCTGCAGCGCGTCGGGGGCGCTGCCGACGACGTTTCGGTAGACGAGGTCGACGAACTGCCCGTGCGTGCGGCCGCCGGCGAGCTGCACGAAGGCGTCGCTGGAGACCGCCAGCGTGACCAGGTCGGCGTAGGACATGCCGCCATCGAGCAGCGACAGGCCGATGCCGGCGTAGACGGCGTTGGCCAGCGAGGCCTTGCCGAACAGCGCGCCCAGGATCTTCGCGACGCTGCCGGCATGGCCGGCGAGGTCGAGTGCGACGTGCGTGTCGGCGAACCGGAGGCGCTCGACACCGGTCAGCGCGTCGCTGCCGTCAGCCGCGCTGGAGACGGACCAGCCGTCGGCGGTCTTCACGACGTGGGCCTCGGCACGCCGGGCCGCGTAACGTGCCAGATCGATCCCACCGTCGCCGTCGAGCCGGTCGTTGCCGTCAAAGCCGGCGATTTCGTCGTCCCCGGGCGTGCCGACGAGGCGTTCGGAGGCCACCACCAGGTCGCTCGCGCCGTCAAGATCCAGGTCGACGCTGTAGACTTGGTTGATGCCGTCGTCCGCAGCGAGCGGCGTGGACGGCAGGGCCGCCAGCGTGATGCGGCCGAGGACGAAGAGGGGGGTGCCGTGGCCATCGCGACCGGCCCCGGGTCGCGTTACCCGCGCAGGTGGCAGGCGACCCAGTGCCCTTGGCTGCTCTGCTCCAGCTCGGGCCGCTGCTTGTCGCACAGGCCCTTCTGCGCGATCGAGCAGCGGGTGTGGAAGTGGCAGCCCGGCGGCGGGTGGATGGGGCTGGGCACATCGCCCTGCAGCACGATGCGCTGACGCTTGACCTGCGGGTCGGGGATCGGCACCGCCGACAGCAGCGCCTCGGTGTAGGGGTGCAGCGGATTCGTGTAGAGCTTGTTGGCCGGCGCGATCTCGACGATGCGGCCGAGGTACATCACCGCCACGCGGTCGCTGATGTGCTCCACCACCGAGAGGTCGTGCGCGATGAACATGTAGGTGAGCTGGAATTGCGCCTGCAGGTCTTCCAGCAGGTTGATCACCTGCGCCTGGATCGAGACATCGAGCGCGCTCACCGCCTCGTCGCAGACGATCATCTTCGGATTCACCGCCAGCGCCCGCGCAATGCCGATGCGCTGCCGCTGCCCGCCGGAGAACTCGTGCGGGTAGCGCCGCATGTGGTCGGCCGACAGGCCCACCGTGGTGAGCAGCTGCGCCACGCGCTCGCCGATCTCGCGCGCGTTGCTGGCCAGGCCGTGGATGACCAAGCCCTCGCCGATGATCGAGCCCACCGTCATGCGCGGGTTCAGGCTGGCGAACGGGTCCTGGAAGATGATCTGCATGTCGCGCGCCAGCGCGCGCAGCTCGGCCTTGTCGAGCGCGGTGACGTTGCGGCCCTGGAACCACACCTCGCCCGACGTGGGCTCGATCAGCCGCAGCACGCAGCGGCCGGTGGTGCTCTTGCCGCAGCCCGACTCGCCCACCACGCCCAGCGTCTCGCCCTCGGCGAGGTCGAAGCTCACGCCGTCCACCGCGTGCACGCGGTCGACCACGCGCTGCAGCAGCCCGCCGCGGATGGGGAACTGCTTGACGAGGTTCTTCACCTGCAGAAGCGGCTTCGCGCCGCCCGCGGGCGCGAAGCCTGCGCCGGGCTTCGCGTCGATCACCGCATTCATGCCGCCACCCTCATCGGCGTGGGATGCAGGACGCAGGCCACCTTGTGCCCTGGTGCCACCTCGATCAGCGGCGGCGTGGCGCTGCTGCACGCCGGCGAGGCGTGCTTGCAGCGGCCGGCGAAGCGGCAGCCTTCGGCCGGCGCGATCAGCTTGGGCACGGTGCCGGGAATGGCCTCGAGCCGCACCTTGTGCGTGGCGGCCGTATCGATGCGCGGGATCGAGCGGATCAGGCCCTGCGTGTAGGGGTGCTTCGGGTTGCCGAAGAGTTCAGCCACCGGCGCTTCCTCCACCACCTTGCCGGCGTACATCACCACCACGCGCTGCGCCACCTCGGCCACCACGCCCATCGCGTGGGTGATCAGCATCACCGCCATGCCCAGGCGCTGCTTCAGGTCGGCCAGCAGGTCGAGGATCTGCGCCTGGATCGTCACGTCCAGCGCGGTGGTCGGCTCGTCGGCGATGACGAGCTGCGGGTTGCAGGCCAGCGCGATGGCGATCATCACGCGCTGCCGCATGCCGCCGGAGAACTGGTGCGGGTAGTCCTTCACCCGTCGCTCGGGCGTGGGGATGTTGACGAGCTTGAGCATCTCCACCGCTCGGTCCAGTGCCTCGCGCTTGGAGAGGCCCTCGTGCAGCCGCACGCTCTCGGCGATCTGCTCGCCGACGGTGAACACCGGGTTCAGGCTCGTCATCGGCTCCTGGAAGATGATCGAGATCTCCTTGGCGCGGATCTTCTGCATCTCCTGCGGGGAGAGCGGCACCAGGTCGCGGCCCTTCCACAGCACCTGCCCGGCGACGATCTTCCCCGGGGGCATGTCGATCAGCTTCATCACCGTCTTGGCGGTGACGCTCTTGCCGCAGCCCGATTCGCCCACCACGCAGACGGTCTCGCCCGCGTCGATCGCGATGTCGACGCCGTCGACGGCGTGCAGCCAGCCGTCGTCGGTCTTGAAGTGCGTCTTCAGGCCGCGGATGTCGAGCAGCGCCATCAGAGCACCCGTCGCGGATCGAGCGCGTCGCGCAGCCCGTCGCCGATGAAGTTGATCGTGAGCACCGTGACGAAGATCGCCAGGCCCGGGAACAGCGCCCAGTGCATCGCCAAGTCCATGTAGTCGCGCGAGTCGTACAGGATGCGCCCCCAGGTCGGGATGTCGGGCGGGAAGCCGAGGCCGAGGAACGACAGCGTGCTCTCGGCGATGATGGCCGCGGCCACGTCGATGGTGGCGGCCACGATCACCGGGCCGAGGCTGTTGGGCAGGATGTGCCGCACCACCTGCCGCGGTGTCGAGGCGCCGAGCGCGCGAGCCGCCTCGACGAACTCCTTCTCGCGCAGGCTGAAGAACTGCGCGCGCACCAGACGCGCCACCGGCATCCAGCGGAAGCCGCCGATCACCAGCACGATGAGCAGGAAGATGCCGGCTTCCAGCCCGAAGGCCTGTTTCAGCGGCTCGCGGAACAGGAAGATCAGCAGCAGCAGCACCGGCAGCTGCGGCAGGCTGAGGAACAGGTCGGTGACCCACATCAGCGCGGCGTCCACCCAGCCGCGCGCCATGCCCGCCAGCGCGCCGACCAGCACGCCGACGGTGAGCGCCATCAGCATCGCCGCCAGCCCCACCGCGAGGCTGATGCGGCCGCCGTACAGCATGCGCGCCAGCAGGTCGCGGCCGAGGTCGTCGGTGCCGAACGGATGGCTGCCGCCCGGCGAGGCCAGCCGCGCCTTGAAGTCGACGTCGTTGATGCCGACCTTGTAGGCCAGCGGCCCCAGCAGCACGGCCAGCGCCAGCAGCGCCAGCACCCACAGGCTCCAGTACGCGAGCCGGTGGCGCTTGAAGCGCCGCCAGGCTTCCTGCCATGGCGAGACGCCGGCAGCGGGCTTGCCGAGGACGGTGGCCGTGGCCGGGCCAAGCGCTCCGCCGTCGGACACCCGCTGCGGAGCGATGTCCGGATCGACGATCAGATCGTCAGCGGTAGCTGATTCGCGGGTCGAGCCAGCCATAGAGCACGTCGGCGATGAGGTTGAAGATGATCACGAGGCAACTGAACACGAAGGTCACCGCCATGATCACCGGGGTGTCGTTGCGCAGGATGGCGTCGATCAGCAGGCTGCCGATGCCGGGGATGCGGAAGATCTGCTCGGTGACGATGGCGCCGCCGAACAGCGCCGGCATCTGCAGCGCCATCAACGTGACCACCGGGATCAGCGCGTTGCGCACCACGTGCTTCGTGATGACGCTGCCCTCGGGCAGGCCCTTGCTGCGCGCGGTGGTCACGTAGTCGAGCCGGATCACGTCGAGCACCGCGCTGCGCACGTAGCGCATCATGCTGGCCGCCTGGAACAGGCCGAGCACGGTGATCGGCATGATGCTCTGCTTGAAGTGCTCCCAGAAGAACATCCAGCCGGTGGCCGAGATGTCGCTGCGGTAGACGAACGGCAGCCAGCCGAGGTAGATGCTGAAGAAGAGGATGAACACCACGCCGGTGAAGAACGTGGGCAGCGAGAAGCCGATGAAGGCCACCGTGCTGGCGATGCGGTCGAACCACGAGTAGGGCTTGACCGCCGCCAGGATGCCCACCGGCAGCGCCACCAGGATCGCCAGCACCTGCGAGAGGCCGATCACGACGATCGTGGTGGGCAGCCGCTGCAGGATCAGCTGGTCGACGTTGATGCGGCTCTGGAAGCTGAAGCCCCAGTCGCCCTTGAGCATGCTGAACAGCCAGCGCACGTAGCGCTGCCAGACCGGGTCGTCGAGGCCGAACTGCGCGCGCAGCGCCATCCGCACTTCCGGCGGAACGTTCGGGTTGGTCGCCAGTTCCTCGAACGGATCACCCGGCGCCAGCGCCAGCACCGTGAACAGCACGATGCTGATGCCCAGCAGGCTGGGCAGCGCTATCAGCAGTCGGCGGAGGAGGTAGTTCAGCAAGGGGATGGACTCGGGTCACCGCCGGCTGCTCGACTGCATGCAGCGGCTGCTGAGTGCCGCGGCGGCGATCCCCCGCTGGGATGGCGCCGCCGCGGGCCTGGGGACAGGCGCCTCAGGCCTCCCGATACCAGCCGTTCATGAAGGCGGTCAGGTTGTCCCACGCGGAGATGGGGCCGATCATCTTGTTGACGGTGCCCACCGGCCGTGGCCGCGCGAACAGCGGAATGATGTGGCCGCCGCCGACGACCAGGTCGTTCATCTTGATGAACAGTGCCGCGCGCTTGACCGGGTCGAGTTCGACCTGCGCCGCCTTGTGGGCTTCGTCGTACTCGGGGTGCGTCCAGCGCGACAGGTTGCGGCTGGCCCACTTGTTGGCCTTCTGCGAGAGCTCCCAGGTGGTGAACTGCTCCATGAAGGTCTGCGGGTCCGGCTGCGTCATCGTCGTGGTGAACATCTCCATGTCGGCCCAGAACTTCTGGTAGGTGTCCGGGTTGGCGAAGTCGCTGCCGAAGAAGACCGAAGCCACCACGCTCTTCAGCTCGAGGTCGATGCCGGCCTTGGTGCAGGCGTCCTTGATGATCGCCTGGCACTTCTGGCGCGGGCCGCTCACCGAGGTCTGGTAGACGAACTTCAGCTTGACGTTGCCCTTGGCGCGGATGCCGTCGGCGCCCTTCCTCCAGCCCGCGGCGTCGAGGATCTGCTCGGCCTTGGCCGGGTTGAACTCGAACTTCATGTTGTTGCTGCGGAACCGCGGCGGGTTGTTCAGGAAGTTCGCCGTGGTGATCGCGCCGCGCCCGTAGATGACGTCGGCGACGCCCTTGCGGTCGATCAGCAGGTTCATCGCGTCGCGCACGGCCTTGTCGGAGAAGGCAGGGTGCTTGCTCTTCGCGCTGGCGCGCTCGCCGTCCACCTCGTTCCACGGGTCGGTGGGGTTGAGGATGACGAACTCGATGTCGCTGCCGACGTAGAACGCCATCTTGCCCTTGCCGGCGCCCTCCAGCCGCTTGAGGATCTCGTCCTCCACGGCCAGGTTCCAGCCCACGTCGTACTCGGCCGTCTGCAGCACCGCGCGCGCGGCGCTGGTGGCGTCGCCGCCGCCCTTGACCTCGACCGTGTCGAAGAAGGGCTGGTTGGGAACGTGGTACTCCATGTTGGCGGCGCCGCGCAGCGTGTCGCCGGGCTTGAAGTCGACGACCTTGTACGGGCCGGTGCCCACCGCCTTCAGGTTGGCCGGGTTGTCGCGCGACTTGGCGCCCATGTAGCCCTCGAAGACGTGCTTGGGCAGGATCAGGCCGACGCTGCCGACGAACGGCTCGGCCCAGAACGGCGTGGGCTTTGCGAAGTCGATGCGCACCGTGTGCGAATCGACCTTGCTGACCTTGATGTCGCGGTAGGTGCTGACGGTGGTCATCGCTGCGGCCGGGTCACCGGCGTAGGCGGCGGTGAACACGACGTCGTCGGCGGTGAAGTCGCGGCCGTCGTGCCACTTGACGCCGCGCTTGAGCTTCCAGACCACGCTCTTGCCGTCGGCGCCGAGGCCGCCATTGGCCCGCGAAGGTACTTCGGCGGCCAGGATCGGCACCAGGTTGCCTTCGCTGTCCCAGCTGGCCAGCGGCTCGTAGAAGATGCGGCTGGCGTCCTGGTCCTTCGTGCCGCCCGCGTAGTGCGGGTTCAGGTGCACGGCGGCCTGCCAGTAGATCAGCTTCAGCGGGCCGCCGCCGCC
Organism: Rubrivivax sp.; assembly: GCA_016789955.1. Taxonomy (GTDB): domain Bacteria; phylum Pseudomonadota; class Gammaproteobacteria; order Burkholderiales; family Burkholderiaceae_C; genus Rubrivivax. Next base: position 66,737 of record JAEUPB010000098.1, on the reverse strand, counting down.
GCGCTTGGTCGGCTTGTAGGGCGGCATCGTGGAGGTCTGCGCGATGCCCTCGTGCATCAGCATCATCGAGGCGATCGGCGCCGTCAGGCCGAGCCCCAGCATGCGTTCGATGAAGCTGCGGCGGGGCAGCTGGCCGACACGGACCTCTTCGATCAGGGCACGCAGATCACGTTCGTTCATTGCAGACCTCTGGCGCTCAGCGCCTGGAAAACCGGGAGTGGCGATGCTAGCGGGCAGGGTCAGGGTGACCATCGGGGTCCGCCCGGGCCCGCCGCGGCGATACGGGATACTCCTCCGATGCAAGAACCGATCCTGCTCGTGCACGGGCCGCGCCGGCCCGCCGTGCCGGTGGTGCTGGACTCTCCGCATTCGGGTTTCCACTTCCCCGCCGACTTCGGCGCCGCGCTGCCGGAGAGCGAGCTGCGCGACGGCGAGGACAGTCACATCGACCTGCTCTATCGCCCCGCCGCCGAGCGCGGCATCCCGCTGCTGGCGGCGCAGTTCCCGCGCACCTACCTCGACCCCAACCGCCACGCCGAGGACATCGACCTCGACCTGCTCGACGAGCCCTGGCCCGACGCCCACCGGCCGAGCGGCAAGGCGCGCATCGGCAAGGCACTGATCTGGCGCACGCTCGACGACGGCCGCCCGATCTATGCCCGCAAGCTCTCCGTGGCCGAGGTGCGGCGGCGCGTGGCGGCCTGCCACGCGCCGTACCACGCCACGCTGCGCAGCCTGCTGGACGCCGCGCATGCCGACTTCGGCGTGGTCTGGCACCTGAACTGCCACTCGATGAACGCCGTCAGCGGCGCGATGGGCGAAGGCGGCGCTGGCCGGATCCGCCCCGACATCGTGCTCGGCGACCGCGACGGCACCACCTGCGACGCCGACTTCACCGAGTTCGTGCGTGGCCACCTCGCCGCGCTGGGCTACGACGTGCGGCTGAACGACCCGTTCAAGGGGGTGGAGCTGGTGCGCGCCTACGCCGACCCCGCGGCCGGCCGCCACAGCCTGCAGATCGAATTGAACAAGCGCCTCTACATGGACGAGACCACCCGCGAGCGCAACGGCCACTTTCCCGTGCTGCAGGCGCAGCTGATGGGATTGCTCGAGGCGATCGCCGCCCGCCGGGCGCCGGGAGCCGCGCGATGACGCCGCCGATCGAGCTCAGCCCGCCGGACATCACCCGTTGGCGCCGGGGCGGCCAGCCGGTGCCGTACGTGCACGTGTTCGACAGTGGCCGGCCCGGCCCGCGCGTGATGGTGCAGGCGCTGACCCACGGCAACGAGATCTGCGGCGCCATCGCCGTGGACCGGCTGCTGGCCGACCGGCCACCGCTGGCGGCAGGGCGGCTGACGGTGGCCTTCGCCAATGTCGAGGCCTACGACAGTTTCGACGCCGACGACCCCTACCGCTCCCGGTGCATCGACGAGGACCTGAACCGGGTCTGGAGCGATGCGGAGCTGGACGGCTCGCGCGATTCGGTGGAACTGCGCCGCGCACGGGCGCTGCGCCCCTACGTGGACGACGCCGAGCTGCTGCTGGACATCCACTCGATGGGCGAGCCCTGCCGCCCGCTGATGGTGTGCGGCACGCAGGACAAGAACGCCGCCTACGCGCGCGAACTGGGCGTGCCGGCCGACCTGCTGATCGACACCGGCCACCCGTCGGGGCTGCGGATGGTCGAGCGCGGCGGCTTCGGCGATCCGGCGTCACCGAAGCGGGCGCTGCTGATCGAATGCGGCCAGCACTGGGAGCAGTCGTCCGCCGACGTGGCCTGGGACACGCTGCTGCGCTTCCTGGCGCTCACCGGCGTGGTCGACCGCGCATGGACGACGCCACGGCTGTCGTTGCCGCTGCCGCCGCGCCAGCGGCTGGTGCGCGTCACCGAGGCGGTGGTGGCGAAAACCCCGCAGTTCCACTTCCTGGTGCCCGCGGTGGGGCTGTCGGTGGTGGAAAAGGCCGGCACGCCGATCGCCCGCGACGGCGATCGGGTCTGGCTCGCGCCCTATGACGACACGGTGCTCGTGATGCCGGGCATCAGCAACCTCAAGCCGGGCCACACCACGGTGCGGCTCGGGCGTTACGAGGACCCCCAGGCCGGCCATGCCGGCCGCCCCCCCAAGGGGGAATGAGCACAGTGGCGAAGCCACATGTGCTCATGAGGATGGCTGATCGAGCGGCAGCCCCAGCCGTTCGGCCAGGCGGCGGGCGGCGCGTTGTGCGGCCTCGTTGGTCGAGCCCAGGGCCAGCAGCAGGCAGCGCCGCGCGTACTCGGGATCGTTCAGCACCCGCTCCACGTGCACCCGGTGCCCATCACCGGCCAGCAACCACTTCAGGTCGATGATGTCGAGCAGCGCGGGGGATCCGGCGGGGTCGGTCAAGGCATTCATGTCGTTCCGGGCCCGGCACTGGCCCACAGGTGATAACGGCCGACGGCTCGGGCGGCTGACACTGTGCGTGCAACGACTTATGAATTCCTGACGCTTTGCCCGCGTGGATCCCACCTGATGAACCTCTCACCCCCCCTGACTGCGTTGCCCGACCTGCCGCAGCAGCTGCAGGCAGCCGGCTATGCCGTGATCGACGCCGCCTCATTGGCGCGCCGGGCCGGGCAGCCACTGGCCGCCTTCACGGCCTGGCAGCCGCTCTGGGACGACCTGCCGCCCGATCGCCACCTGAAGGACGGCGGGCGCTACCGACACCGCCGCCACGGCAGTTACATCGTCGACGGAAGCCGCGTGGACACCGTGCCGCACCGGGCGCATTGGCAGCCGGTGTCCTACAACGCGCTGCACGGCGGCATCGAGCGCTGGTTCGAGCCGCTGCCGGCCTCGCTGGCCGCCGATCCGGCCTGGCAGGCGCTGCTGGTGGCGCTGGCCGGCGAGGCGTCGGCCTTGCGCGGCGCGCAACGCTGGTACGTGGAAGCGCACGCCTTCCGCATCGACACTGCCGGCGGCATCGGCCGCCCGACGCCCGAGGGCGCGCACCGCGACGGTGTCGACCTCGTCGCGGTGGCGCTGGTGGCGCGCCACCGCATCAAGGGCGGCGAGACGCGGGTGTTCGATGCCCGCGGCCCGCAGGGCATGCGCTTCACGCTGGCCGAGCCATGGAGCACGCTGCTGCTCGACGACGAGCGCGTGATCCACGAATCCACCCCCATCCAGCCCCTCGTCGACGGCGAGGAGGGTCACCGCGACACGCTCGTGCTGACCTTCCGCCGCGGCGGATTCCAGGATCCGACATGAACAGCGCTCCACTGCCGATCTCCTACGACGACATCGCCGCCGCCCGCGAGCGCCTGGCCGGCGTGGCCCACCGCACGCCGGTGCGGCGCTCGCGCACCGCCGAGGAGCGCACCGGCGCCGAGCTGTACTTCAAGTGCGAGAACTTCCAGCGCATGGGCGCGTTCAAGTTCCGCGGCGCCTACAACGCGCTGGCGCAGTTCACGCCCGAGCAGCGACGCACGGGGGTGATCGCGTACTCGTCGGGCAACCATGCGCAGGCCATCGCGTTGTCGGCCAGGCTGCTCGCGATTCCCTCGGTGATCGTCATGCCGCACGATTCGCCGGCCGCAAAGCTCGCGGCCACGCGCGGCTACCAGGAGGGCCAGCGCGGCAGCGAGGTGGTGCTGTACGACCGCTACACCGAAGACCGCGAGGCCATCGGCCGGCGCCTGGCGCAGGAACGCGGCATGACGCTGATTCCGCCCTACGACCACGCGCACGTGATGGCCGGGCAGGGCACCGCGGCCGCCGAACTGATCGACGAGACCGGCCCGCTGGACCTGTTGCTGGTGTGCGTGGGCGGCGGCGGGCTGGTCTCGGGCTGCGCCGTGGCGGCGCATCACCTGTCGCCGGGCATCGAGGTGGTGGGCGTGGAGCCCGAGGCCGGCAACGACGTGCAGCAGAGCCTGGCGCGCGGCGAGATCGTGCGCATCGACACGCCGCGCACGCTGGCCGACGGCGCGCAGACGCAGGCCTGCGGGCAGCTCACGTTCGCCGTCATCCACGCGCTCGTGGCGCGCATCGCCACGGTGAGCGACGAGCAGCTCGTGCGCACGATGCGCTTCTTCGCCGAGCGGCTGAAGATGGTGGTGGAGCCCACCGGCTGCCTGGGCGCTGCAGCGGCGCTGGAAGGTGCCGTGGACGTGCGCGGCAAGCGCGTCGGCGTGATCCTCTCGGGCGGCAACGTCGACCTGCCGCTGTACGCACAGCTGCTCGCCGGCCGCTGAAACACATCGGCCCGCCGAGCGGGGCGACGCAGACCGGGGCTTGCGGTAACGTCTCGCGCTTCGATTTTCAGACCCCCGCCATGTCCGACACCGCCAAGCCCGAGACCCCCGCCGCCAAGGCCCCCGAGAGCGAGGCCGACAGGCGCCTGCGCGAGCGCGTCGAAAAGCTCGTTGTGCGCGATGCCGCCGTGTCCAGCGGCAGCTGCCGTCTCGCCAACGGCACCACGCTCGACTACACCGCGCACGTCGCCTTCCTGCCGGTGGTCGACGGCAACCTCGCCGGTGCCGGCGCGCCGCCGCAGGCCGCGGTGATGACCACCGCCTACCTCGCCAAGGGCGTGGCTGCCGCGGCACGGCCGGTGTGCTTCGCCTTCAACGGCGGCCCCGGCTCGGCCTCGGTATGGCTGCACCTGGGGGCGCTCGGGCCCAAGCGCGTCATCGTGCCCGATGACGGCAGCATGCCGCGCGCGCCCTATGCCGTGAGCGACAACCCGCTCACCTGGCTCGAGCATTTCGACCTCGTCTTCATCGATCCGCCGCACACCGGCTGGTCGGTGTGTGCCAGCGAGGCAGCGCGCAAGAAGATGCTGTCGGTGGACGGCGACGTCGAGGCGCTGTCGGAGGTGATGCGGTTGTGGCTCACGCGCCACCAGCGCTGGGGCTCGGCCGTGTACCTGGCCGGCGAGAGCTACGGCACCACGCGCGGCGCAGCGCTGGCCAACAAGCTCGCCGAGATGGGCATCCCGCCGTCGGGCGTGGTGCTGGTGTCCTGCGCGATGGACCTGCAGACGCTGGTCTTCTCGCCGGGCAACGACCTGCCGTACGCCCTGTTCCTGCCGGCCATGGCCAACGTGTCGCAGTACCACGGGCTGTTGAAGGGCCCGCTGGGCGCCTCCAGCGCCGCGGCGCGCGAGGCGGCCGAGGCCTACGTGCCCGAGTACCTCGCGGCGCTGCATGCCGGCGCGCGGCTGTCCACCGTGCAGCGCGGCAAGGTGGCGGCGCGGCTGGCCGAGCTCACCGGGCTGCCGCAGGCGCTGGTGGAGGAGAAGAACCTGCGCATCGCCGACCACGTGTACTTCTTCGAGGCGATGCGCGACAAGGGCCTGCAGGTCGGCCGGCTCGACGCGCGCGTCACCGGCCCGATGGCCGCCCACCGCACGCGCGAGTGGGAGTTCGACCCCGGCATCGAGTCGATCGAGGGCCCGTACACGATGGCGGCGATGGACTACTTCGGGCGCACGCTGGGCCTGCAGATCGAGGAGCGCTACCAGGTGCTGAACCGCGAGGTCAACATGGGCTGGACCTGGATGCGCGGCGGCGACGGCCCCAAGGGCGACAAGATGGGGTTCGCCAGCACCAGCGGCGACCTGGCCCGCGCGCTGCGCCGCAATGCGCACCTGAAGGTGCTGGCCGCCAGCGGCCGCTACGACCTGGGCACGCCGTACAGCGCCAGCGACTGGTCGCTCGCGCAGCTCGACGCGCCGGCCGACGTGCTGGCGCGCGTGCAGCACCGCTACTACGACGCCGGGCACATGATGTACACGCGCCAGGCCGACCTGGCGCAGCTCAAGGCCGACCTGGCGGCTTGGCTGGGCTGACCGCTCAGGCGCCGCGCACGTCGGTCACGGACTCGTCGCCGTAGTCGTCGCGCGCCAGCAGGCGCAGCAGCTTGGCCGCCGCGGTGGCTGGGCTGTCGAGCTGGCCGTCGCGGTGCAGCGCGGCGAAGCGCTCGCGTTCGGGGAACAGCACCGGGTCGGCGCCGCGCAGCTGCTGCTGCATCTCGGTGTCGATCACGCCCGGGGCCACCGAGGCGATGCGGGCGCCGTGCGGCTGCGCGGCCTGCTCCAGGGCGAGCGCGCGGGCCAGGTTGTCCAGGCCGGCCTTGGCCGCGCAGTACGACGCGCTGCCGGCCATGCCACGGCGCCCGAGTCCCGAGGACACCAGCATCACGCGGCGCGGCACCGTCCAGTCGGCGGTGGCGGCGAGGAAGGCGGCGGTGAGCAGCAGCGGCGCCTCGAGGCCGACGCGGATCGCGTTGCGCAGGTCGGCCGCGTCGATGGCCTCCAGCGGCGCCGGGCGCGACACCACGCCGGCGTTGTTGATCAGCACCGCAGACGGCGCGCCGCGGCGTTCGCGCAGCCACTGCGCCAGCCGCTCGGCGACAGGCCCGGCCTCGGCCAGGTCCACCGGCCATTGCTCCACCGAGGCGGGCAGCGCGGCGGTGCGGCGCGACAGCCCGAGCACGGTGTGCCCGGACGCGGCGAGTTGTTCGGCCAGCGCGGTGCCGAGTCCGCGCGAGGCGCCGGTGACGATGGCCAGGGGTGCGGTGTACATCGGCGCAGCATAGCGCCGCGCGGTGGACAGGCCTGTGCAGTGGCTGTGGAGTCGGCGTGGAGGGGCCACGGCAAGACCGGTTGGCAACCGGTGGACAACTGCGTGGACAACCCGGTGTAGAAGCTGTCGATCGGGGGCGGCGAGTTTGGTGGACTGCAGGGGGGTGGACGGTGCGCCGACCGTGGGCGGCCGGTGCACGGGCTGTGGAATCCGAGTGCTCAGAACGGCACGGCCGATTCGAGTGCCAGCTCTCCGCCGCGCACCGGGTGCAGCAGCCGGAGCGAGTGCGCATGCAGCATCAGCCGCGGCGCAGCATCGTCCGTGGGGCCGTAGAGGCGATCACCCCGCACAGGGTGGCCGATCGTCGCGAGGTGCACGCGCAACTGGTGCGAGCGGCCGGTGACCGGTTGCAGTTCGAGCCGGCTCTCGCCCGCGCCCCGGGCCAGCGCGCGCCAGTGCGTCAGGGACGGCTTGCCCCGCTCGCGGTCCACCCGCTGCCGCGGCCGGTTCGGCCAATCGGCGGCCAGCGGCAGGTCGATCGAGCCGGATTCGCCGGCAGGCCACCCGTGCACGAGCGCCTCGTAGCGCTTGTCCACCGCGCGGTTCTCGAAGGCCGCCGAGAGCGTGCGGTGCGCGTCGGCATCGAGCGCGAACAGCACAAGGCCGGAAGTCGCCTGGTCCAGCCTGTGCACGATGCGCAGCGTGGGCCAGCGCGGCAGCGCCAGCGACCACAGGTTGCGTACGAGCCCCTCCGCGCCGCGGCCCGGCACGCACAGCAGCCCGGCCGGCTTGTCGAGCGCCACCACGTGGGCGTCCTCGTGCACCACGACGAGCGGCGACTCGGGCCCGCCGTCGCGGGCAGCGGCCTCGGCACCTGTCGACATCAGGTGAAACGTTGAGGTCTGTACGGCGCGAGGTCGATCGGCGGCGTCTCGCCGCCGGCCAGCGCCGCCACGATCTCCGCGGTCGCCGCCGACTGCGTCAGCCCCAGGTGCCCGTGGCCGAAGGCGTACAGCACGCGGGGGTCGTGCCGCGACGCGCCGATGGCCGGCAGCGAGTCGGGCAGCGACGGGCGGAAGCCCATCCAGCGCGTGCCGCCCTTTGCGTTCAACCCGGGCAGGAAGCGCCGCGCCTTTGCCAGCAGCGTGTCGGCGCGGCGGAAGTCGGGCTCGGCCTCCAGCCCGCCCAGCTCCACCGCGCCGCCCACGCGCACGCCGCCGCCGATGGGTGTGACGACGAAAGCGTGGTCGGGGAAGGTGAGCTGCCGCGTCAGCGGGAAGGCGCCGGGCGGCAACGTCGTGTTGTAGCCGCGCTCGGTCTCCAGCGGGATGCGCTCGCCCAGCGTCACGGCGAGCCGGTGCGACCAGGCGCCCGCGGCCACCACCACCTGCCGCGCGCGCAGCGGCGCGCCGTCCGCCCGGTGCACGTGCACGCCATCGGCGCCCGGTGCCACCACGGTGGCCTGCGCGCGCCGCAGCCGCGCGCCCTGCACTGCGCAGCGCTCGGCCATCCGCTGCACCAGCACCAGCGGGTCGTCGATCGTCGACCAGCCGGGCACGAAGGTGCCCACCGTCAGCGCCGGGCTCAGCCCCGGTTGCCAGCGCGCCAGCGCGGCGGCACCGTGCGCGTGCTCGAAGGCGATGCCGTGGGCGGCACGCTGCTGCCAGCCGGGCAGCGACGCGCGCCACTGCGCCTCGGTTTCGTAGAGGTGCAGGTTGCCGTCCTCGTGCAGCATGCCGGACGCGTCGATCGACGCCAGCAGCCGCGGCGTGGCCTCGGCCGAGAGGCGGTTCAGCGCCACCTGCGCGCGGATGCTTGCGTCGACGTGCGAGGGCCGGCTCGCCACCGCGAAGCGCAGCAGCCACGGCGTGATCTGCGGCAGGTACGCCGGCCGCAACGCCAGCGGCCCGAGCGGGTCGACCAGCCAGCGCGGCACCTGGCGCCAGATGCCGGGCGAGGCGAGCGGCTGGATGTCGGAGAACGCATAGGCGCCGGCGTTGCCGCGGCTGGCGCCCGCGGCCACCGACTCGCGGTCGATCACGCACACGCCGCGTCCGCGCTGCAAGAGCTGCCACGCGATCGACAGGCCGATCACGCCGGCGCCGATCACGAGCACGTCGGCTTCCGTCTCGCCGGTGCCGATCGGGGGCAACGGCGGCAGCGGCGGTGCCGGCGCGGCGGAATCCGATGCACCCACGTTCACAGCCCCCAGGCGAACGGATCGGCCGGGTCGAACACCACCTGGGCGTCCAGCACCACGTGCGCGCGGCCGTGGATGAACGGCCGCACGCGGCCGCGGCCTTCCGGGTCGGCCTCGTAGCGCGCAGCGAACACGCTGCCGATCACGCTTTCCTGGCGCCACACCTGCCCGGGCGCGAGCGTGCCGTCGGCGGCCAGGCAGGCGAGCTTGGCGCTGGTGCCGGTGCCGCAGGGCGAGCGGTCGTAGGCGCCGCCGGGGCACAGCACGAACGAGCGGCCCTGGTGCTCGGGCCGCGCCGGCGGGCCCAGCAGCTCGACGTGGTCGATCAACGCGCCATCGGCTCCGGTGATGCCGGCGGCGGCGAGTGCGTCACGGATGCGCCGGCCGAGGTCGGTGAGCGCGGGCAACTGCGCCGCATCGATCGCGAGGCCATGTTCGTGGCACAGGAAGAACCAGTTGCCGCCCCAGGCCACGTCGCCGTGCACGCGGCCGTGGCCCGGCACGTCGACGGCCACGTGGTGCAGCAGCCGGTACGACGGCACGTTGGCCACCGTGACGCCGCCGTCATCGTGCAGTTCGGCCTGCACCGGGCCCACCGGCGTGTCGATCGCGTGCACGCCCGGGCCGATGCGGCCCAGCCAGGCGAGCGTGGCCACCAGCCCGATCGTGCCGTGGCCGCACATGCCGAGGTAGCCGGCGTTGTTGAAGTAGACGACGCCGCAGACGCTGCCCGGCCGCTCCGGCGGCGTGACGATGCCACCGACGATCACGTCGTTGCCGCGCGGCTCGTTGGCCAGCGCCCGGCGCCACGCGTCGTGGTGCTCGCGGAAGCGCTCGCGGCGCACGGCCATCGGGCCGCTGCCGAGGTCGGGGCCGCCGCTGATCACCAGGCGCGTGGGCTCGCCGCCGGTGTGGCTGTCGATGATGCGTGTCGGTGCGGGTTGGTCGTGCATGGTGTGGCACGCTACACACTTCGCGCGCCCCCACGCAGAGGGGTTTTCGCGCCCCGGCGGTCGGGGCGCGGCGCACCACCGGAGTCTTGCCGATGCCTCACGCCGTCTCCTGGACCGGGGTCTTCCCCGCCGTCACCACGCAGTTCCGCGAGGACTACTCGCTGGACATCGACGCCACCGCCAAGGTCATCGACGCGCTGGTGCGCGACGGTGTCTCGGGCCTCATCGTCTGCGGCACCGTCGGCGAGAACACCGGCCTCACGCGCAGCGAGAAGGTGCAGGTGATGGAAGCGGCCAAGAGCGTGGCGGCGGGACGCGTGCCGGTGATCTGCGGCATCGCCGAGTTCACCACCGCGTTCGCCATCGAGACCGCGCAGGCCGCGCAACGCGTGGGCGTCGACGGCGTGATGGTGATGCCGGCGCTCGTCTACTCGGCCAAGCCGCACGAGTCGGCCGCGCACTTCCGCAGCGTGGCGCAGGGCGTCGACCTGCCGGTGATGATCTACAACAACCCGCCGATCTACAAGAACGACATCACGCCCGACATCCTGGCCAGCCTGGCCGACGTGGAGAACATCGTCTGCTTCAAGGACAGCTCCGGCGACACGCGGCGCTTCATCGACACGCGGCGCATCGTCGGCGACCGCTTCGTGCTGTTCGCCGGGCTGGACGACGTGGTGGTCGAGAGCGTGGCGATGGGCGCGGTGGGCTGGGTCTCGGGCATGAGCAACGCCTTCCCGCGCGAGGGCGAGACGCTGTTCCGGCTGGCGCGCGCCGGCCGCATCGCCGAGGCGATGCCGCTGTACGAATGGTTCATGCCGCTGCTGCACCTCGACGCGCGGCCCGACCTCGTGCAGTGCATCAAGTGGTGCGAGCACCGCATGGGCCGCGGCACCTGGCGCACGCGGCCGCCGCGGCTGCCGCTGCAGGGCGACGACCTGGCGCATGTGCAGCACGTGATGGACGAGGCGCTGGCGAAGCGCCCGACGCTGCCCGAGGTCGGTCTGCCGCCGCGCTGAGGGTGCGCGTGGCCACACCCCTGCCGGCCGAGCGCCACCTGGACGACTGGCTCGCCTTCGCGCACGAGCTGGCCGATGCCGCGCACGCGCTGCTGGCGCCGGCCGCCGCACTGCGGCCCGAGGTGCAGGTGAAGGCCGATCGCAGCTTCGTCACCGCGCTGGATGCGCAGATCGAGGCGAGGCTGCGCGAGCTGATCGGCGCGCGCTTCCCCGCGCACGGCATCCTCGGCGAGGAGGCCGGCGCGAGCGCACCCGACGCCGAGGCAGTGTGGATCCTCGACCCGATCGACGGCACGGCGCCGTTCGTGGCCGGCGTGCCGGTGTTCGGCACGCTGATCGCGCTGGCCTGGCAGGGCGTACCGGTGATCGGCGTGATGCACCTGCCGGTGACGCGGCAGCGCTACGTCGGCGCGGCCGGGCGCGCCAGCACGATGAACGGCGCGCCGCTGCGCACGCGCGCCTGTCCGGGCCTGGCGCAGGCCATCCTCACCACCAGCAACCCCGACTTCCTGTCGGCGGTCGAACGCCCCGCGCTGGAGGCCCTGCGCACGCGCACCGCGTGGCGCATCTACGGCGGCTGCTGCCTGAGCTACGGGCTGCTGGCCGCCGGGCGCACCGACATCGCCATCGACGCCGGCTTCAAGGTCTGGGACTACGCGCCGTTCCGCCCCCTGATCGAAGGCGCCGGCGGCGTCATCACCGACTGGCAGGGCGCACCGGTCACGCTGGACAGTGGCTCGCAGGTGCTGGCCGCAGGCGACCCGGCGCGCCACCGCGAGGCGCTGGCGCTGGTGGCCCAGGCGCCCGGCTGATGCGGCAGACTCGGCGGGCCGACCGCGGGCTCGCCGCGCGGCTCACACAAGAACGAGACTCCCGATGAACTCGCCATCGCCGGCCCGCCCCGGCATCCACATCGAGGCGCTGACCGTCGACTACGGCGGCGCGGCCGTGATCGACGGCCTGCACCTGGACATCGAGCGCGGCTCGTTCTTCACGCTGCTAGGCCCCAGCGGCTGCGGCAAGACCACGCTGCTGCGCACGATCGCCGGCTTCGTGGCGGCGCGCGCCGGGTGCATCCGCTTCGGCGAGCGCGACGTGACGCGCGTGCCGCCGCACCTGCGCGACATCGGCATGGTGTTCCAGGACTACGCGCTGTTCCCCGACAAGACGGTGTCCGACAACGTCGCGTACGGGCTGCGTGCGCGCCGCGTGGATGCGGAAAACCTGCGGCGCCGCGTGGGCGAGGCGCTGGAGCGCGTGGGCCTCTCGGCACTCGGCGAGCGGCTGCCCGCGGCGCTCTCCGGCGGGCAGCGTCAGCGCGTGGCGCTGGCGCGCGCGCTGGTCATCCAGCCGCAGGTGCTGCTGATGGACGAGCCGCTGTCCAACCTCGACGCCAAGCTGCGGCTGCAGGTGCGCCAGACCATCGCCGAGCTGCAGGCCGAGGCCGGCATCACCACCGTGTTCGTCACGCACGACCAGGACGAGGCCCTGGCGCTGTCGCACCGCATCGGCGTGATGAACCGCGGCCGGCTCGAGCAGGTCGGCACGCCGGCCGAGATCTATCGCCGGCCGGCCACCGGCTACGTGGCCGATTTCGTCGGTGCGGCCAACCTGCTGCCGGTGACGCTGTCCTCCGCGGTGGCTGCCGGCGAGCGCACGTCGGTCGCGCTCGGCGGCGCGCAGCCTGTGGCGGTGCCTGCGCAGGCGGTGTCGGCGCTGCCGGCCGGTGCTGCACTGCTGATGGCGCGGCCCGAGACGCTGGCGCTCAGGCCCGACACGTCTGACGCTCCAGACTCGGCCGCGGTGTCGGTGCGCGTGCTGCGCCGCCAGTACCTCGGCGAGAAGACGAGCTACCGCGTGCAGCTGCCCGGTGGCGAGCAGCTGCAGGTCGATCGCCACGGCCCTGGACACGACGCGCTCCAGGTGGGCGACCCCGGCAGGCTCCGCTTCGATCCGGCGTCCACGCTGGTGCTGGCGCCGTGACCGCCGTCGCCGCACCCGGCAGCCGGCTCGGCCTCGACCTGCGCTCGCCGTGGCCGTGGCTCACGCTGGCCGCGCTGGCGCTGCTCGTGGTGTTCCTGCTGATGCCGCTGGGCAACGTCCTGCTCGGCAGTTTCGGCCGCGGTGCGGGCCGATCGGGCTGGGCGCTGGTGGCCTCTGACCCCAAGTACCTGCAGGCGGTGTTCAACACGGTCCTGCTGGGTGCCGTCGTCACGCTGTTCGCGCTGCTGATCGGCGTGCCGCTGGCCTGGTTCACCGCGCGGTTCGACTTTCCCGGCAAGGGGATCGTCGCGGTGCTGCCGCTGGTCACGCTGGTGGTGCCCGAGGTCATCGCCGCGCAGACGTGGCTGATGATGGTCGGCAACAACGGCCTCGTCACACGGGCGCTGGCCGAGCGCGACATCGCGCTGCCCAGCTTCTACGGCTGGACGGGCCTGGTCACGGTGTTGACCTTCACCTACTACACCTACGTCTACATCGGCACGCTGGCGGCGATCCGCGGCTTCGACGTGCAGCTCGAGGAAGCGGCGCAGAGCCTGGGCACGTCGCCAGCGGCCTCGCGCTGGAAAGTGCTGCTGCCGGTGGTGCTCCCGGCCATCGCGGCCAGCGCGCTGCTGGTGTTCACGCTGGTGGTGGGCAACTTCGCGGTGGCGATGGTGCTGTCGAACAAGGTGCCACTGCTGTCGGTGCTCACCTACCAGGCCACGGTCTCGGAGGTCGGCTCCGACCCCACGCTGCAGAGCACGCTGGCCACGCTGTCGGTGGCGATCGTGATGCTCGCGCTGTGGGCGCAGCGCCGCGTGGTGGCGCGCGGCCGGCGCGAGGTGGTGCAGGGCCGCGGCGCACAGCCGCAGCGACTGGCGGGCGGGCGCGGTGCGCTGCTGGGCGGGGCGGCGGGGCTGGTGGTGGCGGTGTCGCTGCTGCCGGTGGCCAGCATCGTCGTGGGCGCGTTCACGGCGGCGCGTGGGCCGGTGATGCGCTGGGGCGAGTGGACCACCGCGCACCTCGAGCGCGTGTTCACGCGCGCGATCGACCCGTTGCTGAACACGCTGGCCTACGCGGCCATCGCCACCGCCATCGGCATCACGCTGGCGGTGCTGATCAGCTACCTCGTGGTGAAGAAGCGCAACGCGCTGACGCCGTGGCTGGACTACCTCACCGCGCTGCCGCTGGCGCTCTCGGGCACGGTGATCGGCATCGGCCTCCTGATGAGCTTCAACACCGGCTGGCTGCCGCTCACCGGCACCGGCGCGATCATCGTGCTGGCCTATGTGGTGCGGCGGCTGCCGTTCGGCACGCGCAACGCATCGAGCACGCTGTACAACATCCCCGACTCGATCGAGGAGGCCTCGATCAGCCTGGGCGTGCCGCCGGTGCGCACCTTCTTCCGCGTGGTGCTGCCGCTGATGGCGCCGGCCATCGTGGCCGCCGCGGTGCTGACGTGGACCACCACGGTGGCCGAGCTGAGCGCCAGCATCATCGTGTACTCGGGCGACCGCGAGACCATGCCGATCCGCATCTTCCGCCTCATCGACAGCGGCCTGATGGCGCAGGCCTCGGCCTACGGGTTGCTGCTGATCGCCGTGATCGTGGTGCCGATCGCGGTGGCCACGAAGGTCTTCAGAATCGACCTCTTCGCATCGCGCAGCTGAGTTCCCGTACCAACCGTCCGCAGGAGAGACCGCATGACCCATCCCGTCAACCGCCGCACCGCCGTCGCCGGCCTGGGCGCCTCGCTCGTGCTGCCCGTCGGCCTTGTTCGCGCGCAGTCGGGCAGCGTCGTCATCTACACGTCCAACAACCAGCAGGCCTTCGAGGCGGTGGTCGAGACCGCGGGCAAGCGGCTACCCGGCGTGAAGCTCTCGGCCATCACCGGCGGCTCGGGGCAGCTGCTGCGGCGGCTGGAGGCCGAGGCCGCCAAGCCGCAGGGCGACATCTTCTGGAGCAGCTCGGCCAACACGCTGGGCGCGTTCAAGGCGTTGCTCGAGCCGTACCGCTCGCCGGAGCTCTCGGCCATTCCCGCCGCGCTGCACCACCCGCAGAACCTGTGGTCGGCGGCCAACGTGCACGTGGCGGTGGCGATGGTCAACACCAAGCAGCTCGGCGGCGGCGCGGCGCCGAAGACCTGGGCCGACCTGATGGACGCCCGCTTCAAGGGCAAGATCATCATCGCCGACCCCGCCAACAGCAGCACGGCGCTGACGATCCTGTGGGGCGTGGAGAAGATGCTGGGCGCCGATGGGCTCAAGCGCCTGGCCGGCCAGGTGAAGGTGACCAGCGCCGCGGCCACCGTGCTGCGCAGCGTCGGGCAGGGCGAGTTCCCGGTGGGCCTGACGTTCGAGTCCAACGCCTACGCCTACGTGGCCGGCGGGCAAAAGGAGATCAGCCTCGTCTACCCCAGCGACGGCACCTTCACGACGCCCGAGTTCTTCGCGCTGATCAAGGGCGCGCCGGCCGGCGAGCTGGCGAAGAAGGTCTGCGACCACCTGCTGAGCAAGGAGGCGCAGACCGAGCTGCTGCTGGCCGCCTTCCGCCGCCCGGCGCGCAGCGACATCGACGTCTCCAAGCTCGTGCAGCTGCCGGCGCTGGGCAGCATCAAGGTGTTTCCGATCGACGAGGACGAAGCCGCCGCAAAGCGCGCCGACTTCCTCAAGCGCTGGCAGGCGTTGGCCGCGGCATCGGGCAACTGAGCCATGGACGATCTGCGGGTGCCCCAACCGTCCGAGCGCCGCGACGCGTTGCGCCGCATCGGCGCCGCCGCCGCGACGCTGGCGATGCCTGCGGCCGTTGCCGCGGCTCCTGCCTCGGCGCGGGCGAAGGTGCTGCGCTACTCGTTCCCGATCGCCGAGACCAACTTCGATCCGGCACAGGTCTCCGACATCTACTCCACCGGCGTCGTCGGCAACATCTTCGAATCGCCGCTGACCTACGACTACCTGGCGCGGCCGGTGAAGATCAAGCCGCAGCTCACCACCGGCCTGCCCGAGGTCAGCGCCGACTTCCAGCGGTACACGCTGCGCCTGCGCCCCGGCATCCTCTTTGCCGACGATGCTGCGTTCGGCGGGCAGCCGCGCGAACTCACCGCGGCCGACCTCGCCTACAGCCTGAAGCGCCACTTCGACCCGCGCTGGAAGAGTCCGCGCTACAACGGCCTGCGCGACGAACGCATCGCAGGACTGGAGGCGCTGCGCAAGCGCGCGGTGGACAGCGGCAAGCCCTTCGACTACGACGCGCCCATCGACGGCCTGGTCACGCCCGACCGCTACACGCTGCAGATCGCGCTGGAGCGGCCCAGCCCGCGCTTCTCGTACCTGCTGGCGCACCCGGGCGTCTCGGGGGTGGTGGCGCGCGAGGTGGTCGAGCGCTACGGCGACGCCACCGGCGAGCACCCGGTGGGCACGGGCCCGTTCCGGCTGGCGCAATGGCGGCGCTCGTCGTTCATCGCGCTCGAGCGCAACCTACGCTTCCGCGACGAGGTCTACGACGAGTCGGGCGACGACGACATCGCGCGCCCCATCGCCGCGCAGCTGAAGGGCCGCAAGCTGCCGATGGTCGACCGCGTGGAGATCTCGATCATCGAGCAATCGCAGCCGCTGTGGCTGTCGTTCCTGGCCAACCAGTTCGAGTTCACCGGCGTGCCCTACGAGTTCGCCACCGTGGCCGTGCCCGGAGGCAAGCTCGCGCCCAACCTGGCGGCGCGCGGACTGCGCGTGCACCGCATGCCGCGTGCCGACATCGCCTACACCTACTTCAACATGGAGGATCCGGTCGTCGGCGGCTACACGCCCGAGCAGGTGGCGCTGCGCCGTGCGATCTCGCTGGCCTACGACACCGACTCCGAGATCCGGCTGCTGCGCAAGCACCTCGCGATCCCGGCGCAGGCGCTCTCGGTGCCGCAGACCTTCGGCTACCGCAGCGACTGGCGCAGCGAGATGAGCGAGTACAGCCCGGCCCGCGCGCGCGCGCTGCTCGATCTGTACGGCTACCGCGATGTCGACGGCGACGGCTGGCGCGAACGCCCCGACGGCTCGCGGCTGGAGCTCGAGCTGCACATCAACCCCGGTGACGCCAACCGGCAGTTCGCCGAGATGTGGAAGAAGGGGCTCGATGCCGTGGGCGTGCGGCTGAAGTTCGGCATCGGCCAGTGGCCCGAGCAGCTCAAGAGCGCGCGTGCCGGCAAGCTGCAGATGTGGTTCCTCGGCAATACCGCAGGCTCGCCGGACAGCCAGGACATCCTGGCCACGGCGTTCGGCGGCGCCAAGGGTGCCGACAACCTGTGCCGCTTCGACCTGCCGCAGTTCAACCGCATCTACGAGCGCATCCAGCAGTTGCCCGACGGCCCGGATCGGCAGGCCGCCTTCGACGAGGCCAACCGGCTGCTGGTGGCCTACATGCCGATGAAGGCGCAGGTGCACCGGCTGGCGCTGACGCTCACGCAGCCCTGGTTCGTGGGCTACCGGCCGCACCCGTTCCTGTACTCGTGGTGGCGCTACGTGGACATCGACCCCGAGCAGTTCGCCCGGGCGTCCGCGTGAGCAGCCTGCCGCTGGTGGCCGACACCGCGCTGCGCGAGCGGCTGCGGCAGCGGCTGGCCGAGTGGCCCGTGCACGCACCGCAGGACGCCGCGCTGCGCCAGGCGGCGGTGGCGCTGGTGGTGATCGAGGAAGGCACCGGCGCCGCGTTGCCCGACCTGCCCGTGCCGGCAGCCTGGAGCGTCGACGCCGCGCTGCTGCTGACGCGCCGCGCCGACACGCTGCGCGCGCATGCCGGCCAGTGGGCGCTGCCCGGCGGCCGCATCGACCCGCGCGAGACCGCCGAGGAGGCTGCGCTGCGCGAGCTGCGCGAGGAGGTGGGGCTGCACCTCGACCCGTCGGCCGTGCTCGGGCGGCTGGACACCTACGCCACGCGCTCGGGCTACGCCATCACGCCGGTGGTGGTGTGGGCCGGCCGCGCCGACACGCTCGCGCCCAACCCGGAGGAGGTGCGCAGCGTGCACCGCATCCCGGTGGCCGAGTTCATGCGCGAGGATGCGCCGCTGCTCAACCGCATCCCGCAGAGCGAGCACCCGGTGCTGCGCATGCCGGTGGGGCGCGCGTGGATCGCCGCGCCCACCGCGGCGCTGATCTACCAGTTCCGCGAGGTGCTGATCGCCGGCCGACCGACGCGCGTGGCGCACTTCGAGCAACCGGTGTTCGCGTGGAAGTGACGCGGCACGCCGTGAAGGAGGAAACCCGATGACGACCCTGGCCGATCGCCTGCAGGCCTGCCACAGCTCGGTGGTGCACGACGTGATGAAGGACCTCGGGCTGCCGCTGCGCGTGCTGCCGCGCACCATCACCGGCATCGAGCGCACGATGCGTTGTGCCGGCCCCGTCTACACCGTGCGCGGCCGACCCGACCCGACGATGGACAAGCACACCTCGCTCTACGAATGGGCCGGGCTGCTGTCGAAGGCGCCGCCGGGCCACGTGGTGGTGTGCCAGCCGCAGGACGACGTGCGCGCGCTGTTCGGCGGGCTCTCGGCCGAGGCGCTGCAGATCAAGGGCACGCGCGGCTACATCGTCGACGGCGGCTGCCGCGACCTGCAGGCCATCGCCGACCTCGGCTTCCCGGTGTTCGCGCGCTACGCCACGCCGATCGACATCGTCTGCGCCTGGCGGCCCGAGGCCTACGGCGAGCCGGTGGCCATCGGCGGCACGCCGGTGCAGCCCGACGACTACGTCATCGCCGACCGGGACGGCATCGTGCTGATTCCGGTGGCGCACGCGGAGGCCGTGATCTCCGCCGCCGAGGCCAAGATGGCCACCGAAGGCGCGATGGTGCAGGCGATCCGCGCCGGGGAAGATCCACAGGCGGCCTACCTGCGCCACCGCGTGTTCTGATCCGTCGCCGCGCAGACGCCTACGACGCCTACGACGCCGCGTGCCGCCACCCCGCCGCCGCGGCGCGCAGCCGCTGCGACAGGTGCGTGGCGAGGTTGCGGTAGACCTTGGCCGCGAGCGCCGGCTCGGTGCGCTCGAGTTCGGTGCAGGCCTGCACCGAGAGCTCGTGCACGATGCTCGGTTCGTCGGCCACCGCGTCGGCGGTGCGGCCGCCGCCGTCGAGCACCGCGGTCTCGCCGAAGCACATGCCCGGCGAGAAGCTCGCGAAGCGCTGGCCGCGCACGGCGTCCACCACGCTCACCGATCCGGCGGTGAGCACGTACAACGCGAGGCCCGGGTCGCCTTGCGCGAACAGCCGCTCGCCCGCGGCCAGGCGGCGCTGCCGCAGCAGCGCGGTGAGCACCGCGGCTTCGCGGGCGTCGAGGCCGGCGTACAGGTGGCACTCGGTCAGCGCCACGCCACCGCGCGCACGCACCGAGGCCTCCGACATCAGCACGTCGAATTCGCAGGCCTCGATGGCGCGGTCGAGGTCGGGGTGGCTGCGCAGCACCCCACGCGCCGAGCCGCCGTCGGCCGCGGACAGGGCGACGCCATGCGAGGCCAGCGCCTGCCCGCGCGGGTCGTCGGGCTGCACGCCCGACAGGCGCAGGATCACGCCCTGTCGCGACACGCGCTGCACGAGCTGCGCCAGCGCCATCGCGCCCGAGGCGTCGATGGTCGAGACGCGGCGCAGGTCGACGATCAGGTCGGTCAGCCCCGGCGGCAGCCGCTCGGCCTCGTCGATCAGCCGCTCGGCGCTGCCGAAGAACAGCGCGCCTTCGAGTTCGATCACCTCGATGCGCTCGCGCCGCGGCGCCAGCAGCGCCTCGTCGGCCGGGGCATGCACGCGCCGGCTCGGCAACTGCGTGGCCAGCCATCGCGCTCGCACCAGCTGCCGGTTCATCGCACGCACGAACAGCACCACCGAGACCACCACGCCCGCGCCCACGCCCGCCACGAAGCCCCAGGCCAGCGTGGCCAGGCCCACCAGCGCCACCACGGCGAGGTTGCCGTGCAGCGCGGCGCTGCGGTCACCCTGCCACCAGCGCCGCACGAGCTGGCGCGTCCAGCGGTCCACCAGCGACCACGCGAGCATCACCACCACGCCAGCCACCACCGCGGTGGACAGCCGCGCCACCAGCGACAGCGCCAGCGTGAACACCAGCACCAGCAGCAGCGTGCCGACCCACAGCGCGCGCGGCCCGTGGCCGCCGCCGTTCCACGTGGCCGCGGCGCGCAACCGCAGGTACACCAGCGGCAATCCGCCGAGCGCGCCGCTGGCGACGTTGGCCAGGCCCACCGCCACCAGCTCGCGGTCGGGCGGCGTGCGCTCGTCGGTCAGCTGGTCGACGGCGGCGAGGTTGAGCACCGACTCGAGCGAGCCGATCAGCGCCAGGATCACCGCCGTGGTGGCCAGCGTGCGCGCGTGCGGCCACAGCCGCTCGAAGGCGGCCGCATCCCACCACGGCGCCAGCGTGCCGGCATGCGGCAGCGCCACGTCCACGTCGCCGATGCGCAGCAGCGCGGCCGCCGTGCCGCCCGGCGCACCCAGCGCCTGCCACAGGCCCACGGCCACGCCGGCGAGCACCATCGCGGCCAGTGGCGCCGGCAGGCGTGGAAACCCGCGCCCGATCGCCGCCATCAGCGCCGCGGTGCCGATGGCCACGACCAGCGCCGGGCCCTGCCATGCGGCCAGCGAGCTGAAGCCCTCGGTGGCCCAGCGGCCGCCGGGCAGGCCGAGCAAGGGCGGCACCTGCGACACCACGATCAGGATCGCCACGCCGTTCATGAAGCCAGCCAGCACCGGCTGCGGCACGTAGCGCACCAGCCGGCCGGCGCCGAGCAGGCCGAGCACGATCATCAGCAGCCCCGAGCCCACCACCGTGGCGCCGGTGGCCGCCAGCAGCGTGGTCAACGCCATCGGCTGCCGCGGGTCGAACGCCCCGTCGCGCAGCAATGCCAGCACCGCGCCGCCGAGGATCAACGAGGCCGAGGCGCTCGGCGAGCCGGCCGGCAACCGCGCGCGGCCCGCCAGCAGCACCACCGCGCCGCCGATCACCACGGCCACCAGCGATGCGGTCAGGCCGATCTGCGCGGCCGCGTCGCCGAGCACGCCGTACACGATGAAGCCGAACGACAGCACGAACGGCAGCATCGCCGCCGTGGCCGCGAAGGCCCCGGCGATCTCGCCGCGCCAGTCGGACGGGCGGGCCGCCGGCCGCGGGGCAGGGACGGCACTCACCGGCGAACTTGCGGTCCGAGCGCTGCGGTGGTGATCATCGCGCGAGGATAGGGCGCACCCGGGTGCACGGCCCCCGGGGATGCCCGGTGACGGCGCGGTCGGGTGCGGCCGGATCCAGGCTCTTGCGCACGGTCACCCGGCGCGGCTCCCGGCGGTGCTATCTTCGGCTCCCGGGCCGCCGAGCCGGCCAGCCGGAGACTCTCGATGCCCTCGATTCCTCCTCCCCTCCGCCTCGCGTGCGCGCCTGCGTTGACGTTGCTGCTGGCCGCCTGTGGCGGCGGTGGCGAGGCCGAGCGCACGGCCGTCGCGCGTTCCCAGGATCGGGCCGTCGCGCTGTCGGCCACGCCGGCCGCCGCGCGCGAGCGCCCCCAGGCACTGGCCAGCGTCGGCGCCAAGGAGCTTTTCGACTGGGCCGCCTGGAAGTACCCCGACCTGCTCGGCGGCAGCTACATCGACTACCCGGCCCCGATCCCCTACGAAGGCAAGCTGTTCACCGTGCGCTATGTGCCGGGCCGGAATGCCTACATGGGCCTGGACAACACCAACCAGGTCTACGTGCTCGCGCCGTTCACCAGCGGGCTGCAGGGCTATGGCCCGCTGTCGGTGTTCGAGCCGATGATCCGGGCCGACAGCTGCAACGTCTACCCGGGCTCGTGTGGCGGCACCACCACCCCGCCCGGCCCGCTCAACGGCTGCACGATGCCGGCCGCGCAGGCGCTGACGATCGGCAACCGGCTGGTGGCACGCTACGAGACCACGGGCGAGGTCGCGGCCACCAGCGACCTGCAGTTCGTGGTCGAGGCCGCCGACACCTTCGAGGGCCAGGCCGCGGTGCGCACCCAGTCCACCATCACGCAGGTCGCCACCGTGTCCGGAACGCAGCAGACCTCGACGACGACCTCCCGCTCCTACGACCAGGTGGCAGCCGGCGGCTTCGTCGCTTCGCTGGGGGATGACGGCGAGACTTCCTTCGGGGCCTTCCGTACTTCCTCGCGCACCGTCTACAACCCGGCCAGCCTCAACAGCGAGCACGGCCTGGCGCTCGGGCAGTCGTTCAGCAAGCGGGTCAGCGGTACGTCGACCACCACCAGCACCGGCCAGCCGGCGCAGACATCCTCCTTCGACACGACGCAGGTGTTCACCTACGAGGCTCGCGAGACGATCACCGTGCGGGGTCGCAGCTACGACACCTGTCGGTACCGCGAAGCCTCGCCCGTCGTGGCCGGGGCCTACAACCTGAACTGGGTGATCTTCGGCAAGGGCCTCTCGGTGCGCAATCGGGCGTTCGAGGGCTCCACCGTCACCTCCGAGACCGAGCTGGTCTCGGGCACCTTCAACGGCGCCCCGCTGTAGCGTCGTGAGCTGACGTGCGCGGCGCTTCAGCCGCGCACGAACTCGCGGATCACCGCCAGCGCCGCGTCGGGCCGGTCGCGCCACGCGCCGTGCCCGGCGTTCGCGAAGCGCTCGAAGCGCACCCACTGCGGCGGCAGCGCGGCGACGATCTCCTCGGCGTCCTCGATCGGCGTCACCGGGTCCACCTCGCCGTGCATCACCAGCACCGGGCAGCGCACCGCGGCCAGGCCGGGGCGCAGGTCCATGGTCGGCATCTCGTGGCGCGCGCTGTGGAAGAGGATCTCGTCGACGGCGATCGTGCGCTGCTTCGCGTCGCCGCGGGGATCCTGCGGCGTCGGGTTGTAGTGAGGGCGGCACAGCCGTTCGTAGTCGGCCCAGGTGGCGGGGCCGGGATCGGTCCAGAACGCCTCGGCCGCGGCGCGCACGGCCGGCCCGCCGAGCCGCTCGAACATCGCCAGCTTGCGCGCCAGGCCGTAGTGGTGGCTGGTACTGGACAGGATCACGCGTGCCGGGTGGTCCGGGTGCCGCGCCAGGTAGCGCTGCGCGACGAAGCCGCCGTAGCTCTGGCCGAGCACCACGGGCTTGACGATGCCCAGCGCATCGCACAGCCGCACCACGTCGTCGGCGAACGTGTCGAGGTTCCACTCGCTGTGGGGCCGGCGGTCGCTGCGGCCATGGCCGCGGTGGTCGACGTAGACCACCTGCGCCAGGTCGGTGAGCGTGCCGAACAGCGGCTTGAAGCTCGCATGGTCGAAGCCCGGCCCACCGTGCAGCAGCAGCAGCACGGGGCGCTCGCGCATGCGGGGGCCGTCGGGCACGAGGCCGGGGCCGTCGACGTCGATGTAGAGGCGGATGCCGGGGGCGATCTCGATGCGCATGCGTCGATTATTCGCACGCGCCGCGCCCCGCACCGTAGGGAGAGCCGCGCAAGGGCCGCGGTGGCACGATCGGCGCGCTCCCCTGGAGGTGCCCGAGATGGTCCGTTCCGCCGCCGCCCTGGTCGCCTGCGCGATCGCCTGCTCGATGCCGATTGCCCGTGCCGCGGTGCTCACGCCGTACCCCATCGTCTTCGTCACGCAGGTGCCGGTCACGGGCGACTTCGCCAACATCGGCTCGACCTTCGGCCACCACGCGTCGCGCATCCAGGACGCGCCGCGCGGCGGCGACCTGTGGATCCGCGACCCCGACGGCACGCTGCGCAACCTCACCGCCGCGGCCGGGCTCGGCTCCACTGGCGGGCTGCAGGGCGCCGGCGCGATCGCCGTCCGCGACCCCTCGCCGAGCTGGGACGGCCGCCGCGTGGTCTTCAGCGCCATCGTCGGCGCGCCCACGCAGCGCTACACGGAGACGGTCACCTACTGGCAGCTCTACGAGATCACGGGTCTCGCCGCCGGCGAGACGCCGGTGATCACGAAGGTGCCGAACCAGCCGGCCGACTACAACAACGTCAACCCGGTCTACGGCACCGACGACCGCATCGTCTTCGCGAGCGACCGCCCGCGCGACGGCCAGCGCCACCTCTGGCCGCAGCGCGACGAATACGAGGAGGCGCCCACCGTCAGCGGCCTGTGGAGCCTGGACCCGACGAGCGGCGACCTGTTCCTGCTGAACCACGCGCCCTCCGGCGCCTTCACGCCGACCATCGACAGCGCCGGCCGCGTGGTCTTCACGCGCTGGGACCACCTGCAGCGCGACCAGCAGGCCGACGCCGACCGCGATGGCGCCGACTACGGCACCTTCAACTACGCGGACGAGAGTGCCGGGGCGGCCCGGCGCAGCGACCGCAGCGAGGTGTTCCCCGAGCCGCGGCTGACGCAGGGCACGGTCAACGGCCACCGCTTCAACCAGTTCTTCCCGTGGCAGATCAACGAGGACGGCACCGAGGAGGAGACGCTGAACCACGTCGGCCGCCACGAGCTCTCGGGCTACGGCACGCAGAGCTTCCTCGACGACCCCAACCTCGTGGAGTGCTGCAACGAGGCCGGGCGCATCAACCGCTTTCGCCTGAACAACGACAGCCTGCTGCACATCAAGGAAGACCCCGCGCAGCCCGGCCGCTACGTGGGCACCAGCGCGCAGGAGTTCGGCACGCATGCTGCGGGGCAGCTGGTGGCCCTCGCCGGTGCGCCCACGGTCAATCCCGACCTGATGACGGTGACCTGGCTCACCGCCCAGGCCACCGCCTTCGGCCGCGAGGACGGGCAGGCGGCCGACCCCGCGCACAGCGGCCTGTACCGCGACCCGCTGCCGCTCTCCGACGGCCGGCTGGTGGCCACGCACACCGCCGAGACGCGCATGGACCGCAACGAGGGGAGCGGCGAGGCGCCACGCTCGCGCTACGACTTCCGGCTGCGCCTGGTGGCGGCCGACCCCGGCGGCACCTACCGCGCCGGCGAGGCGTTGACGCCGGGAATCACGAAGACCGTGAGCTGGTACGACCCCGACACGCTGGTCACGCACAGCGGCCCGCTGTGGGAGTTGAACGCGGTTGAGCTGAAGCCGCGCACGCGGCCATCGCGGCGACTGAGCGTGCTGCCGGCGCCCGAGCAGCGCGTGTTCGACGAGGAAGGCGTGGCGGTGGCCGACTTCAAGGCCTACCTGCGCCGCAACGAGCTGGCGCTGATGGTCAGCCGCAACGTCACGCAGCGCGACAAGGCCGACCGCCAGCAGCCCTACAACCTGCGCGTGCCCGGCGGCGCGGCGGCCACGCCGTCGCCGGGCAAGGTGTACGACGTGACGCACCTGCAGTTCCTGCAGGGCGACCTGATCCGCGGCATCGGCGGCACCACCGACCCGCGCCCCGGCCGGCGCGTGCTGGCGCAGGTGATGCACGACCCGAAGGCCGCGCAGCCGTTCCAGGGCGTGCCCGGCGCCGTGGCGCTGGCTGCCGACGGTTCCGTGGCCGCGCTGGTGCCGGCCCGCCGCGCGATGAGCTGGCAGCTGACCAAAGGCGAGGTACCGGTGGTGCGCGAGCGCTACTGGCTGACGTTCCAGCAAGGCGAGATCCGGGTCTGCGCGTCGTGCCACGGCGTGAACCGCGCGTCGCAGACGGGCAGTGCCGACCCCGTCAACCCGCCCGAGGGCCTGCGGCGCATGCTGAAGCTCTACAAGGCCGGCATGGTGCTCGCCGACGAGGAGCGCCTGTTCAACTGGGCCGAGCGCGCCTACCCCGACAACTTCCTGCCGAAGAACCCGGCGACGGCCACGGCCGAGGGTTACCTCTACCGTTACTACCCGGCCTCCGGCGAATATGTGGGCGTGAAGGACGCGCGCGTCTGGTACTGGAAGCCTGCGGCGATGGCGGCGCCGCTGGATGTGGGCGCGCTCGACGAATGGGTGGGCGTCGCGAAGCGCGCGGGATTCTGACAGCGCCTCGCCCGGGTTTCCCCAGTCCAGCCGATCGTCACGCGGCGATACGATCTCCGGCACAACAGCATCCGAGCCGGACCTGCCGAGCCGGCCGAGCCGCCATGCAACCCGCCTACGCCCCGCGCGCCGAAGGCCGCGTGCACGTCTTCGACACGCGAGCCCTCGCGTGGCAGCCCACCTCCGAAGCCGGCATCGAGCTGAAGCCGGTGCGCTACGACAACCAGCGCGGGCTGTTCCTCGGCCTCGTGCACTTCGCGCCGCTCACGCGCAGCGGCGTGCACCAGCACCGCGGCGTGGCGACGAGCTTCGTGGCCTCGGGCGGCCTCACCGACTACAACGGCCCCATCCGGCTGCACGAGGTCGGCATCAACCCCTGCGGCGCCACCCACGACGCCACCTCGTACGAGGACACGGTGCTCGTCTCGCGGCTCGAAGGGCCGGTGATCTACCCGCCCGAGCGCACCGATCTCACCGGGCTGCACGCCGGCTCGCGCCACGAGGCCTTCGACAACCCCGCGCCCGACGTGCCGCCGGAGATCAACGTCGTCGTCGACGCCGTTCAGTGCCAGGCCACCGGCGTGCAGGGCATCGCGCGGCAACTGGTCTACGACTACGCCGGCAGCGGCAGCGACCACCGCCTGGTGCAGCTCGCGATGGCGCCGGGCGCGCGGTGCCCGGCGTGGCGCGCCGCGGCCGTCACCGAGTTCTGGATCCGCGGCGGCATCGTCGAGATCAACGGGCAGGTGGCCCACGGCAACTGCTTCGTGATCATCGAGCCCGGCGCCGAGGTGCACATGGCCTCGCGGTTCGGCGCGCTGCTGCTGGCCTGGGCCGAAGGGCCCGAGGTGTGGCTCGACGCCGATGCCGCCACCGGGCCGCGCGCGGTGCGCTCGAGCCTCTACGGGTTCCCCGTGCTGCCGGGCTGAGCTTCCTCGGCCAGGGCCTGGAGCAGCTTGTCCAGGGTCGCTTCCATCGCGGCCTTCTCGCGCGCGCCGACGTGGCGGAACAGCGCCTCGGCGCGCAGCGCACCCTTCTCGCCGATCGTGCGGTAGAGCGATTCGCCGCTGCGTGACAGCCGCAGCAGCGTGCGCCGCGCGTCGGCCGGGTCGGGCTGCTTGAGGATGCGCCGCTGCCGCGCCAGCCCGGCCACCGCACGGCTCACGCTCATCTTGTCCAGCCCGATGTGCGTGGCGAGTTCGTGCGAGGCCATGCCCGGGCGCGACGCCAGCGCCACCATCGCGCGCCATTCGTTGAGCGTCAGCCGGTGGCGCCGCGCCAGCGTCTCGGTGAACGGCCGCGCGGTCTCGTTGACCACGCGCACGAGCTTGAAGAACAACGTGCCGTCGCCCGGCAGTGGCGCAGCCACGGCGAGCGGCTCGACCGCCGCGCGCTCGTTCGGCCGCTTCACGATTTTCCGCGCACCTTCTCCGCCACCTGCTCGATCTTCGACACCAGCCCGGCGTGCGTCTGCACCTTCCAGCGCGCGTACGGCCGCCGCGTCGCGATCTGCCACGCCTGCGTCTCGGCGGTCGTCGGCACGTGCACCTGCACGCCCAGCGCCTTGACGCGCTCGACGTCCTCGGCGAACAACTTGCGCACGAGGCCGATCTGCTGCTTGGCGGCGTCCTGCGCCGCCTCGCGCACGATCTTCTGGTCGGCCGCCGTCCAGCTCTGCCACACCGGGCCGGCGATCGCGAACAGCAGGATGTCGTTGGAGTAGTTCCACTTCGTCACGTACTTCTGGCCCAGCGTGTGGATCTTCGCGGCCAGGAACACCTCCAGCGGGTTCTCCTGCGCGTCCACCGCGCCCGAGGCCAGCGCCGGCTGCGCGTCGGCCCAGCTCATGAACGTCGGGTTGGCGCCCATGCCGGTCATGATCTCGCCGTACATCGGGCTGCCGACCACGCGCACCTTGATGCCCTTCAGGTCGTCGGGCTGCAGCACCGCCCGCTTGGAGTTGCTGAGCTGCCGGTAGCCGGTCTCGCCCACCGCCAGCGGCTCGGCGCCGGCCTTGCGCACGAGGTCGAAGTACTCGTTCATGATCGCCGGCTCGTTGGTCGCGGCGTCCCAGGCCTTGTGGTCGGGCAGGATGAACGGCAGCGTGAACACCCCCAGCTCGCGCACCGTGCCGGTCCAGTTGATCGGCGCGCCGCACAGCACGTCGATGATGCCCTGGCGCATCGCGGCGAACTCGCGGTCCTGCTGGCCCTGCACGAGGCTGGAGCCCGGGTACTGCTTGATGTTGATGCGCCCGCCGGTGCGCTCGCGCACGAGGTTGCCGAAGATCTCGCCGCCCTTGCCCCACGCGAACGCCGGCGGCACG
This sequence comes from Rubrivivax sp., assembly GCA_016789955.1. Lineage (GTDB taxonomy): Bacteria > Pseudomonadota > Gammaproteobacteria > Burkholderiales > Burkholderiaceae_C > Rubrivivax. The sequence continues at coordinate 38,788 of JAEUPB010000098.1, read as the reverse complement.
ACGGTGCTCATCTTGTACTCGGCCTTGTAGGCCTGCTGCGCCCACGCGAAACGCGGCAGCGCCACGGCGGCCGCGGCCGCGGAGGTGATCAGGTTGCGTCGCTTCATCGCTCTCGTCTCCTTGGTCAGTAACCCAGCACCCGCGGCAGCCACAGGGCCAGCGGCGGGAAGAACAGCACCGCCAGCGCGGCACCCACGAACGACACCAGCAGCCAGCCCACCCAGGGCACCGTCTGCTCCATGCGCACCCGCGCCAGCCGGCAGGCCACCATCAGGTTCACCGCCATCGGCGGCGTGAACTGGCCGATCGCGATCTTCATCGTCAGCAGCACGCCGAACCACACCGGGTCCCAGCGGAAGTGTTGCATCAGCGGGTACAGCAGCGGCAGGAAGACGAGGAAGATCGACACGCCGTCGAGGAACATGCCGAGCACCGTCATCACGACGAACAGCAGCAGCAGCGTGCCGGTGGAGCCCAGCCCCAGGTGCTCGACGAAGGCCACCACCGGGTCGGCGATGGAGAGCGTGCTCACCGAGTACGCGAAGATGCCCGCCAGCGCCAGCACCAGCATGATCACCGCCGACACCTCGGCCGCCTCGCGGAAGATGCCGTAGAGGTCGGCCACGCGGATCGTGCGGTGCACCGCCATGCCGACGAAGAGGCCGTAGGCGGCCGCCACCACCGCGGCCTCGGTGGGCGTGAACCAGCCCACGCGCATGCCGCCGAGGATGAGCACCGGCGCGGCGAGGCCCCACGAGGCCTCGCGCAGGCTGCGCCAGAACGGCGGCCGCGGCAACCCGGCCTCGGCCGCGCCGAAGCCGTGCCGGCGAGAGAGCCACACCGCCGGCACGATCAGCGCCAGGCCCGCCAGCACCCCCGGCAGCATGCCGGCGGCGAACAGCGCCGGCACCGACGCGCCGGGCACCGAGACGCTGTAGACGACGAACGCGATCGACGGCGGGATCAGGATGTCAGTGGCCGCCGCCGCGCCCACCACGCTGGCCGAGAACGCCGGTGGATAGCCGGCGCGCGCCATCGCCGCGATCATCACGCCGCCCACCGCGGCGGCGTTGGCCGGCCCCGAGCCCGAGATGCCGCCGAGCACCATCGCCACGAGGATGGCCACCAGCGGCAGCATGCCCGGCCCGCGGCCGACGCAGGCCGCCGCGAAGTCCACCATGCGCCTGGCGACGCCCGAGCGGTCGAACACCGAGCCGACCAGCACGAACATCGGCAGCGCCAGCAGCGGGTACTTCGCGATGCTGTTGCCCATGTTCTGCGGAGCCGCCAGCAGCCCCCACCACGGCGCATCGGCGTTCGCCCAGGCGATCGCCACCACGCCGCCGATGCCCAGCGCCGCACCGATCGGCACGCCGGCAAGCATCGCCAGCACGAACACGGCGAAAAGCGTGAAGCCGATCATGGCGGGCTCTGGTCGCCGGAGGCCGCCGGCGGGTCGGCCGCGTGGTCGCTTTCGTCGAGCTCGATCGCCTGCGCGGCGCGCCAGGCCACGCCCGCGGCGCGCAACGCCAGCGCGGCGCACAACGGCGGCGTGAACACGGAGTACCACCAGCGCGGCCAGCCCAGGCCCATCGACGTCTCGCCGTAGCGGTACTCGTCCCACACCACGCGGCCGAACAGCACCGCCAGCCCGGCGAACAGCAGCGCGACAGCGCAGCCGCCGGCCACTGCCAGCATGCGCCGTCGCGCCGCGCTGCCGCCGTCGTAGAAGTACTCGATGCGGATGTGGCGGTCGCGGCCGGCGGCGGCACTGGCACCGGCCAGCGTCATCACCACCATCAGGAACACCGAGATCTCCTCGGTCCACGCGTAGCTCTCGTCGGTGAGGTAGCGCGTGACCACGTTGAGCATCGTGATGACCACCAGCAGCGCCATGCACGCCACCGCGAGCCCTTCCTCCAGGGCCACGGGCACCAGGCGGCGGGCGCGGTGGCTCATCGCACGCGGGCGCTCACCGCATCAGCTCCAGCGCCACCGCGACGATGGCCGCCGGCCGCACGCGCGAGGCTTCCTCCAGCGTGGCGGCGTAGCCCACCGGGATGCGCGGCGCGCCCAGCCGCTTCACGCGGCAGCCGGTGGCCTCGGCGGCGGTGGCCGCCACCTCGGCACCGAAGCCGGCCACCTGCACCGCCTCGTGCACCACCAGCAGCCGGCCCGTGCGCGCCGCCGACGCGCACACCGCGTCGCGGTCCCACGGCCACAGGCTGCGCAGGTCGAGCACCTCGGCACGCACGCCCTGCGCGGCCAGCTCGTCGGCGGCTGCGGCGGCGTCGTGTACCTGGCGCGACCAGCTGACGATCGTGAGGTCCGAGCCCTCGCGCCAGCGCGCCGCCTGCCCGATGCGCGCGACGGCGCCCGAGGCGGATGACGGCCGCGGGCGGCGATCGCCCCACAGCTCCTTGTGCTCGAGGTAGACCACCGGGTCGCCGCACGCCAGCGCCTCGGCCAGCAGCTCGGCGTTGTCGTCGGCCGTGGCAGGGCACACCACGGCCACGCCGGGCAGGTGCGCGAACCACGCTTCCAGCGACTGCGAGTGCTGCGCGGCCGAGGCCGTCCAGATGCCGCCGGGCAGGCGCATCACCATCGGCACGCGGCCCTGGCCGCCGAACATGTAGCGGTTCTTCGCGGCCTGGTTGACGATCTCGTCCATCGCGCACAGCGCGAAATCGACGACGCGCATCTCCACCACGGGCTTGAGCCCCGCCAGCGCCATGCCGACGCCGGCGCCGAGGATGGTGGACTCCGAGATCGGCGTGTCGATCACGCGCTCGGCGCCGTAGCGCGCCTGCAGCCCGCGGTACTGGCCGAAGATGCCGCCGCGGCCGACGTCCTCGCCGAGCACCACGATGCGCGGGTCGGTGGCCATCGCGCGGGCCAGCGCCTCGCAGGCGGCCTCGGCGTAGGTCGGTGCGGTGGCTTGCACCGGCGCGGATTCGCTCATCGCCACACCCCCGCGCCCAGCGTCATCACGTCCTCGTAGGCTTGCTCGGGCGCTGGCGGGGGGGCCGCGCGCGCGGCGGCGACGGCGGTGGCCACTTCGGCCTCGGCATCCACGCGCACCGCGTGCAGATCGGTCGATGGAATACCCAGGCCCAGCGCCACGCGTTCGGCGCGGGCGATCGGGTCGTCGGCCAGCGCGGCGGCCACCTCGGCGGCATCGCGGTACGAGGCCGGGTCCACCGACACGTGGCCCTTCACGCGGTAGGTCACGGCGTGCAGCAGCCTCGGGCCGAGGCCGCCGCGCACGTCGGCCAGCAGCGCACCGGCGGAGTCGCTCACCGCCTCGACGTCGTTGCCGTCGACCGTGCGGCCGGGCACGCCCAGCGCAGCCGCGCGCACCGCGGCCCCGTCGCCGGCGGTGGTGGTGGCGCTGGCGGTGGTCGCCGACCACCGGTTGTCCTCGCAGACGAAGAGCACCGGCAGCCGGAACGCCGCGGCCCAGTTCAGCGCCTCCAGGAACGGGCCGCGGTTGATCGCGCCGTCGCCGAAGAAGCAGGCCACCACCGCGGCCTTGCGCTGCAGCTTCAGCGCCTGCGCGGCGCCCACGGCGATCGGCAGCCCGGCCGCGACCACGCCGTTGGCGCCGAGCATGCCCACCGAGAAGTCGGCGATGTGCATCGAGCCGCCCTTGCCGCGGTTGCTGCCGGTGGCCTTGCCGTGCAGCTCGGCCATCATGCGGTGCACGTCGGCGCCCTTGGCCAGCGTATGGCCGTGGCCGCGGTGCGTGCTGGTGAGCAGGTCCTCGCGCACGAGGTGGTGGCACACGCCCGCGGCCACCGCTTCCTGCCCGGTGGACAGGTGCAGCGGCCCGCGCACGGTCGCGCTCGTGCCCTGCGTCTGCCCGAACGCGCTCACGCCGCCCTGGCTGGCGACCTCGGCGGCGTCTTCGAACGCGCGGATGCGCCGCATCGTGCGCAGCAGCGCCATCAGTTTCGTCGCGCGATCCGCCCGCGTGTCGCCGTGCCCCATGTGCCGTCGTCCTCGAATCGCGGGGGATGGTATCGGCGCGTGACGATGCGCCCGCCCGGGGATTCCCCTCGGCGCGGTTCCGTGCCGCAGCCGCGCGGCCCTAACATGCATCGCATGTCCACCGCACCTGCCCAGGCCACGCCCCGCCGCGTGCTCGTCACCGGCGGTACCAGCGGCATCGGCGCCGGCATCGCCGCGGCCTTTGCCGCCGCGGGTGATGCCGTGGTTGCCACGGGCGCCACCGCCGCCGAGGTCGAGGCCGCGGCAGCGCACGGACCGCGCGACATCGAACGCCGCGTGCTCGACGTGCGCGACGGCGAGGCCGTGGCCGCACTCGTCACCGGCCTCGGCGACCTCGACGTGGTGGTGAACTGCGCCGGCGTGATCCGCCGCGGCGCCGAGCACGATCCGGTGGCCTTCGCCGAGACGATCGACATCAACCTCACCGGCACGATGCGCGTGTGCGCCGCGGCGCGGCCCGGTCTCAAGGCGCGCGCCGGCTGCATCGTCAACACCGCGTCGATGCTGAGCTTCTTCGGCGGTGGCCTGGTGCCCGGCTACAGCGCCAGCAAGGGCGGCGTGGCGCAGCTCACCAAGAGCCTGGCGATCGCCTACGCGGCCGACGGCATCCGCGTCAACGCGGTGGCGCCGGGTTGGATCGCCACGCCGCTGACGCAGGCGCTGCAGGACGATCCGACGCGTTCCGGCCCCATCCTCGCGCGCACGCCGCTGGGCCGCTGGGGCACGCCGGAGGACGTGGCCGGCCCGGTGCTGTTCCTCGCCAGCGCCGCGGCGCGCTTCGTCACCGGCGTGGTGCTGCCGGTGGATGGCGGCTACCTGGTGGCCTGAAGGACCGCCCGAGTGCCGGCCTGAATCCGAACGACAGGAGACGCAGATGATCGTGCAGCTGCCGGGCATCCAGCCCGAGATCGCCGTGCAGGCCATCCCCGACGACGAACGCGTGTGGGTGCCGCAGGCCGAGGGCGTGTGGTTCCGCCCGCTGCTGCTCAACACCGTCACCGGCAGCTGGTGCAACCTGCTGCGCGTGCGCCGCTCGGGCGTGCTGTCGCGGCACATCCACCCGTCGTGGGTGACGGGCTACGTCATCCGCGGTGCCTGGCGCTACCTCGAGCACGACTGGGTGGCCACCACCGGCTCGTTCGTCTACGAGCCGCCGGGCGAGATCCACACGCTGGTGGTCGACGAGATGACCGGCGCCGACGAGATGATCACGTTTTTCACGATCCACGGCGCGATGGTCTACGTCGACGAGGCCGGCGCCGTGACCGGCTACGAGGACGTGCACACGAAGATCGCCATGTGCCGCCGCCACTACGAGGCCTGCGGGCTGGGGGCGGGGTACCTGGATGCGTACCTGCGGTAGCGGAGCGGGCTTCAGCGCCCCGGCGATGCATTCCACTGGATGTACGCGTCGGCCGCCATCCGCTGCAGGTCCGGCACCTGCGCGCCCTCGGCCGGGTAGCCGACCGGGAACACCATCACCGCCCTCTCGTTCGTGCCGCGGCCGAGCAGCTCGCGCAGGAAGGCCATCGGGTTGGGCGTGTGCGTCAGCGTCACCAGCCCCATGTGGTGGATGGCGGTGATGAACAGGCCGGCCGCGATGCCCACGCTCTCGTCCACGTAGTAGTTCTTGCGGTGGCTGCCGTCGGCGTTCAGCCCGTACTTCTCGGCGAACAGCACGACGATCCACGGCGCGTCGGTCATGTGCTCCTTGACGTGGTCGGTGCCCAGCGGGTGCAGCGCCTCGCGCCACTCGTCGGTCATGCGCTTGGAGTAGGTCTCCAGCTCTTCGGCCTCGGCGGCCGTGCGCAACTGGGCCTTCAGCGCCGGGTCGTCGATCGCGACGAAGCGCCAGGGCTGGCGGTGCGCGCCCGAGGGCGCGGTGCCCGCCGTCAGCATCGCGAGCTCGATCAGTCGGCGCGGCACGGGCTCGGTTGAGAACTGGCGCGTGGTGCGGCGCCGGTTCATCTCGGCGTGGAAGGCCTCGGCGCGCTGCAGCATCTCGGCCGGCGGATCGGGGCAGCGGTACGAACACCGGCTCGGGGAGGTGGGCCGTGAGCTTGCGGTAGTCGTCGATCGCGGTCATCGGCAGGCGCCTCGTCAGATCAGCCCGAAGCGCCGCAGCAGCGCGTCGGGGTCGGGGTCGCGGCCGCGGAAGCGGCGGAAGGCCTCCGCGGCGTCGACGGTGTGGCCGGCGCCCAGCACGGTGCGGCGCCAGCGCTCCGCCACATCGGGGTCGTACCAGCCGCCGGGCGCGGTGGCCCAGGCCTCGGCAGCGTCGGCCGCCATCACGTCAGACCACAGGTACACGTAGATGCCGGCGTCGTAGCCGCCGGCGAAGGCGTGCATGCTGCTGGGCAGCGGGATCAGCGTGTCCCAGGCCGCGGGCATGCCGAGCTCGGCGAGCACCTGCGCCTCGAAGGCGTCGACGTCGATCGCGCGGCCGCTGCCGTCGGCCTGCAGGTGCAGTCGCAGGTCGACGATGGCGGCGGCCAGGTAGTCGAGCGTGACGCTGAAGATGCGGTCGTGCTGCAGCGCCGCCTCCAGGCGGTCGAGCAGCGCGGCGGGCATCGGCTCGCCGGTGCCCGGGCGGCGCGCCCAGCGCTCGAGCAGCGTGCGGTCGCGCAGCCAGTACTCGTTCAGCAGCGACGGCAGCTCCACCATGTCCCACGCCACGTGCATGCTGCCCAGCGACGGATAGCGGGCGCGGTTCAGCAGCATGTGCAGCGCATGGCCGAACTCGTGGAACAGCACGTTGGCGTACTCCCACGGCAGCAGCACCGGCTCGCCGTCGGGCGGCGCCGGCACGCCCGAGACGATCATCGACACCGGCAGCACGCGGCCGCGGAAGTGCTCGGCCGAACGCAGCTCGGCCTGGTGCGAGCCGTGCATCTTGCCGGGCCGCTGCAACAGGTCGACGTAGAGCACGCCGATCGCCTCGGCGTCGGCGCGCACCTCGTAGACCTGCACGCTCGGGTGCAGCACCGGAGCATCGGGCAGCGGGACGAACTCGAGCCCGTGCAGCCGCCCGGCGGCCCAGAACAGCGCCTGCAGCAGGCCCTGGAGCGGCAGGTGGGCGCGCACCTCGTCCGCATCGAAGCCCACGTGCACCCGGCGCCACTGCTCGGCTGCGAGCAGCCGGTCCCACGGCGCGAGCGGCGTGCCATCGCTGCGGTCGGCCTGCGCATGGTAGTCGGCGATCTGCCGCTCGGTGCGCGTGCGCACCGCATGCCAGGTGCGCATCAGCACGGCCAGCGCCTGCTCGGGCGTGCCGGCCATGCGGTCGGCCAGCACCGCGTGGGCGTGGCTGGGGTGGCCCAGCAGCCGCGCGCGTTCGCCGCGCAGCTGCACGATCTCGGTGATCAGCGGCCGGTTGTCGTGCTCGCCTGCGTGGCCGCCGCGGCGCTGCCACATGCGCCACACGTGTTCGCGCAGGTCGCGCCGCGTCGCGTGCGTGAGGAATGGCCACACCGCGGGCCGCTGGTTGGGGATGGCCCAGGCGCCGGGGCGGCCGAGGCGCTCGGCCGCCGCCGCGGCCGCCGATCGCTGCGCGGGCGGCAGGCCGGCGAGGTCGGTCTCGCCGGCCAGCCACACGACCTGCGAGGCCTCGTCGGCCGCCAGGTTCTGCTGGAAGCGCGTGGCCAGTTCCGACAGCCGCGCGTGGATCGCCTGCAGCCGCTCGCCCACCGCGCGGTCGAGCCCGGCGCCGGCCCGCACGAGGCGGTTGCGCAGCACCTCGACGAGGCGCCGCTGCTCGTCGTCGGGTCCGCCCGCGTGGCGCGCCTGCCAGACGGCCTCGACGCGCGCGCACAAGCGTTCGGCACGTGCGGCTTCCTCCAGCAACGGCGGCGCCAGCGGCGCCACGCGCTGCGCCACCGCGGCGATCTCGGGCGTGCTCGCGGTGGTGCCTACCGAGCGCAGCAGCCGCTGCACGCGCTGCAGGGCGCGGCCGCTGTCCTCCAGCGCCTCGATGGTGTTGGCGAAGGTCGGCGGCGCGGGGTCGGCGGCGATCGCCTCCAGTTCGGCGCGTCGCTGCGCCACCGCGGCGTGCATCGCTTCCTCCAGCGCCGCCGGCGTGGTGCGGTCGTACGGCGGCAGCCCGCCCAGCGGGCCGGGCCACGGGCCCATCAGCACGGCGGCGTCGGCGCTGGTCATTGCGTGAGGTGGGCGTCGAGGAAGGCGCGCACCGGCGGCACCACGAGCTCGGGCTGCAGGCACACGCCGTGGCCCTGGCCGGGCACCTCGTGCACCGTCCAGCCGAGCGCCTCGAGCTCGGCACGACGCGCGCGGTTGATCGAGGCGATGGGTACCGGGATGCCGGCCTCCACGAGGTCGCCGTCGGCGCCCCACAGCGCCATGCGCGGCAGGCGCAGGGCGTGCACCGCGGCCGCCTCGTCCCAGCCCTCGAGGCTCGCGTAGCAGGTGATCCATTGCCGGTACTGCGCCGGGCTGCGCAGCACCTTCAGCGAGGACGCCTCGGGCGCGGGCGCCTTCAGCCGCGCCGCGGCCAGGATCGCGGCGTAGGGGCCGCCCAGCGGCGGCCAGCCGCCGACCACCAGTGCGGTGAGCCGGTCGCTGCGCACGGCCAGCTGCAGGCCCATCGCGCCGCCCCACGAGTGGCCCCAGTACGCGAATCGCTCGAAGCCGGCGGCGGCCGCCGTGCCGAGCAGATCGCTGCAGATCCGCTCGACGGTCAGCGCGTCGGGCGGCACGTCGCGGCTGCCGCCGATGGACGGGTAGTCCACCAGCAGCACGCGGTAGCGGTCGGTCAGCCGGTCGAGGTAACCCGGCAGTACCGGCGCCAGCTCGGCACCGAAGATCGCGTCGAAGGAGGCGAACAGCGGCAGGCCCACCAGCAGCGGCACGCCATCCGCGGGGCCGTGCAGCGCGTAGTGGACACCGGTGTCGAGAGCGAGCGGCATGGCGATTCGGAACGGCTGCCACCGATCCTAGCGGCTGCGCGCGGCGATCCAGTCGTCGATCACCGAGTCGAGCACGGGCAGCGTCAGCGGGCCGGCGCCGAGGATCGCATCGTGGAAGGCGCGCAGTTCGAAGCGGTCGCCCAGCCGCTGCTCGGCCCGGCGGCGCACGGCGCGCATGCGCAGGTTGCCGACCTGGTAGCCCAGCGCCTGCGCCGGCATCGCGATGTAGCGGTCGACCTCGGCCTCGATCGTCGGCCGCGACAGCGTCAGGCGCGCGGCCATGTAGTCGATCGCCTCCTCGCGGCTCCAGCCGTGTGCGTGCAGCCCGGTGTCCACCACCAGGCGGCAGGCTCGCCACAGCTCCATGTCGAGCCGCCCGTAGTGGTCGTGCACGTCGCGGTACACGCCCATCTCCACGCCCAGCGTCTCGCAGTACAGCGCCCAGCCTTCGACGAAGGCCGAGTACTTCGTGAAGTTGGCGCGGCGGAAGGCCGGCAGCGCCTCGGTCTCCTGCATCAGCGCGATGTGCATCAGGTGGCCGGGCCAGGCCTCGTGCAGCGCGAGCGCCACGTGCAGGTACGCCGGCGCCTTGTCGGGCTGACTGCTGATCCAGTACACGCCCGCGCTGCTGCGGTCGGCGGGGCTGGGCTGTGCGTAGGCCGGCGGTATGCGCGCCGACAGTGCCGCGGGGATGCTCTGCACGCCGTAGCTGATGCGCGGCAGCCGCCCGAACCAGGCCGGCAGCAGGCCGTCGATGCGCTTGGCGATCACTTCCGCCTGTTCGCGCAGCGCCTGCGCCGAGGGGGCGATGAAGCGTGGATCCTGCGCGAGGAACGCGCGGTAGCCGGGCAGGTCGCCCGCGTAGCCGGCCTCGGCAGCCACAGCGGCCAGCTCGCCTTCCAGCCGCGCCACCTCGGAGAGGCCCAGTGCGTGCACGGCGTCGGGTGCGAGCGTGGGGTCGGTGGTGAAGTGGCGCGTCCAGTGCGCGTAGGCCGCGGCGCCGAGCAGGTCGTCGCTGCAGGCCACGGTCTCGCGCGCCGCCGGCAGCAGCTCGTGCTGCAGGCAGTCGGCCAGGCGCTGCAGCGCCGGCCGCAGCGCGCCTTCGACGGTGCGCAGCGCCTGCGCGGCCGCTGCCTGCACCGCCGGCGAGCCCGCCGCGGGTGAGCGCCGGAAGGGCGCCATCCACGGCGAGTCGGCCGCCGGCCCGCCGAGGACGGGGCCCAGGTTGGCCCGCGCACCCTCGAGCACCACGCGCGGATGGCGCAGACCGCGCGCGCGGCCCTCGCCCAGGCTGCGCACGGTGTCGTCGAGGTAGGCCGGGAGGGTCGCCAGGCGTGCCGCCCACGCCTGCGCCGCGGCCGCGTCGGCAAGCTGCGTGACGTTGGCCAGGTAGATCGTGTTGAACTCCGGCCCCACCGGCAGCAGCCATGGCCTCAGGTGCGACAGCGTGGCCGCCTGCTGCACCAGGTCGTCGAGCTCGCGGTCGAGCAGCCGGTGCGTGATGCGCCGCTGCGCGTCGAGGCCGTCGATCGGCACCGCGGCCAGTTCTGCACGTTGCGCACCGGCCCAGTCGGCGCGGCGCTCGGCGTCTTCCGGGGCCTCACGGAACATCGTCGGGTCGTCGCAGGGTTCGCCGGCGAGCAGCGCGTTCATCGGGAACTCGCGGCGCTGGAACTGCCAGAACCGGTCGGCCAGCGCGTCCAGCGCCGCAGCGGCCGCCGTCGGGGTCTCAGGCATCGGCCGGCTCCCTCCACACGGTGCGCGCCAGGCGCATCAGGTTGCCGCCGAGCAGCGCCTGCAGGTCCTCGTCGCGGTAGCCCCAGCCCTGCAGCGTCGCGACGATCTCGCCGATCTGCTCCGGCGGCACGAAGCGCGCGCCCAGTTCGTAGCCCAGCCCCGGAGGGAACGTGTGCCGCATCTGCTGCAGGTACTGTTCGAGCTCTGCGGTGTCGTACACGTAGTCGAGCGCGATCGCCGCATGTGCCGGCCCGACCAGCTGCACGACGTGGTCGACGTGGCGCGCGTAGGTCTCGCTGGAGACGTCGTTGGCACCCAGGAAGATGCCCACGCCGTTGAGGCCCACCACGCCGCCGGTGGCGGCGCAGGCGCGGATCAGCTCGTCGGGGATGTTGCGCGGATGGGCGTGCAGCGCCGCGCAGTTGCTGTGCGAGAAGATCATCGGCCGCGTGGCCACCGACAGCGCCTCGCGCGCGGTGCGGTGGCCGGTGTGGCTGAGGCACACCAGCATGCCCACGCGCTCCATCTCGGCGATCAGCGCGCGGCCGTAGTCGGTGAGGCCGCGGTCGTGCTCGTCCTGGCAGCCGCCGCCGGCGAGGTTGGCGCGGTTGTAGGCCAGCAGCATCCAGCGCACGCCGAGCTGGTGGTACAGGGCCACCAGGCTCAGCTGGTCGTCGACGGCATTGGCGCCCTCGATGTCGAAGCTCACCGCCAGCCGCCCGCTGGCGCGCGCGCGCTCGATGTCGTCGGCGGTGCGCACCAGCACGTAGTCGTCGGGGCGCGCCACCAGCCACGCGCGCAGCGACGCCAGCATGCGCAGGTGGGCCTCGACGCCCTGCTCGCCGAAGCCGATGTTCAGCGTCACGGCATGGAAGCCGGCGTCGCGGTGGCGCTGCAGCTGCGGCAGGAACGTGGTGTCCAGCGGCCGCAGCGGCATGCAGACGTGGTGGTCCCACAGCAGGCTGCGGGCGATGAGGTGCGCGGCGGCGGGCGGGGTGGGCATCGGCGCCGCGAGGTTACGGGCCGGCGCCGCCCGATGGGTTAGGCTCGGTCCTCCAAGTTTTAGGGGAATGCACCCCATGCCTGCGGCTCTCCTGCTCGCCCGCGACGCCCCGTCGGCGCTGGATTTCGAGCGCGAATGGAACCGCGCCGCCGACGAGCGCGGCGAGGCGCGCGTGCTGTCGCGCAACGTCGTGCGCACGCTGTACACGGGCGGCAACGGCAGCGGTGCCACCGACACGGTGCGGCTCGGCCCCGACGCGCTGGTCAACGTCATCAACTGCGTGATGCCGCGCGCCGCCCGCTGGGACTACGTCAACGACGAGGCGCTGATCATGCTGCGCGCGACGCTCGCCTGCGGCGTGGAGTTCCGCTTCGGCCAGGCGCCGCCGATGGTGTTCGACCACCCGGAGCTGACGCTGGGCTGCATCCCTCCGCGGATGGCGATGTCGGCGGTGATCCACGGCGGCGTGCGGCAGCAGGGCATCGTGGCGGTGCTGCGCGCCGATCGCTTCGCCGAGCGCTTCGGGCTGCTGCCCGAGGAGCTGCCGCCGGAATTGCGCGCGGCCATCGGGGGCCAGGCCGGCGCCGGCCGCATCGCGTCGTTCCCGGTCGACCATCGCGTCGCGGCGCTGGTGGCCGACACGCTGGACAGCCAGCTGCACGGCGAGCTGCGCACGCTGCAGATCGCCGGGCGCGTGGCCGAGCTGGTGGCCTATGCGATCGATGCGATGGTCGGCCACTCCGGGCAGCGCAGCGCGATGCTGCCGCGCCGGCGCGACCTCGACCTCGCGCAGGAGGCGCGCCGCCGGCTCGACCAGGAATACCGCCGCCCGCCGGGCTTCGCCGCGCTGGCGCGCGACATCGGCACCAGCCAGAACAAGCTCAAGGCGGTGTTCAAGGCCGCGCACGGCGTCACGATGGCCGAGTACTGCCTGGAGCGCCGCATCCGCGAGGCGCAGCAGCTGCTGCTGGAGGCGGTGCTGACCATCGCGCAGGTGGCCGAGCGCGTCGGCTACGAGCACCAGAGCAGCTTCACCGCGGCGTTCCGCGGGCACGTGGGCATGTCGCCGCGCGAGTACCGCAAGCACCGCGCGCCGTTCAGCCTGCCGCTGGCCTCGGACACCGCGCCGGCGCGCCGCGCAGCGCGCCGGTAGCGGGCGGGCCGGCGCCCTCGGGGTACACCCGAAGCGGGTGCGATCGCCTAACTTTTCCGTGCAAGGGCGCACGCGACGCCGGAATCGCGCACCTATGCTCCGGCCGCCTCCCGGCACCCTGCGCTGCGCAGGGTCATCCCGCACGGTCACGACATGGAGCCCCCGATGACGGCAGCCCGCACCCCCCGCCACCTTGTCCTCCGCACCCCGAGGCTCGCCGGCCTGGCCCAGGCGCTGGCCGCGGCCGGGCTGCTGGGCGCCGGCGTCGCGTCTGCGCAGCAGGCCGCTTCGAAGGAGGACGACCCGCAGCGTGTGGTCATCACCGCCAACAAGCGGCTGGAACCGCAGCGCGAGGTGGCGGGCACCGTCTCGGTGCTCGACGGCGGCGATCTGGAACGCCGCGGCTCGCGTGACCAGGAGTCGTCGCTGAAGCTGGCGCCCGGCGTGCAGTTCAACAAGGGCGACGTCGCCAGCAACACCATCACCATCCGCGGCATCGGCACCAGCACCACCAACGAAGGCAGCGGTGCGCAGCAGGGGCCGACCGGCCAGTACCTGGAGGACGTGCCGCTGGCCTCGGCGCAGGGCAAGGGCGTGGTGTACGACCCGCTCACCTGGGACCTCGACCGCGTCGAGGTGCTGCGCGGCCCGCAGGGCGTGCTGTTCGGCTCGGGCTCGCTCGGTGGCGCGGTGCGCTACCTGTTCAACAAGCCCGACCTGTCGACTTTCGGCGCCAGCATCAAGGGCGAGTACGCGAAGGCGTCTCAGGGCGAGGGCACGTTCTCGCTGTACGGCATGTTGAACGCGCCGCTGCAGAAGGGCACCGCCGGCCTGCGCGTGGTGGTCTACGACCGCAAGGACCCGGGCTACATCGACAACCTCGGCACCGGGCACAAGGACGCCAACGACCTCGGGCAGCGCGGCGGCCGCGTGCTGGTGACGGTCAAGCCCTCGAAGGGGCTCACCGCCACGCTGGTGGCCAGCACGCAGAAGACCGAGCAGGGCGACACCTTCAGCGTGTCGCCCGACGCCACGCGGCTGGAGCACCGCGCGCCGAACGATTCGCGCCGCTCGAGCACCACCGACTTCTCCAGCCTGACCATCGACGCCGACCTCGGCGGCCACACGCTGACCTCGATCACCGGGCACTGGCGCAACAAGGGCACGGCGCTGATCGACGACACCGAGCTGTTCGCCAGCGTCGGCCTGGCGCTGCCGCAGGTGTACCGGCCGCAGACCTCGAACTCGCGCGCCACGTCGCAGGAACTGCGCATCGCCAGCAACCCCGGCGGATCGTTCAGCTACGTGGCCGGGGTCTTCTACCAGACCAGCAAGGGCAGCTCCAACGGCCAGCAGATCGATCCGTCGGGCGCGTTCGGCATCACCACGCTGGTCGACCTGACCAGCACCGGCGGCGGCACCGAGAAGGCGGTGTTCGCCGACACCGAGTTCAGGCTGGGCGGCGGCTGGAGCGCCGGGGCCGGCGGCCGCTACTACCGCACGAGCACCGACTCGGCCACCACCGGCACGCAGTTCGGCGCGCCCACGCCGGTGGGGCCGCTGTACAGCAACGACTCCGGCTTCACGCCCAAGCTCACGCTGAAGTACCGCTTCGGCGACAGCCAGTGGTACGCCGTGGCCGCCAAGGGCTACCGCTACGGCGGCCGCAACGCGCCGCCCACCAACGACGAGTACAAGTCCGACTCGTTGTGGAGCTACGAGACCGGCGTGCGCCTGAGCCCCGGCAACGGCGTGCAGCTGGACCTGAGCGCCTTCATGCTCGACTGGAAGGACGCGCAGTTCACGTTCTTCGAGCGGCTCAACGGCAACCTGCCGAACTCGCGCATCGGCAACGTCGGCAAGGCGCGCAGCACGGGCCTGGAGGCCGCGCTGCGCTGGCGCGTGAATGCCGCCTTCGACGTGGCCGCGTCGCTGGCCTCCATCGACGCGAAGACGCGCGCGCCGGTCACGATCCCCTCCGGCGGCCCGACGTCGATCACCGTCGCCCCGGGCGCCAAGCTGCCCGGCACGCCCGACCTGCAGGCCGCGCTGCAGGCCAACTGGCGCTTCGTCGGCCCGATGGGGTCGGCCGGCCGCGCCAACGCCACGGTCACCCACATCGGCGACCGCGTGATGTTCCTCGGCGGCAACAAGCCGGCCGACGCGTTCGACACGCTGGACCTCGGCGTGCAGTTCGCCAAGGGCAGCTGGACCCTGGCCGCCGGCCTGGCCAACGCCACCAACGAGAAGGGCGTGCTCAGCATCACCGGCGCGCCGGCCGGCGTGGGCGCGTTCGCGCAGTACTTCCTGCAGCGCCCGCGTACGCTCACGGTCTCGCTGCGCTACGACCACTGACGCATGAGCACCGCCAGCCCGCGGCCCGACGTCGACTCGCCCGCGAGCTGGCGCGTGCTGGCGGGCTGCTGCATCGTCGCGCTGTTCGGCGTGACGGCGCTGTACGGCTCGACCTTCGGGCTGATGATGCGGCCGATGCAGCAGGAACTGGGCTGGTCGCGCGCCGACATCGCGTTCGCGCTGACGCTGATGACCCTGGCCGCGCCGGCGATCATGCCGCTGGTGGGCTGGCTGATCGACAACGTCCCGCTGCGGCCGCTGATCCTGTGGGGCGTGGTGCTGCAGTCGGCGAGCCTGGCCGGCTACGGGCTGATGCGCGGCAGCGTGTGGGTGTACTACGGGCTGTGCCTGGCGTTGATCGTCACCGCCACCGGCGCCTCGATGCTGACGCTGGCCAAGCTGCTGCAGGCCTGGTTCGACAAGGCCTTCGGCCGTGCATTGGGCATCCTCTTCGCGCTGATCACCGTGGGCGCGGTGATCCACCCGCAGATCGTGCGGCTCGTGATCGAGCACGCGAGCTGGCGCGAGGCGTTCTTCGTGATGGGCGCGATGAGCCTGGTGTTCGGCGGCGCAGCGGGGCTGCTGTTGGTGCGCGAGCCGGCCGGGCTGCGTGCCGCGCGCGCGGCAGATGCACCGGCGCCCGGCGCGGCCACCGTGCCTGCGGCGGCCACCGCCCCCGGCACCATGCGTGCCTTCCTGGCCGACCGCATCTGGTGGCTGCTGGCCGTGTGGAACATGCTGTTCGCCTTCGCGATGGGCGCGATCATGCTGCACCTCGCGCCGATGATGCAGGACCGTGGGCTGAGCCTCGCGCAGGCGGCCACCGCGCTGAGCATCGTCGGCCTCGGCGGCTTCGTGGGCAACCTGATGGCGGGTTGGCTGGTGGATCGCGTGTCTGCCACGCGGCTGGCGCGCGTGTTCGTGCTGGCACCGCTGGCTGCGGCGGTGATGCTGTACCTGGGCACGGGCGTGGTGGTGGCGCTGACGGCCGCGGTGCTGCTGGGCGTGTTCAGCGGCGGCGACCACTCGCTGAGCGTGTTCCTCGCGCGGCGCTACTTCGCCGCCGAGACCTTCGGCCGCGCCAGCGCCACGCAGCAGATGGCCACCGCGTTCGGCAGCGGCATCTCGCCGTGGCTGGCAGGGCTGATCCACGACCGCACCGGCAGCTACGACGTGGCGTTGGCGATGTCGATCGGCTCGTTCGTGCTGGCGGTCGGCGCGGCCTGGCTGCTGCCGGAGTTCCGCGGCGCGGACGGCCCGGCTCCGCACGCGGCCGGGGCCGGCGCGGCCTCGGGCGCGGGAGGGGCCTGACCCGGTGCGCTCCTGGCGCGACCTGCTGCTGACGCTGGCCAGTCGCGAGTGGGCCGGGCTGCCGGTGGCCGGCGCGCTGGCCGCCGCCGGCGTGGCCGCGGGGCGGACGCTCGGGGGCGGGGCCGGCACGGCACTGGCCGCGCTCGCCGCGCTCGCCGGCGCGGTGCTGGCGGCGGGCTCGCTGCGGCACCTCGCGGTCCTCGCGCGCAGCCGCCGGGCGCACCCGCCACCCGGGCGCATGGTCGACCTCGGCGGCTATCGCGTGCACGTCCTCGCCGAAGGCGCCGTTCGCGACGGCCGGCCGCCGGTGGTGTGGTTCGCGGGAGGCCACGCCGGCGGCTACGCCATCCACCACCTGCACCGCGCTTTCCGCGACGAGACCCGCTCGATCCTGATCGACCGGCCCGGCACCGGCTGGAGCGACACCGGGCCGTTCCCGCGCACCACCGCGCGCGAGGCCGACGAGGTGGTGCGGGCGCTGGAACGCGCCGGCGAGCGCGGGCCGTTCGTGTGGGCCGGCCACTCGTTCGGCGGGCTGCTCGTGGCCAACATCGCGCGGCGCCGGCCCGACCTCGTGCACACGCTGGTGCTGCTGGACCCGACGCCGCTGGAGACCATCGTCTTCGGCCCGCGGCTGCAGGCGCTCCGTGACATGCGCCGCACCGCGTGGCTGGGTGGATTCGCGCAGCTCTTCGGCATCAGCCTGCGCGAGCGCGCCGATGCGAAATCGCGCCGCAACCCGGTCTACGCCAGGGTGCTCGACGCGGTGCAGCGCGAACTCGGCCCGGAGGTGGAGGCCGCCTCGCGCCGCATCGAGGCCCGCGCCGGCTCTTGCTTCGCGCAGGCGTCGATCTTCCGCGAGCTGACGCCCGAGGGCGTGGCCGCCTGCGCGTGGGACACCGTGGTCTACGACCGCGACCTGGGCGGCCTGCCGGTGTGGCTGGTGGGGCCGAAGGACGACCAGGACGCCGACATCGCCACGCTGCCCGAGGCGCAGGCCGGTGGCGACGCCGCAGCACGCCGCATGTTCCGCTTCTACGCCGCCACCCGCGAGCGCTACCTGGCCACGTCCACGCGCTCGCGGCGCGTCGTGGCACCGGCCGGCTCGGGCCACAACTTCGTCTACGAGGAGCCGGCGTTCACGATCGGCGTGATGCGCGAAGCGATCTGCGGCCCGGAGGCCGCGCGATGACGACCGCGGCGGCCATCGACGACGACATCGTGCGCCGCTACCGCGAGGACGGTGCCGTGGCGCTGCGCGGCCTGCTCGACGCCTCCACCGTCGAGCGCCTGCGCGACGCCGTGGAGACCGTGCTCGCCAGCCTCGGCGAGCACGGCAACGAGTACGCCCGCCCCGGCCAGGCGCGCTTCGCGCAGGACATGTTCATGGCCCGGCGGCCCGACGCGGCCGGCGCGGCGTTCCGGTGGCTCGTCTTCGAGTCGCCGCTGGCCGAGGCCGCGGGTCGGCTGATGGGTGCGCGCGAGGTGCGCTTCTTCTACGACCAGATGTTCGTCAAGGAGCCCGGATCGGTGGCGCCGACGCCCTGGCACCAGGACTTGCCGTACTGGCCGTTGCGGGGTGACCAGATCTGCGGCCTGTGGTGCCCGCTCGATCCGGTGGACCTCGACAGCGGCGGTGTGCAGTACGTGCGCGGCTCCCACCTCGGCGGGCGCTGGTACCGACCGCGGCACTTCGGTGGCGAGAGCGCCTACGAAGGCGCCCTGGGCGAGCCGATGCCCGACATCGACGCCACGGTGCCGCCTGCCGACCGGCTGTCGTGGACGCTGGAGCCGGGCGACGCGATCGCCTTCCACGGGCTCGTGATCCACGGCGCCGGCGGCAACCGCACGGCGCAGCGCCGGCGCCGCGCTGCTGCGCTGGATGGGCGACGACGCGGTCTACGACGACCGGCCCGGCACCTACCCCTTCGACGTGGCCGGCCAGGTGCCGGGCACGCCGCTGGCGGGTGAACGCTACCCGCGCGTCTGGCCTCGCCCGGCGACGTGACGCGCGCCGGGCGGGACCACAGTCCCGCTTCCGGAGCCGTTGGGCGTGCACCGTGACCGCCGCCCGGGACATCCGCCCCCTGACCGGCGGCCGCCGGCCGACGACGATGCAGTGCACCACCAGGAGCCCTGCGCATGTCCGATGTTCTCACCGGCACCCCCGAACTCGACCAGATGCAGTTCGACCTCGACGTGGCCGCCATGGCCGTGGAGACCGCCACCGCGGCCCTGCGCAAGGCCATCGACACGCTCGAGCGCCGCGTGCGCGACGAGCTCGTCGAGGCCGAATCCAGCGCAGCGGACCTCGACCGCGAGGTGGCCGGCATCACGGACGCGATCGAGAAGGTGGCGGTGGCGCGTGGGTCGGCCAAGGTCGCCGCCTATCACCCGCCCTCGGTGAAGCTGCAGGGCGACGCCATCGTCGCGGCGATCAAGCAGATCGCCGGCTGGGAACGCGGCCTGCTGAAGCTGCAGACCGAGGCGCAGGCCGCCGAGGCCGGCCTGCAGAAGGCGATGGACGCGCAGTGGAAGCTGGTCTTCGCGTTCCACAAGCACATCACCGACGCGCTGAAGCCGGCGCGCGAGCTGGCCTCGATCGGGCCCTCGATGGCGGCGGCGATGGAGTCGGCCCGCACGCAGGCGCAGCAGCGCGCCGAGCGGCACGACGCCAACGGACTCTCGCTGTACCAGGACGACGCGCGCAAGCTCGACCTGAAGCGCATGAAGGCGCTGCTCGACGACCTGGCCGGGCCGCACGACCAGGCCCTCGAGCTGCTCGGCAAGATCGGCTCCGCCCCGCGCGAAGGCCGCAAGGCCGACCTCGACGAGTTGAAGCGCGAGCGTGCGGTGGCGGAGAAGAGGCTCGCCGAGCTGAGCACGATGCAGAAGCAGATCCTCGCGCTGAAGGCCGAGCCCATCGACATCGCCAAGGCGCTGAAGGTGCTGGGCCTGCCGCCGCAGCACAAGGGCGCGCTGGCGCAGGCGCTGGCCAAGCCGCCGGCGCAGCGCGAGAAGGCGCTCGACGACCTGGCCCGCGACGCCAAGGTCGCGATGAAGGGCAAGGCCTGGCTGCAGGCGCTGGAGAAGGCGAAGGTGGTGTGAGCCGGCGGCCGGCCGCGCCCGGTCTCAGCGGTACGCCGGCGCCAGCATCGTGTAGTCGACGCGGGCGTCGAAGTCCTGCGGCTTGCCGTTCACCACGCGCAGCGGCGGCACGCGTCCTTCGTAGCGCACGACTTCGCGCGTGCGGGGATCGAAGGTGACCACCAGCGGCGCCACGGCCAGCCGCACCAGCCATTGCGTCGGCGTGACCGTGAACACCGCGCGGTTCGTGGCCGGCGCATGGCGCCGGATCTCGAAGCCGTAGGTGGTCATCTTGGCGAGCACGACCATGCGCACCGGCAGCGTGGCGCCGGCCATCAGCGCGTCCCAGTGTTCGGCGATGTAGCCGTGCAGCGACGGGCCGGCGACCACGGCGTGCTCGACACGTTCCTGAGCGGTGTGCTGGCCGTCGTCGCGCAGCAGACGGTAGCTGAGCCGGCGGCCATCTTCCGAGACGATGACCGACCCGCTGTAGCCCTGCTGGCGATTGATCGCCTCGAAGCGCTGCAGCGCGTAGCCGGCGGTGATCTGTGCGGTCTCGCTGATCACCAGTTCGCCCCGCGCATCGCGCGTGAGGTGGGTGGCGCTGAGGCCGGAGCCGGCCGGGGCGACGCGCCGCTCGTAGGTGTAGGGCGGTACCGCGTCGCGTGCGGCGTCGGGCTCGTGCACGCGGCCGCGGTAGACCAGGCTGCCGGCGCGGTCGGGGGCGGCGTGCAGCGCGCGCAGCCGGGCGTCGGCGTCGCTGTCGAGAGGGCTGGCGTGGGTCATGCCCGTGCCGGACAGGACCGCGAGTGCGGCCAGAAGGGGGTGGAAGGAGCTGCGGTTCATGGTCGATCTCTCCGGGGTTGCGGCGCCACCATCGGCGCGTTCGCAGCACTGTAGGAATCGCGACCCGCGCCTGGCATCCGTAGCCCCGGCATGTACCGTTGACGCGGATGGAACAATCGCGTGGTGGACCAGTTGCGGGCCTTGCGCGTGTTCTCGGCCGTGGTGGGCGAGGGCAGCTTCGCCGGCGCTGCGCGGGCGCTCGCGCTGGCACCGGCCGTGGTCACGCGTACGGTGGCCGAGCTCGAAGCGCACCTGGGGGCGCGGCTGCTGCAGCGCACGACGCGCCGGCTGGCGCTCACCGCCGTCGGCCAGACCTACCTCGACACCACGCGCCGCCTGCTGCTCGAGCTGGACGAGGCCGATGCGCAGGCGGGCTCCACCACGCAGCAGCCGCGCGGCAGCCTGCGCGTGCTGACACCGCCGGCCTTCGCCGTGCACCAGCTGGCGCCGCTGCTGCCGCGCCTGCGCGCGCTGCACCCGCGGCTGTCGGTCGAACTCACGCTGCCCGGTGCCGTCGATGCGCCCGACGAGGCCTACGACGTCTCGATCGTCTCGATGGCCGGGCGGCCGCTGCAGGGCGACTTCATCGCCCGCCAGCTGGCGCGTTCGCAGTTCGTGTTGTGCGCCTCGCCCGGGTACTTGCGCCTGCGCGGCGTGCCCGCCGAGCCGGAGGGCCTGCTCGGCCACGAGGCGCTGCTGCCGGCGGTCCGGTCGCTGCGCCGCGAGCTGACGCTGCAACACGCCGACGGCCGCCAGGTGACGATCCCCGCGCCGCCGCCGGCGCTGGCCAGCGGCCATCTGGAGATGCTGCTGGCCGCCACAGTGGCCGGCCTGGGCATCGCCGGCCTGCCGTCGTTCCTGGCCGACGCCGCGCTGCGCGACGGGCGGCTGCAGCGCGTGCTGCCGGAGTGGGCGGGCCTCACGCTGACGCTGTACGCGGCGATGCCCAGCCGCAAGCACCTGCCCGCGGCCACGAAGGCCTTCGTCGACTTCCTCGTGCAGAGCTTCGGGGGCGGCGAGCAGGATCCATGGGTCGCGGTGCGGTCTCCATCGCCGCGGCAGCGCGCCTGAGCGGATGTGTCGTGGAGGCGCCATTGCAGCCCCTGCTGGCCCACACCCTGCTGTTCACCGACGTCGTGGACAGCACCGCCATCGCCGCACGTCTGGGGGACGCCGGCTCTGCCGCGCTGTGGCTCGCGCACGACCGCGCGGCGCGTGACCTTCTGCGCCGCCATGGCGGCCGCGAGATCGATCGCTCCGATGGCTTTCTGCTGCTCTTCGCCCGCGCGCGCGACGCCGCGGCCTTTGCGCTCGCCTATCACGAGGTGTTGGCTGGGCTCGGCCTGCACGCCCGGGCGGCGCTGCACCATGCGGCGGTCGCGCTGCGCGCCAATGTGCCCGACGACGTCGAGCAGGGGGCCAAGCCGATCGAGATCGACGGCCTGGCCAAGCCGTTTGCGGCGCGCCTGCTGGCGCTTGCCAGTGGCGGACAGACGCTGGTCAGCGCCGAGGCCGCTGCCGCGCTGCAGCCGCTGCCCGCCGGCTGGCTGCTCGTCGAGCACGGCTGCTACCGGCTGAAGGGCATCGCCGAGCCGGTGCCGGTGTGGCAACTCGGCGTTGCGGCGTCGCGCTTCGAGCCGCCGACCGATGTCGAAAAGGCCTACGCCGTCGTGCAGCGCGACGGCGAGTGGACACCCCGGCGCGAGGTGCGGCACAACCTGGTGCCCGAGCGCGACGGCTTCGTCGGGCGCGACGCCGAACTGCGCGACATCGCTGCCGCCTTCGACGGCGGCGCGCGCCTCCTCACGCTCGCGGGTACCGGTGGTGTCGGCAAGACACGGCTCGCGCGCCGCTACGGCCGCCTCTGGCTCGGCGACTGGCCGGGTGGCGTGGCCTTCTGCGACCTCAGCGAAGCGCGCAGCATCGACGGCATCGTGTTCGCGGTGTCCTCGGCGCTGGCCGTGCCGCTGGCACGCGACGACGCCGCCACCCAGCTCGGCCACGTGATGGCCGCGCGCGGGCGCTGCCTGCTGATCCTCGACAACGCCGAACAGGTGGTGGGGCCGCTCGCAGGGGTGCTCTCGGGCTGGCTCGATCGCGCCGGCGAGGCCGGTTTTCTCGTCACCAGCCGCGAGCGGCTGCATCTGGCCGGCGAACAGGTCGTGCCGATCGAGCCGCTGCCGCTGGCCGACGATGCCTGGGCTCTGTTCGAGCTACGAGCGCGCGCGCAGGCGCCCTGGCTCGTGCTCGACGGCACCCAGCGCGCCGCGGTCGCGGAGGTCGTGCGATTGCTCGACGGGTTGCCGCTGGCCATCGAGCTGGCGGCGGCGCGCGTTCGCATGCTGTCACCGGCTCAGATCGTGCAGCGCCTGTCCGATCGCTTCCGCCTGCTCGCCGGCAGCGGTGGCCCCGCCGCCAGGGGCAGCCGGCAGGCCACGCTGAAGGCGGCGATCGACTGGTCCTGGGATCTGCTGTCGCCTTGGGAGCAGGCCGCGCTGGCGCAATGCTCGGTGTTCGAGGGCAGCTTCACGCTCGAGGCAGCAGAGGAAGTCCTCGATCTGTCGCGATGGAACGAGGTGCCGCCGACGCTCGACGTGCTGCAGGCGCTCGTCGACAAGAGTCTGCTGCGCACCTGGCAGCCGGGTGGGCCCTCGCGGGAAGATCTGCCGGAGCCCTCGTTTGGCCACTACATCAGCGTGCAGGACTACGCGGGCGCGCGCCTCGCTGCGGCGCCGGGCCAGCCCGCCGTGGCGCAGGGCCGGCATGGCCACCACTACGCGCGCGCCGGCAGCGACGAGGCGATCGACGCGCTATCGGGGCACGGCGGCACGGTGCGCCGGCAGCGGCTGGCGCTCGAGATCGACAACCTGCTGGCGGCCTGCAGGCGTGCGATCGCGCGAGGCGATGCCAACGTGGCCACGGCCTGCTGTCGTGCGGCCTGGGAGGTGCTGGGCTACCGCGGCCCGTTCGCGCTCGGTGAGCGCCTGAGCACGGACGTGCTGGCGATGTCCCAGCTGGACGATGCGCACCGTGCACGCATGCTGCTGGTGCGCTCGGAGGCGGCTGTCGCCGGTGGGCTCGCGGTGGACGTCGACGCCGACCTCGCGGCCGCGGTGGCGCTGCTGAAGCGGCTGGGCGACGCCCGCCAGGAAGCGCGCGCATGGGGCCTGTGGGGGCAGCGCCACCACAGCCTGAGCCGCTACGACGACGCTGCGAGCGCGTGTGCGCATGCGCTCGAGCTGCAGCGTGCGCACGGCCTGCGAGCGGACGAGGCGGTGACGCTCGTACAGGTGGGCTCGTTGTGCGGCGAGCGTGGGCTGTTCGAGGCGTCGCGCGAACATCTGGAGTCGGCGCTGCCCTTGCTGCGCGAGTTCGGCAACCGCTCCGTCGAGGCGCGTGTCGTCGGCAACCTGGGGAGCCTGTCGGACCACTTCGGCGCACCCGACGAGGCGTTGCGCCGCTTCGAGGAGTCTGCGGCCTTGCACCGCGAGGTGGGCAACCTCGCGCTGGCTGCGCTGGCGCTGAACAACATCGCCTCGGTGCACCTGCCCCAGGGACGGCTGGACGAGGCCAGTGCCTGGCTCGAGCAGGCGTTGCGGCTGGCGCGCGACGTCGGCAGCCGGCGTGTGGAGGCGCTGGTGCAGAACAACCTCGGCTACGTGCACGCGCGGCGCCGTTCCCTCGACTCGGCATGCGGCTGCTTCGCCGCGGCGGCGATGCTCTATCGCGAGATCGGGCGACGCGCCGGCGTCGGGCTGGCCATGATGAACCTGGGAAGCGCGTTGCGGGACCTCGGCCGTGCCGACGAGGCGCGCGGCCGGCTCGCCGAGGCCCTGGAGATCGCGCGCGAACTCGACGATCACGATCTCGAAGGCATGACCCTGGGAGCGCTGGCCACACTCGAGCGGCTTGTCGGGCACCTGCAAGCCGCACGTACGCACGCGGTCGCCGCCGAAACCGCGCTGCGGCGCTGGGGCGATCGACTGGACATCGGCATCCTGCTGTGCGAACGCGGATGGATCGAGCTCGAATCGGGGGCCACCGATGCGGCCCGCTCGCTGCTGCGGGAGGCCGAGTCGATCGCACACGACGACGGCCACGCGCCCGGCTCCGAACTGGTGGAGTGCGTCACCGCATTGCGTCGGCGGCTGGACGGGGCGCACGCCTGAGGGCGCCGGGGCAGGGCGGGGTCCCGATCGGACCTCGGCACGTCGTGGGCATCGAGAACCCAGGGTAAGCCCGGACTCCTTGCGATCGTCATTTGACTACCATACTTGCATACAAGCGTGGTCCAGCAGACTTGACAGGCACCGCGCGACCCAGGCTTCCCCCACCCCGTCGGAGGTGTCCATGCCCAAGTTCCTCAAGTCCCTGTTCGGGCAAGTCGTCATCGCGCTGCTGCTCGGCGTGGCGATCGGCCTCGCCGCGCCCGAGTTCGCGATCAAGCTCAAGCCACTGGGCGACGCATTCATCAAGCTGATCAAGATGATCATCCCGGTGCTGGTGTTCTGCGTCGTGGTGCACGGCATCGCCGGCGCGGGCGACCTGAAGCGCGTGGGGCGGGTCGGCGTGAAGGCGCTGATCTACTTCGAGGTGGTCACGACGATCGCACTCGGCCTCGGCCTGGTGCTCGCGTTCGTGTTCGAGCCCGGCGTCGGTATGAACGTCGATCCGCAGGCGCTCGACGCCAAGGCGATGAGCGCCTACGCCGACAACGCCAGCAAGCTCACCGGCGGCGGCACGGTCGACTTCCTGATGAAGCTGATCCCGACCACGGTGGTCAACGCCTTCGCCACCGGCGACGTGCTGCAGGTGCTGCTGTTCGCGGTGATCTTCGGCTGCGCGCTGGCGATGCTGGGCGAGCGCGGGGCACCGGTGGCCGGCTTCATCGACACGCTCTCCCACGTGCTGTTCAAGGCGATGGGCATCATCATCAGGGTGGCGCCGCTGGGCGTGCTGGGTGCCATCGCGTTCACCGTCGGCAAGTACGGCGCCGGCTCGCTGAAGCAGCTCGGCATGCTCGTCGTGCTGTTCTACGGCGCCGTGATCGTGTTCGTCGTGGTGGTGCTGGGCGGCATCATGCGGCTGGCGGGCTTCAACCTCTTCAAGTTCCTGGCCTACCTGCGCGAGGAACTGGCGGTGGTGTTCGCCACCACGTCGTCGGATAGCGTGCTGCCGCAGATCATGAGCAAGTTGAAGCGCATGGGCATCCGCGACTCCACCGTCGGCCTCGTGATCCCCACCGGCTACTCGTTCAACCTCGATGCGTTCTCGATCTACATCACGCTGGCGGCGGTGTTCATCGCGCAGGCCACCAACACGCCGATCTCGATGACCGACCTGCTGACGATCCTCGCGATCTCGCTGGTCACGAGCAAGGGCGCGCACGGCGTGCCGGGCTCGGCCATCGTGGTGCTGGCGGCCACGCTGCAGGCGATCCCCGCGATCCCCGCCATCGGCCTCGTGCTCGTGCTGTCGGTCGACTGGTTCATGGGCATCGCCCGGGCGCTGGGCAACCTGATCGGCAATTGCGTGGCCACCGTGGCGATCGCGGCCTGGGAAGGCGACATCGACCGCGAGCGGGCGCATGCGGTGCTCGACGGCCGGCCCGTGCCTGCCACCGAGGACGACGCCGACGTGGCGGTGACCCCGGTGCCCGCCCCGGCCCACGCCTGAAGCGGTCGGATAGAGTCCCGGCCATGCCCAGCCAGCCGGAGATCGCGCAGCGGGTCGTCGAGGCGATCCTGGCGCAGAAGCTCGCCCCGGGCGAGCGGCTGGGCGAGCAGCAGCTCGCCGACCTGTTCGGCGTCAGCCGCACGCTGGTGCGCGAGGCGCTGATGCAGCTGCAGGCGCGCGGCTTCGTCGAGGTGCGCACGCGCAAGGGCTGGTACGTGGTCGAGCCCTCGGTGGAGCAGGCGCGCGACGCCTTCGCCGCGCGCCGCGCGGTGGAGTCGGGCCTGCTGCGCCAGGCCGGCGAGGCCGGGCGGCCGCTGCAGGCCGCGCTGAAGCGCCTGCGCCAGCATGTGGCCGACGAGCGCGCCGCCATCGACGGCGCCGACCCGGCCACGCGCGCCTTCCTGCTCGCCGACTTCCACGTGTGCCTGGCGGAATGCCTGGGCCACGGCCTGCTGTCGGGCATCCTGCGCGACCTCACCGCCCGCACGACGCTCGCGGCCACGCTCTACCAGTCCACCCACGACGCCGAGCAGAGCAACGCGCAGCATGCGCAGATCGTTTCGGCGGTGGCGCGCGGCGACATGGGGCGCGCGGCCGAGCTGATGGTGGCGCACATCGGCGACGTGGAGTCGGCGCTGGGCGAGTCGTCGCCGGCCGATCCGCAGGAGCGGCTGCGCGCGACGCTGGCGCCGCTGTCTCCACTGGCTGGCAAGGCGGGGTCGCTCTCGAGGTGACGGCCTTTGCGGCCGTTGGAGCCATCGGCCAGGTCCTTGATGGCCCGGCGCGAGCCGCTACGAGCTGCGGGCGGCGGCCGGAGGCGCCTGCCCCCGGTCCAGACCCGGCAGCCCGCTTCGCTGTGGGTCATCGCAGCTCATACACTGCGCCGCTCCGACCGACCGGACGAGCGCCATGGCCGACAAGCAGCTGACCGATGCCGCCTGGAAGTCCTTTGCCAAGGGGAAAGGCTACAAGGACACCGCCTTGCTCAAGGCCCTCGACGGTGTCGGCAAGGGCGAGAAGGCCGGCCCGGGCGCGCTGCTGGAAGCGCTCGCCGCGCTCGACAAGGCGGCCGACGATCTGCGCAAGGCGCACAAGGGCGACAAGGAACTCGGCAACTACCTCGACGAGGTGGGCAAGGCTGCGGAGCGTGAACGCAAGGGCGCCGAGAAGGATCGGAAGGCCGCCGAGGCCGAGGCCGAGGTCGCGGCCGCGCAGGGGGCGGAGGACGACGAGGGCCCGGCGGTGCTCACCACCAAGATGGTGCCGCTGGTGCGGCTGGCCAAGAAGGGCGACCCACTCCACACCCTGATCGCCGTGGCCGGCAAGCTCACCGCCGTGATGCTGTCGCGCAAGACGATCAGCGTCGCCCGGCGCAAGCTGCTCAACGAACTGCTGGGCGTCTCCGGCGGCGTGAAGTACATCGACGGCAACGTCGTCCTCGAAGCCAACGTCGTCACCTTCGTCGTGCAGGCCCAGGCGGCGGGGCTGGGCAAGCGCATCCGGCAGGCGCTGCTGGAGCAGACCGGCGAGCGGCTCAAGGTGCGGGTGCGCGGCCTCGACCCGAACGACATCGACGAGGACATCGGTGACGACGCCGCCGCCGCCCCGGGCGACGCCGCCGCGCAGGGCACCGTCCCCGAGGCGCCGCCGCTGCCGCCGCAGTCGCAGCCGCCCGCGCCACCGTTGCGAGACGAGGCGGCCGGCTTCAATTCCCGGCTCAAGGCCCTGGTGCCGCGCGTGCAGCAGGCGGTGGCCGGGCAGCATCCGCAGGTGCAGGACATCCGGCTGAAGGTCAGCGAGGCCGGTGCGCTGGCGCGCAAGTCCGACTTCGCGCGCGCCCAGGCCCTGCTCGAGGAGGTGGAGGCGCTGCTCGGCGTCCCGCCGGCCGGCGCGCCCGCCGCAACACCCGCGGCACCCCCGGCACCTGCGGCGGCACCGGTGAACCCGCAGCGCTTCGTCAACCACGCGCGCGCGCGGCTGGCCTGGGCCGGCTCGCGGCAGCGCGTGGCCGCCGACCTGCAGAAGCTGGAAGCCGCGATCCTCGCGCACTACCAGGGCGACGAGGACCTGCCCGAACTGGCGCAGAGCGTGCGCCAGCTCGACCGCATCCTGGCCGAGCTCGACGAGAGCCTGGCCGACAAGCTCGACGAGGCGCTGAACGCGTCGGACGTCACCGTGCGCGCCCAACTGCACGAGCAGGCGCGCGAGATCCTCGCTCGCTACGGCCGCTTCGTCGACACCGACAGCCTGCTGGCGGCGCTGGACGCCAACCCCTTCGTACCGCTGACCACGCACAAGACGCTGATGGCGGCGTTGCAGGTGCTGGACAAGAGCCTGGCCTGAGGAGCAGCGCATGAGCGTCGACAAGGACCAGCTGCCGGCTTCCCAGGATCACGACGATTGGGTGCTGAAGAACCTGGGGTTCAAGACGAAGCGCAGTGAACACGCTGCGCTGCGCGTGGACAAGTCGCTCGAACGTTCGCTGGGCGTGGTGGAGGAGGGCGACCAGGGCAGCGAGAAGACGCGCGAGTCGCTCCGGCGCCGGCTGCAGGCGCTGCGCAAGACCGCCGTGAGCTTCGCCAGCGTGTCGCCACCGGACTGGGGCGCGCAGGTACGCGACGACCTCGACGTCGTCGAGAAGAAGCTGCGTGGCAAGGACTGGAAGGACGCGCACATCGGGCTCAACAAGCTCGACAAGTACATGCAGGAGCGCATGCGCGAGGTGCGCGAGCTGAACAAGGCGCAGGACCGCACCGCCGAGCTGGTGCAGATCGTCGACCGCCTGAAGCCCGACACCGGGGCGGAGGAGCACAAGGCCCTGCGCGAGAAGCTGCAGCGGCTGCGCGAGGCCTTGCGACCCGACAACCACGAGAAGGCCAAGGAGCTGCTCGAGTCGTTCGATCTCGAAGTCACGGCCAAGGCCGAGGAGGTGCAGAAGAAGCTCACGCGGATCGAGCAGTTGCAGCGCGAACGTGGCGAACTGGTCGATCTCCTGAAGAGTCTGGTCGAGCGCGCCAAGGGCTGCGAACTCGACGAAAAGCTGCAGCTGGCCATTGGCGGCGCGCATGGTGATCTGGTCCTGCTGGCCGACAGCAAGGACGAGGATGCTCTCAAGAGGGCGGTGGAGCCGGCGCGCGATGCCTGCGAGAAGACCTGGGCCCCGGCCGTCCAGTCGCGCGAGGAGCAGAAGGAGCTCGAATCGCAGAGGGCGCGGCTGAAGGAGCTGGCCACCGAGCGCGACCTGCTGATCAAGGCAAACGAGACCGGCAAGGCGGCTGCGCTCGAGGTGTATCGCGACGAAATCGATCTGTACCTGCGCGAACTCAATGAGCTGCTCGGCGCCAGCGACAAGCCCGATGTCGTGGCTGCCGAGGCCAAGCTGAAGGAACTGGAGCGGGAGTACAAGTACGTCAGCGACGAGATGGAGCGCGTGGGGCGGCTGCGGACCCGCGTGAAGCGCATCCTCGAGGACTATCTGGAGGTGGCCGCCAAGCCGCCGGCGAACAAGGCGTGGCAGCAGCTGGCCGAGGCCTACTCCGACCTTCCGGACGCGATGTCGGTGCCCACCGCCGAGACCTTCGAGACGGCGAACGCCTGGGCCTACGAGGACGACGGTTACGTCGCGGTCGAGGCATTCATCCGCCTGTACTCGATCTTCAAGGGCAAGAGCGACAACGCGGCCCGCGAAGCGGCCTACGAGGACGCCATCAAGCGCCGCGGCGAACTGGAGGACAGCTACCGGAAGGTGGCCCGGTTCGCCACCGACGAGCCAGCCAAGAAGTGCAAGGAGGCCTTCGACAACGCCGACAAGCACTTGAAAGGCAACAAGGCCGAACGCCTCACCGAGAAGCAGGAGTCCGAGGTCAAGGAGGAGCTCGACAAGATCCCCAAGCTGATCAAGCAGATCGAGCAACACCGCGAGGATGGCAGGAACAAGGCGGCGATGAAGGACGTGGTCGACGGCGGGCACAGCATCGCCCGCCACGGACCGGACATCGACGACACCAAGCTGAAGAACCGGCTGTCCAGCGGCAAGGCGCCCGACGGCGTGTTCAGCCCGACGCAGCGCTCGTCGCGCTTCCTCAACTACGACGAGTGGGAGAAGACGCGCGTCGCCGCGTTCGAGCAGGCGCAGAAGGACGAGCGCATGGACTTCGGCAAGAACCTCGACAACCCGCCCAGGCAGGGCGAGCCGACCACCATCGTCGTCGACACGCTGGACCATGGCCGCAAGATCGGCGACGGCTTCAAGGGCAAGCCACCGGGCACCTTCAAGGCCCACCCCAGCGGCAACGGGGGCGGCATGGTCTACGCCACGTTCGACGAACTGCCCAGCCTGACCAAGACCAAGACGACCATCGAATGGGACACCGGCAAGCAGCGGTGGGTCGCTGCCCAGCACTTCCCGACCGAGTGACCGACGGAGCTACACGATGAGCCGCACCGTGATCAGCACGACGATGATGCTGCGCCACCTGGCGCAGCTGACCGTGGCCTGGTTCAACCACCGCGACATGCCGCCGCTGCGCGTGGACGACTACGCCGAACACGCCGAGCGCGTGTGGGCCTCGGCTCGCCGCGCCGGCGACGCGCCGTGGTTCGCGCTCGGCCTGCGCCACGCCCTGGCCACGAAGGGCGACGACGCCGCCGAGCTGACCAACGAGCGCTTCGCCTATTCCGATGCCGATGCGCGCGAACTCTTCGAGTACCTGCTGCGCGTGATGCCCGCCGACGTGCCGGCCGTGGGCGATCCGGCGCAGGTGGAGTTCCAGGCGATGACCCGCCCGGAGTGGGAGGCGCGGCGCGGCAGTGCCTGATGGCCCACTATCCCCGCACGGCCATCCGCGCCAGCACCCGATCGACCATCACCCCCGACTGCCCGAGGTAGTTCGCCGGTTCGAGCATGCGCTCGAGCTCCGCGCGGCCGACGTGCGCGCGGATCTGCGGATCCTCGGCCAGCAGCTCGACCAGCGGCCGCCTGCTGGCCAGCGACTCGCGGCACAGGTCGTACACGAGGTCGTGCGCGTGCTCGCGGCCCAGGTACGGCGCCAGGCCCATCATCACCGCCTCGCTCATCACGAGCCCGCCGGTCATCTCGATGTTGCGGCGCATCGCCTGCACGTCGATCTCCAGCCCTTCCACCACCGCGCGCGCCTGCTTCAGCGCACCGGCGATCAGGCAGAAGGCCTCGGGCAGCACGATCCACTCGATCTCCCACGGGCCGGTGGAGCGCTCGTGGTCGGCCACCATCGCGTCCATCAGCGCCGCGGCATGCTGGCGCACGACGCTGATCTGCGCGTGGATGTAGCAGCTGGCGATCGGGTTGCGCTTCTGCGGCATCGTGCTGGAGCTGCCGCGGCCGTGGTGGTAGGGCTCGTAGACCTCGCCGACCTCCGTCTGCATCATCAGCTTCACGTCCATGCTGAGCTTGCCCAGCGTGCCGCCGATCAGCCCCAGCAGCGCGCCGGTCTCGGCGATGTTGTCGCGGATCGTGTGCCAGGCGATCAGCGGCTGCCCCAGGCCCAGTTCGGCGCACAGCCCGGCCTGGGTCTCCATCGCGCCCGTCTCGATCGAGGCCAGCGTGCCGGCCGCGCCGGCGAACTCGGCCACCAGCACCCTCTCGCGCAGCTGCGCCAGCCGCTCGCGGTGGCGCAGGATCGCCGACAGGATGCCGGCCATCTTGTAGCCGAAGGTCACGGGAATCGCCTGCTGCAGGTTGCTGCGGCCGATCACCGGCGTCAGGCGGTGCTCGCGCGCCAGCTTCGCCAGCGCGGCGGCGATCGCCGCCAGCTCGTCGTCGACCAGCGTGAGTGCCTCGCGGATCTGCAGCACGGTGGCGGTGTCGGTGATGTCCTGCGTCGTCGCACCCCAGTGCACGTACTCGCCGAGCTTGTCGCGGCAGAGCTGGTTGAGCTGCGTCACCACGCCCAGCACCGGGTAGCCGATGCGCTCGGTCTGCTCGCGCAGCCGCTTCAAGTCGATCTGCTCGAGGCGGCAATGGCTGACGATCTCGTCGGCCGCCTCCTGCGGGATGATGCCCAGCCGCCCCTGCACGATGGCCAGCGCGCGTTCGATCTCGACGTACTTCGCGGTGCGGTTCTCGTCGCTCCACACCTGCCGCATCGCGTCGGTGGTGAAGATGCCCTGGAAGATCGACGAGTCGATGATGGAGGCGGCCATGGTGGGGTTCCTGCGCGAGTGGAGAGATCGTGGGCTGAGTGGGTCGGGGCCGGGGTCAGATCGCCTCGGCGTGGCGCAAGGCCTGGATGGCTGCGGGGGCGTAGCCGAGCTCGGCGAGGATGGCGTCGGTGTGCTGGCCGAGTGCCGGCACCGGGTCCATGCGCGGCTCCTCGTGCCAGCTGCCGGGCGGCAGCAGCGCCGGCAGCGGCCCCACCGGCGAGCCGACTTCGCGCCAGCGGCCGCGCGCAGCGAGCTGCGGATGGGCCCACACCTCGTGCATCGTGTTGACGCGCGCGTTGGCGATCTGCGCATCCTCCAGCCGCTGCACGACCTGTGGCGCCGTGAGCGGCGCAAAGACCTCGACGATCAGCGCGCGCAGCGCGTCGCGGGCCGCCACGCGCCGTGCGTTGCCGGTGAATCGCGGGTCGGTGGCCAGCGCCGGCTGCTGCAGCACGCGCTCGCAGAAGCTCACCCACTCGCGCTCGTTCTGCAGCCCCAGCATCACGCTGCCGCCGTCGGCCCCGGTGGGGAACGGGCCGTAGGGGTAGATCGTCGCGTGCGCGGCGCCGGTACGCGGTGGCGGCGCTGCGCCGTCGAAGGCGTAGTAGAGCGGATAGCTGGTCCATTCGGCGAGCGACTCCAGCATCGAGATGTCGATGTGGCGGCCACGTCCGGTCTGCGCGCGCACCATCAGCGCCGCCAGGATGTGCGTGTACGCGTACATGCCGGCGGCGATGTCGGCGATCGACGGCCCGGCCTTGCAGGGTTCGTCGGGCGTGCCGGTGACGGAGACGAAGCCGGCCTCGCTCTGGATCAGCAGGTCGTAGGCCTTCTTGTCGCGGTACGGGCCGTCGGCGCCGTAGCCGGAGATGTCGCAGACGATGATCGCCGGCTTGCGCGCGGACAGCGCGTCGTAGCCCAGGCCCAGCCGCGCGGCGGCGCCGGGTGCGAGGTTCTGCACCACCACGTCGGCCTTCTCCAGCACGAGGCGCTGCAGCACCTCGGCCGCCTGCGGGTGCTTCACATCGAGCGTCAGGCTCTCCTTGCTGCGGTTGGTCCACACGAAGTGCGAAGCCATGCCGCGCACGCGCTGGTCGTAGCCGCGCGCGAAGTCGCCGACGCCGGGGCGCTCGATCTTGATGACGCGCGCGCCCAGGTCGGCGAGCTGGCGCGTCGCGAACGGGGCGGCGATCGCATGTTCCAGCGTGACGACGGTCAGGCCCTGGAGCGGTTGCATCGGGAGGGTCCTCGGGGTTCAGCGCAACTCGGCGGTGGCGTCCATCGTCAGCCAGCCGTCGTGGTCCTGCGCCCACAGCCGCACGGTCTTGCCGTCGGGCTGCGGCGCGCCGTTGACGCGGAACGGGTGCAGGTCGTAGGTCGGCCGCACGGCCTTGAACCGGAACGTGGCCACGTCGGCGCCGGGCGCGTGGCGGCGCAGCAGGTCGAGCAGCAGCGTCGAGATCAGCGGGCCGTGCACGATCAGCCCCGGATAGCCCTCGACCTCGGTGACGTACTTGCGGTCGTAGTGGATGCGGTGGCCGTTGAAGGTCAGTGCCGAGTAGCGGAACAGCAGCACGTCGTCGGGCACGATCTCGCGCTGCCACGGCGCGCCGCGTTCGGCCGGCTGCGGCGGCGGCTCCACGTCGCCGGCCTTGCGTGCGTCTCGGTAGACGATGTCGTGGAACTCGACGATCGCCGGGTCCGCGCTGCCGTTGCGGCGCACCTCGTGCCGCACCTTCACGAACACCAGCCGGCCGGTGCGGCCGTCCTTGGCCGTGACGTCGGCGATCGTGGATGTGCGCTCGACCTCGTCGCCCACGCGCAGCGGCGAGCGGAACTCGAACTGGCTGCCGGCCCACATGCGCCGTGGCAGCGGCACCGGCGGCAGGAAGCCGCCGCGGCGCGCGTGGCCGTCCTCGCCGATCTCGCTCTGGCGGTGCTGCGGCAGGAAGTACAGCCAGTGCCACAGCGGTGGCAGCGGCGTGCCGGGCGCGGCCTCGATCGCCGGGTGGTCCAGCGTCGCGTTGAGGCCGCGCACCGGCGCGGCGGTGATCGTGTCGTGCAGGGTCTCCTGCCGCCCGATCCAGTCCTTCAGTTCGTCCATCGGTCCGCCTGGGGTCAGAACACGTGCCGGACGCCGAACTCGACCCCCGTCGAGGAGGCGCCGCCGGCGAGGCCCGTGATGCCTCCCGGTATGGCGTATGTTGCGGCACCGCGGTTGTCGACGCGCGACACGTGCCCGTAGAGAGCGCTGCGCTTGGACAGGTGGTAGACGGCACCCGCGGCCAGCTGGCGGGCGTCGTTGGCGCCGACCGACGCCGTGCCGACGGTGCCCGACAAGTCGGCGCGGTTGTACGAGGCCTTCAGTTCCCACTGGCCCAGCGGCATCACGGCGCCCAGCAGGGTGTTGCGCTGCGTGGCGCTGCCCTGGTGGAAGCGGCGCCACGCCGCGGAGACGCGCACGGACTCGCCGTTCCACTGGCCGCCCAGCGAGACGTCCTCGAACGCGCCGGTGGCGGTCAGGTTGTTCTCGGTGCGGGTGTAGGCCGCCGACACCGAGGCCCGGCCGGCGGTGTAGCCCAGCCGCGCGCCGCGCACGCGGTGGAACCCGTCGGCGGCCAGGCCGTTCTCGCGCCAGGCGATCAACACGCCACCTTCGAGGCCGCCCCAGCCGGACGGCAGCAGCCACTGCGCCGCGTTGCTCGAGCGCACGGTCGTGTTCAGCCCGCTGCCGAAGGCCGAGCGGATCGGTCCGTTGGGCGTGGCCGTCACCAGGTTGTTGGAGCCGCCGATGCCGACGTACGAAAAGGGGTCGTAGCGGCTCCAGCCGATGTACGAGGGCACGAAGTCGCGGCCGAGCCGGATCTCGCCCCAGCTGCGCCCGGCCAGGCTGACGGTGGAGCGGCGGTCCCAGAACAGCGTGGATGCCGCCTGCGTGCCGGTGTCCAGCACGATCCCGTGCTCCAGGTGGAAGCCGGCCGACAGCCCGCCGCCCATGTCCTCCGTGCCTCGGACGATCAGCCGGCTCGTGCTGTTGGAGCCGCTGGCCAGCGTGCGGGCGCTGCCGCGGCCTTCGTTGTCGACGTGGCGCACCGCGGCGTCGGCGATGCCCGAGAGCGTCACCTGCGCGTGTGCCGCGGTCGCGGCGAGGGCGGCCACGGTGGCCGCCGCAGCGGCGCCGCGGGTGATCCTGAAAGCCGCCGCGCGGCGCGTGGAACTCTTCTGCATGGGTGTCTCCTCGTGCTCGTCCGCGGTCAGTCGGCGGTCAACTTCGCCTTGGCCACCACGGCCTTCCACTTCGCCAGCTCGCTCTTGACCAGCGCGCCGAGCTGCTCGGGGGTGCTGGTCTCGACGTCGGCGCCGTGGTCCTCGATGCGCTTCTCGATCTCCTTGTCGGCCAGCACCTGGTTCAGCGCCTTGTTGAGCTTCTCGACCACCGCCTTGGGGGTCTTGGCGGGTGCGAACAAGCCATACCACTGCTGCACCTCGACGCCCTCGACGCCGGCCTCCTTGAGCGTGGGCACCGCCGGCAGCAGTGCCGAGCGTTTCGGGCCCGCGACGGCGAGCGCCTTCAGCTTGCCGGCCTTCACGTGCGGCATCGCGCTGAAGAGACTGGGGAACATCACCTGCGTCTGGCCGCCGATGGTGTCGCTGATCGCCGGCGCCGATCCCTTGTAGGGCACGCCCAGCATCACGACGCCGGCATTGAGCTTGAACAGCTCGGCCGCGTAGTGCGGCGCCGTGCCGTCGCCGGCCGAGGCGTAGGTGTACCTGTCGGGCTTGGCCTTGAGCTGCGCGACGAGGTCCTTCACGTCCTTGATCGGCGTGCCTGCGTGGGCCACCATCAGCGTCGGCGACGAGCCGACGAGGCCGATCGGCTCGAAGTCGGTCACGGGGTCGTAGCGCAGCTTCTGCAGCGCCGGGTTCATCGCGTGCGTCGCGATGTAGCCCAGCATCAGCGTGTAGCCGTCTGGCGTGGCGCGGGCCACGTACTCGCTGGCGATCGAGCCGTTCGCGCCAGCGCGGTTGTCGATGATGATCGTCTGCCCGAGCAGAGGCCCGAGCTTCTGCGCGATGGTGCGCGCCATCGCATCGTTGCCGCCGCCGGCGGCGGTGGGCACGACGATCGTGATCGTCTTGGCCGGGTAGGTGGTCTGGGCCTGGCCGGTGGCGGCGGTGGCGAGCGCGGCGGCGGCGAGCAGGGCCTGCACGGGCTTCATGGGCTTGTCTCCTGAAAGAGGTTTGGAAAACACGTAGTCGGGGATGTGCAGGTCGCCCTGCAGGATCTTGCGGGCGGTGCGCACGAGCGCAGCGCGCTGGATGCGCAGCTCGTCGCCGTGGCCGTCGAGCAGCACGTCGATCTCGATGCGGCCCTGCGGGTGCAGCACCGCGATGCGGCGCGCGCCCGCGCCGGATGCACGGCCACTGGCCACGGTGCCGGGCAGCGCATGGGCGGTGGCCACGCCGATGGCGCCGGTCACCGCGTGGGATGCGTGGCAGCGCCGCGGCGTGAAGTAGCGCGACGTGACGCTGTCGGCGTCGTCGCCGGGGCTGACGACCACCGGCTTGGGCACGACGCTGGTGGAGACGTCGCCCAGGCCCATGGCCTCGCCGGCGGCGCGGCGCAGCGCCTCCAGCCGCGCGAGCAGTGCGCGGTCGGCGTCCAGGTCGGCCGGGGCCTCGCGGCCGCTCAGACCCAGGTCGGCCGCGCGCACCATCACCAGCGGCATCGCGGCGTCGATGCAGGTCACCTCGACCCC
Organism: Rubrivivax sp.; assembly: GCA_016789955.1. GTDB lineage: Bacteria > Pseudomonadota > Gammaproteobacteria > Burkholderiales > Burkholderiaceae_C > Rubrivivax. The sequence goes on along the minus strand of JAEUPB010000098.1, from coordinate 1,747 downwards.
GTCGATCATGTCGATGCGCCGGCCGGTGGGGAACAGCGATCCGGTCACGGATCCCCAGGCGTCGAGGAAGTTCAGCCGGATCGGCGCCGCCGTGCCGGCGACGCCGTCGATGCCGGTGGTGCCCTCGTAGGCGACGTGGCGTCCGGGCGTCTGCACCGTGACGTCGATGCGCGAGCGCGTGTTGACGTTGTAGACCCGCACCGTCGTCTCGCCGTCGGCCGCGGGCACCAGCCCCTGCTCGATCGCGAACGGGCCGACGCCCGAGAGCATGTTGCCGCAGTTGGGCCGCGTGTCCACCGACTTCTGGCCGACGCCGACCTGCGCGAACAGGTAGTCGACGTCGCAGCCCGGCTGCGCCGACTTCGAGACGATCGCGACCTTGCTCGTCAGCGTGCTGCCGCCGCCGACGCCGTCGACCTGCAGCAGGTCCGACGCGCCGATCGCGCCGATCAGCGCCTCGTCGCGCGCGGTGTCGTCCGCCGGGAGCCAGTCGCGCAGGAAGAACGGCCCGCGCGACGTGCCGGCACGCATCAGGACGCAGGGGATCACTCGGCTCATGGGGCGTGATCTTCGGTGCCGGCATTGCAGAAGTGAATTGCATCTTTAAGATCAACTGATCGCACATGTGCATCAATAAGGGATCTGTCCGTTGGCCATCCACTTCGACCTCAACGACCTGTTCGCCTTCCGTGCCGTGGCCGAGCTCAGCAGCTTCCGCAAGGCGGCCGAGTCGGTGCACCTGTCGCAGCCGGCGTTCAGCCGCCGCATCGACAAGCTCGAGCAGGCGCTGGGCGTGCGGCTGCTGGAGCGCACCACGCGCCGGGTCACGCTCACCGCGGTGGGCCGCGACTTCGAGCGCAAGGTGCGCGAGCTGCTCGACGAGCTGGACGCCACGCTGCTGGGCATCCGCGGCGTGGCCGCCACGCGCATGGGCGAGGTGACGGTGGCCTGCGTGCCTTCGACGGTGTGCTACTACCTGTCGGAGGTGATCCGCCGCTACCACGAGGTGTGCCCGAAGGTGCGCGTGAAGGTGCTGGACGCGAGCGCCAACGACGTGCTCACCGCCGTGGCGCGCGGCGAGGCCGACTTCGGGCTGAACTTCATCGGCGCGCAGGAGGGCGAGCTGGAGTTCAAGCCGTTGGTCGAGGAGCGCTTCGTGGCGGCGTGCCGGCGCGACCACCCGCTGGCCCGGCAGCGCCGCGTGAGCTGGGCGCAGCTCGTCGAGCATGACTACATCTCGGTGGGGCGCACGTCGGGCAACCGCGTGCTGCTCGACCAGGCACTGGCCGGCGTGGCGAACCGGCCGCAGGCGATCTACGAGGCGCAGCACGTGACCACCACGCTCGGTCTCGTGGAAGCGGGCCTGGGCGTGGCGGCGGTGCCCTCGATGGCGATGCCGGGGCCGGAGCATCCGCTGCTCGTGAGCGTGCCGCTGGTCGAACCCGTGGTGTCGCGCACCGTCGGGTTGATCCGGCGCCGCGGCCGCTCGCTGTCGCCGGCGGCGCAGCAGCTCTACGACCTGTTCGGCCAGGTGCGGCGGCGGCCGTCACGGTCGGCCGGCCCGCGGCGGGCGGCCGTGGCTAAACTCGGCTGAAGGCTGTCGAGGTCCACCCGCGCCGCCGCCCGCGCAGCTGCCTGAGAGGGTGTTTCCCAAATGAATGTGCCCGCGTGCGGCCCCAGAAAGGGCCCAGTCAAGGCGCGAAGCGCAGCCGGGTCGGGTGACCCGGCGAGGCTTTGCAACACCGAG
>JAEUPB010000071.1 GCA_016789955.1 Rubrivivax sp. | reverse complement strand
GGTGAAGATGCCCACCGGCTACTGGGTGGAATGGGGCGGCGCCTTCGAGAACCAGCAGCGCGCGATGGAGCGCCTGGGCGTGATCGTGCCGCTGACCATCGGCCTGATCTTCATCCTGCTGTACACGGCGTTCAACTCGGTGCGCCACGCCACGCTGATCATCGCCAACGTCCCGTTCGCGATCATCGGCGGCATCGTCGGGTTGTTCATCACCGGGCAGTACCTGTCGGTGCCGTCGGCGATCGGCTTCATCGCGGTGTTCGGGGTGGCGATGCTCAACGGCATCGTGCTGGTCTCGTTCCTCAACGACCAGCGCAAGCACGGGCTGTCGATCCGCGACGCCGTGCGCCAAGGTGCGGCGCTGCGCCTGCGGCCGGTGCTGATGACCGCTTCGGTGGCGATCCTCGGCCTCGTGCCGATGCTGATCTCCACGGGCGTCGGCGCCGAGACACAACGCCCGCTGGCCACCGTGGTGATCGGCGGCCTGATCACCTCAACGCTGCTGACGCTGCTGCTGCTGCCCCTGATCTACGAGTGGTCCGAGTCGCGTGCCGAAGCCAAGCAGCGCGCGCGCGAAGAGGCAGAAGAAGCCGCCGAACAACCGCAAGCCGTCGCGCTACCGCAACCCACCCAGGAGACGCCATGAAGGAAATCAAGGCCTACGTGCATCGCAGCCGCATCGCCGACGTGATCGCGGCACTGAAGGGCAGCCCAGCCTGGGGCGGCGCCCGCGGCGGCCGCCGCCACAACCTCGCCGTCTACATCGTCAAGGGCTCGCTGCTGCCGTTGGACAGCGACGAGAAGCACTATGCGATGGACCTCGGTGACGAGGTGGTCAACGAATACAAGCTGGAGCTGCTGTGCGAGGACAGCGAGGTCGAGGCCCTCTCGGCCGCGCTCACCGACGCCGCGCGCACTGGCCAGGCGATCGCCGGATGGATCACCGTCATCGACGTGGTCAGCGCGACGCCCATTCACTGACACCAACTGTTCACTCAACCCACCAAGGAATCACGATGAAGCACCTCCTTACGACCCTCCTGTTCGCCGCCGCTGCCGCGGCGCCTGCCTTCGCCGCCGAGGACCACGCGCCCAAGCATGGTGGCGTGGTTGTCGAAACCAAGGCCGGCGACATGGAACTCGTCGCCAAGGCGGACCTGATCGTCATCCACGTCAGCGACCACGGCAAGCCGATGAAGCTGACCAGTGCCACCGGCAAGGTCACGGTGTTCAACGGCAACGACAAGACCGAGGCGCCATTGGCACTGGCTGGCGACAAGCTCGAAGCCAAAGGCAGCTTCAAGGTCGGCGCCGGCACGAAGGTGCTGGCGGATGTGGCATTGAATGGCAAGCCGGCAGTCGCCGCGCGGTTCACGCTGAAGTAAGCCGCGATCAGGAGAAACGGATGCTCTCTCGCAGACAACTCCTGCTTGGAGCCCTTGCCTCGTCTGGAGCCTTGGCGGGCTGCGCCAGCGCGCCTGAGCAGAGTACTGGCGACAGCCGGACCTACTGCATGTCGACGCTGCGCACGAGACGCACGGTCTGCACACCCGAGCCGATCCCGTCGGCAGCGGCGGAGGCGGATGCCAAGCGTTTCGAGGCCGCGCCCGGTGTGCTCACGGTCTACGTGGTTCGCTCCGCCTGGGCGGATGCGGTCCGACCCCTGGCCGTCACCGTGGATGGCGGCTCGCAGATCGGAACCCTGCCTCGTTCGCTGATCCGGCTGCGCCTGGCACCCGGCACGCACCGCTTCGCTTTCGAGTGGAACGGCCGGGTTCAGGCCGTCGATGTGTCAGGGGCAGCGGGAGACCTGCGCGTCCTCGAACTGGCCGGCTCGTCGGTACCGCTTGATCGCGACTATCACTGGTCGGACGCCGATCCGGCCGGTGCCAAGCTGCGCGCACGCTCCACAAGGCTGATCGCGGACACCCAGTGGACCACCGCTGTGCCGCGATGAGGCGGCAACCGGACTGAACCGAACCGAATGGGATAGACCATGAATCTCGTACGCAGACGCGCCCTGCTCTTTGCCGTGGGCGGCTCCACGCTTCTCACGGCAGGCTGCATGACCAAGCCGATGCGGCCCGCGAACGCCGACGGCACCTACTGCTTCCGCATCGGCAAGAGCTATCGCCCGACGCTCACCTGCACACCATCGGCGATCCCTTCGGAATCGATCGAGGCCGATGCGAAGCGCTTTGAACCAGCCCCCGGCAAGCTGACCGTCTACCTGGTTCGCAAGCGCTGGGGCGATGCCAAGAACGTCGTGCGGGTCAGCAGCGATGGCGCTTCGTCCGTCGATACGGTACCGGAGTCCTTCGCCCGCTGGCGCCTGCCGGCCGGCAGCCACCGCATCACCGCGACATGGCCAGAGGGCTCGGCCAGCCTGGAGATCGCCGGGGCTGCGGGAGACGTGGTCTTCGTCGAGGTGATCGGCAGTGTGTGGGTCTGGGGCAGCAACTACCGCCTGGAACACGGCGATGCCGTTGACTCCCGCCAGCGCGCGGTGCCGCTGCGGCTCGTGGCCGATGTCGGATGAGCGACGGCGCTTCAGGCGCTTGTCGGTTGCGTTCCAGCGGTTCCGTCGACTCCCTTTCCAGGACTTGGCATGGGCCGAAAGTACCTCGACACCGCCCTCGCCCAGACGATCGCCTGGCTCTGGCTGGGCTTTCTCGTTGCCGGGGTCGTGGCGTGGTTTGCCTACCGGTCCTGGCGCAAGCGCCATCCGCCCGCGGCCCCCGAGCCCGAGCGCAGCTACAGCCAGCGCCTGGAACAGCGGCTCTCAACGAGCCCGAGCACCGCGAAGCGCAAGCGGCGAGGCGGCTCCGCCAAGAGCCATCCACGCCGCCACGGATGAGGACCGGGCTCAGCCGCCGGCCGTCAGTTCCATGCGCGCCCGGCGCTGTTCGGGCGACTCGTTGCGCATCTCGTCGATGACCTGTTGGCGCGTCTTGGCGGGCCCGGCATTCCTGATCGGCAGGGGCGCACCGCGCTGGATCAGCGCCAGCGTGCCGTCCTTGCGTGCGGCCTCGAGTTCGGCCAGCACCTCGGCGCGTGCCTTGCCGTTCGTGGCGTGATCCGGGTGGTACGTGAACCCCGCCTCGCCGCCGGCGGCGTGATAGATCGAGGCAGCCTGCGCCAGCCCGGGCAGCGCGAGAGTGGAGATGACGGCGACGGTGGCGAGGGCGAACTTGTCGAAGCGCATGGTGTCTATTCCTTGGCTGGGGGTTCCCGCAAGCAACCTGCCGCGGGATGCCTGACGGCATGACCGCCAATCTAGAAACCGCGCACCAACAGAAACGGGTCGAGCCGATGACAGCTTGGACAGGCTGGCCGCGCAGCCGCATCAAGGTCCCGCGCGCATGAAGCTGCTGGTGATCGACGACGAGGTCAAGCTCGCCGAGTACCTGCGCAAGGGGCTGACCGAGGAAGGCTTCGTGGTGGACCTCGCCCACAACGGTGTCGATGGGCTGCACCTTGCGATGGAGTCCGACTACGAACTGATCGTGCTCGACGGCATGCTGCCGGGCATCGATGGCCTGGGCCTGCTCGCTGCGCTTCGACAGAGCAAGCAGACGCCGGTGCTGATGCTGACGGCCCGCGTGCGCGTCGAGGACCGGGTGCGCGGCCTGCAGAGCGGCGCCGACGACTACCTCGTCAAGCCCTTCGCTTTCTCGGAGTTGCTGGCACGCATCCAGGTGCTGCTGCGCCGCGCACGCCCTGCCCGCGCCACCGATGGCGCGACCGTGCTCGGGCTGGCGGACCTCGAGATCGACCTGATCCGCCGCAAGGCGGTTCGCGCCGGCCGCAGGCTTGAACTCACTGCGCAGGAGTTCGGGCTGCTCGCATTGTTCGTGCGCAGGCAGGGCGAGGTGCTGTCGCGTACCGAAATCGCCGAGCAGGTCTGGGACATGAACTTTGACAGCGCGACGAACGTCATCGACGTTGCCATCCGTCGCCTGCGCAACAAGCTCGATGCACCTTTCGAGCGCACCTTGCTGCACACCGTGCGTGGCATGGGCTACGTGCTGGAGTCACGCGACGAATGAGCCGCAGCCGCATCGGGTCGCTGGGCCGCCGGCTGTCGTACTGGCTGGCCCTGCAGAGCCTGGCCGGCCTCGTCGTGGTCTGCGCGGCGGTCTACGGCGCCACGCATCTGGGCTTCCAGGCCCGCCAGTCGGAGGAACTGCTGCAGAAGCAGGTGCAGTTGCGCCACCTGCTCGCGGAGTCGTCGCACGACGGTGACGTGGTCACGCTGAAGCACAAGCTCGACGACTTCTTCATCGGGCACCCCGACATGGCGCTCGCGCTGACGCGCGTGGCGGACGGTTCGGAGTTCTATCGGCGCTCCTCGCCAACACCGACGGGCGACGTGCGCGTCGCGCGGTTCGCAGTGCCTGCGCCGGCGCCCGAGCAAGGCTCGCTCGAAGCCGTTCTGGCACTGGACATCCGGGAAGATGCCGCGCTGCTGCGCCGCATCGGACTCACGCTCGCGGTGGCCGCGCTCGCCGGCGCGCTGCTCGTGTCGGCCGGCGGCTTCGTGCTCGTGCGCCTGGGTCTGCGCCCGCTACGCGACCTGGTGAACCAGACCCGGCAGCTCGCGGCGGATACCCTGCATCGCCGGCTGGACGGCTCCGCACAGCCGGAGGAACTCGAGCCGCTGATCGCGCAGTTCAACGAGTTGCTCGGCCGGCTGGAACTGGCCTACGCGCAGCTGGAGGGCTTCAATGCCGATGTGGCCCACGAGCTGTGCACGCCGCTGGCGACGCTGATCGGCAGCACCGAACTGGCGCTGCGCAAGGCGCGCGACGCTGGCGAACTGCGCGATGTGCTCGGCTCGAACCTGGAGGAACTGCAGCGCGTCGCCAGCATCGTGCACGACATGCTGTTCCTGTCGCAGGCGGATCGCGGCGCCTCGGCGAGACGCGTGCCGACCCCCAGCCTGGCCGAGCTGGCACGACAGGTGTGCAACTACCATGAGGCGGCGCTCGTGGATGCCGGCCTCACGCTGGAAATCATCGGCGACACCGCGGGCAGCTTCGACACCCCGCTGCTGCAGCGCGCCCTGTCCAACCTGATCGGCAACGCCACGCGCTACGCGCAGCGCGGGTCGACCGTGCGCGTGGAGATCACTGGCAAACCGGGCGACGAGGTGCAGTTGAAGGTGGTGAATCGCGGCGTCACCATCGGGCCTGACGATCTTCCGCGCCTGTTCGATCGGTTCTACCGTGCCGACTCTGCACGCAGCGACGCCGATCGCAACCACGGGCTCGGACTGTCGATCGTCGCGGCCATTGCGCGCATGCATGGCGGGCGGCCGCTGGCGACATCGTCGGGTGGGATTTCGGCGATCGGCATGAGCTTGAAGGAAGCGGCAGCCGGGAACGGCCCGTCGGCGCCCGCCGCTTCCTCGGAGGCAACAACCGTCTCTCCCGAGCATTGAACGCCCGGCCGCCCCGATCTGGCATCCGAGCGCCGATGCCCTGCCGGGCGGACCGAAACCGAGCGGGCTGCGATGCCGCGCTCAGGTCGAGCTACCCAGATGAAGCTGCTCGCGCCGCCATCGAGCGCAGCGGCCGCGAGCGCGACGGATGGCTGTTGCGCTCGCTCGCGGCCTGACGGTTCAGAAGAGACGCGGGCCCAGCACCGTGAGGCCGGTGAAGAAGAACCTGTCGGGAACACCCGAACGCAGGCTGCGGGCAAAGCCGGCATCCAGCGTTACGGTCTTCGACACGTTGTAGCTCGCCGCCAGCAGAAACTGGCGGGTGCCGTCCGCGCCGCGCTGGCGGGTACCGGAGAACTCGCCGACCGCGCCCCAACGATCCGACAGCGACCTGGACAGCGAGCTTGCCCACAGCGTCTGCATGCGGCTCGCGCCCGCGGCGACGGCGCCGACCCGCGTCGCGACCAGATTCAAGTCGGTGTGGAAGCTGCCCAGGTCGGCGCTGTAGATGGCGTTGATCGAGTAGTCGGACTTGCCGCTGCTGATGCCGCGCCGGCCGGTCGGCAGCGTGGCGCCGGCTTCCAGGCCGAACGCCGATGCTTCGTCAATCGCGAATCGTCGCTTCAGGACAATGCTCGGGTCGCCTGCGCCGCTGATCCGCTGGCCGACCTCGTCGGTCTGCCGAACCCATGCGTCGCCGCCCAGCCGCACGCCCCAGTCCGGTGTGAACGCGAGTTTCAGCGTGTAGGGCAGACTATCGCGGCGTGTATCGCCCGAACCGCGCGCGCGCAACGCGCCGCCCTCGATCTCGAGCCAGCCGGGCGCGGACAGCGCTGCGGGAGTCGAGACGCTCGGGCGGTACGGTGTGACTGCCGGCGGCTCATCGGCGGCGGTCTGCGCGTGGCCTGTGCCGCTGCAAAGCGCGGCAATCAGCGCGGGCGTCAACGGCCGCAATGCGAAGGTCTGGGGCAAGCAGCGTGTATTCGTCACCGTGAACTCCTCTTGCATGCACGAGACGCAAATGTGCCGTACCTGGCGAGACGAGGATGCTGCGATGATCTGACCCTTGCAAGGGATGGCTTCGACACCCCGCTGCTGCTGCGCGCAGCGTCACCCTCGGGTCCGACGGTCGCCGCGCTTGGTCGACCATGCGCACTACCCCTCTGGTCGCAGGCGCCAGGGCCGCGGCCGATGAAAGTCAGGGCCGCGGCGCTCCGGCCGTCGACGCGATGACGCGGATCGGCTCGCCGGCCACGACCCGCTGAAAACGATCACCTAAGGTCCGCCCGGCGAGATCGAGAACCTCGTCGCTCGTGTCGTGCGAGCCGAGCGCGAGGAACTGGAGTTGACCGGCAAATGCCTGCAGTTCCGCACCGATCCGGTCGATGCCGATCGGTGCCCAGAGCCCGTCGCCCGAGGCGAGCCGGCGCTGCACATCGATGCCGACCATCCACAGCCGTCCTTCGGGATGCGGGTAGTGCACATCGCCGACCAGGCCGATCAGCGGCGCATCGAAGTTCTCGCGGATGCGCTGCACGAGCTTGGGCATCGTCTGGTGGCCGCAGCCAACGATCGCCACCAGCCCGCGGCCCTCGAGGTGGATGACGAGCGCCTGTTCGTCGATCCGGCCAATGAACAGGCGCCGCGCGATCGGCCCGGTGGAGGCAACGCCGGGCATCAGCGCGGTCGGCCGGTCGGCGACCTCGACCGTGCGGCCCGGGTAGGTCAGCGTGACCGGCGCAATGGCGCGCGTCCTGCCGAGCGGCGGCTGTGTCGGTCCGAAGCCGAAGCTGCGCGACTTCTCCCATGCGGCGCCGCCGAGGTGGTCGCGGTGCGCATGACTGAGGAACACCGCGTCGAGCTGGGAGCGGTCGATGCCGAGCGCGTCGAGGTTGTGCTGCAGCGGCGACACCGGCTCGTCGCGGCGGTTGAAGCCGAGGTCGAACAGGATCGTCTGCGTGTCGGTCTTCACGAGGTACGAAACGCCGGCCTCGGACTTCAACCCGGGCCTGGCGCGGAAGTTCACCACCGGGATGACTTCCAGCGTGCGCGTCGTGCCGAAGTCGGCGAGCGGCTGCGGACGGCGTGCCTGCCACTCGCGTTCGATCGCGGCGGCTTCGTCGCCGCGCTTGCGGTCCATCGCGGCGAGCGTACCGAGCGCGAGCGCCGCGACGACACCGTAGACGGCGACGCGCCAGGCGACGTCGCGCCAGACGACGAAGTCGGCCAGCAGCGCCTGTAGGTCCGGCTCGAGCGGCACCGGCTTCAGCGCCGAGACGTTCGCGCCGCCGGGGTTACCCTTGGGCACCCATCCCGTCAACCAGCCGGGCACGGTGGCGACCAGGCGGACGACCTGGCCGACCAGTTCGCGCGCGTCGCGGCGCTTCCAGCCGATGCGCAACATGCGCAGGTGGGTAACGATGTGCGGCAACAGGTGGCGCTGGCCGAGGATGTGGGCACGTTCGACTTCGGCGAACGCGGCGTCCAGGTCGCCGCCGGCCTCGTAGGCCGTGGCGTTCGACAGGGCGGACTGGTAGGCGATGCGGACGGCGGGCTTCATGGCGGCGGCGGGCGAGTCGTTGACGATGGCCGCATTGTTCGAACAACGACTGCAGCCGTCTTGAACAATTCGCCTGCCAGGTGAAGCGTTCAGGATGCCGCCGAGCGAGCCTCGCCGGGTGTCAGCCCGATCACGTCGGCCATCGTGCGCGTCAGGTGCGCCTGATCGGCAAAGCCGGCATCGAAGGCCGCGTCTACCAGGCTCGCGCTGCGCGCCATCGCCAGGCACGCCACGCGCACCTTCTTCCACAGCACGAGCTTGCCGAAGGGCACGCCGAACTGGGCCTGGGACAGGGCCCGCAGCCTCGACGCCGACAGCCCGCTGGCCGCCGACGCCGCGGCAACGGCATCGCCCGCGGTCTGCCGTTCGAGGTGCCGCAGGGCGGCAGCCAGCCGTGGGTCGATCGGCGCATCGGCGCCTGGCAGGCGTTGCTGCAGGCGCACCATGAGCTCGCGGACGCCCAGCGACGCGGTCAGTTCGGCCACGAGTGCCGGTGGCAAAGGAGCGATCGGCTCTGGCGCCAACTCGGCAAGAACGCCTCGTGCCAAGTGCGACTGCGCATCGGCGAGCACGAGCATCAGCGCCGGCGCTGGTCGCAGACAGTGGCGCACGCCCGAGCGTATGGCCCAGCCAGGGCCGGCAAGCTCACGGCCTGACTCGTCGGCGATCGTGATCGCCGCACCCGCGACGAACTGCACCGCGGCATGGGAATGGAAGCGGTTGTCCGCGCTCGCACCGCGGAACGCGAGCCACACGTCGCCGAACGCGAACTCACCGTGCCATTGCACCCGGTCACCCCTCGCAACTTCACGCGAACGCGCTGCAAGCCGTTGCTCAGGGCGCGCCTGCCTTCTTGAGCTCCTGCTCGACGAGCGCCTTCAACTGCGCCTCGCCGAATTCACGCAACGGCGTGCCGTTGACGAAGAACCCCGGTGTCCGGTCCACCTTCAGGGCCTGCATGTCGGCAATGTCCTGCCGCAGCATCTGGTCGACGGCCGGCCCGTTGGCATCCGCCCTGGCCTTCGCCATGTCGAGCCCAATGTCGCCGATGAAGTCCCAGATCATCTGCGGATTCGGGCGGTCATGCGCAGCCCACTGCGGTTGCGCGGCCAGGGTGCGCTCGAGCGCCTCCCAGTACTTGCCCTGCTGCCGCGCCGCCTCGAGGATCTTGACCGCCGTGTCGGACCCCTGGTGCAGCGGTGCATAGCGCACTACCAACCTGACCTGGCCGAAGCTTGCGTTGACCATGCGCTTGACGATCGGATAGAAGGCCCGGCAGGTCTCGCAGGACGGATCGAAGAACTCGACGATCGTCACCTTGGCCGCCGGATTGCCGAAGATGGGCGAGTGCGGCCTGACCAGCGCATCGCTGTGGGTC
>JAEUPB010000069.1 GCA_016789955.1 Rubrivivax sp. | reverse complement strand
CTTCGCGGTGGTGCACCGCATGATCGGCGGCATCGACAGCTTTCCGCTGCTGGCGGTGCCTTTCTTCATCCTGGCCGGCAACCTGATGAACAACGCCGGCATCACCAACCGCATCTACAACTTCGCGCTGGCGCTGGTGGGGTGGCTCAAGGGCGGTCTCGGCCACGTCAACGTGCTGGGCTCGGTGATCTTCGCGGGCATGAGCGGCACGGCCATCGCAGACGCGGCCGGCCTCGGCACGATCGAGATCAAGGCGATGAAGGACCACGGCTACGAGACCGAGTTCGCGGTGGGCGTCACCGCGGCCTCGGCCACGCTCGGGCCGATCATCCCGCCGAGCCTGCCGTTCGTGATCTACGCGATGATGGCCAACGTGTCGGTGGGGGCGCTGTTCCTCGCCGGCATCCTGCCCGGCATCCTGATGGCGCTGCTGATGATGGCCACCGTCGCCTACTTCGCGCACAAGAACAACTGGGGCGGCGACATCCGATTCGACTGGAAGCGCCTGGGCAAGGCGCTGGTCGAGACCGCGGTGGTGATCCTGTGGCCGCTGGCGCTGTACTACGCCGTGCAGGCCGGCGCACCGGCGCAACCCACGGTCATCGCCGGCATCGTCCTGCTGTTCGCCGGCGACAAGCTGCTGAAGTGGCAGGCCGTGCTGCCGATCATGACGCCGGTGCTGCTGATCGGCGGCATGAGCACCGGCATCTTCACGCCCACCGAAGGAGCCATCGCCGCCTGCGTGTGGGCGATGGTGCTGGGCCTGGTGTGGTACCGCACGCTGAGCTGGAAGCTCTTCGTCAAGGTCTGCCTCGACACCGTGGAGACCACCGCCACGGTGATGTTCATCGTCGCGGCCGCGTCGATCTTCGGCTGGATGCTCACCGCCACCGGCGTCACCACCGCCATCGCCGAGTGGGTGCTGGCGGTGACCAAGCAGCCGTGGCTGTTCCTGCTGATGGCCAACCTGCTGATGCTGTTCGTCGGCTGCTTCCTCGAGCCGACCGCGGCGATCACGATCCTCGTGCCCATCCTGCTGCCGATCGCGCGCCAGCTCGGCGTGGACCCGGTGCACTTCGGCCTGGTGATGGTGCTGAACCTGATGATCGGCCTGCTGCACCCGCCGATGGGCATGGTGCTGTTCGTGCTGGCGCGGGTGGCCAAGCTGAGCGTGGAGCGCACCACGGTGGCCATCCTGCCGTGGCTGGCGCCGCTGCTGCTGGCGCTGATCGTCCTGACGTACATCCCCTCGATCTCGCTGTGGCTGCCCCGCACGATGGGCATGTGAGGTCGCTGCAATGAGTCTCATCACGGAGATCGAGCTGCTGCAGGTGGACCTGCCCCCGCCGGTGCCCCGCAGCGACGCGATCCAGAGCTTCGTCGTGCAGGAGACGCCGATGGTGCGCATCCGCTGCGCCGACGGCAGCGAGGGCACCGGCTACAGCTACACCATCGGCACCGGCGGCTCGTCGGTGTTCGCGCTGCTGCGCGATCACCTCGGCCCGCGGCTGCTGGGCCGGGATGCCGCCCAGATCGAGGCGATCTGGCGCGACCTGCTGTTCGCCACGCACGCCACCAGCGTGGGCGCCATCACGAGCCTGGCGCTGGCCGCCATCGACACCGCGCTGTGGGACCGCCGCTGCCGCGTGCAGGGCCTGCCGCTGTGGAAGGTCGCCGGCGGTGCGCAGGCGCGCATCCCCGTCTACACCACCGAAGGCGGCTGGCTGCACCTGGACCCAGAGACGCTGGTGCGCGAGACGCTGGCGGCGCAGGCCGCGGGCTTCAAGGGCGCGAAGATCAAGGTCGGCAAGCCGCACGTCTCCGAAGACGTGGCGCGCCTGTCCGCAGTGCGCGAGGCGGTCGGCCCCGGCTTCGAGATCATGGTCGACGCCAACCAGTGCTTCACGCTCGCCGAGGCGCTGCGCCGCGTGCCGCACTACGCGAAGCTCGGCATCGCGTGGTTCGAGGAACCGCTGCCGGCCGACGACCTGCAGGGCCACGTGCGGCTGGCCGCGAACAGCGAGGTGCCGATCGCCGTGGGCGAATCGCTGTACTCGCCGGGCTCGTTCGCCGACTACGTGCGCGCCGGCGCCACGCACATCGTGCAGGTCGACGTGGCGCGGGTCGGCGGCATCACGCCCTGGCTGAAGGTGGCGCACCTGGCCGAGGCCTGCAACCTCGCGGTGGCCCCGCACTTCCTGATGGAGCTGCACGTGTCGCTGTGCGGTGCCACCCCGGCCGCGCGCTGGGTCGAGTACATCCCGCAGCTCGACGCGGTGGCCACCAGCCGCCTGGCCATCGAGCACGGTCATGCCCTCGTGCCGCAGGCGCCGGGGCTGGGCATCGCCTGGATCTGGGACGACATCGAACGACGTGCGATGGCCCGCGCCCGCCTCGCACGCTGATCCCTGCGACCAGGGCGACGGAGAGCGACATGCCGAACCCCACCCCCCGCCGCGCCCGCGGCGGCATCGCCGTGCCCGTGCTGCTGCTGGCATGCCTGGCCGGCAGCGCGGGCGCCCAGACGGCGCTCGAACGCGGCCGCTACCTGGTCGAAGGCCCGGTGGGCTGCGGCAACTGCCACACGCCGCAGGGGCCCGACGGCCCCGTGGCGGGCATGACGCTCGCCGGCGGCCTGGAATTCGCCGAACCGGTGTTCAGGGCCTACGCCTCCAACATCACGCCCGACCGGGAGACCGGCATCGGCAAGTGGACCGACGCGCAACTCATCCGCGCCATCCGCGAGGGCAAGCGCCCCGACGGCTCCACGATCGGCCCGCCGATGCCCTTCATGCTGTACCGGCAGATCTCCGACACCGACGTCGCGGCCATCGTCGCCTACCTGCGCACCGTGAAGCCCGTCGCCAACAAGGTGCCGAAGTCCGACTACTCGAAGTTCCCGCTGCCGCCGGCCTGGGGTCCACCGGTGGGCAAGGTGGCCGACGTGCCGCGCAGCGACAAGCTGGCCTGGGGCCGCTACCTCGCCGGCCCGCTGGCGCACTGCGTCGAGTGCCACTCGGCGCCCACGCCGCAGGGGCCGGACCTGCAGAACGGCCTCGGCGCCGGTGGCATGAAGTTCCCCGGGCCGTGGGGCGAGAGCGTCGCCTCGAACATCACGCCGTCGAACCTGGCTCGCTACAGCGATGCCGAGCTGAAGAAGATCATCACCACCGGCGTGCGCCCCGACGGATCGAAGCTCAAGCCGCCGATGGGCATCCCGTACTACGCGAAGATGACCGCGGCCGACCTCGACGCCATGGTGGCCTACCTGCGGACGCTGCCGAAGAAGTAGCGCCGCGCGGGCCGCGACGCCGCCGCTTCGGCGTACCGGGGCAGGCTCAGTTCGCCCCGGCCGCCAACTGGTCGTCGCCGACGCTGGGCACCAGCGACGGCCGGCCCACGATCAGCGGGTCGACCGAACCGATGCGAGACAGGTCGCGCCGCGTGTAGGCCAGCCGGTTCAGCACGAAGCGCATCGCGTTCAGGCGCGCGCGCTTCTTGCAGTCCGACTTGATCACCGTCCACGGCGCGTCCGACGTGTCGCAGTGCAGGAACATCGCTTCCTTGGCGCGGGTGTAGTCGTCCCACTTGTCGAGCGAGGCGGTGTCGATGGGGCTCAGCTTCCACTGCTTCAGCGGGTGCGCCTCGCGCTCCTTGAAGCGGCGCCGCTGCTCGGCACGGCTGACCGAGAACCAGAACTTGAACAGGTGCACGCCCGAGCGCACCAGCTGACGTTCGAACTCCGGCGCCTGGCGCAGGAACTCGTCGTACTCGGCGTCGCTGCAGAAGCCCATCACGCGCTCGACGCCCGACCGGTTGTACCAGCTGCGGTCGAACATCACGATCTCGCCGCGCGTGGGCAGGTGCTCGATGTAGCGCTGGAAGTACCACTGCCCGCGCTCGACCTCGCTGGGCTTCTCCAGCGCCACCACGCGCGCGCCGCGCGGGTTCAGGTGCTCCATGAAGCGCTTGATCGCACCGCCCTTGCCCGCCGCGTCGCGGCCCTCGAACAGGATCACGACGCGCTGGCCGGTCTCCTTGACCCAGGCCTGCAGCTTCAGCAGCTCCACCTGCAGCCGGTACTTCTGGCGCTCGTAGCGCTTGCGCGAGAGCAGGTTGCGGTACGGGTAGGCGCCGTCGCGCCAGCCGGGACTCAGCTCGATGTCGGGGTCGACGCCGTCGTCCAGCGGCTCCGGGCGCGCGAACAGCGCCTTGCGCAGCGCCTTGGCCTCGTCGGGCGAGGCACCGGCCACCAGCGCCTGCAGACGCTGCAGCGTCTCGGTGGCCTGCGCGTCGCGGCCTGACAGCAGGTCGGTCACAGCCATCTGCTGCACCGTGGCGGTGGTGCTGGTGCGGCGCGCCACCCGGTCGGCCTCGGCGGCACGGGCACCGGCGCGTGCGAGCGTGTCGCCCTGCGCCACGGCGCGCGGCGTGGCGGCCCCCGCGGCGGCACGCGGCCGCGCCGTACCGGCGGCAGCGCGCGTGCGCGGGCGTTTCACGGGGGCGGAAGGGGTCGTCGGGGTCGAGCGCGCCATGGTCGTCCTGCAGCATCGGCGCAGCCCCATGCCGCGCCCGCGGTCATGCTGTCGCGCGACGCCTGCGGCGGGCTTGACCGGCGTCAACGCCGGCAGGCTCCGCCGGCACCGCGGCCGGCGGCTCCGGGGCCTTCGGTTGCAGCGGCTGCTGACTGAGCTGCTCGAGGAACTGCTGCCGCTCGCGCCGGTCGGCAGGGCTGCCCTGGCGGTGCAGCAGCGACTCGGCCACCTCGCAGCCGTAGGTCACGAATGCGCGCAAGCGGGCTTCGGCCGCGCCATAGCCCAGCGCCTCGAAGATGTCCTGGTGGTAGCGCAGCCGGCTGGCATCGGACTCGTCCAGCGCCTTGCGCGCCATCTCGTCGCGCCGCGCCCAGGCGCGGATCGCCAGCTCGATGCGAGCCGCCCGCTGCGCGGCGCGGCCGCGGTGCGGCAGCGAGATCACGTTGCGCAGCTGCTGGCGCGGGTCTTCGCGCGCGTCGACCAGCCGCTTGGTGAGCTGCGCCGTCGACGCGTCGTGCCACGCCTGCAGCACCGCCCGCAGCAGTTCCTCGCGATCGCGGAAGTGCCAGTAGAAGCTGCCGCGCGTGATGTTCAGCTGCTGCGCCAGCACGTCGACGCGCACGTGGTCGATGCCCTGGTCCACCAGCACCTCGGTGGCGGCCTCGACCCAGTTCTCGCGCGTCAGCGCGCGGCTGCTGTCGGCCGCCGCCCGCTTCTTCGGGCGCGACGGACGCAGCGGCATCGACGTGGGCATGCCCGCGATGATGACCATACAGATGTGTATGGCGATCAGGGTTTACCCGCTGAGGCCTTTCACGAGGTGGCCGCTACAGTCCCGTTCACATACAGATGTGTATGGATTGGTGCGATCCGGCATCGTCCATGCCCGAGGAGACAACCCCGTGGCCGGCAGCTTCTTCGACGACCCGCACTGGCTCGCGCCGCGCCGCACGGTGCGCACCGACCTCGCCGGCGGCGCTTTCGTGCTGCGCTCGCCCGAGCCGCTGAAGCCGCACGTGCGGCGCATCGGCGACTGGCTCGAGCAGTGGGCCCGCGAGACGCCCGACGCCCCCGCCTTCGCCGAGCCGGCCGGCACCGACGGCACCGGCCGCACCACCTGGACGGTGCTCTCGTGGCGGGCGCTGCGCGAGCGCGTCGGCCGCATCGCGCAAGGCCTGCTCGACCTGAACCTGCCTGCCGACAAGCCGGTCGTCGTGCTCTCCGACAACTCGCTCGACCACCTCGTGCTGATGCTCGCGGCCATGCACGTGGGCCGCGCGAGCTGCACCGTCTCCAGCGGCTACTGCCGCCTCGCCGGCACCGACTACTCGCGCATCCACGGCATCCTGCACACGCTGCAGCCGGGGCTGGTCTACGCGTCCGACGCGGCGGTGTACGCACCGGCGCTCGAGGAGGCCCCGATCGAGGCGGTGGCGGTGTTCTCGCACGGCGCCGGGACGGTGCCCGGTGCGCTGGCCTTCGAGCAGCTCGCAGCGGCGGCCGAGACGCCCGCGGTGCAGCAGGCCTTCGAGGCCGTGACCCCCGACACGCACGCCAAGTACCTGCTGACCAGCGGCTCCACCGGCACGCCCAAGGTGGTGATCAACACCCACCGCATGCTCACCGCCAACCAGGAGATGATCGGCCAGACGCTGCGCTTCCTGGCGCACGAGAAGCCGGTGCTGCTGGACTGGCTGCCGTGGAGCCACACCTTCGGCGGCAATCACAACATCCACATGGTGATGCGCTGGGGCGGCACGATGTACATCGACGACGGCCGCCCGCTGCCGCAGGCGATCGGCCGCACGGTGGTCAACCTGCGCACGGTGCAGCCGACGATCTACTTCAACGTGCCCAAGGGCTACGAGATGCTGCTGCCGGCGCTCGAAGGCGATGCCGCGCTGGCCCGGCGCTTCTTCGAGAAGCTGCGCATGGTCTTCTACGCCGGCGCCGGCATGCCCGAGGCCACGTGGCGCCGCGTGGAGGCGGTGGCCGCCACCGTGCGCAGCGAGCCGGTGTGGTTCACCACGTCGTGGGGGTCCACCGAGACCGCGCCGGCCATCACCTTCGCCAACTGGTACCTCGAGCGGCCCGGCGTCATCGGGCTGCCGATGCCGGGTGCCGAGGTGAAGTTCATCCCCAACGGCGGCAAGCTCGAGATGCGGGTGCGCGGGCCGAACATCTTCCCGGGCTACCGCAACAACCCGCAGGCCACGAAGGACGCCTTCGACGAAGAGGGCTACTACCGCATCGGCGACGCCGGCTACCTGCTCGACGAGAACGATGCATCGTCCGGCATCGTCTTCAACGGCCGCGTGGCCGAGGACTTCAAGCTGACCAGCGGCACCTGGGTCTCGGTGGGCACGCTGCGGCTGAAGCTCGTCAACGCGCTGGCGCCGCTGGTGCAGGACGTGGCCATCACCGGCCATGACCGCGGCGAGATCGGCGCGCTGGTGTTCCTCACCGACGCGGCCCGCGCGCTGCCCCGTGCCGACGTGGCCGCCGCGGTGCGCAACGTGCTGCGCGAGCTGAAGGCCGAAGGCGGCGGCTCGTCGATGGTGCCCACGCGCGCCCGGCTGATGCCCGACGCGCCCAGCATGGCCGCCGGCGAGCTCACCGACAAGGGCTACCTGAACCAGCGGCTGACGCTTCAGCGGCGCGCCGCCGACGTCGACGCGCTGTACGCGAATCCGCCGGGCGACGACGTCATCCGGCCGTAGCCCCACCCTCTTCCTTCCACCGGACCCACGATGTCCCTCTACGACGCTCTCGACCTGCTGCAGATCACCACCGAAGGCCCGGTGCTGCACGTGCGGCTGAACCGCCCGGCCAAGCGCAACTCGGTCAGCGACGAACTGCTCTCTCAGCTGCACACGGTGTGGGTGAACATCCCCAAGACCGTGCGCGCGGCGGTGATCAGCGGCGCCGGCGACCACTTCTGCGCCGGCCTCGACCTTTCCGAGGTGACCGAGCGCAACGTGGCCGAAGGCATGCAGCACTCGCGCATGTGGCACGCCTGCTTCGACGCGATCCAGTTCGGCCCGGTGCCGGTGATCGCCGTGCTGCACGGCGCGGTGGTGGGCGGCGGGCTCGAACTCGCCTCGTCGGCGCACCTGCGCGTGGCCGAGGACAGCGCGTTCTACGGCCTGCCCGAAGGCACGCGCGGCATCTTCGTCGGCGGCGGCGGTTCGGTGCGCATCAGCCGGCTGATCGGCGTGGCACGCATGACCGACATGATGCTCACCGGCCGCGTCTTCGACGCCGACGAGGGCCAGGCCTGCGCCATCAGCAACTACCGCGTGGCCGACGGCCAGGGCCTGGCCAAGGCGCTGGAACTCGCCACCAAGATCGCCGGCAACGCACCGCTGTCGAACTACGCGATCACGCAGGCGCTGCCGCGCATCGCCGACCTGTCGGCGTCCGACGGCCTCTTCATGGAATCGCTGATCTCCTCCATCGCGCAGGGCGACGAGGCGGCCAAGGAGCGCGTGCGTGCGTTCCTCGAGAAGCGCGCCGGCAAGGTGGCGAAGTCCTCATGAGCAGCGCCGGGCTCTACCAATCGTTCGACCAGGCGTCCAAGCGCGCCTGGATCCTCGACGGCGTGCGCACGCCGATGGTCGACTACCAGGGCGCCTTCGCCGACGCCAACCCGATCGACCTGGGCATCAAGGCCGCGCGCAGCGTGCTCGAGCGCGCCGGCGTCGACGCCGCGCAGGTCGACTCGGTCGTCACCGGCAACATGGCGCCGGGCGGCTTCGACCAGTTCTACGTGGCGCGGCACATCGGCCTCTACGCCGGCGTGCCGCAGGCGGTGCCGGCGTTGAACGCGCAGCGCATCTGCGGCACCGGCTTCGAGCTGTTCCGCCAGGCCGCCGAGCAGATCGCCTGCGGCGGCGCGACCTGCGCGCTGCTGGTGGGCACCGAGAGCATGACGCGCAACCCGATCGCGGCCTTCGACCACCGCGGCGGCTTCCGCCTGGGCGCGCCGATCGGGTTCAAGGACTACATGTGGGAGGCGCTGACCGACCCGGCCGCGGCGATCTCGATGATCCGCACGGCCGAGAACCTCGCCGCCAAGTACGCGATCACGCGCGGCGCGGTGGACGAGTTCGCGTCGCTGTCGTTCGCGCGGGCCGTGGACGCGCAAGCCTCGGGCTGGCTGGCCGGCGAGATCGTGCCGGTGGCCAGCGAGACCTTCGAGCTGCCAGGCTACAAGCCGCGTGCGCTGAAGCTCTCGGGCAAGGCCACGGTGGCCGACCGCGACACGCATCCCCGCCCGACGCCGGTCGACGTGCTGGCCAAGCTGCGCACCGTGTTCCCCGACGGCGTGCAGACCGGCGGCAACAGCTCGGCCCTGACCGACGCCGCCGCCGCTGCGCTGGTGGCCGACGACGCCACCGTGCAGCGCTGGGGCCGCACGCCGCTGGCGCGCGTGGCCGCGGCCTCGGTGGTGGGCGTGCCGCCGGAGATCATGGGCATCGGCCCGGCGCCGGCGATCCGGCTGCTGCTGGAGCGTTCCGGCCTGAAGCTCGACGACGTGGCCCGCTTCGAGATCAACGAGGCGCAGGGCGCGCAGACGCTGGCCGTGGCGCGCGAGCTGAAGCTCGACCTCGACCGGCTCAACGTGCACGGCGGCGCCATCGCGCTGGGCCACCCGCTGGCGGCCACCGGCGTGCGGCTGACGATCACCGTGGCACGGCAACTCCGCGCCATCGGCGCCCGCTGGGGCGTGGCCTCGGCCTGCATCGGCGGCGGCCAGGGCATCGCGCTGCTGGTGGAGAACCCGGAGGCGTCGCGATGAGCAAATCCAACGTTTATCGCGTCGACGTGCAGTTCGGCGACTGCGACCCCGCCGGCATCGTCTTCTTCCCGAACTTCAGCCGCTGGATGGACGAGGCCTCGCTCGCATTCTTCATGGCTCAGGGAGTCCCCCCGTGGCGCGTGCTGGCGAAGACCCGCAACATCCACGGCACGCCGCTGCTGGAGATCCACACCAGGTTCTACAAGGCGGCCACCTATGGCGAGACGATCGAGGTGCACACGACCATCGAGGAATGGGCTGCGAAGACCTTCAAGCACCGCCACCGCGTGATGCGCGGCGACACGCTGCTGTGCGAAGGCACCGAGGTGCGCACCTTCATCATGCGCGACCCCGAGAACCCCGATCGCATTCGTTCGATCCCCATTCCCGAGGACATCAAGGCCCTATGCGTCTAGATCGCTCCGCAGGTTTTCCCTGTCGCGCCGGGGCCCGTGCCCGCGTTGTTCCACCCACCCCTGCAACCAACGCCGGCCCGACCGGTGAACTGGAGACTCACATGAAGCATTCCCCCCTGCGCACCCTGGTCGCTGCCGCCGCGGCGGTGCTGATGACCGGCGCGGCCTGGGCCGATGTCAACATCGGCGTCACGCTGTCGCTCACCGGCCCCGCCTCGGGCCTCGGCATCCCGGTGGGCAACCAGTTCAAGCTGTGGCCGCAGACGATCGCCGGCGAGAAGGTCAACCTGATCATCCTCGACGACGCATCCGACCCCAGCAAGGGCGCCAGCAACGCGCGCCGCTTCGTCACCGACGACAAGGTCGACCTGATCATGGGGGGCTCGATCACCACGGTGTCGGTCGCGGTGGCGCCGATCGCCACCGAAGCCAGGACGACGCAGATCGCGATCTCGCCGGTGGGTGTGCCGCCGGAGCAGGAGAAGTGGCTGTTCCGCCTGCCGCAGGGCTTCGCGGTGATGGCGCACCCGATCATCGAGCACATGAAGAAGAACGGCGTCAAGACCGTCGGCTTCCTCGGCTACACCGATGCCTACGGCGAGCTGTGGCTGAAGGAGTTCACCGCGCAGGGCGAGAAGGCCGGCATCAAGGTGGTCGCCACCGAGCGCTTCGCGCGCAGCGACACCAGCGTCACGCCGCAGGCCTTGAAGCTGGTGTCGGCCAATCCCGACGCGATGCTGGTCGTGGCTTCCGGCTCCGGCGCCGCGATGCCGCACAAGGCGGTGATCGAGCGCGGCTTCAAGGGCAAGGTCTACCAGACGCATGCGGCGGCCACGCCCGACCTGGTGCGCATCGGCGGCAAGGACGTCGAGGGCTCCTATGTCGTCAGCGGCCCGGCCGTGGTGGCCGAGCAGCTGCCCGACAGCCATCCGTCGAAGGCCGTCGCGGTCGACTTCGTCACCAAGTACGAGGCCGCCTACGGCAAGGGCTCGCGCAACCAGTTCGCCGGCCACGCCTACGACGCGAGGATCGTGGTCGAGAAGATCCTGCCGGTGGCGCTGAAGAAGGCCAAGCCGGGCACGCCGGAGTTCCGTGCCGCACTGCGCGATGCCGTCGAGACGATGGGCCGCACGATCTTCTCGCACGGCGTGATGAACTGGACGCCCACCGACCACAACGGCTACACGACGGAGACCGGCGTGATGCTGAAGGTGGTGAACGGCCAGTTCGTCGTCGAGAAGTGAGATAGCGCACGATGGACGCGACGATCGCCGGGATCCTGGCATTCGACGGCCTGACCAACGGCGCGATCTACGCGCTGTTGGCGCTGGCCACGGTGCTGGTGTTCGCCGTCACGCGGGTGATCTTCATCCCGCAGGGCGAGTTCGTCGCGTTCGGAGCCCTCACGCTGGCGCTGCTGCAGGCCGGCCGCGTGCCGGGCACGGTGTGGTTCCTGCTGGTGCTGGCGGTGGCCGTCACGCTGCAGGACGCCGTGAACGGCCTGCGCCACGGCCAGCGGCCCGGCAGGATGGCGGCCCAGGCGCTGCGCACGCTGGCCTGGCCGGTGGTGGTGTCGGCGATCACGGTGTGGGCCGCGCCGCGCGGCCTGCCGCTGCTGGCACAGGCCGCGCTCACGGTGGCGCTGGTCACGCCGTTCGGCAGCTTGATCTATCGCCTGGCCTACGAGTCGCTGGCCGATGCCAGCGTGCTGGTGCTGCTGATCGTCTCGGTGGGCGTGCACTTCGCGCTCGTCGGCCTCGGCCTCTACTTCTTCGGCGCCGAAGGGTTCCGCAACCCGAGCTTCTGGGACCAGCGCTACTCGCTGGGCGGCGTCACGCTGCAGGGGCAGGCGCTGATCATCTTCGCGGCGTCGCTGGCGCTGATCGTCGGGCTGTGGCTGTTCTTCGAGAAGTCGCTCGCCGGCAAGGCACTGCGCGCGACGGCCGTGAACCGGCTGGGCGCGCGGCTGATGGGCATCTCCAGCAACGGCGCCGGCCGGCTGTCGTTCACGATGGCCGCCTTCATCGGAGCGCTGTCAGGCCTGCTGATCGGGCCGACGACGACGGTGTTCTACGACAGCGGCTTCCTGATCGGCCTGAAGGGCTTCGTCGCCGCGGTGTTCGCCGGCCTGTCGAGCTACCCGCTGGCGCTGGTCGGCGCTCTCGCGGTCGGGCTGCTGGAGAGCTTCGGCAGCTTCTGGGCCAGTGCCTACAAGGAAGTGATCGTGTTCTCCACGATCCTGCCGGTGCTGCTGTGGCGCTCGCTGCGCGACCCGCACGGCGAGGAACACTGACCATGACGAAGTGGGCCTTCCCCGCCTTCGCGGCGGTCATGATGCTGCTGCCCGCGCTGCCGGTGCCGGACTTCTGGATCACGCAGAGCATCTACATCGGCCTGTACGCGATCGTCGCGCTCGGCCTCGTGCTGCTGACCGGCGTGTCGGGCCTGACGTCGTTCGGGCAGGCGGCCTTCGTCGGCGTGGGCGCCTACACGGCGGCGTTCCTGGCGGTGAAGCTGGGCATCTCGCCGTGGCTCACGTTGCTGGTGGGCGTCGCGCTGGCCGTGGCGGCGGCGCTGGTGCTGGGGGCGATCACGCTGCGCATGTCCGGCCACTACCTGCCGCTGGCCACCATCGCATGGGGCCTGGCGCTGAACTACACGATGGCCAACATGGAGTGGCTGGGCAAGTACGACGGCATCCTGGGCATCCCGCCGCTGTCGCTGTTCGGCTGGAGCCTGGGCACCGGGCGCGGCCTGCATCCGCTGGTGTGGGGCGTGGCACTGCTGGCGGCGCTGGGTGCCGTGCACCTGCTCGACTCGCGGCCCGGCCGCGCGATCCGCGCGCTGAAGGGCGGCTCGACGATGGCCGAGGCGATGGGCATCTCGACCTTCCGCTACAAGCTCACGGTGTTCGTGATCGCCGCCTTCCTGGCGGCCGTGTCGGGCTGGCTGTTCGCCCACTTCCAGCGCAGCGTGAGCCCGTCGCCGTTCGGCATCAATCGGGGCATCGAGTACCTGTTCATGGCGGTGCTCGGCGGCGTCGGCCAGGTCTGGGGGGCCTTCCTCGGCTCGGCCGCGGTGCGCCTGGTGGAGGACCAGCTGCAGGTGCTGCTCCCCAAGCTCATCGGCACCAGCGGCAACTTCGAGACCATCGTCTTCGGCATCGTGCTGGTGGTGGTGCTGAAGTACGCGCCCGACGGCCTTTGGAGCTTCGTGGCGCGCCGCCTGCCCACGCCACGCCGCACGCGCGACTGGGAAGGCGCCGAGCCGCTGCCCGCACGCGCCAAGCCGGCCCGCGGCGAGCCGCTGCTCGAGGTGAAGGAAGTGCGCAAGGAGTTCGGCGGGCTGGTGGCCGTCAACGACGTGAGCTTCGACATCCGCGGCGGCGACATCGTCGGCCTCATCGGGCCCAATGGCGCCGGCAAGTCGACCACCTTCAATTTGATCACCGGCGTGCTGCCGCTGACCCGCGGCGAGGTGCGCTTCCGCGGCGAGGCGATCGGCGGCCTGCCCTCGCGCGAGATCGCGCGGCGCGGCGTCTCGCGCACCTTCCAGCACGTGAAGATGATTCCGGAGATGACCGTGCTGGAGAACGTGGCGCTCGGCGGCTACCTGCGCAGCTCGGCCGGCGAGCTGCAGGCGATGCTGCGGCTGGACCGCGCCGAGGAGCGCCGCCTGTTCGCCGAGGCCGAGCGCCAGCTGCAGCGCATCGGCATGGCCGAGCAGATGCACGAACTCGCCGGCAATCTCGCGCTGGGCCCGCAGCGGCTGATGGAGATCGCGCGCGCGCTGGCCACCGACCCCGCACTGCTGCTGCTGGACGAGCCGGCCGCCGGCCTGCGCCACAAGGAGAAGCAGGCGCTGGGCGCGGTGCTGAAGCAGCTGCGCGCCGAGGGCATGAGCCTGCTGCTGGTGGAACACGACATGGACTTCGTGATGGGGCTGACCGACCGCATCGTCGTGATGGAGTTCGGCACCCGCCTGCTCGAAGGCACGCCCGAGGAGGTGCAGGCGAGCCCCGTCGTGCGCGCCGCCTACCTCGGCACGGAGCACTGACATGGCGGCGCTGCTCCAGGTGACCGACCTGCACGCCGGCTACGGCCGCGCGGAAGTGCTCACCGGCCTGAACTTCAGGCTCGAGAAGGGCCAGGTGGTCACGATCATCGGCCCGAACGGTGCCGGCAAGAGCACCACGCTGAACGCGCTGATGGCCGTGCTGCCGTCGCGCGGTCAGGTCGTCTTCGACGGCACCGACCTCTCCGACGTCACGCTCGAGGAGCGCGTGATGCTGGGCCTGGCGCTGGTGCCCGAGAAGCGCGAGCTGTTCGGCACCATGCCGGTGGAGGACAACCTTGTGCTCGGCGGCTACCGCGCCATGAAGCAGCGCGTGCCCGACTGGAAGGGCGGCCTCGAGCGCGTCTACACGCTGTTCCCGCGCCTGAAGGAGCGCCGCACGCAGCTCGCCGGCACGCTGTCCGGCGGCGAGCGGCAGATGCTGGCCGTGGGCCGAGCGCTGATGTCGAGCCCCAAGCTGCTGATGCTCGACGAGCCCAGCCTCGGCCTGGCGCCGCTGGTCGTGCGCGAGATCTTCCGCATCATCGAGACGCTGCGCGAGGCCGGCACGAGCATCCTGCTCGTCGAACAGAACGCGCGCGCGGCGCTCGAGGTGGCCGACCACGGCTACGTGCTCGAAACCGGTGCCATCGCGCTCGAGGGTCCGGCCGCGGAGCTGGCCGGCGACCCGCGCGTCGTCGAGACCTACCTCGGCTCGAAGAAGGCCCGGGACTGAAGTCGCCGGCCGCGCCATGTGGACCTACCGGGCCCCGCTGCGCGACATGCGCTTCGTGCTCGAGCACGTGCTGCAGGCACCCGAGTCCTGGGCGCACTGCGCCGACTGGCACGACCTCGACCTCGACACGGTCGAGCAGGTGCTGCGCGAGGCCGACCGCCACGCGCGGGATGCGCTGCTGCCGCTGAACGCCGCGGGCGACCGCGCCGGCTGCCGGCTCGAGCGCCCCGTCGACGGCGGCCCCACCACCGTGCACACGCCGCCCGGCTACCGCGAGGCCTACGCCGCCTTCGTCGAGGCCGGCTGGCCGGCGCTGCCGTGCGCGCCCGAGTGGGGCGGCCAGGGCCTGCCGCTGGTGGTGGACGCCGCGGTGCGCGAGATGCTCGTGGCCTGCAACCACGGCTGGGTGATGTACCCCGACCTGCTGCACGGCGCCTACGAGACGCTGGCCGCGCACGGCAGCGATGAACTGAAGGCTCGCCATCTCGAAGACATCGCCACCGGCCGCACGCTGGCCGCGATGGCGCTCACCGAACCCGGCGCCGGCACCGACCTCGGTGTGCTGCGCACCCGCGCCGAAGCCGCCACCGACGGCTCGCTGCGCATCCATGGCCAGAAGATCTTCATCAGCGGCGCCGACCACGACCTCACGCAGCAGGTGGTGCACCTGGTGCTGTGCCGGCTGGGGTCCGACGCCCCGCCCGGCACGAAGGGCATCACGCTGGCGCTGGTGCCCAAGTGGCTGCCCGACGGCACGCGCAACGCCTGGCAGGTCGACAGCCTCGAGCACAAGATGGGCATCCACGGCAGCGCCACCTGCGCGGTGCGCTACGAGGGTGCCACCGGGTGGATCGTCGGCGAGCCGCACCGGGGCCTGGCCGCGATGTTCCTGATGATGAACTCGGCGCGGCTGCACGTCGGGCTGCAGGGCCTGGGCCACCAGGAGATCGCGGTGCAGAACGCGCGCCGCTACGCCGCCGAGCGCGTGCAGATGGGGCGGCCGATCGAGCAGCACGCCGCCGTGCGGCACCTGCTGCTGCGGGCCGAGGCGATGGTGTGGGCGCAGCGCGTGATCGCCTACCGCGCCGCGCGTGCCATCGACGAAGCACACCACCATGCCGACGCCGACGCGCGCCGCAGCGCCGGCGCGATGGCCGCGCTGCTGACGCCGATCGTCAAGGCGTTCTGCACGCACCACGGCTTCCACTCGGCGGTGCTGGCGCAGCAGGTGTACGGCGGCTACGGCTACACGGCCGAGTTCGGCATCGAGCAGACGGTGCGCGACGCGCGCATCGCGATGGTCTACGAAGGCACGAACGAGGTGCAGGCGATCGACCTCGTGCAGCGCAAGCTGCTGGCCGACGGCGGCGCCGCGCTGGCCGCCTTGCTCGACGAATGCGCCGAGGCCGCCCACGGGGCGCCTGCCGAATTCGCCGAGCCGCTGGCCCGCGAGATCGCCGCGGCCCGCCACGCCGCGCAGGCGGTGCTGGCCGCGCCAGCCGTGGCGCTGGAGGTGGCCGACGACGTGCTGCACGGCCTGGCCCACACGCTGGTGGCCTGGGCCTGCTGCGCCGGCGCCCGCGCGCTGGAGCACTTGGCGGCCGACGCCTGGAGCACCGCCACCCGCGAGCGGTTGCGCTACGGCGTGCGGGGCCTGCTGCCGCAGGCGGCGGCGCATTGGGCCCGCGTCGAGGCCACCGCCGCTGCGGCGGACTGACGCTTTCCGCGCTCAAGGTTGGCGGCCGGCGGCCGATGACCTCGAGCAGCGAGACTGCGCAGATGCCCCCACCTACCGATACCCCCCCCGGCAAGCCGCGCCCGGCGCGCCGCCGCTGGCGCCTCAGCCTCTGGACCGGCCTCGTCGTCGCGGTCGGCCTGCTGGTCGGCTGGGTGGGCCTCGTCGGCTACCTGCAGCTGAGCTGGCGCGATGCGGTGGCCGCCGAGGTGGCGCAGAACACCAACGTCGCGCGCGCGCTGGAGGAGCAGACGCTGCGCGTGCTGGCCATCACCGACCACGCGACCACACGGCTGCGCGACGCCTATGCAGCCAACGGCCAGGTACCGCCGGCGGACCTGGTGCGCATCGCCAACGAGACCGGCCTGGCCCCGAAGATCCTCGCGCAGCTGTCGCTGGTCGACGCCAGCGGCCGCTTCGTCGGCAGCAACCTCGATCCCGACGGCTCGGGCTCCGGGCATGTCGACCTCTCCGAGCGCGAGCACGTGCGCGTGCACCTGAAGCCCGCCAGCATGCCGGGCGCGCTCGTCTCCGCGGGCGGCCTGTTCATCGGCAAGCCGGTGCTGGGCAAGGTGTCCAAGCGCTGGACGATCCAGATCTCGCGCCGCATCGCCGCGCCCGACGGCACCTCGCTCGGCGTCGTGGTGGCCTCGCTGGACCCGACCTACTTCGACGACGTCTACCGCCGCGTGGTGCTGGGCCGGCAGGGCGGCGTCACGCTGGTGGGCAGCGACCGCACGGTGCGCGCCCGCGTCATCGGCGGCCAGGCGGCCGGCGTGGGCAGCAGCATCGCCGAGACCAGCCCCGTCGCACGCGGCGACGCCGGTGCCGAGGGCAGCTACGAGGGGCGCAGCGGGGTCGATGGCGTCGAGCGCTACTTCGCCTATCGCCGCGTGGCCGACTACCCGCTGTACGTGATGGTCTCCTCGGGCGTGGACGAGGCGATGGCCGGCTGGCGCAGCACGCGCAACTCGCTGGTGCTGATGACGGGCCTGCTGTCGCTGGCCGTGGTGGCTGCCGCCGCCGGCCTGGTGATCGGCGTGCAGCGGCTGGAGCGCAAGAACGAGGCGCTGCGCGTCAGCGAAGCCCAGGCGCAGGCCGCCAACCAGGCCAAGTCGGAGTTCCTCGCGGCCATCTCGCACGAGCTGCGCACGCCGCTGACGAGCATCCGCGGCTTTGCCGAGCTGATGGAGCGGCGCCTGGGCGAGCCCAAGTACCGCGAGACTGCCGGGCTCATCCGCAAGAGCTCGGAGTACCTCAACACGCTGCTCACCGAGATCCTCGACCTGGCCAAGGCCGAGGCCGGGGCCATCGAGCTGGCGCCGGAGTCGGTGGAGCTGCGCCCGCTGGTGGCCGGCGTGATCGACTTCTACGCGCTGACGGCCGAGGCCAAGGGGCTGGCGCTGTCGGTGCGGGTCGCCGACACGGTGCCCACGCACGTGCACTGCGACGGCCTGCGGCTGAAGCAGATCCTGAACAACCTGCTCTCCAACGCGATCAAGTTCACCGCCGCGGGGTCGGTGCAGCTGCGCGTGGAGGCCTCCGCGGGCGAGCTGCAGTTCCACGTCGTCGACACCGGGCCGGGCATCGCGCCCGAGCTGCACGAGGTGGTGTTCGAGAAGTTCCGCCAGGGCAACGCGCGCGTCAGCCACGAGCACGGCGGCACGGGCCTGGGCCTGGCGCTGTCGCGTGCGCTGGCCGACCTGATGCGCGGGCGGCTGACGCTGGCGAGCCAGGTCGGCCGCGGCGCGACGTTCACGCTGTCGTTGCCGCTGCCGTCGCCGCTGGCCCCGGCCTGAGCGCAACCGGCTGCAGGCTCAACCGAGCCCCTGCGCGGCCGGCGCCACCGCCAGGCCGGCCTCGTCGGCCCCCATCCACACCGGCCACCACAGCGTGACCGACGTGCCCTTGCCCTGCTCGCTGGCGATGTCCACGCGGCCCTCGTGCATCTCGACGATCTCCTTCACCAGGCACAGCCCCAGGCCGGTGCCGGGGATGTTGCCGCTCGGATCGGCGCGATAGAAGCGCTCGAACACGCGGCCGAGCTGCTCGGGCGTCATGCCGATGCCGCGGTCGCTGACGCGCACGCCGATGGCGGGCAACCCGTTCAGCTCGCCGCGCCGCGTCGTCACGACGATCGGGCCGCCCTCGGGCGAGTACTTCACCGCGTTGGAGAGCACGTTGGTCAGCGCCTGCTCGGTCTTGCTGCGGTCCACGCACAGCGTCACGTCGGCATCGGCCAGATCCACCACCAGGTCGTGCGCGCGCGGGCCCACGCGCAGCGGCTCCAGGCTCGCCTCCACCAGCTCGGAGACGACGGCGGTGCTGAGCCGGATGTCCTTGCCCTGCCGCGCCTCGATGCGCGCCAGGTCCAGCAGCTCGTTGACCATGTGGATCAGCAGCTTGGCCTGGCGGTGGATGGTCTCCAGCATGTCGCGGCGGCGCTCCTCGGGCACCTGGCGGCGCAGCAGCAGCTCGGTGAAACCGAACACGCTGACCATCGGCGTGCGCAGCTCGTGTGCGGCGGTGGTCAGGAACTCGCTCTTCATGCGGTCGACCTCGGTCTCCCGCGTCACGTCGCGGAAGAAGAGGATGGTCTCCACGTGCCCGTCGCGCTGCCGGCGCACCAGGCGCGCCAGCACGCGCCGCTCGGGTCGTTGCACCACCAGCGTCCGCGGCGCGGGCTCGCCATCGCCGGCCAGCTCGTCGGCCAGCGGCTGCGGCAGCTGCGCAGGGTCGCACTGCGCCAGCAGCCGCGCGTCGAACTCCTGCAGTTGCAGGCCGTCGAGATCAGGCGTGTCGCGCCAGCCCACCATGTCGATGAAGGCGCCGTTGCAGTAGACGAGGCGGTCCTCGCCGTCGAACACGACGAAGCCGTCGGGGCTCAGCTCGAACACCGCGTTCAGCCGCGCGCCGCGCTCGGCGATGGCCATGCGCGAGCGCTCGCGCTCGGTCACGTCGTTGAGCACGCCCACGTAGTGGCGCACGGTGCCGTCGGTCTCGGTCACCGGCGCGATCGCCAGCTCGTTGAAGAACAGCGTGCCGTCCTTGCGGTAGTTGCGCAGCACCACCTGCGCGCTGCGCCGCCCGGCCACCGCCTGCGCCAGCTCGGCGATCTCCGGCTGCTCGGTGTCGCCGAGCTGCAGGAAGCTGCAGTTGCGGCCGACCGCGTCGGAAGGCTCGTAGCCGGTGATGCGGGAGAAGGCCGGATTGGCGTAGAAGACGGGGCTGCCGGGCAGCGACACGTCGGAGATCACGACGCCGTTGGACGTGCACTCCAGCGCGCGGCCGTAGAGGTGCGCCAGGTCGCTGGCCATGCGCGCCTCGGTCATGTCGCGCACCAGCGCGGCGTAGCGCGGTCCCTCGGCGGTCTCGATGCGCGACAGCGACACCTCGGCCGGGAACGGCGTGCCGTCGATGCGCCGCGCCTGCATCTCGAAGCGCGCCACGTGCGAACGCGTGGAGCGCATGTACAGGCCCTGCAGCGTGCGCGCCTCGGCCTCGCCGGCGGTGATGCCGGGCAGCAGATCCTCCAGCGCCAGGCCGGCCGCCTCGGCGGGCTCGACGCCGAACACCGCGCGCACGCCGGGGCTGGCCAGTGCCACGCGGCCGCGGCGGTCCAGGCCGATCAGCGCGTCGGGCACGGCGTTCAGCAGCGCGGCCTGTTCGGCGTCGTGGGCCTGCAGCGCGGCGACCTGCTCGTGCATCGTGGCCGCCGCGTGGTTCAGCGCGTCGGCCAGCTCGGCCACCTCGGCGCTGCGCGGCTGCACGTGCACCTGGCGCACGCCGCCGCTGCTCAGCTCGCGCGAGAAGCGCGCCAGCCGCACCAGCGGCTGCATCGCGTGATTGACGAACAGCGACACGCTCAGCAGCATCACCAGGCCCACCAGCGCCACCGCGCCCAGCATCTCGCGGTGCAGGCTCGACAGCGCCTGCCGGTCGTCGTGCCCGCGGTGGCTGATGCCCACCGTGCCCAGCGCACCGGCCGGCCCCACGCCGGCCCAGGACATCTCCGCGACAGGGCCGCTGCCGTCGGCCGGCGCGCCGGCGTCCTCGGCGTGCCGCACCACGCGGCCGTCGTCGCTCTGCGTCAAGGTGAACAGCGTCCGCCCGCTGCCGTCGCGCACCTGCACGCGGCCCACGGCGGGCATCGCGGCCACGTCGCGCAGCACCTGCAGCGCGCCATCGGCATCGCCCTGGCTCAGCGACGGCGCCACCTGTCCGGCCGCAGCGCGCGCCACCGCAGCCACCCATTGCTGCTGCTCGGCGAGCGCCAGCTCGTGCAGCCGCTGCGACGACAGGTGCGCCAGCAGCCCCATCGCCACCGCGATCACCAGCGCGAGCAGCATCAGGATCTGGGCGCGCAGCGACGCCCGCCGCCGCGCATGCGGCGGCGCGCCCGGCCCGGCCGGGCCTTCCATGTCGGGGGTCACGCCGTGCGCCTCAGGTGGCGCCGAGCAGCAGCTCGATCGTGTCGATGAGCTGCAGCGGGCTGAACGGCTTCACGAGGTACTCGTCGGCGCCGGCGGTGCGGCCGGCCTCCTGGTCGCGGATCTGGCCGCGCGCGGTCAGCAGCACGACCTTGATGCCCTTCAGCTCGGGGTCGGTCTTCAGCGCCTGGCAGACCTGCAGGCCGTCCATCTCGCCGGGCATCATCACGTCCAGCAGCACGAGGTCGGGCCGTACCGCCCGCGCCAGGCGCAGGCCCGACGCGCCGTCGCCGGCCTCGTGGATCTCGTAGGCCTCGAACTCCAGCGTCATGCGGATCAGCTTGCGGATGTCGGCCTGGTCTTCGACGATGAGGACGCGGTTCATGGTGCGCTCCGGAGGAGTTCGGTGGAGGGTGCGGGCCCGGGGCGGCGTTGGCGTGCGCGCGTCATCAGCGCGGCCAGGTCGCTGGCATAGCGCTGCGCCTGCGCCATGTCCATCTGCGGATTCGCGTCCTGGTGCGGCGCGCCGGTGGGCAGGTCGATCAGGAAGTTGCGCTGGCCGTCGTCGTGCTCTTCGCGCAGGTGGCCGCCGTGCAGCGAGACGATGTGCTGGCACAGCTTGAGCCCGATCTGCTCGCGCGCGCCGGGCACGGCGTCCTTCGGCGCTGCGTCGGCGCCGCGCTCATGCGCCTTCATCGGCACGCCGGCAGCCGCCGGGTTGCGCGCGGCGAACACGCCGCAGTCGCGGAACACGATCAGCGCGCGCGGGCCCATCTGGCGGTGCTCGATCTCGAGCAGGCTGCCGCGCTGCGTGGCGCGCACGGCCGCTTCCAGGCATTCGGAGAAGACGCGCCGCAGCCAGTGTTCGCTGCCGTACAGCGTGGCCAGGTTTTCGGTGCCGCCGAGCGCGTGGAAGCGCACCTTCACGGCGCGGTCCAGCGCCAGCGGCTCGACGTCGCCCCAAGCCCGCTGCAGCAGCGGCCACAGCTCGATGCGGTCGGTGGCCATCAGCGTGCCGCTGCTCCACAGCGAGGCCAGGTCGACGAGCTTGTCCACCACCTCGAGCAGCTGCCCCACGCCGTCGGCCACGGCCTGCACCTCGGACTCGCTGCGGCCCTGGAACTGCAGCAGCTGCAGCGCCGCGTGCGAACTGCGCAGCGGGTCGCGCAGGTCCGAGCGGATCGCCTGCATCAGGTTGTCGTAGCCGCTGCCGTCGTCCTGGCCCAAAGGCTGGCCGATCAGCACGAAGGCGTCGTCCTGCGCGAGGCCGGGGATCACGCGGCACTGCAGTTCGCCGCCGGCGGCCATGCCCACACCCACGGCCGTGACCTGGCGCGGCACGCGCGCCGCCACCGACTGGCTCACCGCACGGGCCAGGTCGGGGTCGTACACCTTGCGGCCCGGGGCCAGCCCGGTGCGCGCCGCGCCGTCGCCGTTGGCGTAGCGCACGATGCCGTCGCGCGTGACCCACAGAAGACCGGTGCGCAGGTTCTCGAGCAGTTCGGCCAGCGAGGCATGCATGGGGTGGTCCTTTCGGTGTGGCGTGACATCTCTATCACTTCGAGGGGCACATCCAGGGTCTACAGCAGCGCTTCCATCAGCGCACCGACGCTCGGAGCGCCGGCGTTGATGCGGTCGCGCAGCGCCACCATGCGCGGCGCCGCATCGACGAAGGCGTCCACGAGGTCGGGGTCAAAGGCGGTGCCGCGCTGCTCGCGCAGCATGGCCAGCGCGGTGTCGTCGTCGTAGGCGTCCCGGTAGCAGCGGTCCATCGTCAGCGCGTCGAAGAAGTCGGCCACCGCGGCCACGCGCCCATGCACCGGGATCTGCTCTCCGGCGAGGCCGTTCGGATAGCCGGTGCCGTCCCAGCGCTCGTGGTGCGTCAGCGCCACCTCGGCGGCCATCTGCAGCAGCGGCACGCGCGAGCGGCCGAAGATGCCGGCGCCCAGCTCGGGGTGGCGCTTCATCACCTCGCGCTCGTCGCCGGTGAGCGGGCCGGCCTTCTTCAGCACGCGGTCGGGGATGCCGATCTTGCCCACGTCGTGCAGCGGTGCGGCCCGGCGCAGCATCGCCGCTTCCTGGCTCGGCAGGCCGATCTCCTGTGCCAATGCCTCGGCCAGGTAGCCCATGCGCACGATGTGCGCGCCGGTGTCGTCGTCGCGCATCTCGGCGGCCATGGCCAGGCGCACCAGCGCCTCGTGGTGGGCGCGCGCCAGTTCGCGCGCGGCCTGCTTGCGCTCGGCGTACAGGTGGCGCATGTCGGCCACCAGGCGCGACATCTGCGAGAACGCGATCGGGTCGTAGCTGTTCGGGGCACCGACGTGGGAGGCGGTGCAGGGGGCCAGGGTCATGTCCATGGAGTCCATGGATGAAGTATCAAATATATCGATTTCATTGATACTGCCACTTACGCATCGCCGGACCCAGGACCGGCAAAAGTGCTCACAATTGCAGACCTCACACCGCCCCGATACGCCATGCCCGACTCCCATTCGACGATCGAGGTCGCCCGCATGCTCGACCTGTCGGTGCGCTCGGTGCAGCTGATGGTCGACCGCGGCGAGCTCACCGCGTGGAAGACCCCGGGCGGCCACCGCCGCATCCTGCGCGAGTCGGTCGACCAGTGGCTGGCCCAGCGCGGGCTGACCGAACCGCAGCCGCTGGCCGACCCGGCCCCGGCGGGCGCATCCACGGGGCGCGGCCGGCCGGCCAGGTCGGGTGGAACCGCGCGGATCGCCTCCGGCAGTGCGGAACCGCCGCGCATCCTGCTGATCGAGGACTCGCGCCACTTCCAGAACCTCATCAGCCTGCTGGTGCGGCAGCACTTCCCCGACGCCGAGCTGCACCTGGCCGACGACGGCTTCGCGGGTCTCGCGATGGCCGGGCGCCTGCGCCCGGACGTGCTGCTGGTGGACCTGCTGCTGCCGGGCATCGACGGCGCCACGCTGATCGGCAGCCTCAGCCAGCACCCGCAGTTCCAGGGCATGCGGCTGGTGGTGGTGACCTCGCTGGATGCCGACCAACGCGAGGCCTACGCCTACGCGCTGCGCGACGTGCCGGTGGTGCACAAGCCCGACGTGGTGGCGCAGCTGCCGGCGCTGCTGCGGCGGGCGCTGCCGGCACGGCATGCGCATGGCTGAGCCGCTGCGCAGCGTGCTGCTGGTGGAGGACGACGCCTCCATCACGCGCTTCGTGGCCATGGCGCTGGAGGAGGACCCGGTGCGCCTCACCACCGCACCGACCCTGCGCGCGGCGCGCGCGCTGCTGCAGCGCCACCGCTACGACGTGCTGCTGTGCGACCTGATGCTCACCGACGGCAGCGGCCTGGACCTGCTGCGCGAGCTGGGCAC
Organism: Rubrivivax sp.; assembly: GCA_016789955.1. Lineage (GTDB taxonomy): Bacteria > Pseudomonadota > Gammaproteobacteria > Burkholderiales > Burkholderiaceae_C > Rubrivivax. The sequence goes on along the minus strand of JAEUPB010000069.1, from coordinate 31,339 downwards.
GCAGGCCGGCCTGCGCCGCGTGGCCTTCAGCGCCTCGCTGCACGGCCCGCAGCGCGCCGAGCTGGCGCGGCTGGGCGTGGACGAGGTGCTCTCGAAGCCGGTGGCGATGGACGACCTGCGGCGCGCCCTGCTGCAGCCACCCGCGCCCGGCTCTGCGCCGCCCGCACCCGCAACCCCCACGCCCGCCGCCGACCCCGTGCAGGCCTACTTCGGTGGCGACCACACGCTCCACGCCGCCTATCGCGAACAGTGCCACGCGCAGTTCGCGGCCGACCTGGCCAGCGGCGACGCCAGTGCCGCGGCCGGCCGCTGGGCCGAGCTGCGGCGCCTTGCGCACAGCCTGAAGAGCGTGCTGCGGATGCTGGGCGATGCGCGCGGCAGCGAGCGTGCGCGCGAGTTGGAAGACCTCTCGGCGAAGGATGAGGCCGCTGCCGCCACGGCCGCGTGGCAGGCGCTGCGACCCCACCTGCAGCCCGGGGGCGGTGCGCCCGGGCATCATCGCGCCCCATGACCCATGCCCTCACGCGCCGCACGGCGCTCGCCGCTGCGCTGGCCGCCGGTCTCGGTACCGCGCGAGCCCAGGCGCCTGCACCCATCCGCCTCGTCGTGCCGTTCACGCCCGGCACCGGCATCGACCTGATCGCCCGCCAGATCGGCCCGCCGCTGGCCGAGAAGCTCGGCCGCCCGGTGGTGGTGGAGAACAAGGCCGGCGCGTCGGGCAACATCGGCACGCAGGACGTGGTGCGCTCCGCACCCGACGGCAGCACGCTGCTCGTCACGGTCAACACGCTGGTGATGAACCGCGCGCTGTACCCCAAGGCCGGTTTCGACCCGCTCACCGACCTGGAACCGGTGTCGCTGACGAGCTGGGGCCAGTTGCTGCTGGTGGCCGGCAAGGCCAGCGGCCTGCAGACCGCCGCCGAGCTGATCGCGCGCGCCAAGGCGCAGCCGGGCCGGCTGAACTACGCGTCGCCCGGCGCCGGCACGCCGCACCACCTGGCGATGGAACTGGTGAAGAGCCAGGCCCGCGTGTTCATCACCCACGTGCCTTACCGCGGCACGGCGCCGGCCGTCACCGACCTGCTCGCCGGCACGGTGGACGTGATGTTCCTGCCCATCCACGTGGCGCTGCAGCACGTGCGCGCCGGGTCGCTGAGAGCACTCGCCATCAGCGCCGACAAGCCGCACCCGCTGCAGCCCGACGTGCCGCCGCTGCGTCAGTTGGGGCTGGGTGACCTCGACGTCGAGATGTGGTTCGGCGTGATGGCGCCCAAGGGCACGCCGCGGCCGCTGGTGCAGCGGCTCAACGCCGAACTGAAGGGCATCCTCGAGCGGCCGGAGGTCCGCGCCGCGTTCGAGACGCAGGGCATGGTGCCCGCGCACAGCACGCCCGAGGCCTTCGGCGCGCTGGTGCAGCGCGACGCCGAGCGCTGGGCGCAGCTCATCAAGGCGCAGGGCATCCAGGCCGAATGACGACGGGCGCCGGCATGGACATCGTCGTCGTCGGCGCCGGCATCGGCGGCCTCTGCGCCGCAGCCTGCCTGCTGCGCGACGGCCACCGCGTGCGCGTGGTCGAGCAGTCGGCGCGGCCCGGCGAACTGGGCGCCGGCGTGCAGATGAGCGCAAACGCGATGAAGGTGCTCGAGCACCTGGGCCTGCGCGGCGCGCTGGAGCCGCACGCCGTGCGGCCGCTGGCCTTCGAGTTCCGGCGCTGGGACAGCGGCGCGATGCTGCACCGGCTGCCGCTGGGCGCAGCCCACGAGCAGCGGCACGGCGCGCCCTACTTCCAGCTGCACCGCGCCGACCTGCACGGTGCGCTGCTGGCCGCCGTGCAGGCGCTGGCGCCGGATGCGCTGCACCTCGGCCGGCGCGTGCAGGGCGTCGAAGAACGCTCTGATGCCGCGGCGCTGCGGCTGGACGACGGCAGCGCGCTGGATGCGGAACTGGTGGTCGGTGCCGACGGCATCAAGTCGGTGGTGCGCCGCCACGTGCTCGGCGACGACCGGCCGGTGTTCACCGGGCAGGTGGCGTGGCGCTGCACGGTGCCCACCGCGGCCATCCCGCCCGAGCTGCGCACCGACGTGGTCTCCACCATCTGGTGCGGCCCGCAGAACCACGCCGTCACCTACTACCTGCGCGGCGGCGAGCTGCTGAACTTCGTCGGCTGCGTCGAGCGGCCGTGGGAAGAGGAGTCGTGGACCGCGGTGGCGCCGTGGGAGGAACTCGACGCCGACTACCGCGGCTGGCACCCGATGGTGCGCGCCGTCGTCGAGCGCGTCGACCGCGGCGCCTGCTTCCGCTGGGCGCTGAACAACCGCGTGCCCAGCCCCGTGTGGGGCACCGAGCGCGTCACGCTGCTCGGCGACGCCGTGCACGCCACGCTGCCCTATCTCGCGCAGGGCGCGGCGATGGCCATCGAGGACGCCGCAGTGCTCGCGCGCTGCCTCGCGCTGCCGCAGCCGCTGCCCGAACGGCTGCGCACCTACCAGGACCACCGCGCGCCGCGCACCGCCCGCGTGGTGCGCGAGTCCACCGAGATGGGCGAGCTCTATCACATCGGCGATGCGCAGGCCATGCAGCGCGCCTTCGACGAACGCAACATCGCCCGCTCGCGCAACGAGTGGCTCTACCCCTACGACGCGCTGCGCGGGCCGCTCACCGCGGGCCCGGCCTGACCCGGCCGCGACCTCAGCCGGCGCGAGGCTCGGCGGCCGCCGCGAACGCGCGGCCGGCCACCAGCAGCCCGACGAGCCCGACGCCGGCGGCCAGCGCGAACACGGCGGCCGGGCCGGGCAGCCCCGCGCCGCTCGCGCCGGCGTAGAGCACGCCCGACACGGCCAGCACTGCGCTGCTGGCCAGCGCGTCGCTGAGCTGCAGCGCCGACGCGTTGCGGCCCTGCGCATCGGCGGCCGACAGTGCCAGCGTGAGCACCGACAGCATCGGGAACGACAGGCCGATGCCCAGGCCCGTGACGACCCAGGCGGCAGCCACCCACCCCACCGGCGCGCCGACGGCGAAGACCGCCGCGATGGCCGCGATGCCGCCCGTCACGATCCCGAAACCCGCGTTGAGCCCGGTGCGCCGATGCGCCGCGCCCTGGAGCCGTGCCTGCACCTGGCTGCCCACGGTCCACATCACGGCGCCGCCGCTGAGCACCAGGCCGGCCTGCGCGATCGACCAGCCGGCCTCGCGCGTGAGCGCCAGCGGCACGAACACCTCGGCACTCGCGAACGCCGACGCCAGCAGCCCGCGCAGCGCGATCACCGCCGGCAACCCCGGCGCCGCCACCAGGCTGCCCCGCGGCAGCAGCCGCGCCGCGGCGATCACCGCAGCGGCGAGACCGATCGCCACCAGCCCCCATCCCCAGGCCGGCCGCGCCGCCGCGCTGCCCACGTGCAGCAGCAGCGCACCGGCCGCGGCCAGCGCGGCCCATCCGACCCGCGCCGACGTAGGCAGCGCCGGCCCGGCCGGCACCGCTCCCGCGTCGGCCGGCCCCAGGCGGCCATAGGCCGGCAGCAGCAGCAAGGCCGTGAGCGGCGCGGCGCCGGCTGCCACGAGGAACACGGCGCGCCAGCCCAGCCAGTCGACCAGCGCCGCGGCCAGTGCCGGCCCCACCAGCGCCGGCACCACCCAGGCCGCGGCCAGCAGCGCGAAGAGCCGCGGGTGCAGTTCACGGGGCACGACGCGGCCCATGCCGGCGTACAGCGCCACGCCCAGCAGCCCCGAGCCCAGGCCCTGCAGCACGCGCCCGCCGACCAGCACGCGCATGTCGGGTGCGCAGCCGGCCACCAGCAAGCCGGCGGTGAACAAGGCCAGGCCCGTGACGGTGGCCGGCAGCGGCCCGCGGCGGTCGATCCACCCGCCGGCGGCCACCAGGCCCACCACGGTGGCCGCCAACGCGCCGCCGAAGGCCAGCGCGTACAGCGCCAGCCCGTCGAGCGCGGTGGCGATCGCCGGCATCGCGGCAGCCACCGCCATCGCCTCGAAGGCCAGCAGCGACACCAGCGCGACGGCGCCGGTCGAGGCCGCGGCGCGCCCGTGGGTCCACAAGGTGCCGGTCGGCGGGGCGTTCATCGGGATCGCGGTGTCCATCGAGTGTGGCGGGGCAGTGGTCGACGGGCGCGACGGTAGAAGTTCAAGCGCACCTGAAGTCAAGCGCCGCGCCGGCGCCGGTGCTGCCCCGCCACCCGCGCCGCCCAGGTCGCGACGAGCTGCCGCAACGCGGGCGGCTCCAGCACCTCCGCCTCGGGCGCCAGCGACAGCACGAGCCGCGCGGCCTGCTCGTCGTCCTCGATCGGCAGCTCCACGCGGGCGTGCCCGTCGGCCTCGGGCGTGGCGGCGGCCACCGCGTTCGCCGCATAGCTGCCCTGCTCGGCCAGCTTGCGGCAGGCCCAGGCCGATGCGCGCAGCACCGCGCGCGCGGGCCGCAGCTCGCGCTCGAAGCGCTGCAGCGACGCCTGCCACCACGCCGGCAGCTCGAAGCCCGCGGGCCGCTCGAAGGGTTCCTCCAGCACCTGCAGCGCGCGCACGGCGCCGACCTTCAGCGTCATCGTGCGCGAGCCGCTGCGCACCACGGCGTACCAGGCCCCGGCCTTCAGCACCAGCCCCAGCGGATCGACGCGCCAGTGCCGCAGGCCGTTCCAGCTTTCGTAGTCCAGCGCCACGCGGCGGCCGTCGAGCGTGGCGCGCGCCAAGTCGGGCAGGTGCGGCGCGGGCAGGCTGTCGTGGTACCAACCGAGCGGGTCGATGTGCAGGCAGGCCTGCAGCCGCCCGGCCAAAGCCGCGGCCTCGCCGGGCAGCGAGGCCAGCAGCTTGCCGCGCAGCCGCCGCGGCGCGTCGCCCCAGCCGAGCTGGTGCGCGGCACCCGGCAGCCCCAGCAGCGGCAGCGCCTGCGCTTCGTCGGTGAGCAGCCCGGTGAGCTGCGTGCGGAAACCCTCGCGCAGCCGGAACCCGCCACCGGGGCCGCGATCACCGATCACCGGCACGCCGGCGGCCGAGAGCTCGTCGATGTCGCGGTGGATGGTGCGCACCGACACCTCGAACTCCTCGGCCAGCGCGGTGGCCGTCACGCGGCCGCGCAGCTGCAGCAGGATCAGCACGGAGAGCAGGCGGCTGGCACGCATGGTCGATCGAGGATGTCGCCCGAATCATGACATCGGTTGTCACGTGGCCCGCGCGAGGATGCCGGCATGCGCCGACGTGGCGCGTCCATCCTGCCCCACACCATGACCGATCCGCTCCCCGCCGACCGCCGCCAGGCGCTGCAGGCGCTTGCCACGCTGGCCGTCGCTGGCACCGCCGTCGATGCACCGGCGGCCGACGACACCCCGCAGCCCGGCCGCGCGATGCTCGCCCCCTCCCCCGCCGCCCGCACGCCCGGCAAGCCCGGCGACTTCGACTTCCTGACCGGCCGCTGGACCATCCGCCACCAGCGGCAGCGCAAGCCCGGCGACTGGGACCGATTCGAGGGCGAAGCCACCTGCTTCAGCATCCTCGGCGGCGTGTGCCACGTGGAAGAGCTGCGCATCCCGGCACGCAACTTCAGCGGCATGGGCCTGCGGCTGCTCGACGTGAAGCAGCGGCTGTGGAGCGACCACTGGGTCAACGCCGCCTCGGGCGTGCTGGTGCCGCCGGGCATGAACGGCTCGTTCGAAGACGGCGCCGGCCTGTTCGAATCCGACGACGAGGACGACGGCCGGCCGATCAAGGTGCGCGGCGTGTGGGACCTGATCACGCCGCGCTCGTGCCGCTGGCAGCAGGGCGTCTCGCGCGACGGCGGGAAGAGCTGGGACGTGACGTGGTCGATGGATTGGACGCGGGTGGCCTGAGCCGCCGCCCCGCGCATCACCGCGACCAGAACGAGATGCTGTCGGCGTCGATCGTGTAGCGCGCGCTGCCGGCGTGGTCGCGGTGCACGCGCTCGGCGACGAAGCGCAGCACCTCGTCGCGACGGTCGGCCGGCAGGCCGGTCTCGCGGGTCCAGTCGTTCACGGTCGGCACCGAGAGCCAGGCGATGCAGTCGCCGCCGCCGAACTCGAAGTGGAAGCTGGCCCGCAACGCCCCTTCGACGTAGGTCACGTGGCCGCTGCAGCCGTCCTGCGATACCTCGATCCGCGCTGCGCGTGAGAGCACCGACACGAGGGCGGCCCACCGGGCCAACAAGGCAACCATGTCACAGCACTCCCGCATCCAGGCGATGCCGGCAGTGTCGACGGCTGCGGTTGCAGCCTGACGTCGGCGGTGTTTCGTTGGTTGCGGTCACCGCGTGAGGAATTTCAGCACCGCGTCGGCGAACCTGCCATAGGGCGGCTCGAGCAGCTTCAGGCTCGACCAGCGCGCCTGGCGGAACACCGGGCGCAGCTTCGAGAACGTGAGGAAGCCTTCGCGGCCGTGGTAGTGGCCCATGCCCGATTCGCCGACGCCGCCGAACGGCAGGTCGTCCTGGCCCACGTGCAGCAGCGCGTCGTTCACCGTCACGCCGCCGGACATCACGCGTTCGATCAGCCGATCGATGCGGTCGCGCCGGTCGCTGAACGGATAGATGGCCAGCGGCCGCGGGCCGGCGTTGACGCGCGCGATCACGTCATCGAGATCGCGGTACGGCACGATCGGCAGGACGGGTCCGAAGATCTCGCGCTGCATCAGCGCGCAGTCGGCCGGCGCGCCGAGCACGAGGTGCGGCACGAGGCGGCGGCGCTCGTCGTCGCGCGTGCGGCCCGGCAGCAGCGGGATCAGCGTGGCACCGCGCGACTGCGCCTCGTCGAGCGCGCGCAGCAGCCGCTCGTAGGCGCGTCGGTCGATGATGCTCGTGTAGTCGCTGCTGTCGAGGTCGGCGTAGCGCTGCGGCACGGCGCGCTTCGCGGCCTCGACGAAGGCCTCCACCTTCGCCTCGGGCACGTAGGCGTGGTCCACCGTCGTGCAGATCTGCCCGGCGTTCAGGCACTTGATGAACGAGATGCGCTCCGCGGCCAGCGCGATGTCGACGTCGTCGCACACGATCGCGGGCGCCTTGCCTCCGAGTTCCAGCGTCACCGGGCACAGGTTCTGCGCCGCGGCGGCCATCACGGCGCGCCCGGTGGTGCCCGAGCCGGTGAACAAGAGGTGGTCGAACGGCAGCTTCGAGAACTCGATGCCCACGCCGCCGGTCTCGTCGAAGACCTGCAGCTTCTCGGGCGGGAAGTAGGCCGGCAGCGTGTCGATCAGCAGCCGCGCCAAGTGGCGCGAGTTCTCGCTCATCTTCACCATCGCGCGGTTGCCGGCGGCGTAGATGTAGACCAGCGGGATCAGGCTCAGGTTGATCGGGAAGTTCCACGGCACGATGACGCCCACCACGCCCAGCGGCTGCGGGATCACGGTGTTGCGGCCCAGGCCGTAGGTGAGCCGGTCGACGTGGCGCCGCTGCGGCTTCATCCAGCCGCGCAGGTGGCGGCGCGCATGGCGGATCGATGCCAGCAGCGGGCCGATCTCGGTCATCAGCGTCTCGTGGCGCGAGCGATGGCCGTAGTCGACGCGCACGGCCTCGATGAGCGCCTCCTGCTGCTCGTGCACATAGCGTTCGAGCGTGCGCAGGTCGGCGCGGCGCTGGGCCAGCGTGGGCACGGGGTCGGCGAGGTAGGCGGTGCGCTGGCGCTGCAGCGCCGCGCGCAAGGCCGCGGCGGCGGGATGCTCGACCGCGGGCGGGGCGGCGTGGTCGACAGGGGCGAGGACGGCAGACATCGGCAAGGCTCCACGGGCCGCGCGGGTCGTGCGGCGGACTTGGCATGGTCGCATGCCGCGCCAGGCCGCTCTAGAGCGCGCTCCCGACGGGCGCGCCGGGGCATGGCAGCATCCGCGCCTCGCCTGCCGACCGCGTGGGCCCGAACCAGGAGTGCCCGTGCCCGCTGCCCGACCTGCCGCCCCCGCGCGGCCCGCCCGCCGCCGACAGGCCTGCGGCGCAGCGGCCACCGTGCTGGCAGCGGCCCTGTCGACCGGCGTCCGCGCGCAGGAGGCCGGCCCCGGCCAAGGCGACGCGCCCTCCACCCAGCCCAGCAGCCTGCAGCGCGTGGAGATCACCGCGCGCCAAGGCGCCACCGACCTGCGCCGCGCCGCCAGCGTGGCCAAGCAGATCTACGGCCGCGACGAACTCGACCGCTACGGCGACACCAACGCGCTGGACGTGCTGCGCCGCCTGCCCGGCGTGAACGTCGATGCCGGCGGGCCGCGCATGCGCGGCCTGGGCGCCGGCTACACGCAGATCCTGATCAACGGCGACCCGGCGCCGCAGGGCTTCGCGCTCGACCAGCTGAGCCCCGCGCAGATCGAGCGCATCGAGGTGCTGCGCGCGCCCACCGCCGACCAGAGCGCGCAGGCCATCGCCGGCACCATCAACATCATCCTGAAGGACGCGCCGCGCCGCACGCAGCGCGACCTGCGGCTGGGCCTGTCCGACGGCCTGCAGCGGCCGATGGGCAACGCCAACCTCACGCTGGGCGAGAGCCGCGGCGGGCTGGGCCTGTCGCTGCCGGTGTCGCTGTTCGAGTGGCACCGCGAGGGCACGCGCACGATCGAGCGCCAGTCGCCCGGCACCGACGGCCGGCCGGCGCGTGCGCTTCAGTCTGCCCACCCGGAAGACTGGGGCTGGGGCTACAACCTCGGCCCGCGGCTGAACTGGAAGCCCAGCGACGAGCAGTCGCTGTCGCTGCAGGGCTTCGCGCAGAAGGGCTGGTGGAACAACCGCACCGAGTACCGCAACACGTTGCTCGCCGGCGCGCCGGTGCTCGACGACGACAGCGCGCAGCACGGCACCTGGAACAACCTGCGCGGCAACACGGTGTGGATCAACCGCTTCCGCGACGACCAGCGGTTGGAACTGCGCCTGGGCCTGCAGCGCTCGAAGTGGACCTTCGACGTGCTGAACCTGCGCGAAGGCCTGGAGCGGCTGCACTCGGTGGGCGGCGGCACCGACCGGGGCTTGACGCAGGCCGGCAAGTACAGCCTGCTGCTGGGCGAAGCGCACAGCCTCACCGCCGGCTGGGACCTCGAGGCCCGCACGCGGCGCGAGGAGCGCACCGTCACGCAGCAGGGCGTGCCCGTGCTGCCGGAGTTCGAGGGCCAACCCTTCGACGCGCGCGTGCGGCGCACCGCCTGGTACGTGCAGGACGAATGGGAGTTCTCGCCGCGGCTGCAGCTGTACCTGGGCCTGCGTGGCGAGCGCATCCACACCGAGAGCCGCGGCACCACCGACGCGGTGGTCAACGACAGCCGCGTGCTCTCGCCGCTGGCCCACCTCACGTGGAAGTTCGACCCCAAGGGCCGCGACATGGTGCGCGCGAGCCTGACGCGCAGCTACAAGGCGGCGCCGCTGGGCCAGCTGCTGGCGCGACCGACGATCAACGCGCAGTACACCGACACCCGCGTCACCAACACCGAGCTGGCGCCCGACCGCATCGGCAATCCCCGGCTGGCCCCCGAACTGGCCACCGGGCTGGACGTGGCCTTCGAGACCTACCTGCCGGCCGGCGGCATGTGGAGCGTGGGCGTGTTCCATCGCCGCATCACGAACCTGGTGCGCACCGTCACCACGCCGCAGGTGGTGCCGTGGGCCACCGTGCCGCGCTTCGTCGCGCAACCGGTGAACTTCTCGTCGGCCACCACGAGCGGGCTGGAGTTCGAGGTGAAGGGCCGCGCCATCGAGCTGATGCCGGTGCTGCTGGCCGACTGGAAGACGCTGAACCTGCGCGCGTCGCTGAACGTGTACCGGTCGAACGTCGCCGCGCTGCCCGGCCCCGACAACCGGCTCGACGGCCAGCAGCCCTGGTCGGCCAACCTCGGCTTCGACCAGCGCGTCACGGGCCTGCCATTGACCGTGGGCGGCAGCCTGGGGCTGAACCCGCCCTACGACACGCAGCTCGCGCTCGACCAGGTGCAGCAGCGCTCGCGCACCCGCGCCGTGGACCTCTACGGGCTGTGGACCTTCCGGCCCGGGCTCTCGGTGCGGCTGGCGGCGAGCGCGGGCACCCTGCCCTTCGGCCCGCCGAACGGCAGCACCACCACGCTGCTGGCCAGCGGCGACTACACGCGGCTGGAGCGCCGCACCGGGCCGCAGTTCAACCTGACGCTGGACCTGCGGCTGTGACGCCGCGGCCGCGGCGGGTGCCTCGACCGCCTCAGGGCAGCGGCAGCGGCCGCCCTTCGGACATCGAGGGCACCGGCACGCCCAGCATCCTCGAGAGCGTCGGCGCGATGTCGGCCACTTCCACGCGCTGGTCGACGCGCGCCGGCTTCAGCCACCTCGGGCCGTACATCAGGATCGGCACGTGGGTGTCGTACGGGTACGGCGAGCCGTGCGTGGCGTTGGCGGTGGACGAGACGAACATCCAGTTCGGCTTCAGCGCGATCTGCACGTCGCCCGAGATCTCGGCGTGCCACGACTTCACCATCGCGTCGAAGTGCGGCGCGCCGGCCCGGCTGCGCGCGGCCATCTCGCGGCGCGTGTAGGCCGCCGCCACCGCGGGCTCGCCGAGCAGCGCGGCGCGCGCCGCCTCGGTGACGGCGGCCAGGTCGAGGTTCATCTGCGCCAGCAGCGGCCGGTCGATGACCAGCGCCGAGGCGGAGAAGAAGCGCCCGAGCTTGGGCACGCCGAAGCGCTTCTCCAGCTCGGCGTTGATGCGCCCCAGGAGCTCGCCGCTGGCCACGCGGCCGGCATCGAGCCCCCGCATGCGGCTGACCTCCGGGGCCGCCATGAAGCCGTGGTCGGCGGTCAGCATCGCGACGTAGCTGTCCTTGCCCACCGTCGCGTCGAGATGGCGGAAGAAGTCCTGCAGCATGCGGTCGAGGTGCAGGAAGTGGTCGTGCGACAGCCGCGACTCGGCGCTCCAGTAGTGGTTCACGTAGTCGTGGCCTGAGAGGCTCACGGCGAGGATGTCGGGCGCGTCGTCGCCGCCCAGCTGCTCGCCCGCGATGGCCGCACGCGCCAGGCCCAGCGACATCTCGTCGACGAAGGGGCTGCGCAGCAGGCTCGCGTAGTAGGCTGGCGCCGGCTTGTCGAGCGCGCCGCCCATCGTCATCGGCAGCTTGCCGGCGCGCGTGCCGAACCACGGCTGGTTGTCGGAAAGCGACTGCGCGTACGCGGCCTCGGCCAGCGCGGGCTTCCACTCGGCCTTGAAGTAGCGGTCGGCCGGCCTGGCGGCATTGAACGCATTCACCCAGGCCGGGTGCTCCTTCATGTAGTAGGTGGTGGAGGCGAACTCGCCGGTGCCCGACATGTACATGTAGGCCGTGCCGGCGTGACCGGCCGGCAGGATCGCGCCCCGGTCCTTGCCGGAGATGGCGATCACCTTCGCTTGCGGCGTCGCGCGGCGCAGCACGTCGCCCACGGTCTCGGCGCGCAACCGGGCAGGGCTGGTGCCGTCGAGCTTGTTGGTGGCGTTGCCGATGTAGGTGTAGCGCGTGTCGTCGGTGCAGTAGCGCGGCTCGCCGGTGGCGACATCGCGCCACTCGTTGCCGATGATGCCGCTGCGGTGCGGATAGGCGCCGCTCAACATGGTGGCGTGGCCGGCCGCGGTGACGGTGTAGGCATAGCCGTAGTGCGCATCGGCGAACCAGGTGCCGCGGTCGAGGAAGCGCGCGAAGCCGTCGGGCTGCAGCTGCTCGCGGTAGGCCGTCACCTGCCTCATCGGAAGGCCGTCGACGACGAGGAAGACCACCAGCTTCGGGCGGGCCGGCGCGGCGGCGGTGGCCGCCGTGCCCGTCGCCGCGGGCGGGCTTCCCGGCCCGGCGCAGGAAGCGGCCAGCGCGGCCAGGATCAAGGCTGCAGCGGCGCGCAGGCGAAGGCTGTGGCGGTCCATCGAAATCTCCTCGAACAGCGATCGCCGCACGGTAGCAGCGAGGCCTGCGCGCACAAGCGGGGCTACCCCGGTGCGCGCCCCGCGCCGATCCGCCACCGGCACCGCGCTGTGCCGACGGCAGACAATGCGCGGCGACCATGGCCCGAGCGAACCGCCTGCCTCCGATCCACGCGCTGGCCGCCTTCGAGAGCGCGGCGCGCCTGGGCGGCTTCGCGCAGGCCGCGGCCGAGCTGTGCATCACGCCCAGCGCCGTGAGCCACCGCATCCGCCAGCTCGAGTCTCAGCTCGGCGAGAGCCTGTTCGACCGCTCGCCCACCGGCGTGCGCCTGAGCCCCGCCGGGCGGCGCTACCTCGGCGCCGTGCAGGAGGCCTTCGACAAGCTCGGCCAGCTCACGCGTGATGCGGAGCCGGCCGTCGTGCGGCTGCGCGTGGGCGCACCGCCGACCTTCGCCCGCAACCTGCTCATCCCCCGCCTGCCCGACTTCTACCGGCAGTGCCCCGACATCGAGATCGAGGTCGCGGTGGAAGCGCCCATGCACGACAAGCCCGAGCGCCACGACATCGACATCCGCTTCGGCCACGGGCGCTTCGACGAGCGCGTGACGACCCGGCTCTTCGACGACGTGACGGTGGCGCTCGCGGCACCCGGCTATGCCGAGGAGCGCAGCCTGCGCGGGCCGGGCGACCTGGCGCGCGCCGAACTGCTGCGCAGCCCGCTGGTGCCCTGGCGGCCGTGGTTCGCCGCGGCCGCGCTGGACTGGCCCGAGCCGGCGCGCGGCCAGAGCTTCACCGACCTGGGCATCCTGCTCGAGGCGGCCGCCAGCGGGCTGGGCGTTGCGGTGTGCAACCGCCGCATCGCCGGGCGCTGGGTCGACGGCGGGCAGCTGCTCACGCTGTTCGGCCTGGCCGTGCCCGCCAGCAGCACCTACCACACGCTGGTGCAGCGTGACCACGCGCAGCGCCCGGAGGTGGCCGCGTTCCTCGAGTGGTTGGGCGCGACGTTCGCGTGACGCAGCGCCGCACGGCCGCTACCGGAAGCGCAGATTGGCGCGCGTGAGCTGGTCGATCGACGTGCAGCCCATCAGCTTCATGCCGCGCACCACCTCGTCGCGCATCAGGTCGAGCGCGCGGTCCACGCCGGGCTGGCCGGCTGCCGCCAGCGGGAACAGGTAGTAGCGGCCCAGGCCCACGGCCTTGGCACCCAGCGACAGCGCCTTCAGCACGTGCGTGCCGCGCTGCACGCCGCCGTCCATCATCACGTCGAGCCGGTCGCCCGCGGCGTCGACCACCTCGGCCAGCTGGTCGAAGGCCGAGCGGCTGCCGTCGAGCTGGCGCCCGCCGTGGTTGGAGAGGATCACGCCGCGGCAGCCGATGTCGGCGGCGCGCTGCGCGTCGGCGGCCGACATCACGCCTTTCAGGCAGAACGGCCCGCCCCATGCCTGCACCATCTGCGCCACGTCGTCCCAGTTCATCGACGGGTCGAGCATCTCGGTGAAGTAGCGGCCGATGGACATCGTGCCCCCGCCCATGTCGATGTGCTCGTCGAGCTGCGGCAGCCGGAAGCGCTCGTGCGTCACGTAGTTCAGGCCCCACATCGGCTTGATCGCGAACTGCGCCATGCCGGCCAGCGTGAGGCGGAACGGGATCGAGAAGCCGGTGCGCTTGTCGCGCTCGCGGTTGCCGCCGGTGATGCTGTCCACCGTCAGCATCATCACCTCCACACCGGCCTCCTTGGCGCGCTGCATCATGGCGCGGTTCAGCCCGCGGTCCTTGTGGAAGTAGAACTGGTAGACCTGCGGCGAGCTGTGTCTGCGCCGCAGTTCCTCCAGGCTGACGGTGCCCAGCGACGACACCCCGAACAGCGTGCCGTGGCGCGCCGCCGCCGCGGCCACCGCGTGCTCGCCGCGGTGGTGGAATAGCCGCTGCAGCGCGGTGGGCGAACAGTAGAACGGCACCGCCACCTTCTGACCCATCACCGTGACCGAGAGGTCCACGTCCTGCGCGCCGCGCAGCACGCTGGGCACCAGGTCGCAGGCTTCGAAGGCCGCGGTGTTGCGGCGCAGCGTCGTCTCGTCGTCGGCGCCGCCGTCGATGTAGTCGAAGATCGGGCCGGGCAGCCGGCGCCGCGCGAGGCGGCGGAAGTCGTGGTGGTCGTGGCAGTCGGTCAGGCGCATCGGGGCTCCTCGTGCGGGCGGGAGCCATGCTCGCCGGTTCAGCGGGGAGCCGCAAACGAATGCTGCTCAGCGGGGCCCACGTGCGGGATTCATGCGGTGGGCTGCATCAGGCTGCGGCAGGCTCGTGCCGCACCTGCACGTCCTCGCGCACGCGTCGACGCCTGCCGGCGCGCGATGCGGATCACCGCCAGGCAGCGCGTGCCGTGGCCCGCACTTCACCCTCTCAGCCCTGCTTCAGCGTCAAGGTGCCTTTGGGATAGTAGACGGTGTATTTCACCGCTTGCTCCGTCGATTGCTCGATCGACCTCTCGCTCGTCAACTCGGTGCTGCCGTTGAAGACCTTGAAGTCGACGCCGACCGAGCCCTTGACACCCTTGCTGTCAAGCACCTTGCGCGCACTCTGCTCACTCATTTCCACGCTCACGGCATCTTCGGCGGCCTCGATGAGGAGCGTCTTGCCGACGTTCTTGTAGCTCATGTTCTGGGAGAGCTTCGGGTGGACTTCGCGCTTCAACACGAGCGAGACGTTGACGTTCCCCGAGGGCTCGATCATGACGCCGCGAAATCGCGCGCTGCCCCTGGAGGTCATGTCGCTCACCTTGACGGGCGACGGATTCGAGTCGATCACCAGTTCGAGCTTCGCACCACCGACCTCCGAGTTGTAGAAGTCGCGCACGCTGACGCTGACGTCGACCTCGATCAGACCGGAGGTCGCCCCCTGCTTCTCGTACAGCTTCTCTTCCTTGGCGACAGTCGCCTTGGCCTTCTGCACCCCGGCCGCGAGCGACTTCAAGGCCTTCTCGATCGGCGTGCCCTTGACGGACTTCTGGGACTGGAGCTGGCTGATCGCCCTCGCGGCCAGGTCCAGCTTCAGCCGCATCGCCTCGTACTGCGGCTCCTCGATGTCCTGGATCGCATCGAACAGGTTCAGGAGCTCGGAGTAGGGCTTCGCATCGCCCATCGTCATCTTCGGGTCGAGCTTCTTGATCACCGTGTCGAAGTAATCCTTCGACAGCTTCTCAAAGCCGAACTTGTCTGCCATTGCGATCTCCCCGCAGCCGGGATGCGGCCATTCGGGATGCTGCCCGCGCTGCCGCTCGCGACCGGCCGGCCATGATACGACCCACGGGACGCGCACATAGAAACCTCCATGGGCCTTCGGGAGGCCCGACTGACCATGCACGGCACCCCGTCGACCCGGCCCTCGTCCCCTACCATGTCGGCCGACATGACCGCCCCGCTCCCCACTGCCGGAACGCTCGACGCCGACCTCTCGCGCCACACGCCCATGATGCAGCAGTACAGCGAGGAATCGCGCTAAGCTGTTGATTCACTGCGCAGTATCGGATGCGCACGTCCAATTCTCTTGGGCTGGATTGCCGTGGTTCTCGGCGGGTTTGCGCCCAGTATCGGCGCTGAGTATTGGACAACCCGCGCCGCCTCTCGTGCGCCCCTGGCGCTGGCGGCGGGATTGGCGCCCAGGTGGGCAGGAAGTTACCCGTCACATCCTAGCCCGCGGGCTCACGTGCCCGTCCCCGTGCGCGGCGCGACCTGCAGGATCACCGGCACCGCTTCGCACATCACCTTGGCGTCGGCCTCGGCGATCTTGGCGCTGATGCCCAGCGGACCGTACCACGAGATGAAGGCCCCCTGCGTGCGATCGAGGCTGCAGGCGACGCGGTTCTCCATCACGCGATCGAGCGTGCTGCAGCCAGCAAGGGCCGCAGCGGCGGCGAGGATGAGGAGGCG
Organism: Rubrivivax sp.; assembly: GCA_016789955.1. Taxonomy (GTDB): domain Bacteria; phylum Pseudomonadota; class Gammaproteobacteria; order Burkholderiales; family Burkholderiaceae_C; genus Rubrivivax. The sequence goes on along the minus strand of JAEUPB010000069.1, from coordinate 15,591 downwards.
GGTCATGCTTTCTCCTGCAGGATCTCGGCGATCCGTTGAGCCCAGCCGCGCCCGAAGTCCACCCAAGCGCCGCCATCGTTGAGGTAGTCGAGCCAGTGCCCGCAGAAGCGGCCACGCAGCCGCCAGCGGTCCATCGCCTGCACCGCCATGATCGTGTCGCGGCCGATCACGCCGTCGTCCTTCACGCCGGCCGCGCGCTGCAGCATCTTGATTGCCGTCACCGGCCGACGCGGCGCGGAGGTGTGCACGGCCACGCTGAACAGCGGGAAGCGCAGCACGTCGGGCACGATGTCGCATCCGGCAGGCCCCCAGAAGTCGCGGCGGTAGAGCTCGCGCGCACGCTCCGGCGTCAGATGCTCGATGTCCTCGCCCGGGTAGCTCGCGGCCGAGATGCCGTACTTCGTGCCGACGAGGCGCCCGGATCCGATCTGCCCGCCGGTCCAATTGCCCTTGTCCCTCGGGCTGGCCTGGAAGCCGCCCTCGTGGCCGATCAGGCGCTCGAAAGCGGTGTCGAAGTCCATGTCACCCCTCGGATACGAGCAGCGTCGGCGTCGGCCACTCGCCGAGACGCGCCGGCGTCAGCCACCAGTCGTGACACTGGTAGTGCGCGGACAGGCGCAGCCGCTCTAGCACCTGCGGCGTGCGCCGGTCCTGCTCGCGCAGGTGGAAGCGCCACAGCCCGAGCGACTGCCATCCCGTCGCGCGAGTGGTCTTGCCGGGCGGGCGGCCGGCGATCGTGATCTCGGCCGGCAGCCAGTAGCCGCGCGACGCCACCTCGGCCACGATCTCCACGAGGCGGCACTCGCCGCGGTCCTTGTAGCCGTACAGCGCGCCGAGCAGGTCGTCGCCATCTGCAGGCTCCCACTCGATCGACATCTGCGACCACACCGGCAGCAGCCGAGCCTCGATCGCCGGCGCGCGCACCACGAGCACCAGGCCGACCACGAGCATCACGCCGATGCCCACCAGCGTCGCGCTGATGCCTTCGACGACTCCGAGCGCGTGCCGCACGGCTTACCCTGCCCGCTGCCGAAGCGAGTCGACCTCGCGCTGCAGCATCTCGATCTTCGCGTCGCTGCTCGCCCTCACCGAGGCGATCTCGACGCGCAGCTTGTCGCGCTCGGCGTCGCATGCCTGCACCTGGGTGCGCAGCAGTGCGATCTCGCGCTCGCTCTGGTCGCGCAGCATGTGCTCGGTGCGTTCGAGCTTCACCGACAGGCGCCGGTGCAGCGAGTGCATCGCAGCGCCCACGGCCAGCGCCGCCAACGCCAGCATGGTGGCGATCTGCATCGGCTGGCTGCGCCACAGCAGCGGCACCCACTCGGTGCGGGTCTCGTACAGGCCATAGACGGCCACCAGGCCGACGCCCAGGCACAGCAGGAGCATGACGCCCTGCGGAGACAGCGCGCGCATGAAGCGCGCCCAGCTGCTGAGCTGCTCGTCGCTCGGAATGGGCAGCTCAGCCATCACTCACCTGCCCCGGCAGTAGGTATCGGCCGGCACCAGCCGCCAGCCTTCGGCCGTGCACTCGTAGGTCGCGCGGCCGACGATCGCCCCGCCGCGGCCGATGGCGTGCACCTGGCGGATGCGGCCGACCTCGGGCACAGCGCGCAGCTCGGGCGTGGATGGCGTGCACAGCGCGCCGGTCTGCTGATCGGCCCACTGGTACGTGCGCCGCGTCGCACAAGCCGGCGGCATCTGGCAGCCGGTGTGCCAGCGCCCATCGCGCCCGACGCGCTGCCCCGGCGTGCCGGGGCGGGCCTCTGCCACCCAGCGCTCGGCGCCGTCGCGGATCACGCGCACGGTTCCGACGCCGGGGGCGCCGCAAGCCGTGTCGGGAGTCAGCTCGAGCACCTGGGCGCCGGAGAGCGCCGGCCAGAGCAGTGCCAGCAGGATCAAGCGAATCATGGTCATGGTCTGGACTCCTTTCGGGTTGCCGCTACGCCGCGCCGCCGCGGCCAGTGATGGCCACCGACGCGGAGCGGGGGCCATAGAACGGATGCTCAAGGGCGGATAGCCGACGCAGCCGGCCGAGGAAGCCGTACTGCTGTTGCACCTCGCGGTCGTGCACATGGCGCACGTGCGCTACCTCCTCGGTGATCGAGTGCGTGCGCACGATCTCGTCGAGCTCGCTCGCCGACTCCGGCGTCAGCACCGACAGGTCATAGGCGACCTCGCGCTGCTCGCGCCGCTGCCAGACCGTATCGGCGCCGCTGTCGCCGGTCATGACCGTGCTGTTCGGCTCGCCCCAGCCCTCGGCGAAGCCGCTGTAGGACGGCGAATAGGTCGGCCGCCACACGGGCCCCACGAAGGGGCGCGCGATGCGGATCACCGCACTGCCGGAGACCTGAATGCGCGCGTACCGCGCGGTGACATCGGCCGGCAGCACGACCCAGCAGCCGAAGTGCCCGCCGTCATAGACGCCGTCGAGCGGCGCGAAGGGCCAGCACGCGACGGCCGACCCGGCGGCGTAGACATCGGTCCCGGTAGATGTGGTGCCGACCGTGACGGTCATCGTGTCCGCCGATCCGATGTTCGTGCCGAAGAGCGCGAAGACGCCCATCGGCTTGGCCGACCCGTGGTCGATGATGATGTCGGCGCTCGTGCCGCTGGTGCGTGCGTACGTCCAGAGGCGGCGGTCCTGGAGGTTCGTCAGCGGGTAGGAGGCGTGCCATCCGCTGCCGCTCAGCGTGGCAGCGTCGATCAGGTTGCGGTAGCCCATCGCGACGATGCTGCCCATCAGAAGACCCTCATGTAAGCGCGATCGCCCAGAGATGTTGACGCGTTCGCCGCGGTGGGGCACTCGCTCCACACCACCGCACCGCCGTCGCGCGTGGTGCTGACGCCCCGGCTGTGCTGTTGGTTGTTCGTCGGTGAGGCGCTGTCGATGTCCACGTCGGACGCCCACGAGGTCGGGCCGGTCCAGCGGCGCAGACGGCCGCGCGACGTGCTGTAGAGGTAGTCGCCCAGCACAACGCTCGACGCATCGCCGGCCATCGCCATGCCACCGGCGTAGATCTGCGACGGCGTGCCGGAGATGCCGAGGCCGTAGACGATGGACTGAAACGCCAGCGCGCCGCCGACCCGCTTGTAGTGCACGCTGTCGAGCGTGACACCGGCATAGTCGGCCGACAGGATGTGCGTGCCGTCCTCGTCCATGCCCATCAGCGCGCCGGCGCGGGCAAAGCCGAAGAGCGGGTCGTCCTCGGTCGGGTAGCTGCGGGCCTCGAAGGTCCACGTCGTGCCCGATCGCGTGTAGCTCTCGATCGCCCCGAGGCCGGCGAAGCTGGGCGAGAAGACGGACGGATTGCCGAGCGCGACGACGGCGCCGGTGCCGGAGATGGCCACGCCGAACCCGAGACCGCCGAAGCCGTTCTCGGATGTGTCGGCAAGGGTCTGCTCGAGCGCGAAGCTCGACCCACCGTCGAGGTAGATGTGCCCGCGGCCGATGCCCTGCACGCCGTCGAAGTAAGCAGCCTCGCCGACCACGATGCGGCTGCCGTCGTTCGTGATGTCGACATCAGCACCGAAGAGGCCCGCGGCGCCGGCGCTCGGCGGCGCGATGCGCTGGTACTGCGTCCAGGTGTCGGTGCTGGTCTCGTCGAAGACGTAGACGCGGCCGTCGTTGCTTACCGCGCTGCGCATGCCGAGCACGACACGCGTGCCGTCTTCGCTGCACGCCAGCGACATCTGCGGCATCTGCGTGGCTGCGGTGAAGTCGCCCGGGGTGCCCAGCGCGATGATCTGCACGTTGGGAAAGCTGCTGCCGTTCCAGCGCCAGACCCACACCCCAAGCGCGCTGCCATCCTGGCCGACAGCGAAGACCGTCAGCCCGTCGCGGCTCACGACGATCGGCCCGGCGTCGATGAACGGCTTCGCGGTCGCGCTGATGGTGTCGATCAGATCGTAGTCGCCGGCGCCCGGAGTGCCACCACCACCGCCACCAGCCGCCGCGATGAAGTTGATGACGCTCACACCGACCTCGGCACGTAGACGAAGTCGACCCATGCGCCCTTCCCGCCGGTGCCGACCTGCGTGATGTGGAAGGTCGCGCGGTCTCCCTGCTCGAAGCTCGGCGCACTCAGCACGGGAGGCGTTGCGGCTGTGTGGCTGCTGCGCTCGTTGTTGTCGACCGTGATGAGCGTGGAGAACACCGACACGGTGTTGATCCGCATATCGAGCGTCAGGATCGAGCCGGAGGTCTGCGCGGTCGTGGCGCCACCGTAGACCGCGACGAGCTCGCCGGCGAACGGGAACAGGAAGTCGACCGTCGACTCGCCGACCGCGAGCGCCGTCGTCTTGTCGCCGAGCAGGACGAACTCATGCAGCAGCTGCAGCGCCGCATCGCCGCGCCCGGCGACACCGGACCCTGCGCCACCGCCTCCAGCGCCCTCGGCGGTGTCCTCCTGCGTGATGACGATCTCGGTCTCCGTCGGCGCCGCAGTGCCGAGCACGGTGCCAAGCTCGTCATGGCTCCACACCTCGAAGCGCACGCGGCGCGTGTTGAGGTCCACGTCATAGCCGATGACGACGGCCGAGCGGTCGCCGCCGAAGCGCGCCGACTCGATGTCGACGATGTCGCAGACCTCGATCGCCAGCGTGTCGTGATCGAGCTCGGTCTCGAACTCGGCCGCGACCGACCGGCTGCCGTACAGCCGCAGGTAGCGCAGCGCGTAGGCAATCATGTCCGCCTCGCTGGCGAACTGGTGCCCGACGATCTGCACCTCGACGGCCTCGGCGGTCGGGTCAACGTCCAGGATGCGGCGCTGCCCGAACAGCGAGGTGTAGAGGCACTCCGCGGTGAAGTTGACCTGATACGGGTCGCGCGAGAGTCGGTCGCGCACGGCGTCGTCGACCACGCCGGCCAGCGCCGAGCGTTGCGACCGACCGGCATGCACGGTCACTCGATGCACTCGGCGCTCGGCACCGCGCAGCCGCGAGAAGCGAAGCCCGTCGATGTTGCCGTCGCTGTAGCTGCCCGCGTCGCGGAAGGTGTGCACCGCGGACCCGTCGAAGCTCGGCACGAGGCGCCGCGCGAAGAATCGGTCAAGGCGGTCGAGGCCGATCGCCGCGCACTCGTACCGCGCCACGTCGGCCAGCACGTCGCGCACCTTCTCGGTCTGCACGACGCGATTCCCGGCCGAGAAGTTCTCGCTGCCCGTCGGCAGCGATGTCGGATCGGCCGCGACACCGGCCTGCATCGCCACGTCGCAGACGGTCCACGCGCGTTCTGACGCGGTCGGCGTGGCATAGCGCCCGGTGCCCTCGGCGCGCAGCTCGTATCGGATCTGCGAGGTCAGGTGCGCGAAGACGCCGGCACCGTTCTCGAGGATCTGGTACGTGCCGGGCTGATCGCTGCCGAAGGCCGACACCGAGACCTGCAGCGCGACGCCGCCGTCATAGAGCGACGGCGTTCCGAAGACCGCCATGCCGCAGATGTCCCAGATTTTCTCGGTCGCGTTGATGAGGACCGGCTTCCAGCTCGGCGGCGTGCCCATCACGAGAGGCCGGCGCGCGTTGCCTGCGATGCCTGTTTCCTCCAGCGTGATGCTGCCCACGCTGCCGGTGCTGCCGGTGTAGCCGAGCGGCTGGCAGTCGCGCTCGAACAGTCGCTCGCGCCCGCGCAGCCGCAGCGTCATGCGCTCGCGGTCGATGATCGGAAAGCCGTCGATGTAGCTGACGAAGACCTTTCGCCAGGCTGCCGGGAACGGATCGCCGTGTTTGCCGAGGTAGCACGTGACCCGGCTGCCGTCGGTCAGGTACTGCACCCATTCGTCATACTCGCCGTCGGCGTTCATCAGCGCGAACTGCCCGCCGCTGGCAGCGACGACGCCGGCTTCGCGCGCCGTGCCTGAGAACAGCTGCATGCGGTAGGAGCCCGCCGCGCCCTTCGCGAGCACCGGCTCAAAGGTCTGGTCGGCCGGCGTGTCGCTCTCGCTTGTGATCATCGTGCGCGTCGCCGGCCACAGCGTGACCGGGTCGCCGTTGCCGTCGGTGGTCTCGATGCGGTAGACCACCATCCACTCGGAGCCCGGCCCGGCGTCGATCTCCGCGACCGTCAGCGTCGGCGGCAGCCATCGCTTCCGGCGCAGATTGGCCGGCGGCCGCGGTGGCGGCAGCCTGCGGATGGACGCGAGGCGCAGGCGCATCAGTTCAGCTCACGGAACCAGAATACGAAGTTGACGGTGATCGAGTCAGCCGGTGCGGACATGCGCACGACGAGCGTCGTGTTCGCCTGGCTGGCGCGCGGCCTCACGTCCTCCGGCAACCACACGTCGGAGCCGGCGCGGACGTTCCACGCGGACGCGAACAGCGTCGCGGTCGTGCCGGCCGATGCGATTGTCGTGTTGTTGATCTCGGCGGCGAATCCTGCCGCTGCGTCGTTCGGGTTGAGCGGCGCCGGAGTGACGCTGCTGCCGCCGCTGCCGCTGCTGGTGTGCCCGCGGATGACGGTGATCTGCAGCAGTTCCTCCTGCGCGTCTCCCGCGTCGCTGTTCTGTCCGATGTGCCAGCCGATCAGCTCGACCGGCTTATCGTCGGCAGGCGAATTCTCGACGAGGTCTTGCGCGGCCGTGATGACCACCGCGGAGCCAGTTACGGCGTAGACGCGACCGATCATGATGTGTGCTCCTGATGTCAGGTAGTGACCAGCGACGGCCGCACGGCGGTCAGTAGCTGGGTCTGGATCGTTTCGAGGGCCCGCACGCGCTCGATCAGGGCCGTGAAGCCCGCTTGGTTGATCGGCGGCAGCGAGGTGGTGATCTGGGTGTTCGCGGCGATGCTGCGCAGCTGCTCGACCATGTCGCGAAGCTCGGCGCTCGCCTGCGCAGACGCCGCGGCGCCGTTGGTGATGGCGTCGACCACCGGCAGATCGGTGGGTGTGATGTCGATCGGCTGAGGCTGCGGAGGAGCCAGCACGGAGGCGCTGCTGCTGGTGTAGCGCCCGCCGAGCGCCGCGTCGATGGACTGCAGCAGCGTCAACGCCTCGCCGGTGTTGTCGGCGGTCGATTCGGCCGCCGATACCTGCGCCTCCAGCGCGGCGATTTGCGGGTCGATCGTCGGGCCGATCTGCGCGGCGAACTCCTCGAGCGCCGCGGTCACGTCACCGAAGATGCGCGCGCCCTGCGGCCCGGAGCCGAAGGCAGCCAGCGCCTCGTCGATGAAGAGCTGCGCATTGCGCTGCAGCGAGTCGACCGCGGTGCGGTCGCCACCCCGGGCACGCACGATCGTCGAGTTGAACAGGCGCTCGGCCTCGGCGACCTGCTGCTGCGCACTGAGCGGCGACGATGCGCCGAGGCGCAGCTCCGACGTGAACTGCGGGATCGCGGCGACTGCGTCGCGCACGCTGCGCGCTGCATCCAGCTGCTCTTCCAGGCTGTCGATCGTCGAGCGGTGCAGGTCGTCGCGCAGACGGGCCTCCTCGCCCAGGCGCTGCGTGATGACGCCGGTCAGCCGCTCGGCGACGGCCACCGGATCGTCGGACGTGCCCAGCTGCCCGAAGAGCGTCGCCTCGGTGCTGCGCAGCCGAGCGATGCGGTCGGCCGGACTCAGCGAGCCGAGGCGGGCCTCCTCGATTCGGTCGGCGAGCGTGCCGCTGCGGAACGTGGCCACCGAGCGAGCGGTGCCGCGCAGCACCTCGTCGAGATCCAGCCATGCGCCATACGCGGCGAGGATCGCCTCGCGGCCGTCCACGCCGACCGCGTTCCACAGCTGCAGGATGTCGTCGCGGGTGCTGCCCAGGATGCCTGGGATCGAGGACTCGATGCCGCCCTCGGCGAGCGTCTCCTGGATGCGCGTGGCGAAGTACTGCGCGAGCTGCGGGCCCTGCAGGAAGTCGCCGATGACGCTGTCGACGCCGCCGGCGATCGAGCGCTGCCGGTTCGCCAGGTCCTCGGCCGCGCGGGCGGCCTCCTCGGCAGCATCGGCGGCGAGCTTGGCTGCGTCGGCCTGGTCCTCGAGCGCCTTGATCTGGTCGAACAGCGCTCGGTTGCTTTCGTCCAGCGCAGCCCGCTCGCGCTCGCGTAGCGCGGCGGTGTTGCCCTGCAGCTCGAAGAGTTGCGCCTCCAGTTGCTTGCGCTGCGCGACCACCTCGGCCAGCGCCTGCGCGCTGTCACCGGCCGCGGTCTGCAGCGCGTCGAACGCACTGGAGACGCCGAGCAGCGCAGCGAAGGCCTCGCGCCCGGACTGCGTGGTGAGGTCCTGCGCCTCGACCAGATCGCGGAAGGCATCGCGCGAGGCTGGCACGCTGAGGCCGAATTCGCCGAGCGTCTCGGTGATCTGCTGCGTCGCACGGTCGGCGCGCTCGGCCTCGGTGAAGAATGCCGCGTAGTAGGAGGCCGAGGCCTGCGCGAACGTGCCCGCGTCGCCGAACAGCTCCGCCAGCGCAACCGCCGCGCGCCCGCCCTCTACGCTCGTGGAGAGCGCCTGCAGCCCCAGCATGTCGAGGCTGTCGTTGATCGTCAGCAGCGCACCGCCCACGCGCTCGATGGTCTGCGCCACCGTCTCGCCGCTCTTGCGGAACGGCTCGATGTCGGCGGCGAAGGTGCCGAGCAGCGCGTCGGCGTACTGCTGCAGCGCATCGGCGATGGCCTTCGCGTTGTCGTCGGCGCTGTCGGTGATGGCGACCTTGATGTCTGCCGTGACGCCGGCGAGCCGCTCGGCGGGCAGGCCCAGCGCGGCGCCGTACTTCGCGGCCAGGTCCGAGAGCGACTTCGCGCCCTCGTCGAGCGCCTTGTCGAGGTCGCCGGTGATGGCCTCGGTCTGCTGCGATCGGCGGTCGGAGCGGAACACGCCGCCTCGTTCGACGATGTCGGCGACCGTCGAGCCGCTGAAGTCGGAACCGGTGATGGTGCCGGTGATGCTGCGGCCCTCGACCTCCGGCGCGCGGCGTCCGAACAGCCGATTCACCACGCCGCCGATCAGCCCGCCGACAGCAGCGCCGACGGCGGTGCCGATCACCGGGACGATGCTGCCGACCACGGCGCCGATGGCCGTGCCGGCGTTCACGGTGCCGTTGCCGCTGCCGCCGAAGGCCGCGTAGCCGCCGCTGATGGCCCGGCCGCCGTAGATGCCGACCGCGGCGCCGGCTGCCGTGCTGGCCACCGTGCCAAATGCCGAGCCCGCGGCCTGGCTGCCGCCGGTCTGCTGCAGGAAGATGTTCCCGGCCGCGTCCTCGGTGAGCGTCGACAGCCCGATGCGCGAGCCGAGCTGCGACTCGGCAACGCGTGCGTAGAGCGACCCGGCCTGCGATCCGGCGCTGGCGAACCCGCTGGAGAAGCCTTCATACAGCGTCTTCCCGGCGCTGAAGATATCGAGCGCAGACCCGCCGCCCGCACCCGTTCCGGCAAACGCACTCGCCGCCCCGGTGGAGCCGGCCAGCACGCCCGCCACAGGCCGCACGAATGGCTCGAGCAGCGGACGCAGGACGAGCGTGCGGAACAGGCCCTTGATGTAGTCGGCCGCGCTCTTGCCGCCCTGGATGATTGCGTCGGTCAGGCCGCTGCTGATCTCATCGTATGCGCGCACGTAGGCCTGCTGCAGCTCCTGCGCGGACTTCTCGGCGCTCTCGCGCTGCGACTTGCCGGCGATGGCCGCCGCCAGCCGCTGCCGTGCAGCGATCTCGCGGTCGATGTCGGCCGCTGCAGCCTGGCCCTCGGCGCTGTCGTTCAGGCGCCCGCGGCGCTCCTGCAGCCGCGCGATGGCGACTTGCTCGATGGCCTCCGCGAGGCTGATGTTCGACCGCGCCGCGAGCGCGGCCGCCTGCTCCTCGTCCTCGAGGCTCTGCGCCCTATCGCGCACGCTCTTGAGGCTCTGCGCGGTGGCTTCGCGCTGCTTCTGCGCGTACTCGTCGATCGCCTGCTGCTCTTTCTTGCGGGCGTCGATGCGCGCCGCGGCGATCTCCTGCGCCGACTTGAGCTCGGCGGCCTGCAGGTCAATGGCCTCCTGCGCGGCCACGCGGAGCGCGATCTCTGCGGCCAGCGACTTGCGCTGCTCAAAGGTGAGCTTGCCGGCCTTGTCGGCCAGCTGGTCGATGAGGCGGATCTGCAGCGCCCGCGCGGCGCTCACCTTCCCGCCGCTGGCGAGCTCCTCCTCCTGGCTCTGGCGCAGCTTGCCGAGCTCGCGCACGAGGTCGGCATACGCGTCGGCGGTGGCCTTGACCTTCGGCGCCTGGTCGGCGGCGATGGCGGCCTTGACGCCCGCTGCGTTCGTCTTCTGATAGTAGGCGCTCAGGGCTTCGTAGCCGGCGCCGGCGTTGAGCCCTTGGAAGTTCTGGAGCGCGTTCTGAGGCCCGTAGACATCAGCGAGGCCCGTGCGCGGTGCCGAGCCGCGGCGAGTCGCGGCCTTGGCCTGCGCTGCCGCGACGGCGTTCGCGGCCTGTTCAAGTTGCTCGTCGACCGTGGACTCACGGCCGATGTTGAGCATGAAGTTCCACGCCTTCGCCGCGGCGTCGCCGAGGCCCTGCCAAGCCTTCTTCAGCAGTCCGAGCCGCGGCTCAAGTTGCGCCGAACGACCCTCGATGGTGTCGAAGTATGCGGTCTGCGCGGCCGTCGCAGCCTCGGTGCGCTTGCCCTGCTCTTCCAGCGACTTGACCGTCTTGTAGACCGACAGGCTGAGGAAGTTCTCGGCCTCGTTGAGTTTGATCAGCGCCTTGAGCGGGTCCTTGCCCAGCTCGATGAACTTCTTTGCCGTCTCGTCTGCTGCGGCACCGCCCGCGCGCTCGAAGCGGATCGCGGCGGCCGCAGCCTTGCCGAGTTCTCCGTTGGCGACCTGCCCACTTGCGGCGAGTTGCGTCAACACCTCGGCGGCCTTGCCCTGCGAACCGGCGACTGCCGCCTGCGCCTTGGCGAGTTGGTTCAGCTGGCCGATGGTGGTGCCGGCTGCGTTGCCCGAGAGGATGATCGCCTTCGCGTAGGCGTCGCTTTCGTCCTTGCCTTGCTTGTAGGCCAGCGCCAGCGCACCTGCTGCAGCCGCCAGGCCGCCGATTGCTGCCGTCGCCGGCGTGATGCGCGCCGCGATGCCCTCGAAGCCGCCGAAGGCGATACCCAGTTGCCCGACGCGCTGCGCCGCGGCCCCGAGCACACCGTCGCCGCCTCCGAGAGCCCGCACCGCGTCGCCGAAGTTGCGCGTGAGCAGCCGCGCCTGGCGCGACGTGAGGTCGGCCGCATCGCCGACGCGCGAGAGGCTCTGCGCAGCCTGCGCCGCGCCGGCCTGCACTTGAGGCACGCCGTCGAGGCCGATCTTGATGCGGATGTCGCTGGTCATCGCTGCCGGGGGGCCTGGTTCAGGGCTTCCGTGATGCGGCGGTTACGTTCCGCCAGCCATGGGTGCTCGATGACAGCCACGTCGCCAAGCACACGCTCGCGCTGGTCTTCAGGCAGCGCCCAGCACGCCGGATGCGCGCGCACGCCCACCCAGTCGAGGCCTGTCGGCCGGTTGTCGCTCCATCGAAGTTGGGTCTGCACCGCCTCAAAGAGCCGGAACGCCGGGAGGTGCTCGGACCAGAGGCGGAACTCCTCGACGGCCTCGGGAGGCGGAACAACTGCGGCGAGTCGCGCGAGGCCCGCGGCGCGGTTGACCGCTCGCGGGTCGCGAGGATCGGGCGGGTCTTCCGGCGGCTGTCGGCTGCGCTGCGCATCGGTCTTCTCTCCGTTGACGAACGCGCCGGCTGCCAGCAGCTCGGCCAGCCGGGTCAGTTTCCCAGCTTGGCCTTCGGTCCGATCGCTTCCAGATAGCGGGCGAGCACGAGGCCGGGCAGCTTGTCGATCGCCTCGTACAGGCCCGCCAGGGCAGCGGGCCCGGGTGCCGGCGCTCGGCCTTCCTCGTCCTCGATTGGCGGGTCGCCGATCCACTCCACCATGCGCACGCGCGCCGCCCTCGACAGGTAGTCGCCGACGGTGCCGCTCTCCGCGCCGGGCTCCCTCACCCGGTGCGCCTCGGCTTTGAAGCCGAACTCGCGCTCGACCCCCTTGTCGTTCAGCGTCCAGCGGACATCGAACGCGACCTCGTCGGAGACGATCAGCTTGTAGGAGGCCATCGATCAGCTCGTGAACGAGGTGAACATGCCTTCCATGGACACCGAGACGCGGCGCCGCAGGATGCGATCGAAGATCGGCAGCGCCGAGCAGGACACGGTGCCGTAGGCGTAGGCGTAGGTCGGGCCGGACAGCGTGAAGCGGAAACCGAGCTTTTCCTGCGCCCGCGACGCGGCGAGCAGCAGCGTCTGATCGGTGCGGCTGTCGTCGAAGCCGAGCTCCATCTCGAAGCTCGACGGGTTGAAGCCGGTCGCGATTCGAACGCCGTTGCGCTTGTCGAACGGGGCCAGCTCTTCGTAGCGCGCATCGCCGCCCTGCGGCGTGATGCCGAGGATCTGGCCCAGCGACTGCCAGCCGCTGATCTTGTAGGCGTTGCCGGTGTCGCTGCCGGCCGGATAGAACGTCGTGTTCGACGTGTCGTAGCCGGCGAGCTCGAAGGTGTCCGTCGTCTTGTTGGTGACGCGGAAGATCGAGTAGTTGAAATCCTCCCAGTCGGTGACCAGCAGGACCTCGTCGGTGTTGTTGTAGCCGTGGGCCGTTGCCGTCACGACGCCCGGATCGGCGTTCGTGATGTTGCTGATCGCCTTGGCGCTGGCCAGGCCCGTGGTGATGGCGAAGGCCGAGCCGACGAGTGCGAGGTAGGACATGGCTGTCGCTCCTAGAGGAAGGTGGAGGGTGCGCCGAGCGGCGTGATGTAGAGGGCCTCGAAGACCTGCAGGCCGCGGCGGATGGGCTTCTCGCCGCTGTTGTCGTCGGCCGCCTGGTAGGCGATCGGGTGCACGTGCTTGACGCCGGGGATGTCGTCGGCGTTGAAGGCTGCGTCGAGCGCGGCCTCAACTTCGGCGCAGAGGTCATCGCGCTCGCGCGCCGCCTGGGTGGACTGCTGCACCTCGACGATGACGGCGAAGCGATAGCGGCGTTCGATGTCGACCTGCGTGCCGAGCGCCATGACCGATTGCGCCTCGGTGACGTTGCCGTCGCTGAAGTTCGCCCCCACGTCTTCGATGACGAGGGAGGGGAAGGCCGTCCGCGGGTTGTATGGGTGGTCGTGCACCCGGCCGGCGGCGACGATGCCGGCACCGGACAGGGCCGTTACCACGGCCTCGCGGATGGTGCGGCGAGCGTGGCTCACGCGGCCTCCAGCAGCAGCACGGCGAGGCCGGTGCCGTCAGGCTGCACCGAGCGGATGGTGTAGGTGTCCGAGCCCGCGGTCAGCTGCGTGGTGCCCTCGACGACACTGTCGGCGTCGGACGCGGCGCAGATGAAGGTCGGGTCTGTGGTGCCCATGCCGGCCACCTCGTGATAGCCGACCTCGAGCAGGCCCAGCACGTCGGCGCTGCCGATCTGCGCCTCGGTGCCGAACTCGGCGGCATCGAAGAAGACGGACAGGTCCTCGACCATGGGCACGGTCAGGCCTCCACCGGGCCGGCCTTGGCGGCGGGCTTCTTCGGGGCCTTCGCCTCGGCCGCTGGCTCAGGCGCAGGCTCTGCGAGGTTCTTCGGCAGGTCGCCGTCGAGCTCGAAGTGGTCGCCCGCCTTGAAGTCGAACGGGTGCAGCACGTTGCAGAACCCGTCGGCCGCCGGCAGCTCGACCAGGTGACGAGCGTTGAACGCCTGGTCCTTGTTCAGCCTCACGCGCGCGCCAGGCATGACGCGAACGCGGGCGAGTGCGAGGTAGCGCATGGCCGCCGCTCAGACCATCGTCACGTAGCAGGCGCGCTGCCACAGGCCGTAATCGGCGCCGCGCCATGCGTCGATGCCGATCTGGATCGCGTCGTTGTCGAAGGCGAACTCGCTGCGCTCGTCCTTCATCTTGACCATCGGGTTGGTCTCGTTCTGCCGGATCAGGCCCTTGATGGGGCTGTCGGTGCGCCAGACGGCGAAGCTGTCGGTCCACGTCAGCTCGGGCATCATCTGCACGTCGATCGACAGCCCGGCCGCCTGCACCGGGTTGATGTTCTGCTGCAGCGCGGCGAGGTTGATCGCCGACAGCGACGCGATGGCGGGCATGTAGAGGCCGACCGGCACCGTGACGAGGAAGCGCTTCGCGTTGCTGTTCATCGGGCGGCCGCGGTCATCCTTGAAGCTCAGGATCTGCGCCACGCCCTTGACGATGGCCGCCTGCATCTGCGCGGCGTTCGGGAAGCTCGGCGTGTTGTCGCTGCCGGCGCCCGGTACCGCCGAGATGTCGACTTGAATGTCGTTGTCCTGCGTCCCCGAGTCGCCCTCGGAGTGGTCGGTGTCGAAAAAGTACTGCCCGTCGTAGCAGGCAGTCGAAGGCCCTGCGAGGATCAGCGCCGACAGCAGCGTGCCCCAGTGGGCATCCCCCTCGTCGGCGAACTCGGCCATCCGCGCCTGCAGCTGCGGCGTCTTGTCGCGGCGCAGGTCGCGCAGAGCGATCTCGACCGTGGCTTCGTAGTGCTTGTTCGCGATGGTCAGCGAGTTGCTGCGCAGGCCCTTCGCCTGGCGGCCACCCAGCCATTCGCGCATGCGCGGCATCTGGCCGAGGAACGGGTATTGCTCCGAGGCCTGGTCGCTGCCGAACAGGTTGGAGACACCGGCGATCCAGCCGGCATTCATCGGGTTCTCGAGCCGCGCGTAGTACATGCCGAGAACGGCGCGGCTGCTCAGGATCGACTGGTCCATGGTGTTGGTCCTCGGAGGGTGAAGGCGTCAGGGGTCTGGATCAGGCCTCGCGCGCCCAGGTGCCGCGCATCTCGGTGACGACGTAGCCGTCGGCGTCGCCCAGATCCAGCGTCACGAAGTCGCCGCGGCGCTGGGTGGCCTTGGTGCAAATCAGGTCCTTGTTGTCGGCGCCCGAGATGTCGGGGCCGAGGATCATGTCGGCGGCTTGCGGGCTGATCGTCACCGCGGTGGAGCCGAACGCGCCGACCGCCAGGATCGTGATGCCGCCCAGGCCGTCGGCGATGGCCGGCAGCGTCAGCGCATCGGCGTCGCCTGCGTCGGTGACGCAGAAGAGCTTCCCGCTGTCCTGCGCGTCGAAGGTCTTGGTGCCGGTCAGCGTCTCGCGGACCGTCTTGTGCCGCCAGGGGTCGCGGTTCGACTGCGCGTCGAACTCCACGACCGCGACGCCGGCACTGACGTAGCGCTTCACGACACCGATGTAGGGGCCGTCGGCCGGGTTGAAGGTGAAGGTGTCGTCGTCGCTGGCGTAGACGGGCTGCCCCACGTCCGTGATGACTGCGCCGCTCACGGACAGTTGCACCTGGCCGGACTGGATCAGATCCACGTTGACGGCGGCGGCGGCGCCCGCGCTGTTGTCGGCCTTGCGCTCGGCAAAGCCGACGAAGCGATCCACGGATGTGAGCGGCCGGCAGTGCCCGGTAGCGTCCACGAGGCCGACGGCGGCGCCCTCGTAGATGATGTCGGACGCGATGACCGGCAGGCTGTTGGTGCGGCCCAGCTCGTAGGCGCGGGGCTTGTTGGCGGCGAGGGTCGTCATGACGTGCTCCGGGTGCTGGTGTTGCTCACTGCTTGCCGAGAATGCGGAGGTTTCCCGCGGCCTCGGCGCGCATGTAGGCCGTGAAGTCGGCTGCGCT
>JAEUPB010000068.1 GCA_016789955.1 Rubrivivax sp. | reverse complement strand
TCAGCGCCAAGGTCGTGGCCAACCTGCTCGAGACTGTGGGCGTCGAGCGCTTGCTGACGATGGACCTGCACGCCGACCAGATCCAGGGCTTCTTCGACATCCCGGTCGACAACATCTACGCGAGCCCGGTGCTGCTGTCCGACCTGAAGAGCAAGCGCTACCCGAACCTCGTCGTGGTGTCGCCGGACGTGGGCGGCGTGGTGCGCGCGCGGGCGCTGGCCAAGCAGCTCGGCTGCGACCTCGCCATCATCGACAAGCGCCGGCCGGCGGCCAACGTCTCCGAGGTGATGCACGTCATCGGCGAGATCGAGGGCCGCAACTGTGTGATCATGGACGACATGATCGACACCGCCGGCACGCTCGTGAAGGCGGCCGAGGTGCTGAAGGAGCGCCGCGCGCGCAGCGTCTACGCCTACTGCACGCACCCCGTGTTCTCCGGCCCGGCGATCGAGCGCATCAAGGCCTCGAAGATCGACGAGGTCGTCATCACCGACACCATCCCGCTGTCCGCCGAGGCGCGCAGCGCGAAGAACATCCGCCAGCTTTCGGTGGCGTTCCTGTTTGCCGAGACGATCCGCCGCATCAGCGACGGGGAGTCCGTCATGTCGCTGTTCTCCGAACAGAACAGCAACTTCTAGGCCCTGGTCGCGGGGCCTTCCTCAACCCACGAAAGAGATCCATGAGATTCACCGCCTACGAGCGTACGCTACAGGGGACCGGAGCGAGCCGCCGCCTGCGCAACGCCGCCAAGGTGCCCGGCATCGTCTACGGTGCCGGCACCCCGAAGATGATCGAGCTCGACCACAACGCGCTCTTCTTCGCGCTGAAGAAGGAAGCCTTCCACTCGTCCATCCTCGAGATGGAACTGGGCGGACAGGTCGAGAAGGTGCTGCTGCGCGACTTCCAGATGCACGCGTGGAAGCCCATCGTGATGCACATCGACTTCCAGCGCGTCGACGAGACGACCAAGCTGCGCAAGAAGGTGCCGCTGCACTTCGAGGGCGAGGAGAATTCGCCGGCGGTGAAGACCGACAAGTGCCTGATCGGCCACGTCGCCAACGAGATCGAGATCGAGTGCCTGGCCTCGCAACTGCCCGAGTTCGTGACGATCGACCTGTCGGGTCTCGTCAAGGGCCAGTCTCTGCACGCCAGCGACCTGAAGCTGCCCGCCGGCCTGAAGGTGGTCAAGCATGGCACGCTGAACCCGGTGATCGTCTCGGTGACGGTGCCCCGCGTCGAGGAAGAGGCGGCCGCGGCGGCCGCGCCGGTGGTGGCCGCTCCCGAGAAGGGCAAGGCCAAGAAGAAGGACGAGAAGCAGAACAAGAAGTGACCGCCCGCGGGGTTCCCCCGCATGGGTGATGCCCGGGCCCCGCCAAGGCGGGGCCTTTTCTTTGGGCGCCGCCCACCACAATGCCGCCACCATGATTCGATTGTTCGTCGGCCTCGGCAACCCGGGCCAGGAGTACGCCGGCACGCGGCACAACGCGGGCTTCTGGTGGGTGGACCGACTGGCAGAGCGGCTGCGCGCGTCGCTGGTCCCCGAGAAGGCGTACCACGGCCTGGTGGCCCGCGTGAACCTGCCCGGAGGGGCCGGGCCGGTCTGGCTGCTCGAGCCGATGACGTACATGAACCGCTCGGGCCTGGCCGTGGCGCCGCTGGCGCGCTTCTTCAAGATCGAGCCGGCGCAGATCCTCGTCGTGCACGACGAGCTCGACCTGCAGCCGGGCCAGGCCAAGCTGAAGTTCGGCGGCAGCGCCGCGGGCCACAACGGGCTGAAGGACATCCACGCGCAGCTCGGCACGCAGGACTACTGGCGGCTGCGGCTGGGCATCGGCCACCCGGGCGTGAAGGCCGAGGTGGTCGACTACGTGCTGCGCAAGCCCTCGCCCGACCACCGCGAGGCCATCACCAAGGGCATCGAGCAGTCGCAGCAGGCGGTGGACGCGATGCTCGCCGGCACGATGGACAAGGCGCTGGCGATCGTGCACGCGCAGCCGCCGCGGCCGAAGCCGCCGCGGCGCGAGCCTCCGGCTCCCGCCGGCTCCACGCCGGGCGCCCCCTCCGACCCTCCCGCTCCCGACAAGCCCTCCACCGAGGAACCGACATGACTCTGCTGCCCCACGCCTTCCTGTTGCCGCTGGTGCTCGCAGCCGCCCTGCCCGCGCAGGCGGCCGCCGACGTGTGGCGCTGCGGCTCGAGCTACTCGACGAGCCCCTGTGCCGACGGCCAGCCGGTGGCGGTGGACGACACGCGCAGCGCCGAGCAGCGGCACGAGGCCCGCGAGGCCGTCGCGCAGGATCGCGCGCTGGCCCGGCAGCTGGCGGCCGAGCGGCGCGAGCGCGAAGCGGCATGGCGCGCGCAAGGCAGCGGTCTGATGGGAATCCAGGCTCCCCGGCAGGGGCTGCCCGCCGCGGTCAAGCCGACGGCGGCGTCTCCACACGAGGCCCGTCGCTCGAAGAAGGGGCCACAGAAGGCGGCTGTCCGCTCTGCAAGGCGCGGAACTTCGCCATCAGCTGCTCAGGCGACTCGGCCCACTCGGGGTTGACCGGAATGCAGGCCACCGGGCACAGCTGCACGCACTGCGGCTCGTCGAAGTGGCCGACGCACTCGGTGCAGCGCTTCGGATCGATGTCGTAGTGCTCGGGCCCGAGCGAGATCGCCTCGTTGGGGCATTCGGGCTCGCAGACATCGCAGTTGATGCACTCATCGGTGATCCAGAGTGCCATGGGGGCTCTCGCGTCAGGTCTCGGCCTGCGAAACCCGCTCCTTCAGTCGTTGAAGCACGTAGGGTGCCACGAACTTGGAGACATCACCGCCGAGGCTGGCAATCTCGCGCACGAAGGTGCTGCTGACGAACTGGTACTGGTCGCTGGGCGTCATGAACACCGTCTCGACGTCGGGCATCAGCTGCCGGTTCATGCCGGCCATCTGGAACTCGTACTCGAAGTCGCTCACGGCGCGCAGCCCTCGCACCACGACGCGGCCTCCGATGGAGACCACGAAGTCGCGCAGCAGCCCGCGGAAGGCCATCACCTCGACGTTCTTGTAGGGCTTGCAGATCTCGGCAGCGATCTCCAGTCGCTCGGCGATCGTGAACATCGTGCGCTTGTGGTGGCCGGCCGCCACCGCCAGCACGACGCGGTCGAACAGCCGCGATGCGCGCCTCATCAGGTCTTCATGCCCGAGCGTCATCGGGTCGTAGGTGCCCGGGTAGACGGCGATCTGAGGGCTGGTTGACGTCACGGGTGGCCTCGGTGTCCCTTTCAGACGGCGGCAGTGTAGCGGCGGCGCAGCAGCGCGTAGTGCACCGCGCCGGCGCGTCCACGGTGCGGGCATTCCAGGCCGTGGGGAGGGTCGGCGAGCGCGACCGGGCCTTCCACGTAGACCCAGCCGCCTTCGGGCACCAACCGGACCGCCTCGGACAGGGCCGGGGCGAGCAGGCCGGTGTCGAACGGGGGGTCGAGGAACACCAGGTCCCAGGTCGCGTCGGCACAGCGCCGCATCCACGCCAGCGCGTCGGCCCGCTCGACACGCAGGGTCGTGCCTCCCAGGCGCTGCCGTGCGGCCTGCAGGCCGGCCACGGCGCCGGCGTCCTGCTCGAGCAGCAGCACCTCGGCCGCGCCACGCGAGGCCGCTTCGAAGCCGAGCGCGCCGCTGCCCGCGAACGCGTCGAGGCAGCGCCAGCCATCCAGCCGCTGGCCGAGCCAGTTGAACAGCGTCTCGCGCACGCGGTCGGGCGTGGGCCGCAACCCTGGGATGTCGGGCACCCTGAGCTTGCTGCGCTTCCACGCGCCGCCGATCAGCCGCACTTCACCGGGTCGGCCGGGGCGAGCGACGCGGCCCGGGCCGCCGGCGCTGCGCGTCACCGGCGCACGGGGATGCCGTCGCGCTCCAGCAGCGCCTTGGCCTGGCCCACCGTGAACTCGCCGTAGTGGAAGATGCTCGCGGCCAGCACGGCATCGGCACCGCCGATGCGGATGCCCTCGGAAAGGTGCTCCAGCGCGCCGACGCCGCCCGAGGCGATCACCGGCACCGGCACGGCGTCGCTGACGGCGCGCGTCAGCTCCAGGTCGAAGCCGACCTTGGTGCCGTCCCGGTCCATGCTCGTCAGCAGGATCTCGCCGGCGCCGAGTTCGGCCATGCGCGCGGCCCAGGCCACGGCGTCGAGCCCGGTGTTCTTGCGGCCGCCGTGCGTGTAGACGTCCCAGCCGCCATCGCCGCCGGCGCGGCGCTTGGCGTCGATGGCCACCACGATGCACTGCGCGCCGTACTTGTCCGACGCCTCGCCGATCACTTCCGGGCGCGCGACGGCGGCCGAGTTGAAGCTCACCTTGTCGGCACCCGCATTGAGCAGCCGCCGCACGTCGGCCACCGTGCGCACGCCGCCGCCCACGGTCAGCGGGATGAAGACCTGGCTGGCCACCGCCTCGATGATCGGCAGGATCAGGTCGCGGTCGTCGGCGGTGGCGGTGATGTCGAGGAAGGTCAGCTCGTCGGCGCCCTGCTCGTTGTAGCGCGCGGCGATCTCCACCGGGTCGCCGGCATCGCGCAGCTCGACGAAGTTGACGCCCTTGACGACGCGGCCGCCGGTGACGTCGAGGCAGGGGATGATGCGCTTGGCCAGCATCAGCGCCGGCCCACGGAGGAAGAGCGCATCAGGCCGCCGCGTCGAGCTCGTCGGCGCGCGCCTGCGCCGCGGCGAAGTCGAGTGCGCCGGTGTAGATCGAGCGGCCGCAGATCACGCCCTCGATGCCGTCGGACTGCACCGCGCACAGCCGCTCGATGTCGGCGATGCCGGCCAGCCCGCCCGACGCGTAGACCGGGATCGACAGCGACTGCGCGAGCTTGACGGTGGCCTCGACGTTGATGCCGGTCAGCATGCCATCGCGCCCGATGTCGGTGTAGACCACGCCGTCGACGCCGTAGTCCTCGAACTTGCGCGCCAAGTCGATCACCTCGTGGCCGGTGAGCTTGCTCCAGCCGTCGGTCGCGACCTTGCCGTCCTTGGCGTCGAGGCCGACGATGATGTGGCCGCCGAATGCGCTGCAGGCGTCCTTCAGGAACCCGGGGCTCTTCACCGCGGCGGTGCCGATGATCACGTACGACAGGCCGTCGTCGAGGTAGCGCTCGATGGTGTCCAGGTCGCGGATGCCGCCGCCGAGCTGCACGGGAATCTGCTCGCCGACCTCGCGCAGGATGGCCTTGACCGCCGACTCGTTGACCGGCTTGCCCGCGAAGGCGCCGTTGAGGTCGACGAGGTGCAGCCGTCGCGCACCGGCGTCCAGCCAGCGACGCGCCATCGCCGCCGGATCGTCGCCGAAGGTCGTGGCCGCGTTCATGTTGCCCTGTTCGAGACGGACGCACTTGCCGTCCTTGAGGTCGATGGCCGGGATCAGCAGCATGGCTCGTGGTGAGCGTGGGGAGGATCGGGGGGAGGACGCCGAGGAGGGCTGGGTGCCGGTCAGGGGTTCCAGTGCAGGAAGTTCCGGTACAGCGCGAGGCCGTGGTCGGCGCTCTTCTCGGGGTGGAATTGGGTGGCAAAAATGTTAGCCCGCGCCAGCGCCGAGGTAAAGCGCACGCCGTACTCCGTCTCGCCGACGGTGTGCGCAGGATCGGACAGTGTGGCGTGGAAGCTGTGCACGAAGTAGTACCAGCTGCCGTCGGGCACGCCCTTCCACACCGGATGCGGCCGCTGCCAGACCTGGTTCCAGCCCATCTGCGGCACCTTGTAGCGGCTGCCGTCGGGCTGCAGCTGCCCGTCCAGCCGGAAGCGCCGGCAGTCGCCGCCCACGAGGCCGAGGCCCGGCGTGTCCTGCTCCTCGCTGTGGTCGAGCAGCATCTGCATGCCCACGCACACGCCCATCAGCGGCTTGTGCGCGGCGGCATGGCGCACGGCGTCGACGAGGCCGGAGTCGTGCAGCTCGCGCATGCAGTCGCGCATCGCGCCCTGCCCCGGCAGCACCACGCGCTCGGCGTCGAACACCACGCGCGGGTCGCCGGTGACGACCACCTGCAGGGCCGTGCCCTGCGCCACGTGCGCCACGGCCTGCGACACCGAGCGCAGGTTGCCCATGCCGTAGTCGACGACGGCGACGGTCTTCATGCGGTGCCCGCTGCCCACCGCCTAAAGGCTGCCCTTGGTCGACGGGATCGTGCCGGCCGAGCGCGGGTCGATCGCCAGCGCCATGCGTAGCGCCCGGGCAAAGGCCTTGAACACCGTCTCGCACTGGTGGTGGGCGTTGCTGCCGTGCAGGTTGTCGATGTGCAGCGTGACGCCGGCGTGATTCGAGAAGCCCTGGAAGAACTCGTAGGCGAGCTGCGTGTCGAACTCGCCGATGCGGCCCGACGTGAACGGCACGCGCATGTGCAGCCCCGGGCGGCCGGAGAAGTCGATGACCACGCGCGACAGCGCCTCGTCCAGCGGCACGTAGGCGTGCCCGTAGCGCGTGAGCCCGCGCTTGTCGCCGACCGCCTGCGCCACCGCCATGCCCAGCGTGATGCCGACGTCCTCCACCGTGTGGTGGCCGTCGATGTGCAGGTCGCCCTGGGCCTCGACGATCAGGTCGATCAGCCCGTGCCGCGCGATCTGGTCGAGCATGTGGTCGAAGAACCCGATGCCGGTGGCCAGCTGCGCCTGCCCGGTGCCGTCGAGGTCGATGCACACGCGGATCTGCGTCTCCTTCGTGTCGCGGCGGAGGTCGGCGGTGCGGGCCATCTACAGGCACTCCCTCAGGGCGCTGATCATGCGGTCGTTCTCCTCGGGGCTGCCGACGGTCAGGCGCAGGCAGTTCGCCAGCAGCGGGTGCAGCCCGGCGATGTGCTTGACCAGCACGCCGCGGGCCTTCAGGCCGTCGAAGGCGCGGCGCGAGTCGGGCACGCGGACCAGGATCATGTTCGCCTCGCTGGGGAACGGCGTCACGCCCGGCATCGCCGCCAGCGCGGCCGAGAGGCGGGTGCGCTCGCTGCGCAGCACGGCGGCCTGGCGCGCGTACTCGTCGGCATGCTCCAGCGCGAAGAGGGTGCACTCGGCGTTGAGCACGCTCACGTTGTACGGCGGGCGTACCTTGTCGATCTCGTCGATCAGCGCCGCCGCGCCGCACAGGTAGCCCATGCGCACGCCGGCGAGGCCGAACTTGCTGAGCGTGCGCATCACGAGCACGTGAGGATGCTCGGGCAGCTTCGGCAGCCAGGTGCGTGACGAGAACGGCTGGTAGGCCTCGTCGAACACCACCAGGCCCTTCTGCCGGCCGATCGCGTCGACGATGCGCTGCACGATGCGCTCGTCGAACAGGTTGGCGGTCGGGTTGTTCGGGTAGGCGATGTAGGTCAGCGCCGGCCGGTGCGTCTCGATCGCGGCCAGCATCGCCGCCTCGTCGAGCTCGAAGGCCGGCGTCAGCGGCACGCCGACGAAGCGCAGGCCGCGCAGCTTCGCCGACATCTCGTACATCACGAAGCCCGGCAGCGGTGCCAGCACCGTGGCGCCGGGCACGTCGCAGGCCACCGAGAGCAGGTCGATCAGTTCGTCGGAGCCGTTGCCCAGCATCAGCCTGCAGCCGGCCGGCAGGCCGACGAAGGCGCCGAGGGCCTCGATCACGGCATCGGTGCTGGCCACCGGGTATCGGTTGATCGCCGCGCGGCCGAGCCGCTCGCCGAGTTCGCGCTGCAGCGCCTCGGGCAGCGAGTACGGGTTCTCCATCGCGTCGAGCTTCAGCAGCCCGCGGCTGTCCTGGATCGCGTAGGCATGCATCGATGCCACGTCCTGGCGCACGGTGGCGCGGATGCGCTCGTCGAGTGTCGTCATGATGCGCGCTCCAGGTCGTTGGCCATCTTCACCTCGACACCGTCCACCTCGCCGGTGTAGCGGAAGCCGAGACGTTCGTAGAAGGCGCCGGCAGCCGTGTTGCCCTGCACGTGGCTCAGCGCCACGCGCGACAAGCCCATGCGGCGGGCCTCGTCGAGCACCCAGCGCATCGCGGCGGCGGCATGGCCGCGGCCCTGGTGCGCCGCGTCGATCATCAGCCGCCAGACGTAGAGCTCGTCGGCCGGCTCCTCGGCATCGAGCCGCGCGTCGTACAGCAGCAGGAAGCCCACCGGCGTGCCTTGCGCGTAGATGCCCAGCGGGCGCCCCGCCGGGGTGTAGGCCGCCTGCGCCAGCGAGCGCTCGTTGCTGGCCACGTAGCCGCGCTGCTCGGGGTGCACGGCGAGCTTCATCAGCTCGTCCATGTTGGCTGCGCTCACGGGGCGCAGCTCCACGACGGCCTTCGCGGCATCGGGCGCATCGGCATCCAGCCGCAGTTCGGCGGCACGCGCATGCGCCTGCAGCCCTTCGC
Organism: Rubrivivax sp.; assembly: GCA_016789955.1. Classification (GTDB taxonomy): domain Bacteria; phylum Pseudomonadota; class Gammaproteobacteria; order Burkholderiales; family Burkholderiaceae_C; genus Rubrivivax. The sequence continues at coordinate 48,673 of JAEUPB010000068.1, read as the reverse complement.
CGTAGGCCAGCTCGGCCGCCACCGGGCCCAGCGTGCGCGCGCCCGCGGCGCTGACCTCGATCAGGCTGGTGCGCTTCTGGAAGTCGTACACGCCCAGCGGCGACGAGTAGCGCGCGGTGCCCGAGGTCGGCAGCACGTGGTTCGGCCCGGCGCAGTAGTCGCCCAGGCTCTCGCTGGTGTAGGCGCCGAGGAAGATCGCCCCGGCGTGCTTCAGCAGCGGCTCCCAGCGCTGCGGGTCGCGTGCGCTGATCTCCAGGTGCTCGGGCGCGATGCGGTTGCTGATGGCGCATGCCTCTTCCATCGAGCGCGTGAGGATCAGCGCGCCGCGACCCTGCAGCGACGCGCGGATGACGTCGGCGCGCGGCAGCGTCGGCAGCAGCCGCGCGATCGCCGCGGCCACCTCGTCGAGGTAGCCGTCGTCGGGCGACAGCAGCAGGCTCTGCGCGAGCTCGTCGTGCTCGGCCTGGCTGAACAGGTCCATCGCCACCCAGTCCGGCGGCGTGCTGCCGTCGGCGACGACGAGGATCTCGCTGGGCCCGGCGATCATGTCGATGCCCACCTGCCCGTACACGCGTCGCTTGGCCGAGGCCACGTAGGCATTGCCCGGGCCGGTGATCTTGTCCACCGCAGGCACGATGGCGGTGCCGTAGGCCAGCGCCGCCACCGCCTGCGCGCCGCCGATCGTGTAGACCCGGTGCGCACCAGCCAGCGACGCGGCCGCCAGCACCAGCGCATTGCGCTCGCCGCGCGGCGTGGGCACCACCATGACGATCTCGCCGACGCCGGCCACGCGCGCCGGAATCGCGTTCATCAGCACGCTGGACGGATAGGCCGCCTTGCCACCGGGCACGTAGATGCCCACGCGGTCCAGCGGCGTGACCTTCTGCCCGAGTACCGAGCCGTCGGCATCGCGGAACGACCAGCCGTGGCCCACCGCCGCGAGCTGCCGCTCGTGGTAGTGGCGCACGCGCTGCGCGGCGGCTTCGAGTGCGCGCCGCTGTGCCGGCGTGATCGATTCCAGCGAGGCGCGCAGCTCGTCGGCACCGATCTCGAGCTCGGCCATCGACGCCACGTGCAGCCCGTCGTAGCGCGCGGTGTATTCCAGCACCGCGGCATCGCCGCGACGCCGCACGTCGTCGACGATCGCCTCGACGCTGCGCTCGATGGCCGCGTCGGTGTCGGCCGACCAGTGGCGCAGCCGCGCGAACTCGGCCTCGAAGCCGGCGTCGCCGGTGCTCAGGCGGCGCAGCTCGAACGTCGCGCTCATCGCCGCACGCCCTCGGCCACGGCCGCCTCGAACGCCTCGATCAGCGCGCGGATCGGCTCGCGCTTGAGCTTCAGCGCGGCCTGGTTCACCACCAGCCGCGACGAGATGTCCATGATCTTCTCCACCTCCACGAGGTGGTTGGCCTTCAGCGTGCTGCCGGTGGAGACGAGGTCGACGATGGCATCGGCCAGCCCGGTGAGCGGCGCCAGTTCCATCGAGCCGTAGAGCTTGATCAGGTCGACGTGCACGCCCTTGTCGGCGAAGAACTGGCGCGCGGTGTGCGTGTACTTGGTGGCCACGCGGATGCGCGAGCCCTGGCGCACCGCGGCGGCGTAGTCGAAGTCGTCGCGCGTGGCCACGCTCATGCGGCAGCGCGCGATGCGCAGGTCCAGCGGGCGATAGAGGCCGGTGCTGTCGTGCTCCAGCAGCACGTCCAGCCCCGCCACGCCGATGTCGGCGCCGCCATGCTGCACGTAGGTGGGCACGTCGGTGGCGCGCACCAGCACCACGCGCAGGTCGGCGCGTGACGTGGCGAGGATCAGCTTGCGGGAGGACTCCGGGTCCTCGAGCACCTCGACGCCGGCGGCGCGCAGCAGCGGCAGCGAGTCGTCGTAGATGCGGCCTTTGGACAGTGCCAGGGTGATCATGTCGGTGCGGGCGTCTTCTGCGGCGCAGCGAGCAAATCCGGCATGACCGACACGGCGGCGCGCGGACTCACCCGCGGCCTGCCGCAGGTGGGGTCAGGGGTGGCGGTGGGCGGCCGCGTGTTCGGCCGGGGTGAGCGTCTTCATGGACAGCGCGTGGATCTGCTCGCGCATTCTATCGCCCAGCGCCGCGTAGACCCGCTGGTGCCGGCGCACGCGCGCCAGCCCCTCGAACTCGGCCGACACGATCGTGGCGTAGAAGTGGCGCCCGTCGCCTTCCACCTCCAGGTGCGTGCACGGCAACCCGTCGGCGATGTAGCGCCGCACCTCGTCGGGTGTCGGGTCCGCCACGTCAGGCCAGGTCCTTCTGCCGCTCGATGATGCGCGAGACGATGCCGTAGGCCACGGCCTCCTCGGCGCTCATCCAGTAGTCGCGCTCCATGTCGGCCAGCACCTTCTCCAGCGGTTGGCCGGTCTCGCGCGACACCACCTTGGCGATGCGCTCTCGCACCTTGATGATCTCCTTGGCCTGGATCGCGATGTCGGTGGCCCGGCCGCCGGCGCCGCCGGCCGGCTGGTGGATCATGAAGCGCGTGTTGGGCAGGCACACCCGGCGCTCCTTCGGCGCGGCCAGGTAGATGTGCGTGCCGGCGCTGGCCACCCAGCCGCTGCCGATCGTGGTGACCGGCGCGCGCACGAAGCGGATCATGTCGTGGATCGCGTCGCCCGACTCCACGTGGCCGCCCGGCGACGACACGAGCAGGTGGATCGGCGCTTCGCTCTCCTGCGCCAGCAGGATCAGCCGCTCGCAGGTCTGGCGCGCGAGCTGGTCGTCGATCTCGCCGAAGACGAGCACGAAACGCGACTTCAGGCTGAGCTGTTCCATCAGGCCGCTGGACTTGCCGTCCGACTTGGCGGGCTTGTCCTCGGCAGTGGCTAGGCGGGTCATGCGAACTCTCCGGAAAGCGTTGCGGCGGATTATCAGTGCCGGATCTTGTAGCCGTTGGCCAGCAGCCTCAGCGTCACCGCGGCCACAACGAGGTAGCTCGTGCCCACCACCGCCAGGCACAGCCACGGCGAGGCGTCGCTGGCGCCGAAGAAGCCGCGGCGGAAGCCATCGATCATGTAGAAGAACGGGTTCAGGTGGCTCACGCCCTGCCAGAAGCCCGGCAGCGAGTGCACGGAATAGAAGACGCCCGAGAGGAACGTCATCGGCATGATGATGAAGTTCTGGAACGCGGCCATCTGGTCGAACTTCTCCGCCCACAGCCCCGCGATCAGCCCGAGCGAGCCGAGCATCGCCGCGCCCAGCGCAGCGAACACGATCGCCCACCACGGCTCGACGAGATGGAACGGCGCGAACCACACGGTGACGAGGAACACACCCATCCCGACGCACAGCCCGCGCACCATCGACGCGCCCACGTAGGCGGCGTACCAGGCCCAGTGCGACAGCGGCGTGACCAGCAGGAACACGAGGTTGCCGGTGATCTTGCTCTGGATCAGCGACGAGCTGCTGTTGGCGAACGCGTTCTGCAGCACGCTCATCATCACGAGCCCGGGGATCAGGAAGCTCGTGTAGCCCACGCCGGGGAAGACCTGCACCCGATCCTCGAGCACGTGGCCGAAGATCAGCAGGTACATCACCGCGGTAAGCACCGGGGCGGCGACGGTCTGGAAGGCCACCTTCCAGAAACGCAGGATCTCCTTGCGGAAGAGCGTCGAGGCCCCATCCAGGGCGAGGGCAGACGTCATGCGGGTTGCGTCCCCATGATCTCCAGGAACACGTCCTCGAGGTCGGCACGGCCGATCTCCAGGTCCTCGACGCGCACCGCCGCCTGCCGCAGCGTGGCCAGGTGCGCCTCGACCTCGGCGGCGTCGTGCGCCTTCAGCTGCACGATGCGGCCCGTCACGCGCGCCAGCGGGGCCAGCGTGGATGGCAATGCGTCGTCGGTCTTGAAGCGCAGCATCGTGTGGGCGGTGCCGGCCAGCAGGTTGGCGGTGCGGTCGAGCGCCACCACGCGGCCCTTCTTCAGCATCGCGATGCGGCTGCACAGCGCCTCGGCCTCCTCGAGGTAGTGCGTGGTCAGCAGCACGGTGTGCCCTTCTCGGTTCAGCCGCCCGATGAACTGCCACAGCGTCTGGCGCAGCTCCACGTCGACGCCGGCGGTGGGCTCGTCGAGCACGATCACCGGGGGCCGGTGCACCAGTGCCTGCGCCACCAGCACGCGGCGCTTCATGCCGCCGGAGAGCTGGCGCATGTTGGCCTTGGCCTTGTCGGCCAGCCCCAGGTTCTCGAGCAATTCGTCGATCCACGCGCCGTTGCCCTTCACGCCGAAGTAGCCGCTCTGGATCACCAGCGTCTCGCGCACGCTGAAGAAGGGATCGAAAACCAGCTCCTGGGGCACCACGCCCAGCGCGCGGCGCGCGCCCGCGGGGTCGCTCACCACGTCGTGGCCCATCACCCGCGCGTGGCCGCTGGTGGCGCGGGTCAGGCCCGCCAGCACGGAGATCAAAGTGGTCTTGCCGGCGCCGTTGGGTCCGAGCAGGCCGAAGAACTCGCCCTGCTCGATGTCGAAGGACACGCCATCGAGCGCGCGCAACTCGCCGCGCGGGCTGCTGTAGGTCTTGCCGATGTTCTCGAAGCGCACCGCGGGCATGGGGCCGGGATTCTAGGAGGGCCCGCCAAGGGGCGATGCCAGAATCCGAGACGATGACCGAGAAGAAGAAGCCCCGCCGCACCGCCGAGCGCATCCTCGAGGTCACGCTGGAGCTGTTCAACCGCTTCGGCGAGCCCAACGTCAGCACCACGCTGATCTCGGCGGAACTCGGCATCAGCCCCGGCAACCTGTACTACCACTACCCCGCCAAGGACGAACTGGTCAACGCGCTGTTCGACCGCTATGCCAAGGTGCTGGCCGAGTTGCTGCCGGCGGCGCGCGGCGTCGAGAACGTCGAGGACGCGTGGCTGTTCCTGCACGTGCTGTTCGAGGCGATCTGGACGCACCGCTTCCTCTACCGCGACCTGAACGACCTGTTGTCGAAGAACCGGCACCTGGAGACCAGCTTCCAGGCGGTGCTGAAAGGCAAGGCGCGCGCCGTGCACGACCTGCTCGACGGCCTGTCGCGCAACAAGGTCGTTCGCATCACCACGCCGGAGGCCGAGACCGCCGCCACGTCGATGGTGGTGGTGCTGACGTACTGGCTCTCGTACGAGTACGTGCGCGACCCGCGCCACGCGCTGGAGCCCGACGTGGCAGCCGCCGCGCTGAACCGCGGCGCCTTCCACGTGCTCTCGCTGCTGGCGCCGCACCTCGAGCCGGCATCGCGCGCGCACCTGCTGGCGCTGGCCGGCGGCTACCGCGAAGGCGACGGCGCGTGAACGGACCACGGCCGCTGCCGCTCTTCGGCGGCGTAGGCTTCCACGTGCGCGAGTTGCAGGCCGACGAGGTGCCGCGCATGCAGGCCTTCTTCGAGGCGAACCCGGAGTACTGGCTCACGGTGAACGGCGTGCCGCCGCCGCCGGGCCTCGCGCAGATCGAGTTCGACGAGCGCCCGCCGCCGCCGCTGACCTACGTGCACAACCGCTACGCCGGCCTGTTCGACGAGGCCGGCGTGCTCAATGGACTCGTGGTCTACGTGGAAGGCTTCACCGCACCCGACGTGGCGCACCTGGCGCTGTTCATCGTGGCCACGTCGCTGCGCGGCAGCGGACTCGCGCAGCGCGTGTACGACGCACTCGAAGACCACTTGCGGTCGCGGGGCGCGCGCTGGCTGCGCCTCGGCGTGGTGGCCGGCAATTCGGACGGCGAGCGCTTCTGGGAGCGGCAGGGCTGCGTGGAGCTGCGCCGCCGCACCGGCGTCGACACCGGTGGCCGCATCAACACCGTGCGCGTGATGCTGAAGCCGCTCGTGGCCGGCGCGACGGTGGAGGGCTACCTCGCCTTCGCCGCCCGCGACCGGCCGGAACCGCCGCAGGGCTGACCCGTCGTCAGTCTTCGACCTCGCCGCCGAAGCGCTTGATCAGGTTGTCGACGTACTTCTCGACGAGCTTCTCGAACTCGCCCTGCACCACCGGCACGACGACCATCTTCATCAGCCCCGGCAGCGGCGTCTCCACCGTGCCCTTGATCTTCAGCACGCAGGCGGTGGAGGTCTTGCGGTCGGTGATCTTCCAGCTGCCCGACACCTGCGCGTTGCCCACGCCCTTCACCGGCGTCCACGTGACGGTGCCCTTCTTGCGGTCGGACACGTACTTGCTGGCATAGATGGTCTGCAGGTTCACCTGCGCGGTGCCGACCTTCTGCATCTCCCAGCGGTAGGCCCCGTCGCCCAGGTCCACGAGCTTGTCGACCTTGGGGAACGAGGCGACGGAGGCCGGCACGTCCGACAGCACGTCGAAGACGTCCTTGAACGGCGCCTTGACGGCGAACTCGTAGCCCAGATCGATGTCGACGCTGACGCCCATGTGCGTGGCTCCTGGTGGCGGATGGTTGGAAGGGGGTTGGATAGGCGGCCCGAGGTCCGGCTACGCAGCCTCGGCCTGCCCGGCCCACGGCAGCATCATCGTCAGCCACTCGAGCTTCTCGAACTCGGGCGCGAAGCGCTCGATGATGGCGTGCGGGTCGGGGCACAGGCCTCGGTCGGTGATGAGGCCGAACTGCACGCCGCCGGCGTAGGACAGGATGCTGACGCCCACGCCGATGTCGCCCGACGCGGGCACCCAGAACATGGTCTGCTCGAGCGTGGAGCCGAGAAACTTCAGCGGCTGCGCCGGCCCGGGCACGTTGGTCATCACGGCGGTGGCCTTCTTCGCGAAGAGGCCGAGGATGGCGTCCTGCACCGGCTTGATCATCAACCCGGCCAGCGCCAGCACGGCGAAGGCCAGCAGCGGCTGGTAGCTGCCCTTCAGATCGGCCATGCGCTGGCGCACCGCGTAGACGCGCTCCACCGGGTTGTCGATGCCGATCGGCAGCACCAGCGGCGCGAGGCCGAACTTGTTGCCCAGCTTCCAGGCGTCCTCCAGCGGGCGCAGGTTCACTGGCACCATGGCGCGGATCTCCTTGCCGGCCGGGTCCTCGCCGCGGTCGCGCAGCCAGGCGCCGATGGCGCCAGCCGCGCACGACAGCAGCACGTCGTTGATCGAGCAGCCCAGGCCCTTGCCGATGGTCTTCACGGCTTCCAGCGGCAGCGGATCGTTCCACGCCACCACCTTCTCGCCGGCCGGCTTGTGCAGCGCGCCCTTCAGCAGCGTCGGCGAGTCGTCGGGCATCACCGCCAGCGCGGCCACGTCGGAGATCACCTGGTAGGCGGTGCGTGCCATGTCCAGCGAGCCGAGCAGCTGCTGCGGGTGCGACAGCGCCTCCACGCTGCGCGCCACGCCCTCGCCGTACATGCCGATCGCCTTCACCGTGATGTCGGTGAGCGGCTCCAGCACCGCACGCGACAGCCAGTCGGTGGGGTCGTCGGCCTCCTCGCGCGCCGACTCGCGCCGCCGGCGCCTGGGCGGATCGTTGCCGCCGTCGGTGATCGACAGCATCACCGAGATCAGCGAGATGCCGTCGCCGATGCAGTGGTGGATGCGCGCGATGATCGCGCTGCCGCCGTCGTAGTCCTCGACGAGGTGGAAGGTCCACAGCGGGTGCGCCGGGTCCAGCGGCGTGGTGGCGAGTTCGCCGCAGCGCGCCTGCAGCGCCTGCTCGGGGGTCTGCCCGGCCGCGACGACCAGCTTCTCCTGCAGCACGTGGCGTCGGATGTCGAAGTCGTCGTCGACGACCCAGTTCGCGCCCATCGCGTCCTGCACCACCTTCTGGCGGAAGCGGTCGTACTTCAGCAGCTTGTCGGACACGCGCTCGACCAGCGCCTCCAGCGTGGCCGCCGGGCGCAGCAGCCAGACCCCGACGATCATCATCAGGTTGACGTCGTTGTCCATGCGCAGCCACGCGGTGTCCACACGCGACATGCGTTCGGCGGCCATCGGTCGGTCTCCTCGGGGATCGGGTCTGTAGCGGGGCGGTGGACGATGCTGGGTAACATCGGACGCGTCAAGCCAGACTTTCACCCAACTCCCCGGAGACCCTCATGGCCGACCTCAAAGCCGCGTTCGAGAAGGCCGTCGCGGAAAGCAAGCAGCTGCCCGAGAAGCCCGACAACATGACGCTGCTGAAGATCTACGCCCTGTACAAGCAGGCCACCGAAGGCGACGTGGAAGGCAAGCGCCCCGGCTTCACCGACATGGTCGGCCGTGCCAAGTACGACGCCTGGGCGGCGATCAAGGGAACCTCCGGCGACGAGGCGATGCAGCAGTACGTGGACCTGATCGAGTCGCTGAAATAGCTCCGCCGGCTCCCCCCGCGGCCCGCGCGCTGTCGCTGGCCGCGTTCACCACGCTGCTGCTGATCGCGGCGGTGATGGCCGCCAACCACGTGGCGGCGCGCTTCGCGTTCAACGACGGCGTCGATGTCGCCACCGCGGTGGCCAGCCGCAGCCTGATCACGGCGCTGGTGGTGGCGGTGATCGTGGTGCTCACCGGTGCGCCGCGCGTCGTCGCGCCCCGGCAGCGGCGCATGCTGCTGGGCATCGGTCTGCTGCTGGCCGTGCAGAGCCTGTGCCTGTACTCGTCGGTGGCGCGGCTGCCGGTGGCGCTGGCGCTGCTGGCCTTCAACAGCTACCCTCTGTGGGCGGCGCTGGCCGACCGCGTGGTCTACGGTCGCTCGCCGCCGCGGCTGGTTCTGGTGGTGATGCCGGTGATCCTCGTCGGTCTGGCGCTGGCGCTGGACGTGGCCGGCGCCGCGTCGGGCCTCGGCGCGGGCGGGCAATGGGCGCGCATCGGCACCGGCGTCGCGTTCGCGCTCGGCGCGGCCACCACCTTCGGCCTGGCGATGGTGGTCACGCAACACGAGGTGGCGGCGCTCGACGGCCGCTTGCGCACGGCGATCACGATGGGCATCGTCGGCGTGATGGCGCTCGCGGCGGTGGCGGCACAGGGCGGCCCGAAGCTGCCGGCCAGCGCGGCCGGCTGGTGGGGCCTCGCGTTGCTGACGCTGCTCTACGGCAGCGGCTTCACGGTGATGTTCACGGTGCTGCCGCGCCTGGGCGTGGCGGGATCGTCGCCTGTGATGAACGTCGAGCCGATCTTCGCGCTGGTGTTCGCGTGGGTGCTGCTGGACCAGCGCATCGCGCCGATGCAACTCGTGGGCGCGGCGATCGTCGTGGGCGGCGTGACCGTGCTGGGGCTGCGGCGGCGCTGACGGCGGGGCGGCCTACCGCTTCGGCCTGGCCGGCGCCCTCTTCGCCGCCGACTTCTTCGCGGGCGCCGCCGATTTCAGCAGCTCGTCCAGCGCCTGCCCGATCTCGGATTCGATGCGCGCGCTGAACGCACCGAGCAGGAAGCCGAGCTTGGCGTCCAGCTCGAAGTGGTCGGGTGCCACCACCAGGCGACCGTTCACGCCGGGCCGCGTGAACTCGATGGTGTCGCTGGTCTCGCCTTCGAGCACCGTGCACTCCATCGAGAAGCGGGCTTCGGCGTCCTCGGCCCATTTCCAGGCGACCTTGCGCGCCTCGGCCAGGCCGAGCTGGTGCTCGCGGTGGATGTGGAGATCGGGCACGAAGAGGCTCCTCGGTGAGATGGGTGATCGGGATCAGCGGGCGGCGGCGAGTGTGGCGCGGCGCTGGTCGCGCGGCAAGGCCGCCAGGCGCCGCACGGCCTCGTAGAAGCGCGGGAAGTCGCGGCCTTCGGCCTCGAACAGGCGCTCGAACGCCGGCACCAGCTCGTCGTAAGCCGCCTGCACGCCGTACGAGGCGTTGCTGGCCGCGGCGAACCAGGCGTCGTAGCCGGTGTAGCCGGCCCAGCGCCCGTCCTTCAGCACGGCGATCTCGTCGCGCAGTTGCTGCTGCGCCGCCGCCTTGCCGCGGCGCTTGTCGTCGTCGCTGCCGGGGCCTTCGTAGACGGCGCGCAACCGCTCGCGGTGGCGCAGCGTCACCGCGCGGAAGTCACGCCGCCGCTCCTCGAGCTGCGCGTACTCGCGCCGCGCCGCCTCGCCGGCCTGCGTCTCCAGCCAGCGCCGGCCGCCGAGCCGCTCGACGGCCGTGGCGAAGCTCTCGTTGAACATCGTGTCGTCGGCGACGTAGACGACCTGGTGCGCCAGTTCGTGGAACACCAGGCGGGCCAGCTCGCCCTCGGGCCAGTTCAGGAAGGTGTTGAGCAGCGGGTCGCCGCCCAGCCAGTCGGTCCAGCCGAGCGTCGAGTACGCCGGCACGCCGTAGACGCTGACCTCCCAGCCCTGCCGCTTCAGCTCCGCGGCCAGTGCGTCGGCGCCGGCGCGATCGAAGTAGCCGCGGTAGCCGACGCAGCCCATCATCGCGAAGCACCAGGTCTTCAGCTGCAGGGAGAGCTCGGGCGCCGCCACCACGTTCCACACCGCGGCGGTGCGGCCGAGGTCGGCGTAGCTGCGGTAGCTGCGGTTGTCGGGCAGCTTCAGCTCGCTCACCGCGAACACCCGCAGGCGTTGCGACAGTTCCAGCCGCGCACGCAGGGCCTGCGGCGTGGCCGGATCGGCCAGCCACTGCGGCACCGGGCGCGCGCGGGTCAGCAGATCGAGGTGGCCGCCGATCGCCTGCCCGTAGTAGCCGATCGTCGAGCAGCCGCTGGTGAGGCAGGCGGTGGCCACCACCGCCGCGACCAGACCCACCGAGACGAGCGTGCCCACGAGCAGCAGCCGCCGCAGCGTCACTCGGCGATCGCGGCGACCTCGACCAGGCAGTCGTAGAACGTCGGCCCGCGCCCGATGTCGGTGAGCTGCTGCGAGGTCAGCTCGTTGACGTTGGTGCCCTGCACGCCCTGCTTGCGCCACCAGATGCCCAGGCCGTTGACGACGCCGGGCCGCGCCCGCGTCGAGACGGCCGCGCGGCAGCGGTAGCGGCCACGGTCGTTCCACACGTCGACCAGCGCGCCGTCGGCGATGCCGCGTGCGCCGGCGTCATCGGGGTGCACTTCCAGCAGCGGCTCGCCCTCGATGGCCTGCAGGCTCTGCACGTTGGCGAAGGTCGAGTTCAGGAAGTTGCGGGCCGGCGGCGAGATCATCGCCAGCGGATACCGCCGCGCCAGTTCGGGCGCCGTCTGCGCCGACTCGTGGTTGGGCAGGTAGTCCGGCACGCCCAGCCCGGGCGCATCGACCACGACCTGGCCGCCCGGCGTGAGGAACCCGCCCCGTGCGAACGGCTGCTCCGGCAGCGGCAGCGGCGCGTGGCCGCGGCGGCGCAGCTCGGCCCAGGGCACGGCGGTGTCATGGAAGGCGCCGCGGGCCATGGCCTCGTCGCTGTCGGCGAAGCAGGGCTCGGAGTAGCCCATGCGCTGCGCCAGTGCGCGGAAGATCTCGGCGTTCGAACGGGCCTCGCCGCAGGGGGCGATCGCCGGCTCGTTCAGCACCACCCACGTGTGGCCGTAGGTGCCGTGCACGTCCCAGTGCTCGAGCTGCGTGGTGGCCGGCAGCACGTAGTCGGCGTGGTCGGCGGTGTCGGTGAGGAAGTGCTCCAGCACCACGGTGAAGAGGTCTTCGCGGCGGAAGCCCTGCACCACCTTGCCGCTGTCGGGCGCGACGGCCACCGGATTGGTGTTGTAGACCACCAGCGCCTCGATCTTCGGCCCGAAGTCCGGCGAGCTCTCGCGCAGCAGGTCGTCGCCGATGGTCACCATGTTGATCGTGCGCGGGCGGCGGTCGCCGAGCAGGTCGGGGCGCTGCAGCCAGGCCGTGTTGCGGTGCAGCGCGAACCAGCCCGAGCTCGACAGCAGCAGCCCGCCGCCGCGCTGCTTCCAGGCGCCGGTCAGGCACGGCAGCATCGCCACCAGCCGCACCGCGTTGCCGCCGCCGCGCACGCGCTGCATGCCGTAGTTCAGCCGGATCGATGCCGGCCTCGTGGTGCCCCACTCGCGGGCCAGTTCACGCACCTCGTCGGCGGTGATGCCGCACTCGGCCGCCGTTCGCTCGGCCGTCCAGGCCACCGCACGCTCGCGCAGCAGCGGCCAGCCGTCGACATGGCGCTCGAGGTAGTCGGCGTCCAGCAGCCCCTGCCGCTCGAGTTCGTGCATCAGGCCGAGCGCCAGCGCCCCGTCGGTACCGGGCTTCAGCGCGATGTGCTGGTGGCACTTCTCGGCGGTCTCGCTGCGGCGCGGGTCGATGCAGATCAGCTTCGCCCCGGCGCGCTTGGCTTGCTGTGCCAGCGCCCAGAAGTGCACGCTGGAGGTGATCGGATTGCTGCCCCAGATGAGGATCAGCCGGCTGTGCGCGAAATCGCCGACATGCATGCCGACCTTGCCGCCGTAGGTGGCGGCGATCGCGTCGCCACCGGCGCTGGAGCAGATCGTGCGGTCGAGCAACGAGGCGCCCATGCGGTGGAAGAAGCGCGCGGCCATGCCGTCACCTTGAACCAAGCCCATCGTGCCGGCGTAGCTGTACGGCAGCACCGCCTCAGGGTTGCGCGCGGCGATCGCCGACAGCCGCGCGGCGATGTCGTCCAGCGCCTCGTCCCAGCCCACGCGCACGAACTGGCCACGGCCCTTGGGCCCGACGCGCTTGAGCGGATGCAGCACCCGCTCCGGGTGGTAGGTGCGCTCGGTGTAGCGCGAGACCTTGTGGCACAGCACGCCCTGCGTGGGCGGATGTTCGGGATCACCCTGAACCTTGATCGCCACGCCGTCGCGCACAGTGACACGAAGCGCGCAGGTGTCGGGACAATCGTGCGGGCAGGCGCCCCTTACGATCCGTTCCGGAGGAGCAGCAGCAGTCATCGCTGCACTATCGCACAGCGCCATGGCAGTACCCCGATCCCGCAGACAGGTGCTCGCAGGGTTCTCACGGTTCGGCATCGCCGCCACGGCGAGCCTGGCTGCGCCGCCCCTGCTCGCGCAGCGCAACACGATCGTCCTCGGGCAATCGGCCGCCTTCACGGGGCCGGCGGCGCAGCTGGGCATCCAGATGCACCGGGGCGCGAAGATCCACTTCGACACCGTCAACGCGTCGGGCGGCATCAACGGCCAGACGATCGAGCTGCGCACGGAAGACGACGGCTACGAGCCCGACCGCTGCAAGGCGCACACCGAGAAGTTCATCAAGGGCGATGCCTTCGCGCTGTTCGGCTACGTCGGCACGCCGACCAGCCTGGCGGCGCTGCCGCTGGTGAACGAGGCGCGGATCCCCTTCTTCGGCCCCTTCACCGGCGCCGAGGGCCTGCGCGACCCGCTCAGCCGCTGGGTGTTCCACGTGCGGGCCTCGTACTTCGACGAGACGGCGCTCATCGTGCGCCACCTCACCCACCTGGGCCTGACGAAGATCGCGGTGTTTCACCAGAACGACTCGTACGGGCAGGCCGGCCTCACCGGCATGAAGCGCGCGCTGGCCACGCACAAGCTCGAACCGGTGGCGCTGGGCACGGTGGAGCGCAACTCCGAGGACGTGGCCAAGGCGGTGGCGGCGATCGTGCCCAAGGCGCCCGAGGCCATCGTGCAGATCAGCGCCTACAAGAGCTGCGCGGCGTTCATCCGCGCGGCGCGCAAGGCCGGCTACGGCGCGATGTTCATCAACGTCTCGTTCGTCGGCACGCAGGCCCTGGCCGACGAACTCGGGCGCGAAGGGCGCGGCGTGATGATCAGCCAGGTGATGCCCTACCCGTTCTCCACCACCACCGGCATCTCGCGCGAGTACCTCGACGCCGTCAAGCGCGCCGGCCCAGATGCCAAGCCGAACTACTCCAGCATGGAAGGCTACGTGGCCGCCAGGGTGCTGTCCGAGGGGCTGAAGCGGGCGCCGCGCAACCCGTCGCGCGAACAGCTCGTCTCCGCGCTGGAGTCGATCCGCGGCACCAGCTTCGGCGGCTTCAACGTGGATTTCGGGCCGCAGAAGCACGTGGCCTCCACGTTCGTCGAGCTGTCGGTGCTCAGCGACGATGGACGTGTGCTGCGCTGAACGGCGCAAGGTCCCCGTGCCGGCGGCGACCGGCACGCGTCGCGCATGGCTCGCGGCCGCGGTGGCGCTGCCCTGGGTCGCGCCGCGCATCGCCCGCGCGGAGCCCGGCGTCGGCGCGTCCGAACTGCTGATCGGCCAGAGCATCACGCTGCAGGGCGGGCAGAACGCCTACGGCACCTCGGTGCTCGCCGGCATGGCGCTGGCGCTGGAGGCCGCCAACGCCAGCGGCGGCGTCAACGGCCGCCGCCTCGTGCTGCGCACGCTCGACGACCAGAACAGCACCGCCACGGCCACCGCGAACGCGCGCCAGCTGGTCGACCAGGGTGCCTTCCTGCTGTTCGGGCCCATCGAGGGCGGGCCGTCCACGGTGGTGGCCGAGGTCGCCGCGGAACGCTCTGTGCCGCTGTTCGGCCCGCTGGCCGGCAGCCCGGGGCTGCGCCGCCCGCACCAGCCGATGGTGTTCCCCGTGCGTGCCGAGCACCGCGACGAGTTCCGCGCGCTGCTCGACTGGGGCCAGCGCACGGGGCTGCGCAGCGTGGCCTTCGTGCACAGCGATTCGCCGGTCGGTCAGGCGCACCTTGCCAACGTGAAGCTGCTGTGCACCGAGTTGCAGATGCGCTTCGTGCACGCGCTGCCGCTGCCGGGCAACGCCACCGACGCCGCGCTGGCCCCGCTCGTGGCCACGCTCGCCGCACAGCCGGTGGACATGGCGTTCAACCACGGCTCGGCCGGGGTCTACCAGCGCCTGATCACGAAGGCCCGCGGCGCCGGCTCCCGCTGCAACTTCATGGGCATCAACTCGGGTTCGTCGCAACTGGCCGCCGCACTCGGCCCGGCGGCGCGCGGCATGGTGTTCACGCAGGTGGTGCCCAGCCCCTGGGAGCGCAAGCGCGAGATCACGCGCGAATACCAGGACGCCGCGCGGCGCGCCGATCCGCAGGCCGCGTTCGGCTACGGCCACCTCGAGGGCTACGTCACCGCCAAGGCGCTGCTGCTGGCGCTGCGCGCAGCCGGCCGCGACCTGACGCGGGCCGCCTTCGTGCGCACGCTGCACGGGCTGAATGCAGACCTGGGCGGCATGAAGATCCGCTACGCCGCGGGCGACCACGAAGGCTCGCGCTTCGTGGACCTGTCCATCGTCACCGAGGACGGCCGCTTCGTGCATTGACGGCCGCTCGGAGCCAGAGGCCTCGCCGCACGGTGGCCCGGAAAGGGCGGCGTAACATGCCCTTCTCGCGCCCGCCGGAGCCCCTCCGATGAACCTGATCGAGTCCATTCTCGCCGACGCCGCGGCGATCACCGCGATGCGCCGGGACATCCACGCGCACCCCGAGCTGTGCTTCGAGGAGGTGCGCACCGCCGACCGCATCGCCGCCGCGCTCACCGAGTGGGGCATCCCGATCCATCGCGGCCTGGGCAAGACCGGCGTGGTCGGCATCGTGAAGAACGGCAGCTCCACCCGCGCGGTGGGCCTGCGCGCCGACATCGACGCGTTGCCGATGACCGAACACAACCGCTTCGCGCACGCCAGCACGCACCCCGGCAAGATGCACGCCTGCGGCCACGACGGCCACACCGCGATGCTGCTGGCCGCGGCCAAGCACCTGTCGAAGTACCGCAACTTCGACGGCACCGTCTACCTCGTGTTCCAGCCCGCGGAAGAAGGGGGCGGCGGCGCCCGCGAGATGATCCGCGACGGGCTGTTCGACAAGTGCCCGATGGAGGCCATGTTCGGTGCCCACAACTGGCCCGGCATGAAGGCCGGCCAGTTCGCGCTCAAGAGCGGTCCCTCGTTCGCCGGCGGCAGCATCTTCACCATCACCGTGCACGGGCGCGGGGCCCACGCGGCCATGCCGCACCTCGGCGTGGACCCCATGCCGGTGGCCTGCCAGATCGTGCAGGGGCTGCAGACCATCGTCACGCGCAACGTGCGGCCGATCGACACCGCGGTCATCTCCGTCACCATGATCCACGGCGGCGAGGCCACCAACGTCATCCCCGACCACGTGCAGATCCGCGGCACGGTGCGCTACTTCAGCACCGACGTGCTCGAACTGGTCGAGCGGCGCATGCGCACGGTTGCCGAATCGATCTGTGCGGCCTTCGAGGCGCGCTGCGAGTTCGACTTCCAGCGCGGCTACCCGCCCACCGTCAACCACGGCCCCGAGACCGAGTTCACCCGGGGCGTGCTGGCCGAGGTCGTGGGCGCCGAGAACGTGCTCGAGTTCGAGCCGACCATGGGCAGCGAGGACTTCAGCTACTTCCTGCAGGAGAAGCCCGGCTGCTACTTCCTGATCGGCAACGGCGACGGCGCGCACCGCCAGGGCGGCCACGGCATGGGGCCGTGCATGCTGCACAACCCGAGCTACGACTTCAATGACGAGCTGATCCCGCTGGGCGCCACCGCCTGGGTGCGGCTGGTCGAGAAGTGGCTGGGCACGCCGCGCGGGGGGGCGAGATGAGCGGCGCCGCAGCGCACTTCGCCGCCAGCTACGCGCAGGCGCGCACGAAGTTCCTCGGCGCCGCTGCGGCCGCGGGGCTGGCCGTGCAGTCGCACCCGCACCCGATGCTCGGGCGCGACGGCGAGACGCTGGCGATGGACGTCGCCCGCGACGGCGCCGACGACGCGGGCTCGCTGCTCGTCGTGTCCAGCGCCTGCCACGGCATCGAGGGCTACTGCGGCTCGGGCGTGCAACACGCGCTGCTGACCGACGAGGCCTGGCGCCGCGAGGCTCGCGCCGCCGGCGTCGCGGTGCTCTACTTGCATGCGCTGAACCCGCACGGCTTCTCGTACGGCCGCCGCGTGACGCACGAGAACGTCGACCTCAACCGCAACTTCCACGACTACTCGCAGCCGCTGCCGGCCAATGCCGGCTACGACGCGCTGGCGCCTTACCTCGTGCCCGACACCTGGCCGCCGAGTGCGGAGAACGAGGCGCACATCGCGGCCTACGCCGCTCGGCACGGCGAGCGCGGCCTCCAGGCGGCCATCTCCGCCGGCCAGTACCGCCACGGCTGCGGCCTGTTCTACGGCGGGAACGGCCCGACCTGGAGCCACCTCACGCTGCGACACGTGCTGTCCGAGCACGGCCGCCGCTGCACGCGGCTGGCATGGATCGACCTGCACACCGGCCTGGGGCCCAGCGGCCATGGCGAGAAGATCTGGGCCGGGCCCGACGTCGCCGCCGCCATCGCCCGCGGTCGCCGCTGGTGGGGCGCCGAGGTCACGTCGGTCTACGACGGCAGCAGCACGTCGGCGCTGCTCTCCGGGCTGATGTTCAACGTGGTGCTCGACGAGTGCCCGCAGGCCGACTACACCGGCATCGCGCTGGAGTACGGCACCGAGCCGATGAACGAGGTGATGACGGCGCTGCGCGGCGACCACTGGCTGCACGCGCACCCCGAGACCGGCGCGCCGCAGGCCGCGGAGATCACGGCCCGCACCCGGCGCGCGTTCTACACCGAGACACCGGCGTGGAAGCAGCAGATCGTCGAGCAGGGCGTGGCGGCCGCTCGGCAGGCCGTGGCCGGCCTCGCGACACCGGCCTGAACGGCGCCCGCGGCAGCGCCGCGGCCTTCAGCCCAGGGCGCCGTGCTCGGCGAGCACGCGCCGCACCTGCGCCGCATCGACGTACTGCACCGCCCGCCACCCCGCCGCCTGCGCGGCACGCACGTTGGCCAGCACGTCGTCGAGGAACAGCAGGTCGTTGCCGCGTGCGCCGAAGCGCTGTTCGGCCGCCCGGAAGATCGCCGGCTCGGGCTTGATCGCGCGGGCGTCGGCCGAGAACAGGCCTGCGTCGAACCACTCGTGCAGCGGGTGCCCGGCCTCCAGGTGGCGCGCATACGGCGCCGGCATGTTCGACAGGAAGTACAGCGCGTGGCCGGCCGCGCGCAGGTCGCCGATCAACGCCACGGTGGCCGGATCGGGCCGCAGTGCACGCGGGATCGCGTCGACCACGGCGCGCACGTCGGTCTCGGCCAGGCCGGTGCGCGCGGCGGTGCGCACCACCAGCGCATCGGCGTCGAGGCGGCCGCGGTCGAACTCGCCCCAGTCCCCGCCCCAGCCGGTGAAGATCTGCCGGCCCCAGTGCTCCGCGCGCTCGTCGTCGGGGGCATGGTGCGGGATCGCCGCGCGCAGCGTGGCCAGCGGCTGCCAGTGGAAGACGACGCCGGCGAAGTCGAAGACGATCTTCATGCCGTCAGCCGCTTCAGCAGGCCGGCGGTGGACGCGTCCAGCCCGGTGGTGTCGCGCGACTGCAGGCGCGCCAGCAGCGCGCCGGCCAACGCCTTGCCCAGTTCCACGCCCCACTGGTCGAAGCTGTTGATGCCCCACAGCGCGCCGCTGGTGTACACGCGGTGCTCGTACATCGCGATCAGCGCGCCCAGCGAACGGGGCGTCAGCCGGTCGAGCACCAGCGTCGTGCTCGGCCGGTTGCCGGGGAACGCGCGGTGCATCGCCAGCGCGGCGCGGTCGAAGGCGGCGCCCGCCGTCGGCGCCTGCTCGCGGCGCGCCTCGTCGGGCGTCTTGCCGAGCATCAGCGCCTGGCTCTGCGCCAGGCAGTTGGCCAGCAGCTTGCGGTGCAGGTCGGCCTCGCCGTGCGCCGGCTCGCGCACCGCGATGAACTCCACCGGGATCACGTCGCTGCCCTGGTGCAGCATCTGGAAGTACGCGTGCTGCCCGTTGGTGCCGGGCTCGCCCCACACCACCGGGCTGGTGCCGAAGGGCAGTGGCGCGCCGGCGAGGTCGACGCGCTTGCCGTTGCTCTCCATCTCGAGCTGCTGCAGGTAGGCCGGCAGCCGCGCCAGGCCCTGGTGGTACGGCGCGATGCTGCGGCTGGCGAAACCGTGGAAATTGCGGTACCAGACGTCCAGCAGGCCCAGCATCAGCGGCAGGTTGCGCTCGGCCGGCGCGGTGGCGAAATGGCGGTCCATCGCATGCGCGCCGGCCAGCAGTTCGCGGAACGAGGCCTCGCCGATGGCGATGGCGATCGGCAGCCCGATCGCGCTCCACAGCGAGTAGCGGCCGCCCACCCAGTCCCAGAAGCCGAACGTGGTGGTGATGCCGAAGGCTGCCGCGGCGGTGACGTTGGTGGTGGTGGCCGCGAAGTGGCGCGCGATGTCCGTGCCGCCCTGCTTCAGGAACCACTGCCGCGCCACCGCGGCGTTGGCCATCGTCTCCTGCGTCGTGAAGGTCTTGCTGGCAATGACGAACAGCGTGCGCCGCGCGTCCAGCCGCTCGAGGATGGGCACGAGGTCGTGGCCGTCGACGTTGCTGGCGAAGTGCATCGTGAGCCGCGGCTCGGTGTAGCGCTGCAGCGCGCGCACCGCCATCTGCGGGCCGAGGTCGCTGCCGCCGATGCCGATGTTCACCACGTCGGTGATGCCGGCGTCGGCGCGCACCCCCTCGGCGTAGGCGAGCATCGCATCGAGCACGCCGTGCACGTCGTCGCTGAACGGGGCCGGGCCGACGCGCTCGTTCAGCGGCGCCGCGCCGCGCGGCGCGCGCAGGGCCGTGTGCAGCACCGGGCGGCCCTCGGTCACGTTCACCGGCTCGCCGGCCAGCAAGGCGTCGCGCCGCTCGGCCAGCCGGCACTCGCCGGCCAGTTCGACCAGCAGCCGCCGCGTGGTGAGGTCGACGAGGTTCTTCGACAGGTCGCCGAAGACCTCAGGCGCCTCGATCGCATGGGTGTCGAACCGCTGCGGCTCGCGCGCGAAAGCCCCGCGCAGGTCGAAGTCGCGGCCGTGCGCTTCGTAGTGGCCGGCCAGGGCCGCCCAGGCGGTGGTGCGGTCGCAGCGGGGTGCGTTCATCGGAGCGGCTCCTGCAGCAGTCGGTCGAGCTTCACCGCGTCGGCGGCGAAGGCGCGGATGCCCTCGGCCAGCTTCTCGGTGGCCATGGCGTCGTCGTTCAGGGCCCAGCGGAAGCCGGGTTCGTCCAGGTGCACCTCGGGCAGGTCCAGCGCCCGGGCCTGTGCCGGGTCGAGCGCGCGCGGCACCGGCTCGCCGGAGGCCTGCAGCTGCGCCAGCAGCTCCGGGCTGATGGTCAGCAGGTCGCAGCCGGCCAGCGCACGGATCTGGCCCACGTTGCGGAAGCTCGCCCCCATCACCTCGGTGGCGATGCCGTGGCGCTTGTAGTGGCGCCAGATCGCCGTCACCGAGCGCACGCCGGGGTCGTTGGCGCCGGCGTGGGCCACCTCGTCCCAGGCTGCGCCCGCGGCCTTCCGGTACCAGTCGTAGATACGGCCGACGAACGGCGAGATCAGCGTCACGCCCGCGTCGCCGCAGGCCACGGCCTGCGCGAACGAGAACAGCAGCGTCAGGTTGCAGTGGATGCCTTCGCGCTCCAGCCGCCCGGCGGCGCGGATGCCTTCCCACGTGGCGGCGATCTTGATCAGCACGCGCTCGCGGCCGATGCCGGCGGCGGCATAGCGCGCGGCGATACGGCGCGCACGGTCGACCGTGGCCTCGGTGTCGAACGACAGACGCGCGTCGACCTCGGTGCTCACCCGCCCGGGCACGATCTTCAGGATCTCCAGGCCGAAGCGCACCAGCACCGCGTCCACGCGCTGGTCCAGCGGCGCCGCGGGCTCCGCGGCCACCGCCTCCTGCAGCAGCGGCGCGTACTCCGGCTGCTGCACGGCCTTGAGGATCAGCGTGGGGTTGGTGGTGGCGTCGCGTGGCGCGTACTGCGCGATCTGGCGGAAGTTGCCGGTGTCGGCCACCACGGTGGTGCTGGCCTTGAGCTGCTCGAGCGCGTTCATTCCCATGATTCTGACGGGGGGCAGCGGTGCGGAAAAATGCCACAGCCTGCGGAACGGCCGTGCAACGCGCGCTCGGTGACAATCACTCACGCTTCGCACCTGCCGCCAACACCCCGGATCCGACCACCGCCCGATGATCTCCGCCCTGCTTCGCATCCTGGCCTGCGCCGTCGCGATGGGGCCTGCGCTGGCAGCCGCGCAGGTGGTGGTCAGCATCCTCGACGGCGAGGCGCGGGTCGTGCATGCCCGCGGCAGTTTCGCGGCGGTCGAAGGCCTGAAGCTGCCGCCGGCATCGATCGTGAACCTCGACGCCAAAGCGGTGCTGCTGCGGCTTGAGTGGCCCGATGGCAGTGCTGCCGACCTCGGCCCCGGCACGCACGCGATGGTGCTGCCCGACAAGCTCAGCGAGAAGGCCGGCAAGGCGCCCGGGCTGTACGTGCTGCGCGGGTTCGTGAAGGTCAGCGGCCGTGCCCCGGCCACCGCACCGGTGGTGCTGGCCCCGGGGCTGGAGATCGCACCGTCCGCCGGCGTGGTGGTGGTGCAGGCCACGCCCGAGCGCAGCGCCGTGTTCGCGGAGTCGGGCTCGGCGATGCTCGCCGATCGCCTGGGCAAGGCCGCACCGCAGTCGCTGCCCGCGGGGCAGTTCTGGTCACGTGGCGGCGGCGCGTCCGCCACCGTGCAACCCCGGCCCCCAGGGGACTGGCTGGCGCAGATCCCGCGCGCCTTCCGCGACACGCTGCCGCTGCGCCGTGCCGTGGTGCTGGCCCGCAACGTCACCGGCAAGCCGCTGCCGCTGCCCGGCTACGCCGAACTGCGAGACTGGCTGTACACCGAGCCGCTCGTGCGCCGGGTCCTCGTGACCCAGTTCACGGCATGGGCGCAGGAGCCGAGCATCAAGTCGGCACTCATCACCAACATCAACGATCACCGCGAGTGGGGCCCCATCGTGCTGCCGCCTCCGCCGCTCCCGAAGACGGAACCGCCCCGGCCCGGCCCTGCATCCGGCCAGCGCAACGTCCCGTAAGTCTGCCCTCCTCCCGGAGCTCCCATGAAACTGCTGTTCAAGTTCAACTTCATCTTCCTCGTCGTGATGGCGCTGGGCATCGGCGTGAGCGGCTACATCACCAACCTGCTGCTGCGGCAGCAGGCCCAGGAAGAGACGATGGACAAGGCGCGCCTGCTGATGGACAAGGCGCAGGCGGTGCGCGGCTACACCAGCGGGCAGATCACCAAGCTGCTCGAGACGCAGATGAAGTACGAGTTCCTGCCGCAGTCGGTGCCCAGCTACTCGGCCGTCGAGGTGCTGGGGGCGCTGAAGCAGCGCTACCCCGAGTACTTCTACAAGGAAGCGACGCTGAACCCGACCAACCCGCGCGACCGCGCCACCGGCTGGGAGGTCGACGTCGTCAACCAGTTCCGCAACAACGGCGAGCTCAAGGAGTTCGTCGGCCAGCGCGACACGCCCACCGGCCCGGCGCTGTACGTGTCGCGCCCGCTGAAGATCACGAATCCGGCCTGCCTGCAGTGCCACAGCAGCGTGGAGGCCGCGCCCAAGACCATGGTCGACCGCTACGGCAGCGCGAACGGCTTCGGCTGGCAGCTCAACGAGGTGATCGGCGCGCAGATCGTCTCGGTGCCGCTGGAAGTGCCGATGAAGCGCGCCGACCAGGCCTTCACGGTGTTCATCGGCTCGCTGCTGGGCGTGTTCGCGGTGGTCGGCGTGGTGCTGAACCTGATGATCTGGTTCGTCGTCGTGCGGCCCGTCACCAAGCTGTCGCAGCTGGCCGATCGCGTGAGCCAGGGTGACCTGGAAGCGCCGGAGTTCGACACCAGCGGCAAGGACGAGATCAGCGTGCTGGCGCAGTCTTTCAGCCGCATGCGCGCCAGCGTGGTGGCGGCGATGAAGATGCTCGAAGCCTGACGCCGCCCAGGCAGCCACCGCCCGACGCTGACCGATGGCCACCGCCCACCCCGCCCGCCTGGGCAAGTACGAGATCACCGAGGTGCTCGGTGAGGGGGCGATGGGCGTCGTCTACAAGGGCTTCGACCCCGACATCCGGCGCGTGGTGGCGCTGAAGACGATCCGCCAGGCGCTGGCCGGGGATTCGGTGGGCAGCGCCGGCATCGCGGCGCGCTTCCGCAACGAGGCGCAGGCCGGCGGGCGGCTGTCGCACCCGGGCATCGTGCAGGTGTACGACTACGGCAGCCAGGAGGACGTGGCCTACATCGCGATGGAGTTCGTCGAGGGGCACAGCCTGGCGCACTACCTGACGCACAAGGTCCGCTTCACCGACGAGGACATCCCCGGGCTCATGATCCAGGTGCTCGACGCGCTGCACCACGCGCACGAGCAGGGCGTGTGGCACCGCGACATCAAGCCCGCCAACATCATCCTCGGCCGCAACGGCCGGCTGAAGATCGCCGACTTCGGCGTCGCCCGCATCGAGAACTCGGGCCTGACGCAGATGCACACGCTGATCGGCACGCCGGCCTACATGGCGCCCGAGCAGTTCCGTGGCGATGCCATCGACCGCCGCGTCGACCTCTACGCCGCCGGCGTGCTGCTGTACACGCTGCTGGTGGGCAACCCGCCGTTCTCGGGCAGCACCGAGGCGCTGATGTACAAGGTGGTGCACGAGGAGCCGCCGGTGCCGTCGAAGGTCGACGGCGCGCGCCGGCCGCCGTTCTACGACACCCTCGTGGCCACGGCGCTGGCCAAGGACCCGAACAAGCGCTACGCCACCGCCGAAGCCTTCAAGGCGGCGATCCAGCGCGGCGTGGGCGAGCCCATCGTGCCCGACGCGTGGGAGCAGACCGTCGTGCGCTCGCGGGTGCCGGAGATGAAGCGCGCCGGCGCCGGGCCGCTGCCGGGCGCGACGTCGCTGTCGAACACCTCGCAGGGTTCGCACGGCACCCCCACCCACTGGGACCGCGACCAGCTCGCCGCCGTCGAGCTGGTGCTGGCCAAGCATGTGGGGCCGATGGCCACGGTGCTGGTGCGGCGCGCCGCCCGCGAGTGCCCGGACCTGCCCACGCTGTACGCGCAGCTCGCCTCGCACGTCACGAACCCGAACGCGCGCGCCGAGTTCCTCGGGCAGGCGTCGAGCTCGAACACCCGGATGGGCACCAAGGTCGGGGCTACCAGCATCCCCGGCATCGCCTCGGGCACCAAGTCGGCGGTGGCGTCGCACGCCTCGTCGGGCGCCGGCGCGCCACTGTCGCCGGCGATGGTGGAAGCGGCCAAGAAGGTGGTCGCCACGCACCTGGGCCCGATCGCCGGCGTGATGGTGAAGAAGGCGGCCGAGAAGTCGCCCGACCGGGCCGCCTTCTTCGCGCAGCTGGTCGACGCCGTGCCGCCGGCCGCGCGCGAGAAGGTCCTGGCCGAGCTGACACGGCTGACCTGAAGTCCTCGCCGACCCTGCCCGCGTCGGGGTCACCGCCCAAGGCGGCCGCCGCTGAAAGAATCCCGGGCCAGGCGCGACCCAAGCGTCATCGATCGTCTGCCCCGAAAGGCCCGCCATGACCCGCCGCCAGCTCGTCCACTTCCTGTCCGCCATCGGCCTGGCCCCGGCGGCGGCCCGCAGCGCCCTGGCCGCACCGGCAGCGGCACCTGCCGCCACCGACGTGACCGACTGGCGCCGCCTGCCCGACGCCGAGTGGCGCCGCCGCCTCACGCCCCCGCAGTACGACGTGCTGCGCCAGCACGGCACCGAGCGCGCCGGCACCAGCGCGCTGAACCAGGAGAAGCGCCGCGGCCGCTACCACTGCGCCGGCTGCGACCTGCCGCTGTTCGACGCCGCGGCCAAGTACGAGAGCGGCACCGGCTGGCCGAGCTTCCACACGCCGTTGCCCGGCGCGCTGGGCACCAGCCGCGACTTCAAGCTGATCGTGCCGCGCACCGAGTACCACTGCGCGCGCTGCGAAGGCCACCAGGGCCACGTGTTCGGCGACGGCCCGCCGCCCACCGGCCAGCGCTACTGCAACAACGGCGTGGCGCTGCGCTTCGTGCCGGAGGCGGCATGAACGCGCGGCGCGGGATCCTGATGGGCGCAGCGGCGCTGTTGCTGTCAGCCGCGGCCTCGGCGCAGACGCCGAGCGCGGCAGTGCCCGCCCGCACCGCCAAGGCCACCTTCGCCGGTGGCTGCTTCTGGTGCGTGGAAGCCGACTTCGACAAGGTGCCGGGCGTGATCTCCACCACCTCGGGCTACACCGGCGGCCGCACGCCGAACCCGACCTACGAGCAGGTGTCGGCCAAGGGCACCGGCCACGCCGAGGCCGTGGAGGTGGTCTACGACCCGCAGAAGGTGAGCTACGAGCAGCTGCTGGGGAAGTTCTGGCACAGCATCGACCCGACCACGCGCGACCGCCAGTTCTGCGACAGCGGCAGTCCGTACCGCACGGCCATCTACGCACACGACGACGCACAGCTCGCGGCGGCTCGCGCCTCGCTGGTGGCGCTGGAGAAGAGCAAGCCGTTCAAGGAGCCGATCGTCACGACGATCGAGCGCGCCGGGCCTTTCTACGCGGCGGAGGGTTACCACCAGGACTACTACCTGAAGAACCCCATCCGCTACAAGTACTACCGCACCAGCTGCGGCCGCGACGCGCGGCTGCAGGAGCTGTGGGGCGCGGCGAAGTAGGCCGCCCTTCCGAATCGGCAGGCCGTGGCCCTGGACGGGCCGATGCGCCGGGGGCCGGCACAGCCGCTCGCGCCCCGGGCCGCCACGACGCCGTGCACTACGATCGCGCGTCGTTCCCCGCCCCGCCACGAGCCCCGCGCCGCTGCCGCCATGCACATCGTCTGCCTCGACCTCGAAGGGGTGCTGATCCCCGAGATCTGGATCGCCTTCGCCGAACGCACCGGTATCCCCGAATTCCGCCGCACCACGCGCGACGAGCCCGACTACGACAAGCTGATGCGCTTCCGGCTGGCGCTGCTGCGCGAGAAGGGGCTGAAGCTGGCCGACATCCAGGACGTCATCGGCGGCATGGCGCCGCTGCCCGGCGCGCGCGAGTTCCTCGACGGCCTGCGCACGCGCTACCAGGTGGTGATCCTGTCGGACACGTTCTACGAGTTCGCCGACCCGATGATGCGGCAGCTCGGCCGGCCCACGCTCTTCTGCCACAGGCTGGAGACCGACGCCGACGGCTACGTCGCGGCCTACCACCTGCGCCAGCCGAACCAGAAGTTCCAGGCCGTCAACGCGCTGAAGGCACTGAACTTCAAGGTGATCGCCGCGGGCGATTCGTACAACGACACCGGCATGCTGGGCGCCGCCGACGCGGGCTTCTTCATCCACCCGCCCGAGAGCATCGTCGCGCAGTTCCCGCAGTATCCGGTGCACCGCGACTACACGACGCTGCGCGCGGCGTTCGACGCCACCTCCGACCGGCTCGGCTGAAGCGGCGACAAGCCGCACCACACGCGCAGCCACGGCACGCGGCGCACCGCGAGCCAGAACGCCGCGCCGCCGCCGAACGTGACCGCCACCAGCACCGGCCCTTCGACCAGCGGCGGCCACGCCAGCGGTGCCAGCAGCAGCCGCGCCGCGACGATGGTGATCGTCTGGTGCACGAGGTACAGCGGGAACACGGCTTCGCCCAGCGGCTTCAGCCAGGGCCAGGGGCGGTCGAGGTGATGCCTGGCGTAGCCCAGCGCCGCCACCACGCCGGCCCACTGCGCCACGCTTGCCGCGAGCCTGCGCGCCAGCAGCGGCTCGGCCACGAGCACCACCACCCAGGCCAGCAGCAGGGCCACGGCGGCGACGTGCCGCTTGCGCGCGAGGTCGGCCCAGACCGACGGCTCGCGCGCCCACAGCACGCCGACGAGGAAGATCGGCGCGTACTGCGCGTGCATCGTCCAGTCGTCGACCAGCGCATGCGTCGTCGGGAAGTGCGGTGCCAGCAGCACGCGCGTGGCCAGCAGCCACGCCACCGGCAGCAGCCAGCGCCACGGCCCCACGGCCAGCCACGCGGCGCCGCGCTGCAGCACGCTCTGCGGGCCGCGAGCGTGGCGGACCAGCGCCCACGCGAGCCCCGTGTAGACCGCCAGGTACGGCAGGAACCACAAGTGGTTCCACGTCGGCAGCACGAGGCAGTCATCGCCGCGGCAGAACCCGTCGTACGCGCTGGCGTACAGCCCGAGGAACTCGGCGTAGCCACCATCCCAGCCCAACTTCTGCTGCACCTCGAGCCAGCTCTGCGGGGGCACCACCAGCGCCATGCCGAACAGCAGCGGCAGCAGCAGGCGCTTCAAGCGCCCGCGCAGCGTCGTGCCCGGCCGCTGCAGCAGCACGCCGGTGGCGACACCCGAGACGAGGAACAGCAGCGACATGCGCCATGGCGACAGCAGCCGCATCAGCGGCTCCAGCACAGGGCCGGCGTGCGGGCTCTTCACATGCCAGTCCCAGCTCACGTAGTACATGCCCACGTGGTAGAGCACGAGCAGCGCGAAGGCGGCGATGCGCAGCGTGTCGATGAAGTGCAGCCGGGTCGGCGGCCGCGCGGCGGTGGGAGGTTCGGTCGTCATGCCGGCATCGTGCGGCGCGGCCGTGGCCGCGCCCAGCACGCGGGGGCGAACGGCGGTCAGCCCGGGGCGAGCCGCTCGAGCAGCGCACGCCGGTGCGTGCGGCTGCAACGCACGACCGTGCCGTCGCGCAGCTTCACGTCGGCCTCGCCACCCTCGCGCGGCTCCACCGCGGCCACCTGCGCCAGCGCCACCGCCACGCTGCGGTG
The DNA here is from genome assembly GCA_016789955.1 of Rubrivivax sp. Classification (GTDB taxonomy): domain Bacteria; phylum Pseudomonadota; class Gammaproteobacteria; order Burkholderiales; family Burkholderiaceae_C; genus Rubrivivax. The sequence goes on along the minus strand of JAEUPB010000068.1, from coordinate 21,309 downwards.
GCAGCGCACGTAGCCGGGGCCGAGGTCGTCGAGCAACGCGGCCAGCGGCCGGCGCAGCAGCGGCGGCGCCGGGTCCCGGGGCTGCACGTGCAGCACCACGTAGTTGCCGGCAGCCTCGAGCCACGCCACGTCGGCAACCGGCACCACGCGCAGCCCGCGGTGGTCGGGCACCAGCAGCTGCCGCGGCGGCCGCGGTGCGCGGGCCGGCGCGGCCGCGCGCTCGCGCACGCGCTGCAGCGCACGGGCCAGCCGCTCGGGCTCCACGGGCTTGAGCAGGTAGTCCAGCGCCGCATGCTCGAACGCCTGCAGCGCATAGCGGTCGTGCGCGGTGACGAACACCACCGCCGGGGCCGGGTCGGGCAGCGACGCCGCCACGTCCAGGCCGTCGATGCCGGGCATCTGCACGTCCAGCAGCACGAGCTCCGGCGACTGATCGGCCACGGCACGCAGGGCCGCCTCTCCGTCGGCGGCATGGCCGGTGATCTCCACGTCGGCATGCGCGGCGAGCAGCCGCGCGAGCCTCGCGCGAGCCGGGGCTTCGTCGTCGACGATCAGAACTCGCACCCCATCAGCCTCCGCGCACCGGCCAGCGCAGCGTGGCCACGCTGCCACCACCCGGTTGTGCGTCGAGCACGAGCCAGGCCGCAGCGCCACGCGCCGCTGCGAGCCGCTCGCGCAGCGTGCCCAGGCCCACGCCGTCGGGCGCAGACAGGTTCACGGTGCCCAGGTTGCAGCGCACCTGCAGCTCCAGCTCGGCTGGCGTCACGAGCCGCGCCGAGACCCGCACCTCCGCCGGCCCGGCGCAGCGCTCCACACCGTGCACGAAGGCGTTCTCCAGCAGCGGCTGCAGGCACAGGCTGGGCACTTCCACCGTGGCGGTGGCGGGGTCGGCATCGATCGTCAGCACCAGCCGCCCGGCGAAGCGTTCGCGCATGATGGCCGCGTAGCCTTCCACCAGCGCCAGTTCGTCGGCCAACGGCACGAGCGGCCGGCGCGTCAGCTCGGTGGCGGCGCGCAACAGGGCGGACAGCCGCAGCAGCAGCGACTCGGCCTGCGCCGCATCCGCATGCACGACCTCGGCGATCGTGTTCAAGGCATTGAACAGGAAGTGCGGCTGCATCTGCTGCGCGAGCTGTGCGAGCTGCGCCTCGCGCGCCAGCGTCAGCGCGCGCTCCGCGCGCAAGCCCTCGGCCTGCAGCGCCGCATGGGCGCGCACGCCGAACACCACCGCCGCGAACAGGGCGTAGAACAACCCGAAGCGCAACGATTCGTGCAGCAGCACCTGCGTCCACGGCGGATGGCGGTAGACCTCGCCGACCAGCGCGTAGACGCCATGGCGAACGGCATAGATGGCGGCCACGAACAGCGGCGCCATCCACAGCAGCTGCAACAGCGCCAGGCGGAACCACCGCAGCGGGTGCGCGAGGTGGCCGTCGGCGCGCGGCACCCAGCGCCAAAGGAAGGCGGCGCAGGCGGTGGCCATCGCGCACGAACTGCCTTCCCACAACAGCGGCCGCCACAGGTCGGTGTAGCCCTCCTGCAGGTGCGCCTGCACCGCGATCGTGACCATCAGCAGCCAGAACAGCGCCCAGCCGGCCAGCAGCGGCGCCCGGCGCGGCGGCTGCGGCAGCGGCTGTTGCGCGGACCCGGTCAGCAGCGGAACGACGCTCATCATCGGCAGAGTAGCGCCTCGTGGAGGTGCAGGGCCCGCGCCCCGGTGCGAACGGAGGCCGGCGCGGGGCGAGCCGCGGCCACCCCCGATCGGCTACTGGTCGGCCTTGATGCCGTTGGCCTTCACCACCGTGGCCCAGGTGTCGATCTGGCGCTCGATGAAGGCCTGCGCCGCGGCCGGCGTCACGTCGCTGGTGGCGATGCCCTGCGCGGCGAGCTTGGCGGCCACCTCGGGCGTCTTCAGCGCGGCGTTGAGCTCCTCGTTCATGCGCTTGACGATCTCCGGCGGTGTCTTCGCCGGCGCCAGCACCGCCCACCAGGCCGGCGCATCGAAGCCGGCGAAGCCGCTCTCGGCGAGCGTGGGCACGTCGGGCAGGCTGGCGCTGCGCTTGCTGGTGGTGACGGCCAGCGCGCGCAGCCTGCCGCTGTCGATGTGCGGCTTCGAGAGGAACACCGAGCCCACCGCCGTCTGCACGTGGCCGGCCAGCGCGTCGTTCATCAGCGGCCCGCCGCCCTTGTAGGGCACGTGCACCAGGTCGAGCTGGCTCGACTTCGCCAGCAGCGTCATCGCCAGGTGGCCGAGGCTGCCCGAGCCGATGCTGCCGTAGGTCACGCCCTTGCCGCCCGGCTTCGCGGCGGCCACCACGTCGGCGAAGGTGCGCAGCGGCGACGTGGCGACAGTGGTCACGACCATCGCGCCGGTGCCGATCAAGGCCACCGCGGTGAGGTCCTTCGCCGTGTCGTAGGGCAATGCCGGGATCAGGCTCGGGTTCACGCCGTGGGTGTCGAACACCACCGCGTAGGTGTAGCCGTCGGGCGGCGAGGTCGCCACCGCCGCGGTGCCGATCGAGCCCGATGCGCCGCCCTTGTTGTCGACCACCACCGCCTGCCCGAGCCGCTGCTGCAGCACCGGCGCGAGGATGCGCGCCACCTGGTCGACGGAGCCGCCGGGCGGGAACACCGCCACCAGCTTGATCGGCCCGCGCTGCGGCCAGGCCTGCGCCTGCGCCGGGCCGGCGGACAGCGCGAACAGGGCCATGACGGCCACGCCGGAAACGATGGTGCGACACTGACGGATCCAGTCCACGACGATCTCCTCAACGACGATGCCCGCGACGATAGCGCCCGCGCCCACGAACGCCCGCGCCGACGAGATCGAATTGCTCGCCCCCGCGCGCGACGCCGACATCGGCATCGCCGCCATCGACCACGGCGCCGACGCGGTGTACATCGGCGGCCCCGGCTGGGGCGCTCGCGACAAGGCGTCCAACTCGGTGCAGGACATCGAGCGCCTGTGCCGCCACGCCCACCGCGTGAACGCCCGCATCCTCGTCACCGTCAACACCATCCTGCGCGACGACGAGCTGGAGTCGGCGCGACGCCTGTGCTGGCAGCTGCACGACGCCGGCGCCGACGCGCTGATCGTGCAGGACATGGCGCTGGCGATGCTGGACCTGCCGCCGATCCAGCTGCACGCCAGCACGCAGACCGACATCCGCACGCCCGAAAAGGCCCGCTTCCTGCAGGACGCCGGGTTCGCGCAGATGGTGCTGGCGCGCGAGCTGACGCTGGAGCAGATCCGCGCCATCCGCGCGGTGGTGGACCACGCGACGCTCGAGTTCTTCATCCACGGCGCGCTGTGCGTGGCCTACAGCGGGCAATGCTTCATCAGCCACGCGCACACCGGGCGCAGCGCCAACCGCGGCAGCTGCTCGCAGGAGTGCCGGCTGCCCTACACCGTGACCGACGCGCAGGGCCGCGTGGTGGCGCACGAGAAGCACGTGCTGAGCCTGAAGGACAACGACCAGAGCGCCAACCTGCGCGCGCTGATCGACGCCGGCATCCGCAGCTTCAAGATCGAGGGCCGCTACAAGGACCTGGCGACGGTCAAGAACGTCACCGCGCACTACCGGCTGCTGTTCGACGCCATCCTCGACGAGAGGCCGGAGCTGCACGCGTCGTCGCACGGGCGCACGCGCTTCTTCTTCACGCCCGACCCCGAGCGCGGCTTCAACCGCGGCGGCATCGACTACTTCGTCAACGGCCGCCGCATGGACATCGGCGCCTTCGACACGCCCAAGCACGCCGGGCTGCCGGTGGGCCACGTGCAGCGCATCGGCGCCGACCACTTCGACGTGCAGCTCGCCGATGCGTCGATGGCGCTGCACAACGGCGACGCGCTGACCTGGGTCGACCTGCAGGGCCACCTGCAGGGCGTGCCGGTGAACGTCGCGCGGCCGCTGGGCGGCGCCGGCTGGCGCGTGGAACCCAACGCGCCCATCGCCGAGCTGAAGGGCCTGCGCAAGGGCGTGGAGATCAGCCGCAACCGCGACATGGCCTGGGAGCGGCTGATGGCCGGCCGCACCAGCGAGCGCACGATCGCCGTCGACCTGCGCCTGTCGCGCAGCGATGCGGGCTACGTGCTGCGCGTCGCCGATGCCCACGGCCACACGGCCGAGGCCATGCTCGCGCAGCGGCACGAACGCTCGCGCGACGCCGCCAAGGGCCGCGCCGTGATTCACGAGCAGCTCGGCAAGCTCGGCGGCACGCTGTACGCGGCCCGCGAGATCCGCATCGACGACGATGCCGCCGCCGACTTCCTGCCGATCGGCGCGATCAACGCCCTGCGCCGCGATGCCGTGGCTGCGCTCGACGCCGCGCGCTCGGCCGCCTTCCGCCGTTGGCTGCCGCTGCCGCCGGTGGAGCCTCCGGTGCCCTACCCCGAGGACACGCTGACCTACCTGGCCAACGTCTACAACCAACAGGCCGCGGCGTTCTACGCGAAGCACGGCGTGAAGCTGGTGGGAGCCGCTTACGAGAGCCACGAGGAGCTGGGCGACGTCAGCCTGATGATCACCAAGCACTGCGTGCGCTGGTCACTCTCGCTGTGCCCGAAGCAGGCCAAGGGCGTGCAAGGGGTGCAGGGCACGGTGCGTGCCGAGCCGCTGGTGCTAACCAGCGCGGGGCCGAACGGCGGCGAGAAGCTGCTGCTGCGGTTCGACTGCAAGCCGTGCGAGATGCACGTGGTCGGCCGCATGCGCAAGTCGGTGCTGAAGCAGCAGGCGGCCGAGGTGCCGCTGACGTTCTACCGGCAGCGGCCGGCGGCGCGGCGCGACTGAGCCGGCGCGTCAGCCACGCACCCGTCGCGTCGACGGGCGGCTGCGCCGTTCCAGCACATCGAACCCCCACTGCACGAGCAGCGCCAGCACGGCCGCCGGCAATGCACCGGCCAGCATCAGTGCGTGGTCGTTCACCGCGAGGCCGGCCACGATGCGCTCGCCGTAGCCGCCGGCGCCGACGAAGGCGGCCACCGTGGCGGTGCCCACGCCGATCACCGCGGCCGTCTTCACGCCGGCGAGGATCACTGGCGCGGCCAGCGGCAGCAGCACCAGGCGCAGCGTCTGCCGCGGCGTCAGCGCCAGGGCGCGAGCAGCATCGACGAGGCCGGCCTCGACACCGGCCAGGCCCGCGTGCGTGTTGCGCACGATCGGCAACAGCGCGTAGACGAACAGCGCCACCAGCGCGGGCAGCGTGCCGATCGTGCCCAGCAGCGAGATCAGGAACGCCAGCAGCGCCAGTGAGGGCACCGTCTGCACCACGCCCGTGATGCCGAGGATCCACCCCGCGGCGCGTGGCACGGCCCAGGCCCATACCCCCAGCGGCACCGCCACGGCCACCGCCAGCGCCAGCGAGGCCCCCACCAGCAGCAGGTGCTGTGCGGTGAGCCTCGCCAGGTCCGGCGCCACCAGCCGCTGCCACACGCCGGGCCGCGCAGGCGGAGCGGCCTGCGAGCCCGCGGCGCGCTGCTGCAGGAACCGCAGCGCCACGTCGGCGAACGTGCGGCCGTCGAGCTCGACCTCGGCGTTCAGCGCGATCATCGTGCGCGCGTCGATGCGCCCCTGCAGGCCGCGCAGCGGCGCGTCGTCGACCTCGCGCTTCATCAGCAGCACCGCGTCGTAGGCCGGGAAGTACGCGCGATCGTCCTGCAGCACGCGCAACCCGTAGCGGCCGATCTTCGCGTCGGTGGAGTAGACGTCGATCAGGTCCACCTGCCCGTCGCGCAGCGCCTCGTAGGCGATGCCGTGGTCGACGCCCTGCGGCGCCGGCAGCGCGAGGCCATAGGCGCGCACGAGGCCGGGCCAGCCGTCGGCACGCACGAGGAACTCGTGCGAGAGGCCCAGGCGCAGCGCCGCGGCGCCGGGCCGCGCCAGGTCGCTGATGCGCGCGATGCCGAGCTTCGCCGCCTGCTCTTCGCGCATCGCGAGCGCATAGGTGTTGTTGAAGCCCAGCGGCACCGCGGCCTTCAGGCCGCGCGCGGCCAGCCAGGCGTTGAGCTCTTCGAGCGTCGGGTTGCCATCGCGCTTCAGCAGCTCGCGCACGATGGTGCCGGTGTACTCGGGGTAGACCTGCACCGCGCCGCTGGCCAGCGCCTGCTCGAGGATGCCGGTGTTGCCCAGCCCGGCGCGGTGCTCGCACGGCGTGCCCGCGGCCACATAGCTGCGGCAGACGATCTCGCCCAGCACGTACGACTCGGTGAAGCGCTTGGAGCCGACGACGATCGGCTCCGCGGCCATGGCCGCGACGGACACCATCGCGGCGACCAGCGCGCAGGCGAGCTGTCGCACGAACCGCATCGCGAGCAAGCAGCCGGCCTTCATGGGGCGATGCTATCCACCCCGGCCGCACTCGCGCGGGGCACGGCGAGAATCGACCGGTGCCCCTCTGGACCTGGATCGTTCCCCTCGTCGCCGCGTTCGTGCTCGCCGCCGCGATGGTGTGGCCCGGCGGCGCGCTGCTCGCCGTGGCCTCGGCCGCGGCACTGGTGGCCGCGGTGATCGCCGCGGTGCACCACGCCGAGGTCGTCGCGCACCGCATCGGCGAGCCCTACGGCACGCTGGTGCTGGCCATCGCCGTCACGGTGATCGAGGTGGCGTTGGTACTGTCGATGATGCTCAGCGGCGGCGCGGAGGCCGCCACGCTGCCGCGCGACACGATCTACGCGGCGCTGATGATCATCTGCAACGGCGTGGTCGGCATCTGCCTGCTGGTGGGCGGCCTGCACCACCGCGAGCAGTCGTTCCACATCGACGGCGTGAACGCGGCGCTGGCGGCACTGGTGGCGATGAGCAGCCTCACGCTCGTGCTGCCGAACTTCACCACCAGCGCGCCGGGGCCCACGTACTCGCCGGCGCAGCTCGCGTTCGCCGCGGTGGCCTCGATCACGCTGTGGGCGATCTTCGTGTTCGTGCAGACGGTGCGGCACCGCGACTACTTCCTGCCCGCCGGCCATGCCGACGACGAGAACGTGCACGCCGAGCCGCCGGGTGCCGGGCTGGCCTGGGCGAGCTTCGGCCTGCTGGTGGTCTCGCTGGTCGCGGTGGTGGGCCTGGCCAAGGTGCTCTCGCCTGTGGTGGAGGCGGGCGTGGCGGCGATGGGCGCGCCGCGCGCGGTGATCGGCATCGTCATCGCGATGCTCGTGCTGCTGCCCGAGACCTGGGCCGCGGTGCGCGCCGCGCGCGCCGACCGGCTGCAGACCAGCCTGAACCTCGCGCTCGGCTCGGCGATGGCCAGCATCGGCCTGACGATCCCAGTGGTGGCCGCGGCGTCGCTGGTGCTGGGCCTGCCGCTGTCGCTGGGCATCGGCGGCACGGAGCTCGTGCTGCTGGCCACCACCTTCATCGTCGCGTCGATCACCTTCGTCAGCGGCCGCACGACGATGATGCAGGGCGCGGTGCACCTGGTGATCTTCGCGGCCTTCATGTTCCTCGCGCTGATGCCGTGAAACGCTGCGCAGGCCACGCGGGCCGCACAGCGGGGTTGACGTTCGATGGCCCCCGCAGCTAGAGTCGCGCCCCTTCGCCCCGCCGATCCACCCACGCCACAGGAGGCCCGCCATGCAGACTGCCACCACGCCCCTTGCAGCACGCCGGGCTTGCACGGCCTGAGATCCCGCCCGCGTCGGCAGCCGCCGACGCTCCGTCGCTGAAGTCAGCGAACGGTCTCCCGCCCCCTTTCGGTCGAACCCGCCGCGGCCTCGCGCCGCGTGAGCCCTGTCGTCACACCTGCCCCGCACGGCCCCGTCCGCGCGACCGGGCGGCGCCTGTGCGCCGCCGAACGACCCAGGACTCCTGTTCGATCATGTTCGACTCTTCCATCCTCGAGCGGCTGCGCGGCATCGGCCTCGCCGCCGCCCATCTGCAATCGCTGGCGGTCACGCCGGCCCATGACGACGCCGCGCTGCTGCGCGTGGTGGAGGTGCAGCGCGACGCGCTGACGCTGCACGACGGCAACGACGAGCACCCCGCGCAGGCCCTGCCCGCGCTGCTCGCCGAACTGGCCGCACAGGCCGACGCGCTGGCCGTCGGCGACTGGGTGCTCGCCGCACGCAACCCGCACGGCCAGTGGTGGGTGCAGCAGCGGCTGCCGCCGCTGACGCAGCTTGCGCGCCGGCTGCACGACGGCCGCGACAAGGTCACGCGCACCGTGATCGTCTCCAACGTCGACACCGCGCTCATCGTGATGGGCCTGGACCTCGACTACAACGTGCGTCGCCTCGAACGCTACCTGGCGATGGTGCGGCTGGCCGGCATCGGCACGGTGGTCGTGCTGACCAAGGCCGACCTGTGCGACGACCCGGCGGCGCGCGCCGCCGAGGTGGCCGCGCTGCTGCCACCCGATGCGGCGGTGGTCACCGTGAACGCGCTGCAGGCCGGTGCCGCCGATGCGCTGGCGCCATGGCTCACGGCCGGCCGCACGCTGGTGCTGCTGGGTGCCAGCGGCACCGGCAAGAGCACGCTGACCAACACGCTCGTCGGCGATGCACTGCAGCTCACCGGCGGCACGCGCAGTGGCGACGGCCGCGGCCGCCACACCACCACCGCGCGCACGCTGCACCGCACGCCGCAAGGCGCCTGCATCATCGACACGCCGGGGCTGCGCACGCTGCGGCTGGACAGCGAGGCCGGCGACGTGCAGGCGGTGTTCGACGACATCGCGCAGCTTTCGGCGTCGTGCCGCTTCCGCGATTGCCGCCACCACGACGAGCCCGGCTGCGCCGTGCGCGGCGCGGTGGACGACGCACGTCTGCGCAACTTCCACAAGCTGCTGCGCGAGACGCAGCGCGACACGATGACCGCGTTGCAGCGCAAGGCGCAGCTGCAGGTGTGGAAGGCGCGCTCGAAGGCGTCGCGCGAGCGGCTGCGCGAGAAGCAGGGCCGGTGACGCCGCTACGCGGCCTGCGCGAGCAGCGTCGCGGCGGCGCGCGTTGCGAGCGCCACCAGGTCCAGCAGCGGCAGCGTGCGTTCACCCGCGCCCTGCCCCAGCGTCACCAACCGGCTCGCGGCGACCATGGTGGCGTCGGCGCCCAGGGCCAGCGTCTGCGGCACCGGGCGGTTGCCGTGCGCCTGCTCGATCGAGAGCATCTGCGGCACGGCCAGCCCCACCCAGCCGCCATCGACCTCGACGACGAGCACGGCACCGGCGGCACTCCACGCCGGTGCCGAGGTGCCCAGCAGCCGTGCCAGGCACAGCACCGGCACCGAGCGGCCGCGCACCACCTGGATCGAGCGCAGCACCGCGTCGGGCCCGAAGGCCCCGTCGTCGGCTGCCGCCGGCAGGATCTCGCGCACCTGCGCGATGTGTGCGGCCAGTTCCAGCCGCAGGCGGAAGGTGATGACGGACTCGCCGCCCGCTGCGCCACGCACGCCGGGCGCCGCGCCGCCCACGAGGTCGGGCGCCGCGCCGGGATCGACGATGTTCACGGCGGCCAGCGCACGCACCTCCGGGTGCTCGCGCAGCGCGGCGCCATCGATCAGCATCCAGGTGGCGCAGTCACCCGCCGCGCGCGACAGCACGCCCGCGCACAGCCCGCCCGGCAGCGCGCCGGCGGCCAGTGCCGCCACGTCGCCGGGCCGCACGCGCACGATGTCCTGCACGCCCTGCACCAGCAGCGCCACGCAGCCTTCGGAGCGCTCGATGACGAACGCCTGCTGCAGCGTCTGCAACGGCTGCTCGCCGAGCCCGCACAGCATCGCCAGGTCCACCGCCGGCACGCGCCGCGCGCCGAAGGCCAGCACGCCGCGGCAGCAGCCGCCCGCCACCGGCGACGGCTCGATCGCCGGCTCCCACAGCGTGGCGCGCACGTCCAGCGCCTCCACCGCCAGGCCCAGCCGGCCGCAGCGAACGAGCAGCCACGCTCGGCCGGCGGCCTCCGTGCCGTCGGCTTTCGGGTCGTTCCCACCGGTCGCATCGGCGTCATCCGCCAGTTCGGCCTCGCGGCTGCGCTGCGGCTCCGGATCGTCGATCCACGGCAGGCCGGGCCAGGCGGCCAGCGCGTCGATCGACAGCCGCTGCACGATGGCCCCGGTGTCGCCGCGGCGCACGCTGCCCGCGTAGAGGTCCAAACGCGCGGGCGGCGTGACGAGCTCGCCTTCGGCCACCGCCGCACGCACACGGCTCAGCGGCGCCGCGGCGGCGAAGATGCCGCACACGGCATCGGCGCGCAGCCCGAGCAGGCCGCCGCGGTGTTCGACGAGCACCACCACCGGATGCGGCGGCGGCGCCGCATCCGGCAAGCCGGGCAGCAGCCGCGCGAGGTCGACCACCGGCACCGTCACGCCGCGCAGGTCCAGGCCGCCCGCCACCGCGGGTTCGCCGCAGGGCAGCGGCACCAGGCCCTGGGCCGGCAGCACTTCTCGCAGCGCCGCCAGCGGCACGGCCAGCGGCATGCCGGCGACGACGAGACCGCCCCAGCCGGCATCCATGGGCGCGTGTGCCGCGCCCGACTTCCGGCCCGCGAGCGCGTTCACCGCGCCTGCCGCGATGCCGCCAGCGCCTCGATCAGCGCAAGCACGTCGGCGGCCAGCAGCCGCTGCCGCTCGCTCGCACCGGCGATCTCGCTGACGTTGTTGCGCGTGCGCTGCATGCTGCCCAGCACGCCGTCGAAGCTCCGTGCCGCGGTGCGGCTCACGTCGGCGCCCTGCGCCACCTGCGCCACGGTCTGCTCGATCAGGCTCGTGATCTCGCGCGCCGCGGTGGCGCTGTTCTCGGCGAGCTTGCGCACCTCGGCGGCCACCACCGAGAACCCGAGGCCGTGCTGCCCGGCGCGCGCCGCCTCGATGGCGGCGTTGAACGCGAGCAGGTTGGTCTGGTTGGCGATGTCGCCGATGGCGCGCACGATCTCGCCCATGCGGGCCGAGCCGCGCTGGATGGTGTCGATCGCCGCCAGCGCCTTGGCCAGCGACTCCGAGCCCAGCTGCGCCGCCTCGGTGGCCTGCGTGGCGGTCTCGGCAGCCACGCCGGAGTTGGCCGCGATGGTGGTGATGCTCGCCGCGAGGTCGCGGATGCCGGCCGACATCTCGGCGGTCTTCTCGGCGATGCGCTGCTCGAGCATCACCTCGGCGGTGACGTCGTGCGCGACCTTCACCACCTTCACGACCTTGCCGTTGAGGTCGAGCACCGGGTTGTAGCTGGCCTGGATCCACACGTCGCGGTCGAACTTGCCGCGGCGGTGGAAGCGCCCGCTGATGAACTCGCCTTCGCTCAGCCGCAGCCAGAAGTCGCGATACTCCTCTCCCTGGCTGTACTCCGGGGTGCAGAACAGGCTGTGGTGCTGGTTGCGGATCTCGCGCAGCGTGTAGCCCATCGCCTTCAGGAAGTTGCGGTTGGCGTCGAGCACGTGGCCGTCGAGGTCGAACTCGATCACCGCCTGGCTGCGGTCGATCGCCGCGATCTTCGACTCGTGGTCGGCGCTGCGCAGCTTGGCCTGCGTCACGTCGGTGGCGAACTTGACCACCTTCACCGGGCGGCCCAGCGGGTCCATCACCGGGTTGTAGGTGGCCTGGATCCACACCTCGCGCCCGTCCTTGCCCACGCGCTTGAACTCGCCGCCGACGAATTCGCCGCGCGAGAGCCGTTCCCAGAAGGCGAGGTACTCGGCACTGGCAGCCTCGTCGGGCGTGACGAACAGGCGGTGGTGGCGGCCCACCACCTCGTCGGCACCGTAGCCGGTCAGCGAGAGGAAGTTTGCGTTGGCGCAGAGCACCCGTCCCGCCAGGTCGAACTCGATCACGGCCTGCGCGCGGTCGATCGCCGCGATCTTGCTGGCGGACTCGAGCGCGTCGCACTTGGTCTGCGTGATGTCGGTGGCGAACTTGAGCACGCTGACGGGCTGTCCGGTCGCATCCAGCACGGGGTTGTAGGTGGCCTGCAGGAACACCGCCCGGCCATCGGCCGCCACGCGCTCGAACTCTCCGCCACGGTGCTCGCCGCGCGCCAACGCAGCCCAGAACGCCGAGTAGGCGGCACTGTCGGCAAGCTGCGCCCTGCAGAAGATCCGGTGCGGTCGGCCGACCACCTCGTCTTCGGTGTAGCCGAACAGGCGCAGGTAGTTGGCGTTGGCCCGCAGGACGACGCCGTCCAGCGTGAACTCGGCGACCGCCTGGCTGCGGTCGATCGCGGCGAACTTCCCCGCGAGATCGTCTTCGGCGCGGCGGACGGCCATCGTCTCCTGCCGCGTATGGGCACTCATGCAAGCAGCTCCTGGGTTGTGGCGCCGGGTGGGCGCGGGGATCTCCGTGGCCGCCCATGGTGACCCCTGACACGCCCACCGATGCGTGAAAGTGGGGCGCATCACATCGGCACTTCCACCACGGCCGGTGTCGCCCGATGCTCGGGCGGATGAAGGACCGCGGCCCATGGGCGGGCGCCTTGAGCCGGGAATTGGTCGCATCGCCGGGCCGTGCGGTCGAACTGGCCCTGGATCGTCAGGCAATTCCACCGTTCAGGGCCTGATCAGGTGTCGATGATTTTGTTCTGCCAGGCCCACATATCCCCGCGTTCCATCAAACGGAAAACACCCATGCCTCGACTGATCAATCAAGGCATCACCGCCCGGCTGTACGCACTGGCCATCGCGCTGAGCATGTCGCTGGGCGGTGTGGCGTACTACAGCCACGTCCAGCTCGCCGACATCGAATCGCAGGCCGATCGCACCGGGAGTTCGCGCGTGCCGCAGCTGCAGCGCATGGCCGAGCTCGAGCTGAACGTCACCCGCGTGTCGCTGCAACTGCGCCACGGGATGCTGTCGCGCACGCCGGAGGAGCTCGCGGCGACGCTGGCCGACGTCGGCGAGAAGCGCAAGGCGATCGCCGAAACCCTGAAGGCCTACGAAACCGGCCTGTTCACCGAGGCGGGCAGGCAGCGATACGCCACGCTGCCGCCGATCGTCGCCAAGTTCTGGGAGGCCGGCGAGGCGAACATCGCGTTGATCCGTGCCGGCAAGAAGGACGAGGCGTTCGCCTTCCTGGTCGAGCGCACGATCCCGGCGCGCAACGCGGTGCTGAAGGAACTGGCCGAGACCGTGAAGTTCCAGCAGGAGAACCTGCAGACGGATCTGCGAGGCATCCGCAACCATGCGGACTCCACGCAGCTGTGGCTGGGCAGCCTGGTCGCGGCGACGATCGGCGCGCTGATGGCGATGTCCTGGCATGTCGGCAGCGTGCTGCGGCGGCGCGTCGCGCAGGCGTCGGCGGTTGCGGAACGCGTCCGCGACGGAGACCTGCTGCAGCCGGTGCACGACACCGCTCGCGACGAGTTCTCGCCGCTGCTGGCCGCGATGGGCGCGATGCAGGATTCGCTGACCCGGGTCGTCAGCGCGGTGCGCGGCAATGCCGGCAGCGTGGCCACCGCCAGCGCGCAGATCGCCAACGGCAACCAGGACCTCTCCGCACGCACCGAGCAGCAGGCCAGCGCGCTGCAGCAGACGGCGGCGTCGATGGAGCAACTCGGCGCCACCGTGACCAAGAACGCGGACAACGCCCGCCAGGCCAACCAGCTCGCCGTGGCAGCCTCCGAGGTGGCGAGCCAGGGCGGTCAGGTGGTGGAACAGGTGGTGACGACGATGAAGGACATCAACGACTCGTCGCGCCGCATCGCCGAGATCATCGGCACGATCGACGGCATCGCGTTCCAGACCAACATCCTCGCGCTCAACGCGGCGGTCGAGGCGGCGCGCGCGGGCGAGCAGGGCCGCGGCTTTGCGGTGGTGGCCGGCGAGGTGCGCAACCTCGCCCAGCGCAGCGCCGAGGCAGCCCGCGAGATCAAGTCGCTGATCTCCACCAGCGTCGAGCGCGTCGAGCGTGGCGGTGCGTTGGTCGATCGCGCCGGCGAGACGATGCGGGAGATCGTCCAGTCGATCCGGCGCGTCACCGACATCATGGGCGAGATCAGCACCGCCAGCACGGAGCAGAGCGCGGGGGTGGGCCAGATCGGCGAGGCCGTCTCCAACATGGACAAGACGACCCAGCAGAACGCCGCGCTGGTCGAGGAATCGGCCGCCGCGGCCGAGAGCCTGCGCCAGCAGGCCGAACAGCTCGTGCGTGCGGTCGCCGTGTTCAGGGTCTCGGGCGCGGCGGCCTGACCCGCGCCACGTCGGCCACGCGCCCACGCCGGCAGGCGCGCGGCCGTCGTCAGCGCGCTCCGACCAGCGCGTCGCGACGCGCCAGCCTCGGGAACAGCCGCACCCACAGCGCCGCCACCAGCAGCGTGCCCGCGCCGCCCAGCACCACCGAGCCCGCCGCGCCCAGCCATGCCGCGGTGGCGCCCGACTCGAACTCGCCGAGCTGGTTGGAGCCGCCGATGAACACCGAGTTGACCGCGCTGACGCGGCCGCGCATCGCGTCGGGCGTCTCGAGCTGCACCAGCGTCTGGCGGATCACCACGCTGATCATGTCGGCGGCGCCGCCGAACGCCAGCATCGCCAGCGAGAGGCCGAAGCTCGTCGACACGCCGAACACCAGCGTCGTGAGCCCGTACACCGCCACTGCGCCGAGCAGCCAGGCCCCGCTGCGCCGCCGCACCGGCCAGCGCGTGAGCGCCACCGACATCACCAGCGCCCCCAGCGCCGGCGCCGCGCGCAGCAGCCCCAGGCCCCAGGGGCCGACGTGCAGGATGTCGCGCGCGTAGATCGGCAGCAGCGCCACGGCGCCGCCCAGCAGCACCGCGAAGAAGTCCAGCGAGACCGCGCCCAGCACCACCTTGTGCCGCCACACGTAGTCCACGCCGGCCAGCAGCGTGCGCCAGCCCGGCCGTTCGGGCGCATGCACCTGCGCATGGACGATCGACGCCACCAGCCACCCCGCCGCGAGAAAGTGCACCGCGCACAGCGCGTAGACCGCCACCGCCCCCAGCGCGTACACCAGGCCGCCGAGCGCCGGCCCGGCGATGATGGCCCCCTGCAGACCCGACGACGCGAAGGCCAGCGCGCGCGGCAGCAGTTCCGGGGGCACCAGCGCCGGCACCAGCGCCTGCTGCGCCGGCATCTGGAACGCGCGCACCACGCCCAGCGCCACCGAGAGCAGCAGCAGCCACTCGCGCGTCACCGCACCGGCGGCGCTTCCGATCGCCAGCGCGAGCGAGATGCCGAGCATCGTGGCGTGGCAGCCGGCGATGATGCGCCCGCGCTGGTAGCGGTCCACCACCTGGCCGGCCACCAGCACCAGCAGCAGCGCCGGCAGGAACTGCAGCAGGCCCACCAGCCCCAGGTCCCAGGCCGAGCCGGTGAGGTCGTACATCTGCCAGCCCAACGCCACCATCAGCATCTGCGCACCCGACGTGCCGGCCAGGCGCGACACCCACAGCCGCATGAAGGCACGCTGGGCGAAGAGGCTGTCGGTGGGCCTGGATGGCGCGGGAGTCATGGGGGTGTGGGGCGCGGCACTGCGCGACGCTACCCGAGACCGCGCCGCGCCGGATCCCGGATCGTGGACCGCAGGCCGCGCCGTATAGTGCGGCGCCCATGCCGTACGCATCCGTCGCCCTGTGCCTGCTCGCCGGCTACCTGGTCGGCTCGCTGTCGTTCGCCGTGATCATCAGCCGGCTGATGGGCCTGGCCGACCCGCGCAGCTACGGCTCGGGCAACCCCGGCGCCACCAACGTGCTGCGCTCGGGCAACCGGGCCGCCGCGATCATCACCCTCGCGCTCGATGCGCTGAAGGGCTACGTGCCGGTGTTCGCGGTGCTGGCCTGGGGTCGCCGCTGGGGCCTGGGCGACGACGTGGAGACCGTGGCCGCGTTCACCGGCCTCGCGGCCTTCCTCGGGCACCTCTGGCCGCTGTTCTTCCGCTTCCAGGGCGGCAAGGGCGTGGCCACCGCGGCCGGCGCGCTGATGGCGCTGCAGCCGGGGCTGGGCCTGGCCACGCTGCTGACCTGGCTGATCATCGCGGCGTTCTTCCGCTACTCGTCGCTGGCGTCGATCCTGAGCGCGGTGTTCGCGCCGTTCTACGAACTGCTGATCTGGGGCTTCGAGTCATCGTTCTTCGCCGTCGCGGCGATGAGCCTGCTGCTCATCTGGCGCCACGAAGGCAACATCCGCAAGCTGTTCGCCGGCACCGAGTCCAAGCTCGGGCAGAAGTCGGCGCCCGCGGCGGCAGCCCCTGCGCACGCGCATCCCCCTCACGGTGCCCACGGGCACGCCCACCACAAGCACAAGAAAGGCCACCACCGATGACCCTGCAACGATTCGACGTCGGCCCGCGGCTGTCGGAGATGGCCGTCCACAACGGCGTGTGCTACCTCGCCGGACAGGTCGCACCCGACGCGAGCCAGGACATCGCCGGGCAGACGCGCCAGGTGCTCGCCGCCATCGACGGGCTGCTGGCCCGCGCCGGCACCGACAAGAGCCGGCTGCTGATGGTGCAGATCTACATCGCCGACCTGGCCGAGTTCCCCGCGATGAACGCCGTGTGGGAAGGCTGGGTGGTGAGCGGCCACACGCCGCCGCGCGCCACCGTGCAGGCGGCGCTCGCCAAGCCCGAGTGGAAGGTGGAGATGGTCGTCACCGCGGCACTGCCCTAGGCGCCGGCACGACGACCCCGGAACCCGCGCCGTGACGCGCGCCGACGCGATGGGCTGGCTGCTCGTGGCCGTGGCGCGCCTGGTGACCGGCGCGCAGGGCCACTGGCGCGGCTGCCCGCCCAAGGCCGAGCAGCGCATCTATTTCGCCAACCACCAGAGCCACCTCGACTGGGTGCTGATCTGGGCCGCACTGCCGCAGGAACTGCGCGCGCGCACACGGCCGATCGCCGCCAGGGACTACTGGACCTCGACGCGATTCAAGCACTGGCTGACGCGCGAGGTGTTCAACGCGGTCTACGTCAGCCGGCAGCGCACCGACGACCAGGACCCGCTGGAGCCGCTGGTGGAGGCACTCGCCCGTGGCGACTCGCTCGTGATCTTCCCCGAGGGCACGCGCAGCAACCGCGGCGAGCCGATGCCGTTCAAGAGCGGCCTGTACCACCTGGCCGAGCAGTTCCCCGACGTCGCGCTGATCCCGGTGTGGATCGACAACGTGCAGCGCGTGATGCCCAAGGGCGAGGTGGTGCCGGTGCCCATCCTGTGCACCGCCACCTTCGGCACGCCGATGCGCCTCGCACCCGGCGAGGACAAGCGCGCCTTCCTCGACCGCGCGCGGCAGGCGGTGCTGGCGGCACGGCCGATGGTGGCGTGACGGCGCCGGCTCAGGCGTAGCCCGGCGGCGGCACGAAGCCGCCGAACTCGCGCTCGAGGTGCGCGGCGAATCCGAGCACGGTGCGGTCTTCCAGGTGCGGCCCGATGATCTGCACGCCGATCGGCAGCGGGCTGTCGCCACGGTCGATCGGCACCACCGCGGCGGGCAGGCCGGTGCTGGTGGCCGCCGAGGCCCAGACCAGGCCGGTGCTGCTGTAGGGCGCCTTGCGGCCGTCGACGTCGAGCCGGCGCTGGTGCTGCGGCTCGCTGTGGTCGTGCGGATAGGCGGTGACGGCCATCGCCGGGCACAGGATCACGTCGACCTGCTCGAACAGCGCGCGGAACTGCTGCTGGTGGCTGGCGCGCGCGCCGTCGGCCCCCATCCAGTCGCGGTGGCTGAGCCCGATGCCGCGCGCGAGCTCGGCACCCAGGCTGCGGTCTTCGGCCGGGATCGACGCGCCGGCGTTGCGCATCTGGTCGTAGAGCGGCTGCGGCCAGAACGCGGCGGTGAACGACATCAACAGCCGCGCGTAGACGCGGGACACCTCGGCCAGGTCGGGCATCCGCGCGTGGCTGCGCTGCACGCGCACGCCGGCCCGCTCGAGCCGGCCGCCCAGGCGCTCCAGCGCCTGCCGGATCGCGCTCGCGGTCGGTGCCATCGGATGGCTGTCCAGCAGCAGCACGCGATGGTCCTTCAGCGCCTGGTGGCGCGGCGGGCGCAGCGCGAGCCGGTAGCCGACGCCGGTGCCCTGTTCGTCGGGGCCGGCGATCACGTCGAACAGCCTCGTCAGATCGTCGACGGTGCGTGCCATCGGGCCGACCACCGCGAGATCCGGCTCGCGCGGCAGCGCGGGCGCGCCGGGCGGCACCTGGCCGCGCGTGGGCACGAGGCCGTGCGTGGGCTTCAGCGCCGTGACGCCGCAAAAGTGGGCCGGCACGCGCAGCGAGCCGCCGATGTCCGAGCCCAGCGAGAGCGGGCCGAACCCGGCCGCCAGCGCCGCCGAAGAACCGCCCGACGAGCCGCCCGGCGAGCGCTCCAGGTCCCACGGGTTGCGCGTGACCCCGTGGATGGCGTTGTAGCTCTGCCAGTCGCCCAGCACCAGCGGCACGTTGGTCTTGCCCAGGATCACCGCGCCGGCGGCGCGCACCCGCGAGACGATCAGCGCGTCCTCGCGCGCCACGTAGCCGCGCGCCTCGGGGATGCCCCAGGTCGTCGGCAGTCCGGCCATGTTGAACGACTCCTTCACCGTCATCGGCACGCCCAGCAACGGCCGCGCGTCGCCGCGCGCAAGTGCCGCGTCGGCGGCCTTCGCGGCGTCGCGGGCGCGGTCGAAGTCACGCGCGATCACGGCGTTCAGCCGCGCGTCGAGCCGTTCGATGCGGGCGATCAGCCGGTCGGTGAGTTCGAGCGACGAGAGGCGCTTCGCGCGCAGCGCGTCGGCGAGCTGTGCGGCCGAGAGGTACTCGGGGTTGTCGACGGCGCTCGCGGTGCCGGCGGCGGCGAGTGCGGCGGCGCCGGCGAGGATCTCGCGTCGGGTGGGCTCGGTCATGGGTGGCCTCCGTGGTGTCGGCGCGCACACGGCTGCCGGCACCCCGAGCTTAGCTCTACGCCAGGGCCGTGCTCGCAGGCCACGATGGCCACGGCGACCTGCGGCCTACGGCTGGCCCGCTGCGGCGCGCCGCTGGAACGCCTGCGCGAGGAAATCGACGAAGCCCCGGACCCGCGCCGCCGTCTGGTGGCGCTGCGGGTACACGGCGTGGATGTCGGCGTCCGGCGTGTGGTACTGCGGCAGCACCTGCACGAGGCGGCCGCTCTTCAAGTGGCGGTCGATGTCCCACTCGGCGCGCATCACGATGCCGTGGCCGTCGAGTGCCCAGTTGACGGCGATCTCGCCGTCGTTGGTGGTCAGGTTGCCGCGGATCCTCACCGCCTCGGTGGCGGCACCCTTCGCACGGCCGGTGGAGAGGCGCCACACGCCGTAGGCTTCCTCGCCCTGCCGGATGCCGATGCAGTTGTGGCGCGTCAGGTCGTTCGGCGCCTTGGGCATGCCGCGCCTGGCCAGATAGCTCGGCGCGGCACACAGCAGGCGGCGGTTGGGGGCGATGTGCCGGGCGATCACGCGGGCATCGGGCGGCGCGCCGAAGCGCAGGCAGACGTCGAAGGCGTCGTCGGTGAGCGGAGGCGGGTTCACCGAGAGCTGCAGCTGCACCTCGACCTGCGGGTGCTTGCGCACGAAGCGCGAGATCAGCGGCGCGACATGGCTGCGCCCGAAGCCGAGGGTGGCGTTCACCCGCAGCAGGCCCCTGGGCGTGGCCTTGGAGACACCCAGCAGCTGCTGCAGGTCGTCGATCTCGCCGAGGATGCGGCGCGCGTGCTGCAGGACCAGCTCGCCCTCGGGCGTCAGGCTCATGCGCCTCGTCGTGCGCGTGACCAGCGGAAGCCCGACGCGCGACTCCATCAGCGCCAGGTGCTTGCTCACCGCGGGCGTCGTGATGCCCAGCTCGCGCGCGGCGGCGCTCAGGCTGCCCGCGCCGGCCAGCGTGGAGAAGAAGCCGAGGTCGGCGGGCTGGATGCTGCGGGTCATGGGTGCCTCGCGCCGTTCATCGTTAGCTTCAGGTGAAGAATGGCTTCACTCTAGCCGCGTGCGCGCACACGGTCCACCTCCTACAGTCTCCTCACCGATCACCCCATCCCACCGCAGGAGACAGACCCCATGAAGACCTACGCCATCGCGACCATCCCCGGTGACGGCATCGGCAAGGAAGTCGTGCCCGCCGGCCAGCAGGTGCTGGAAGCGCTCGCCGAGACCAGCAGCACCTTGCGCTTCGCGTTCGAGAACTTCGACTGGGGCGGCGACTACTTCCGTGCCCACGGCGTCATGATGCCGGACAACGGCCTCGACGCGATCCGCCACAAGGACGCGATCCTGTTCGGCTCGGCCGGCGACCCGCACATCCCCGACCACATCACGCTGTGGGGCCTGCGGCTGAAGATCTGCCAGGGCTTCGACCAGTACGCCAACGTGCGCCCGACGCGCATCCTGCCCGGCATCGACGCGCCGCTGAAGCGCTGCGGGCCCGAGGACCTGAACTGGGTCATCGTGCGCGAGAACTCCGAGGGCGAGTATTCCGGCGTCGGTGGTCGCGTGCATGCCGGCCACCCGATCGAGGCCGCCACCGACGTGTCGATGATGACCCGCGCCGGCGTCGAGCGCATCATGCGCTACGCCTTCAAGCTGGCGCAATCGCGGCCGCGCAAGCTGCTGACCGTCATCACGAAGAGCAACGCGCAGCGCCACGCGATGGTGATGTGGGACCAGATCGCGCTGGAGATCTCCCGCGAGTTCCCCGACGTGACCTGGGACAAGGAACTCGTCGACGCGTCGACCGCGCGCATGATCAACCGCCCTGCGTCGCTCGACACCATCGTCGCGACCAACCTGCACGCCGACATCCTCAGCGACCTCGCCGCCGCGCTCGCCGGCAGCCTCGGCATCGCGCCCACCGGCAACATCGACCCCGAGCGCCGCTACCCGTCGATGTTCGAGCCGATCCACGGCTCGGCCTTCGACATCATGGGCAAGGGCCTGGCCAATCCGGTCGGCACCTTCTGGTCGGTCGTGATGCTGCTCGAACACCTGGGCGAGCGCGCCGCGGCGGCCAGCGTGATGCGCGCGATCGAGCGCGTCACCGCCGATGCGGCCCTGCACACCCGCGATCTGGGCGGCACGGCCACCACGGCCGACGTGACCCGCGCGGTGTGCGCCTTCCTCGCCGCGGACGCCGTCAGCCGCGCCGCCTGAGCCGCGGCGGTCCGGTCGCGCCCCTGCTGCGGGCCGGACCGCCTCCCCGCTGTTCCCGATCCGCGATGCCGCCAGCAAGAGCGGCAGGGTCCTCGTCTGTCCCGTCCACCACGGGAGGAGAACTCCGATGCTTCGACATCTGCCGGGCAAGCTCCTTGGCAAACTCTACGTGCAGGTACTGATCGGCGTGTCCGCCGGCATCCTGCTCGGCGTGCTCGATCCCGGCCTCGGTGCCGATCTCAAGCCGCTCGGTGACGCCTTCATCAAGCTGATCAAGATGGTGTTCGCGCCGGTGATCTTCGCCACCGTCGTGCTCGGCATCGCGCGCATG
>JAEUPB010000082.1 GCA_016789955.1 Rubrivivax sp. | reverse complement strand
TCTCGCGGTTGGTGCTGCCGGCGCGGATCATCATGCCCAGCCGCGTGCGCGCGAACACCCACCACATGGCCAGGGCCAGCAGCACGCACACGGCGGAGATGAAGAGGCGGTAGACCGGGTAGGTCATCAGCTCGCCGAGCGGGATCGTGCCGGCCAGCAGCGCCGGCGGCTTGACGCCGTGCACGTCGTCGCCGACGAGCAGGCTGCGCAGTTCCTCGAAGACGAGGATGAGACCGTAGGTCATCAGCACCTGCTGCAGATGTTCGCGCTCGTACAGGTAGCTGTAGAACGCCCACTCGAGCACGTAGCCGCCGATCACCGAGAGCACGAGGCCCACGAAGAGCGTCGCGAAGAACCCGCCGCCGAAGGTGGCCGCCACGATCGGCGCCAGCGCGTAGGCCATGTACGCGCCGATCATGTAGAAGCTCCCGTGCGCCAGGTTGATCACGCCCATGATCCCGAAGATCAGCGTGAGCCCCGACGCCACCAGGAACAGCAGCAGCCCGTACTGCAGCGAGTTCAGGCACTGGATGAGGAAGGTGGCGAGGTCCATTCAGGACGATCAGGTGTCAGACAGCGAACGATGTGGCGCAGATCCCGTCGCGAGCCCGCCGAGGTTCGCGCGAGCGCCGCAGCCGTACTGGCGTACGGCGAGCAGCGCAGGGCCGAGATCGGGTCGCGCAGCAGGAAGATGCGTCACATCTTGCAGCCGCGGCCCGGGTCGACGAGCGCCTTGGAGGCGATGCCGACGCTCTTGTTCTCGCCCTTGACCACCTGGCGCAGGTAGAAGTCCTGCACCGGGTTGTGGTTGGCGCTCACGGTGAAGGCGCCGCGCGGGCTGTCGATCTTCGCCTTGCGGATCGCGGCGGCGATCTCGGCCTTCTTGGTCGTGTCGCCCTTCACCGCATTGAGGCCCACGGCCAGCATCTGCGCGGCGTCGTAGCCCTGCACGGCATACACGTCGGGTTGCAGCTTGTAGGTCTTGGCGTAGGCGAGGCGGAACGCGTTGTCGCGCGGCGTGTTCAGGCTGTCGGCGTAATGCAGCGCGGTGAACAGGCCCTCGGCGTCGGCGCCCTGCGCCTCCAGCGTGCCGTCGGTCAGGAAGCCCGCGCCGTACAGCGGGATCTTGCCTTTCAGGCCCGCCGCGGCGTAGTCCTTGACGAACTTCACCGCGCCGCCACCGGCGAAGAAGGTGTACACGGCATCGGGCTTCAGCGATGCGATCTCGGTCAGCAGCGCCTGGAACTCGACGCCCGGGAACGGCAGCGACAGGTCCTTCAGCACCTTGCCGCCGCCCTTCTCGAAGGCCTCCTTGAAGCCCTTGACGCTCTCGTCGCCGGCGGCGTACTTCCAGGTGATCGTGACGACGTTCTTGTGGCCCTTCTTGGCCACCACCTCGCCCATCGCGTAGCCGGGCTGGTAGTTGGTGAAGCTCGAGCGGAAGATGTTCTGCGCGCACATCGGGCCCGTGACGGCGTCGGCGCCGGCGTTGGGCACCATCAGCAGCGTGCCGGTGTCCTTGGCGACCTTGGCCATCGCCATCGCCACACCCGAGTGCACGGTGCCGACGATCACGTCGACGTTGTCGCGCTTGATCAGCTTGTTGACGTTGTCGGTCGCCTTGGCGGGATCGCTCTCGTCGTCGACCTTGACGTACTCGATGTCGCGCCCGCCGAGCTTGCCGCCCTGTTCGGTGACGTAGAGCTTGAAGCCGTTCTCGATGGCGTTGCCCAGCGCGGCGAAGGTGCCGGTGGCCGGCAGCATCAGGCCGACCTTGAGCTTGCTGCCCGGCGCCTGGGCGTGGGCGGGTGCGAAGGCGAGCGTGGCGGCGGCAGCGACGGCGAGCAGGGTGGTCTTCACGATGGGATGTCTCCGTTCAGGGATGGGTCGGCAAGGGACTCGGGTGGTTGTGCACGGGGTGTGCGCCGTGGAAGCGCACGGTGGCCGCGATCAGCGCATCGGGCTGGTCCCGGTGCGGCGAGTGCCCGCAGGCGGGCAGCTCGAGCAGCTCCGTCCGCGGCACCCGGCGCGCGATGCCGCGGATCTGCGCGAGTGTGCCGTATTCGTCGTCCACGCCCTGCACCGCCAGCAGCGGGCAGCGGATGGCGCCGATCTCGCGCTCGATCGACCAGTCGCGGAAGCGCGGATCCAGCCAGATGTCGTTCCAGCCGCGGAACGCCGAGTCGGGGTCGTCGTGGTACTTCGCCAGGCGCCCGCGCAGGTCGGTGGTCTCGTAAGCCGTGCGGGCCTTCGCGATGCTGGCCACCGACACGTCCTCGACGACGATGTGCGGCGCCACCACCACCGCGCCGCCGATCGCCTCGGGGAATCGCGCCGCGTACAGCAGCGCGATCGAACCGCCGTCGCTGTGGCCGAACAGCCAGGGCCGCTCCTCCTCGGCGTCGATGCCCAGCGCCTGCAGCAGCGCCGGCAGCACCTCGTGCGCCTGGAGATGCATGAAGTCGGGATCCCAGGCCTCGCCGGCGGCGCGCGGCGTCGAGCGGCCGTAGCCGGGCCGCGAGTACACGAGGCCGCGGCAGCCCAGCGCGTCGACCAGCCGCGCCGGGAAGTCCTTCCACATCGCCAGCGAGCCGAGGCCCTCGTGCAGGAACACGACGAGCGGGGTGTCGGCGCGCTCGCGCCGCAGCCACGCGTGCTCGATGCGCACGCGCCGGCCACGCCAGTCGATCCCGGCGAACTCGACGGTGTCGAGGTTCATGCCCCGCGCGGCCCCGTTTCCTGCTCGCGCAGCTTGAAGCGCTGGATCTTGCCGGTGGCCGTCTTCGGCAGCTCGGCCACGAATGCGAACGAGCGCGGGTACTTGTAGGGCGCGAGGCGGTCCTTGACGAAGGCCTTCAGCTCTTCTTCGCTGGCGCTGCTGCCGGGCTTGAAGACGACGTAGGCCTTGGTCTTCGTCAGGCCCTCTGCGTCGGGCACGCCGATCACCGCGGCCTCGAGCACGGCCGGGTGCTGCACCAGCGTGGCCTCGACCTCGAACGGGCTCACGTAGATGCCGCTCACCTTCAGCATGTCGTCGCTGCGGCCGCCGTAGGTGTAGCTGCCGTCGTCGTTGCGCACGTACTTGTCGCCGCTCTTGGTCCAGCCGCCCTGGAAGGTCTCGCGCGTCTTCGCGCGGTTGCCCCAGTACATCATCGCGGCGCTGGGGCCGTGGATGTACAGGTCGCCGGGCTCGCCGACGGGTACCTCCTTGCCGTCGTCGCCACGCAGTTCCACCGTGTAGCCCTCCACCGGCCAGCCGGTGGTGCCGTAGCGCACGCGGTCGGGGCGGTTGGAGATGAAGATGTGCAGCATCTCGGTGGAGCCGATGCCGTCGACGATGTGCACGCCGTAGTGGCGGTGGAAGCGCTCGCCGATCTCCGCCGGCAGCGCCTCGCCGGCCGACGACACCAGGCGCAGCGCCACCGCATCGCGCGCCGGCAGCACGGGCGAGGCCAGCATGCCGGCGAAGCCCGTGGGCGCGCCGTAGAACACGGTGGGCTTGAGCCCCGCCACGCCGCCGGTCCAGCGCTTGAACGTGGCGTCCGGCGTGGGCCGCTCGCCCATCAGGATCGTCGTGGCGCCCACCGTCATCGGGAACGTCAGCGCGTTGCCGAGGCCGTAGGCGAAGAACAGCTTGGCGGCGGAGAAGCAGATGTCGCTCTCGCGCAGGCCCAGCACGCGGCGGCCGTACAGCTCGCTGGTCCAGTAGGGGTTGGCGTGCGAGTGCACCGTGCCTTTCGGGCGGCCGGTGGAGCCGGACGAGTAGAGCCAGAACGCCGGGTCGTCGGCGCTGGTGGCCGCGGCGCGCGGGGCCGGCGCATGCGCGGCGACGAAGGCCTCGAACTCGACCTCGGCCGGATGCAGCGGCGCCACGGGGCGCGAGACGATGACCTTCTGCACCTCGTGGTCGGACTTGGTCATCGCAGCCGTCAACGCCGGCAGCAGCGCGCCGGAGACCAGCGCCGCCTGCGCCCGCGAGTGCTCGAGCATGTAGGCGTAGTCGTCGGCCGTGAGCAGCGTGTTCACCGCCACCGGCACCAGGCCGGCATGGATGGCGCCCAGGAAGCTCACCGGCCAGTCGGTGCTGTCCTGCATCAGCAGCAGCACGCGTTCCTCGCGCTTGAGGCCCAGCGCACGCAGCCCGGCCGCCACGCGGCGCACGCGGTCGGCCAGCGCGGCGTAGGTCAGCGCGCCAAGGTCGTCGACGAAGGCGGCGCGTGGGCCGCGTGCTTCGTTGGCCGCGAGCAGGTGCGCGGCATAGTTGAAGCGCTCGGGCGGCGGAGCGACGGGGCTGTCGGTGCTCATCGGTGTCTCCTGGAGGGTTCCCTCGTCGGTTCCGGTGCGGTCGCCTGCTCGTTCGGCTTGCGGCCCCTCCGGATATGCAGTATTCTGCGTGCAAGAACGATAGGGCGGCGCAAACTGCATGTCAAGCACTATTTTGCATGTCGACGAAGCGGCGGGCGTCGGGGTAAGCCCTGACGAGAAGCATCCCTTCCTCGTCGCGCTGGGTGAGCGGGTGCGCTCGCTGCGCTCGCGGCGCGGCATGACGCGCAAGGCGCTGGCCACGGCCTCGGACGTGAGCGAGCGGCACCTGGCCAACCTCGAGTACGGCGTGGGCAACGTGTCCATCCTCGTGCTGCTGCAGGTCAGCCGCGCGCTGCAGTGCAGCCCGGCCGAGCTGATCGGCGACATCACCACGCGATCGCCCGAGTGGCTGCTGATCCGCGAGCTGCTCGAGAGCGCCGACGAGGCCACGCTGCACCGCGTGCGCGTGACGGTGGGCGAGATGCTGGGCACGGGCGGCTCGCACGGCAGCGGTGCGTCGCAGCGCAGCTCGTGCGTGGCGCTGATCGGCTTGCGCGGCGCCGGCAAGTCGACGCTGGGCAAGATGCTGGCCGACGATCTCGGCTTCCCGTTCGTCGAGCTGTCGCGCGAGATCGAGAAGTTCGCCGGCTTCTCGATCAGCGAGATCCAGGCGCTGTACGGCCAGAACGCCTACCGCCGCTACGAGCGCCGCGCGCTCGAGGAGTCGGTGCAGATCTACCCCGAGGCGGTGATCGCCACGCCCGGCGGCCTGGTCAGCGACCCCGCCACCTTCAACCTGCTGCTGCAGCACTGCACCACGGTCTGGCTGCAGGCCGACCCCGAGGACCACATGAGGCGCGTGCTGGCGCAGGGCGACACGCGCCCGGTGTCGGCCAGCCGCGAGGCGATGGACGACCTGAAGGGCATCCTCGCCGGCCGCGCGGCTTTCTACGCCAAGGCAGAGTTCCGGCTCGACACCAGCGCCGCGCCGCTGCAGGAGACCTTCCAGGCGCTGCGCCGGATCGTGCGCGAGGCCCTCGCGCTGCCGCTCTGACGCCGTTCCGCCCGTTTTCGCGAACATGCAAGAAAGTGCTTGACGTCGCCGAAAGACAGGCACTATGATGCCAGTCATCGCAGCCCCAGACACGCACTTCCGTGCATCACTTTCAGGAGTCCGCACCATGAGCACCGCCCCCCGCGTCGACTACCAGACCGACCCCTCGCAGTACAAGCACTGGAAGCTGAAGTTCGAAGGCCCGGTGGCCACGCTGGGCGCCGACTTCGACGAGAACGGCGGCCTGCGCCCCGGCTACAAGCTCAAGCTCAACAGCTACGACCTGGGGGTCGACATCGAGCTCAACGACGCGCTGAACCGCATCCGCTTCGAGCACCCCGAGGTGCGCACCGTGGTGCTGACGAGCCTGAAGGACAAGGTCTTCTGCTCCGGCGCGAACATCTTCATGCTGGGCCTGTCCAGCCATGCGTGGAAGGTGAACTTCTGCAAGTTCACCAACGAGACGCGCAACGGCATCGAGGACTCGTCCAAGCACAGCGGCCTGAAGTTCCTCGCG
The DNA here is from genome assembly GCA_016789955.1 of Rubrivivax sp. Classification (GTDB taxonomy): domain Bacteria; phylum Pseudomonadota; class Gammaproteobacteria; order Burkholderiales; family Burkholderiaceae_C; genus Rubrivivax. Next base: position 2,041 of record JAEUPB010000082.1, on the reverse strand, counting down.
GCTGTCAACGGCGCCTGCGCCGGGGGCGGGTACGAGGTGGCGCTGGCCTGCGACGAGATCCTGCTGGTCGACGACCGCTCCAGCTCGGTGAGCCTGCCCGAGGTGCCGCTGCTGGGCGTGCTGCCGGGCACCGGCGGCCTGACGCGCGTCACCGACAAGCGCCACGTGCGGCATGACCTGGCCGACATCTTCTGCACCAGCGCCGAGGGCGTGCGCGGCCAGCGGGCGAAGGACTGGCGGCTCGTGGACGACATCGCCAAGCCGGCGCAGTTCGCGGCCCGCGTGCAGGAGCGTGCGCTCGAACTCGCGCAGCAGAGCGACCGGCCCGCCGGCGCGAAGGGCGTGGCGCTGACGCCGCTGCAGCGCACGGTCGAGGCCGACGCGCTGCGCTACCCGAACGTGACGGTGGAGATCGACCGCGCGCGGCGCCTGGCCACCTTCACGGTGAAGGCGCCGGGCGCGCCCGTTCAGAGCGACATCGCCGCCATCGAGGCTGCGGGCGCCGCCTGGTACCCGCTGGCGCTGGCCCGCGAGCTCGACGACGCGATCCTGTCGATGCGCACCAACGAGCTCGACATCGGCCTGTGGGTGATCAAGACCGAGGGCGACGCCGCCGCGGTGCAGCAGATGGACGCCGCGCTGCTCGCCAACCAGCACCACTGGTTCGTGCGCGAGACGCTCGGCGCGCTGCGCCGCACGCTGGCCCGGCTGGACGTGTCGTCGCGCAGCCTGTTCGCGCTGATCGAGCCGGGCTCGTGCTTCGCCGGCACCTTCCTGGAACTGGCGCTGGCCTGCGACCGCAGCTACCAGCTCGCGCTGCCCGACGAGCCCGGCCGCGCGCCGACGATCACCGTGGGCGAGACGAACTTCGGCCTGTTCCCGCTGGTCACTGGCGAGGGCCGCCTGGCGCGCCGGTTCTACGGCGAGCAGCCGGCGCTGGACGCCGTGCGCGCCACGGTCGGCAAGGCGCTGGATGCCGACGCCGCGCTGGCGGTGGGTCTCGTCACCGCGGCGCCCGACGACATCGACTGGGCCGACGAGGTGCGCCTGGCCATCGAGGAGCGCGTGTCGATGAGCCCCGACGCACTCACCGGCATGGAAGCCAACCTGCGCTTCAACGGCCAGGAGAACATGGCCACCCGCATCTTCGGCCGCCTGACGGCCTGGCAGAACTGGATCTTCCAGCGCCCCAACGCCGTCGGCGAGAAGGGCGCGCTGAAGGTCTACGGCAAGGGCGACAAGGCCGCGTTTGATTGGAACCGCGTCTGAGCGCCCGCACCCCGCATTCCCTCCCGGAACCGAACCCACCTGAGGAACGAGACATGGCCATCGACTACAGCGAGAAGATCCCCAACAACATCAACCTCAGCGAAGACCGCACGCTGCAGCGCGCGCTCGAGCAGTGGCAGCCCAACTTCCTGAGCTGGTGGGACGACATGGGCCCCGACGGCAGCCAGAACTTCGACGTGTACCTGCGCACGGCGATCAGCGTCGACCCGCAGGGCTGGGCGCAGTTCGGCCACGTGAAGATGCCCGACTACCGCTGGGGCATCTTCCTGAACCCGGCCGAGAAGGACCGCAAGATCCACTTCGGCGACCACAAGGGCGAGGCCGCGTGGCAGGAGGTGCCGGGCGAGTACCGCGCCAACCTGCGCCGCATCATCGTCACGCAGGGCGACACCGAGCCGGCCAGCGTCGAGCAGCAGCGCCACCTGGGCCTCACCTGCCCGAGCCAGTACGACCTGCGCAACCTGTTCCAGGTCAACGTCGAGGAAGGCCGCCACCTGTGGGCGATGGTCTACCTGCTGCACCGCTACTTCGGCCGCGACGGCCGCGAGGAGGCCGAGGCGCTGCTCGAGCGCCGCAGCGGCCAGCAGGACAACCCGCGCATCCTGCAGGCGTTCAACGAGAAGACGCCCGACTGGCTGTCGTTCTTCATGTTCACCTACTTCACCGACCGCGACGGCAAGTTCCAGCTGTGCGCGCTGGCCGAGTCGAGCTTCGACCCGCTGGCCCGCACGACCAAGTTCATGCTCACCGA
>JAEUPB010000058.1 GCA_016789955.1 Rubrivivax sp. | reverse complement strand
CAATCATGGCCATGGTGATCACTCCTGCTGCCCCCGCCCATCACTTGTGGATATCTCGGGCAGGGTAGGTTGAACACCTGGGTCAGTTTTCGGTCGGCACGGGCCTCATAGGTGGGTCAATATTCAGTCGGCGCCAACAGGGCTGCACCAGGAACAGCAGGAAGGCCGAGAGGCCGACGGTGGAGAGGAAGGCGGCCATGTGCTCGGGGGCCGGAGGCTAAACGGAATTTCTTCGCAGAGCGACGCGGCGTCGCGCCCCCGCCGCACCGACGGGATATCTGAAAGCCGATTTCACCGCGAGGCGTTGTGCATTGCGGGTTCTCCCGAGTCGATCCACCGGGTCGACGTGGCGTACGCTCCTCGGGCCTGAAATTCTCTTTCACGCTGGAGGGCTGACCGATGAGCCATGCAGACGATCGACGCCGCGTCCTGAAGGGCGCCGCAGGGGCCACGGCAGTGGCGGTCGGCGCGCCGCTGGCAGCGCTCGCGCAAGGGAAGTCCGCACTGAACCTGGCGATGGTGGCCGAGCCACCGACGCTGGACGTGCAGTCCACCCCGGCCGACCTCGTCTGCATCATCATGCAGCACGTCTACGAGACGCTCTACACCTTCGACGCGAAGGCGAACCTCGTGCCGATGCTGGCCGAGGCGCTGCCCAAGGTGTCGGCCGACGGCAAGCTCTACAGCATCGCGCTGCGCAAGGGGGTGAAGCTGCACAACGGCCGCGAACTCGATGCCGAGGACGTGGTCGGCAGCCTGAAGCGCTGGATGGAGGTGTCGCCGCGCGGCAAGTCGGTGAGCGCGCAGGTGGCGGGCCTCGCCGCCAAGGGGCCGCTGGCGGTGGAGATCGCGCTGAAGAACGCCTACGCGCCGCTGATCGCGCAGCTGGCGATGCCCTCAGGCATGGCGGCCATCATGGCGCGCGAGACGCTGGCGCAGCCGCTGAAGGAGTTCGTCGGCACCGGGCCCTACCAGTTCAAGGAGCGCCGGCCCGACCAGTACGTGCTGCTCGCACGCTTCGACGGCTACGCCGCGCGCAAGGAGCCCGCCAGCGGCTACGGCGGCAAGCGCGAGGCGGTGGTCGACGAACTGCGCTTCGTGCCGGTGCCCAACGCCAACACGCGCGTCGAGGGTGCGCTGGCCGGCCAGTTCCACTATGCCGACCTGCTGCCCATCGAGGCGCTGGCGCGGCTGGAGAAGGCCTCCGGCAAGGTGGTGCCGCTGCTCACGCCGTCGTTCGGCTTCCCCTACCTCGTGTTCAACACGAAGGAAGGCTCGATGTCGCGACAGGCCGTGCGCAAGGCGGCGCAGACGGCCATCGGCCCGGGCGAGATGCTGGCCGCAGGCTTCGGCGACACGCGCTTCTTCATCCCCGAGGGCAACCACTTCCCGAAGGGCACGCCGTTCTACTCCGATGCCGGCACCGCGGCCTACAACGAGCGCGACGCGCGCAAGGCCAAGGCCCAGGCCGCGGAGGCCGGCTACAAGGACGAGCCGGTGCGCATCCTCACCAGCCGCCAGTACGACTTCCACTACAACATGGCGCTGATCATGGCCGAGCAGTTGAAGCGCGCCGGCTTCAAGGCCGAGCTGAACGTGGTCGAGTGGGCCACGCTGCTGCAGCGCCGCGCCGACCCGAAGCTGTGGGACATCTACATCACGCACTCGGGCCTGTTCCCCGAGCCGATGCTCTCGCCGCCGCAGCTCGGTGACGGCGCCCCTGGCTGGTGGAGCTCGCCGGCCAAGACGCAGGCGCTGGCGGCGCTGAACCAGGAGCCCAACCCCGCCAAGCGCGGCGCGCTGTGGGGCAAGGTGCAGCAGGTGGTGTATGACGAGGTGCCCTACGTCCACGTGGGCAAGTTTGCGAGCCTGTCGGCGCGCTCGCCGGCGCTCGAGGGCTATGCGCCGCACACCTATCCGTTCTTCTGGAACACGTCGCTGAAGCGCTAGGGCAGGGCGACGGATCGGACCGTCACGCGATCGGGCATCCCGGCGATGGGGCGCTACGTGCTCGGGCGGCTCGGCGGCATGGCCGCGGTGCTGGCGCTGGTGGCCGTGCTCGTGTTCGTGCTGACGCGCGCGGCGCCGGGCGACCCGGTGGCCGTGCTGCTCGGCGACCAGGCCACTGCCGAGGACATCGCACGCGTGCAGCGGGTCTACGGGCTCGACCGCTCACTGCCCGAGCAGTTCGGGCTGTGGCTGGTGCAGCTCGCGCACGGCAACCTGGGCGACTCGATCTTCCTGCAGCGGCCCGTGACGCAGGCGCTGTGGGAGCGGGCCGAGCCCACGGTGCTGCTGGCGTCGATGGCGGTGGCCATCGCGGCGCTGATCGGCGTGCCCTGCGGCGTGGTCTCGGCGGTGTTCCGCGGCCGTGCGGCCGACCAGCTGCTGACCGGCTTCGCGATGCTCGGCGCCAGCGTGCCCAGCTTCTGGTTCGGCCTCGTGCTGATGCAGGTGTTCGCGGTGGGGCTGGGCTGGTTCCCGGTGTCTGGCTATGGCGAGCCGGGCGCGACGCTCGCGCAACGGCTGCACTGCCTGGTGCTGCCGGCCACGGTGCTCGGCGTGCTGAACTCGGCGCTGATCATCCGCTTCACCCGCGCCTCGATGCTCGACGTGCTGGGGGAGGACTACGTGCGCACCGCGCGCGCCAAGGGCCTGCCCGAGCACCGCGTGATGCTGAAGCACGCGCTGCGCAACGCGCTGGTGCCCATCGTCACGGTGATCGGCCTGACGGTGGCGCTGATGATCGGCGGCGCCGTCGTCACCGAGACCGTGTTCGGCCTGCCCGGCGTGGGCAACCTCGTGGTGAGCGCCGTCACGCGGCGCGACTACCCGGTGATCCAGGGCGCGCTGCTGGTGGTGGCGGCGGTGTACGTGGTGATCAACGTGCTCGTCGACCTGCTCTACACGGTGGTCGACCCGAGGGTGTCGGCATGACCGTCGGAGCTCCGAGGCTGCCGCTGGCGCTACGCAAGCTGTTCGGCCGTCGCATCGTGCTGATCGCCGCGGTGATGCTGGCGGGCGTGGTGGCGGCGGCGCTGCTGGCCGGGCCGCTGAGCGGGCTGGATCCGCAGGAGACGGCGGTGTCGCAGCGGTTGCACCGGCCCTCGGCGGTGCACTGGCTGGGCACCGACGAGCTGGGTCGCGACCTGTTCGCGCGCATCGCGTTCGGCGGCCGCTACTCGCTGGTCATCGCCGCGCTCACGGCTCTCGGCGCCGTGGCCGGCGGCACCGTGCTCGGCCTCGCGGCGGGCTACTTCCGGCGGCTGGATGCGCCGCTGATGCGCCTGGTCGACGCGATGATGTCGTTCCCTGACATCCTGCTGGCCATCGCGCTGGTGGGCATCCTCGGCGCGTCGATGCTCAACGTGGTGCTGGCGCTGGTGCTGGTCTACACGCCGCGCATGGCGCGCGTGGTGCGCGCCTCCACGCTGGTGGTGCGCGAGCTGGCCTACGTGGAGGCGGCGCGGGCGCTCGGGGCGTCCCCGTGGCGTGTGCTGGGGCGGCACGTGCTGCCCAACCTCGTCTCGCCGATCACCGTGCAGGGCACCTTCATCTTCGCGTACGCCATCCTCGCCGAGGCCGCGCTGTCGTTCCTGGGCGTCGGCGTGCCGCCGGAGATCCCGACCTGGGGCACGATGGTCGCAGGCAGCCAGGCCTATGCGCACCAGGCGCTGTGGATCGTGCTGTTCCCGGGGCTGGCGATCATCGTCACGGCCCTCTCGCTGCAGCTGCTGGGCGACGGCATCCGCGACCTGCTCGATCCGCGCTTGCGCCGCACCGCCTGACCGCCCCGCGCCATGGACCGCTCGCCTGCCCACGATCGACACCCGGCTTCGCCCGATGCCGCCGTTGCGGCGGGCAGCTCCCGCGTGCGCGACCAGGTGGCCGCCATCATCGACCGCGTGCCCGCGGCCCGGCGCAAGGTGCTCGAGCTGATCCTCGAGGACCCGCAGCGCGTGCTCGACGAGACCTTCGAGCGGCTCGCGCAGCGCTCGGGCAGTTCGGTGCCCACGGTGATGCGCACCTGCCGCGACCTGGGCTATGCCGGCCTGCGCGAATTCCAGCTCGCGCTGGCGCAGGACCTGGCCGTGCGCGGCTCGCCGCTGAACCGCCGCGTGGCCATCGATGACGACGTGCGGCAGGTGATCGACAAGGTGACGCGCGGCGCGGCGGCGGTGGTGCACGGCGTGCAGGCGCAGCTCTCGCCGGAAGCGGTGGAGTCGGCCGCCGACGCGCTGGCGAAGGCGGCCCGGGTCGACTGCTACGGCGTGGGCGTCACGTCGAACTTCATGGCGATGGACCTGCACGCGCGGCTGTTCCGGCTGGGCGTCGCGTCGGGCACGTACCTCGACCCGCATCTGCAGCTCATCTCCGCCTCAACCATCGACCGCCGCGGCGTGGTGATGGCGATCACGCACGTCGGCGGCATGCCCTCGCTGCTGGAAGCGGTGGACGTGGCGCGCTCGCGCGGCGCCACCGTGATCGCGCTGACGCGGCCCGATGCGCCGCTGGCGCGCCTGGCCGACATCCTGCTGGCCGTCGACGTGGCGCCCGACCCGGTGATGCCGGTCGGTCCCGAAGCCTACCTGGCGCACCTCACGGTGCTCGAGATCCTCACGGTGCTCGTGGCGCAGCGTCTGGGCGACCCGGCCGCGCGGCGGCTCGCGCACATCCAGCAGACGCTGGCGCAACGGGGAGTGGACATGCACCCGCACCATCCGCTGTCGCAGCCTGCCGCAGATGCGGCGCGGCCGCGACGCCCGGCACGGAGGCCGCGATGAACGAGCGTGCCACGCTGCTGCGGCACGGGCTCGTCGTCGACGGCAGCGGCGAACCGGCCTACGCCGGCGACCTGCTGCTGATCGGCGACACGATCGCGGCCATGGGCCCCGACGCGCTCGACCAGCGCCCGGCCGGGCTGTCGGCGGACGACATCCGCGTCGTCGATTGCAGCGGCCTCGTGGTGGCGCCCGGCTTCATCGACGCGCACACGCACGACGACGCCATCGTGCTCGATGCCCCCGAGATGACGCCCAAGCTGTCGCAGGGCGTGACCACCGTGGTCACCGGCAACTGCGGGCTGTCGGTGGTGCCCTACGTCACCGACGATCCGCCCGGCGCGCTCGCGCTGCTGGGCCACTCGTTCCGCTACCCGTCGATGGCCGACTACGTGCGCGCGGTGCACGAGGCCCGGCCGGCGCTGAACGTGGCGCCGCTGATCGGCCACACGGCGCTCCGCCATGCGTGCATGGCCGACATCGCGCGCCCGGCGACCGAACCGGAACTCGACGCGATGTGCGCGCTGCTCGACCGCTGCCTGGCCGAAGGCGCGCTGGGGCTCTCGTCGGGCCTGTTCTACGCCGAGGCGATGCCGGCGCCGGCCAGCGAGGTGACGGCGCTGGCGCGCGTCGTGGCCCGCCACCGCGGCGTGTACGCCACGCACCTGCGCACCGAGATGGCCGGCATCCTCGACGCGATGCACGAGGCCGGCGACACCGCCTATGCCGCCGGTGTGCCGCTGATCATCTCGCACCACAAGTGCGCCGGGCCGGCCAACTGGGGCCGCACGCACGAAACGCTGCCGCTGATCGACCGGCTCGCCGAGCGGCAGTCGATCGCGATGGACGTGTATCCCTACGTGGCCGGGTCCACCGTGTTGCGCGAGGACCTGGTCGATGGCGTCATCGACGTGCTGGTGTGCTGGTCGGCGCCGCACCCCGGAGCCACCGGGCGCATGCTGGCGGACATCGCCGCCGATTGGGGCGTGAGCCAGCGCGAGGCCTGCCTGCGCCTGAAGCCGGGCGGCGCCTGCTACTTCCAGATGCACGAGGACGACGTGCGACGCGTGCTGGCGCACCCGCGCAGCATGGTGGGTTCCGACGGTCTGCCGCACGACCGCCACCCGCACCCGCGGCTGTGGGGCGCGTTCCCGCGCGTGCTGGCGCGCTACTGGCGCGACGAAAGGCTGTTCACGCTGGAGCAGGCGGTGCACAAGATGTCGGGCCTGACGGCGCGGCAGTTCCGGCTACCCGATCGCGGCGAGCTGCGGCCGGGCTGGCGTGCCGACGTGGTGGTGTTCGACCCCGAGCGCGTGCAGGACCTCGCCACCTACGAGCGCCCGCTGCAGCGCAGCGCCGGCATCGAGCGGGTGTACGTGAACGGGCAGCTCGCGCTGATCTCCAGCCATGCGTCGTGCCGTGCGCGGGCCGGGCGCGTGCTGGTGCGAGAGGGGCCGCGGCCCGGCTGAAGGCGGGCATCGGGCATCGGGCATCATGCGGCGCATGGCCCCCACCTCCGCCTTCCGCTTCCCGCGCCTGCTGCTGCCGCGCGCCGGCACCGACCTGCGGCGCTGGTGCGTGATCGCCTGCGACCAGTACACCAGCGACCCCGCGTACTGGGCCCGCGTGGCCGACGAGGTGGGCACGGCACCGTCGACGCTGCACCTGATCTTCCCCGAGGCCTACCTCGGCAAGGCCGGCGCGGAAGAGCGCATCGCCCGTATCCAGGCGGCGATGCGGCGCTACCGGGCCGAGCGCCTGCTCGTCGAGCATGACGGCACCGTGCTCGTCGAGCGCACGCTGCCCGACGCGCGCGTGCGCCGCGGGCTGATGCTCGAGCTCGACCTCGAGCACTACGACTACTCGCCAGCCTCCACCAGCCTGATCCGCCCCACCGAAGGCACGATGGTCGAGCGGCTGGCGCCGCGCATCGAGGTGCGGCGCGACGCCGAGCTCGAGCTGCCGCACATCCTGGTGCTGATCGACGACCCGCAGCACACGGTCATCGAGCCGGTCGCATCCGCCCGCACCGGCTTGCGCCCGCTCTACGACACCGAGCTGATGCAGCACGGCGGCCGCGTCTCGGGCCACGCGCTCGACGCCGCCACGCAGGCCCGCGTGCAGGCGGCACTGGCCGCGCTGGCCGACGGCCCCGCGTTCGCCGCGCGCCACGGCCTGCCGGCGAACGCGCCGCCGATGCAGTTCGCGATGGGCGACGGCAACCACTCGCTGGCCACGGCCAAGGCGTGCTGGGAGCGCATCAAGCCCACGGCCGGCCCCGACCACCCGGCGCGCTGGGCGCTGGTGGAGGTGGTGAACATCCATGACCCTGCGCTCGAGTTCTCGCCGATCCACCGCCTGCTCTGCGGCGTCGTCGGGGATGTGCGGCAGGCGTTGGCGGCCCACTACGGGCCGCGCGTGCAGATCACCGATCAGGCCGACGCTGCAGCGATGAGCGCGGCGCTCGCGGCGGCCCCGCCGGAGCGGCACTCGGCCGGGCTCGTGCAGCCGGGCGGGCGCCTCGCGGTGGTGAGCATCGAGGCGCCGGATGCCGAGGTGCTGGACGTGGCCACGTTCCAGGCCTTCGTCGATGCGCTCGTGGCGCGCGGCGGCGCGCGCGAGGTCGACTACGTGCACGACGACGACGCCTTGGCTCGCCTCGCCGCCGCCGAAGGCAACGCCGGGCTGCACCTGAAGACGCTCGGCAAGAGCGAGCTGATCGGCCGCGTCGCGCGCAGCGGGCCGCTGCCACGCAAGGCCTTCTCGATGGGCGAGGCCGACGAGAAGCGCTACTACCTCGAGGCGCGGCGCATCCGGCCCTGATCGTCTGCCGCGCGGGGGGCCGGCGCCCCGCGCGAGATCGACCGATCAGCGGCCGCGCAGTGTGCCAATTCACGTTGCGTCGCAGCCGCGTCCCGTGGAGCATCGGTTCACCGCCGGATCCCGCCGGACATGGAGCAAGCGCCGATGGCCACCACGCCCCCCACCTACACCGGAGGCGCCAGCACGCTCGTGCAGCCGACGGGCAATGCCCTGACCGACGCCATCATCGTCGCGTCGAAGTGGGGCACCGGGCCGGCCGGCACCGGCGCAGCGCTGACGTTCTCGTTCCCGCAGACCGTCGCGATGTTCGACACGCGGCCCGACGTGCCCGGCAACTACAACGCCGCCGAGACGACGCAGAGCGGCTTCGCGGCCTACCTGCAGGGCTTCTCGGCCTTCGGCGCCGATGCGCAGGCGGCGTCGCGCCTGGTGCTGCAGTCGTGGGCGAACGTGGCCAACCTGACCTTCACCGAAGTGCCGGCGTCCGACGTCAACGCCGGGGCGCTGCGCTTCGCCTTCAGCGCCCCGCCGGGCTTGGGCGAAACCACCTACGGCGTCTCGTCGTTCCCGCAGGACTTCGCCGGAGCCGGCGACACGTGGATCAACTCCGGCTTCCTGTTCCCCGAAGGCTGGGGCGCGGGCACGCAGAACTTCCTGACGTTGCTGCACGAGGTCGGCCATGCGATCGGGCTGAAGCACCCGCACGACGCCGGCATGAACGGATCGCCCGGCTGGCCTGCCACGCCCACGGTGCTCGACAAGACCGGCACCGACACGCTGGTGCGCTACTCCACGCAGAACATGGTGATGGCGTACAACGACATCCCGGGCCTGGGCTCGCCGGTGCAGGCCGACTACGCGCCCACCACGCCGATGCAGGTCGACATCGCGGCGATCCAGTACCTCTACGGTGCCAACACCGCCTACAACGCGGGCAACACGACCTACACCTTCCGCTCCGACGCGAAGTACAACCAGACGATCTGGGACGGCGGCGGCATCGACACGATCCGCGTCGAAGGCAACGCGGCCGCGGCGATCAACCTGACCGCCGGCACCTGGAGCGAACTCGGGCTGCCGCTGACGTACTCCGATCGCACCGCCACGCTGGGCATCGACAAGGCGCGGCCCGACCTCACCGATCCACGCACCGTGTTCATCTACGACACGGTGGTCATCGAGAACGCCACCGGCGGCGGCGGCAACGACCGGCTCACCGGCAGCGCCGGCAACAACCGGCTCGAAGGCGGCGGCGGCAACGACACGATCGACGGCGCCGCCGGCGTGGACACCGTCGTCTACGCTTCAGCGCGCGCCGGCACGACGCTGACGCGCGGCGCTTCCGGCTGGACCGTGACCAGCGCCACCGACGGCACCGATACCGTCACCAACGTCGAGCGCTTCCGCTTCTCCGACACGGCGCTGGCCATGGACACGGCGATCGGCGGCAACGCCGCCAGCACGGCGCAGATCCTGCGGGCGCTGTTCGGCAGCGGCTACGTGCAGAACGGCACCTTCGTCGGCATCGGGCTGAGCCTGTTCGACCAGGGCGTGTCGTATGGCGACATCGTCGGCCTGGCGATCGGCACGCCGGTGTTCGAGTCGCTGGTCGGCACGCGCTCGAACACCGACTTCGTCAAGTTCGTCTACAAGAACGTCATCGGGGTCGAGGCCGGCCCGGCCGAGCTGGCGACCTTCGTCGGGCTGCTCGACAATGGTACCTACACGCAGGCCCAGCTCGGCCTGCTGGCCTGCCAGGTGCCGTTCAACACCGAGAGCAGCGAACTGGTGGCGCTGGTGGGCGTGGGCCTGGAGTTCGTGCCCGTGGGCTGACGCGACACGCTTCGACACAGGCGCTTCACGTCGGCTTCAGGTGCCCGGGCCAGACTGCAGGCTTGCGCAACCCGACCACCGACTGGAGTCCTCGCATGGTCAAGTTCCTCCTGCTGGCCGCGGCGCTCGCCGCATCCGGGGCAGCGTCCGCCACCGGCCTCTGCCCGATCAAGGACAGCGGCTCGCCCGACAAGTGGCAGCCCAAGGAGGCGCTCGAGAAGAAGCTGGTCGGCGAAGGCTGGCAGGTGCGCCGCATCAAGGTCGATGCCGCCTGCTACGAGGTCTACGCCACCGACCCCAGCGGCAAGCGCGTCGAAGCCTACTTCGACCCGCGCACGCTGGAGCCGGCCAAGCCCTGAGCGATGCCGGTCGAGGCGACTCCCGCGGCCGCCGTGCGCGTGTGGGATCCGCTGGTGCGCGTGCTGCACTGGTCCACGGTGGCCGGTGTCGCGGTGTCGTGGATCACGTCGGAGGTCGGGCGCAGCCTGCACGAGCCGATCGGCTGGGCCGTGATGGCTTTCGTCGCCGTGCGGCTGGCCTGGGGCCTCGCCGGGCCGCGGCACGCCCGCTTCGCGAGCTTCGTGCGCGGGCCCACGGCCGTGGCGGCCTATGCAGGTCAGGCGCTGCGGGGCCGCGAGGCGCGCTACGTAGGCCACAACCCGCTGGGCGGCTGGATGATCGTCGCCTTGCTGGCCACGCTGTGCGGCGTCGGCTTCACCGGCTGGCTGATGGGCACCGACCGCTGGTGGGGCGACGAGTTCATGGAAGACGTGCACGAGGCGCTGGCGGTGCTGCTGCTGTTCCTCGCCGGCCTGCACGTGGCCGGCGCGATCGTCACCGGGTTCAAGCACGGCGAGAACCTGGTGCGCGCGATGGTCACCGGCGAGAAGCGGGCCGCGCAGCCGGGCGACATCGACTGATCTGATCCGGCCTCGGCCGCGCCCTGCACTAGACTGGGCCGATGCGTGTGCTGCTCGGTCTGGCCCTGCTCGTGATCGTGCTCGCCACCGTGGCGCAGCTCGTGAAGTCCCAGCTCGGCAGCCTCTCGGTGCTGGGCGGGCTGCCGACCTCCTCGTCGGCCCCGGCGGCTTCCGCGGCCGCGCCGGTGGGGCCGGGGCTGCGCACCACGCCGATCACCGACGACGTGAAGCGCATCCTCGACGCCGGCGCGGCCTCGCGCGCATCCGAACCCGAACGCTGAGGCGCCCGCCGATGGCCACCCCGCAGGACGAGTACGCGATGCGCCTGGCGCTGGACCAGGCGCAGAATGCCTGGCTGGTGGGCGAGGTGCCGGTGGGCGCCGTGATCATGAAGGACGGCCAGGTGCTGGCCACCGGCTACAACCGGCCGATCACGACCAACGACCCTACCGCGCACGCCGAGATCGTCGCGCTGCGCCATGCGGCGGCGCTGGTGGAGAACTATCGGCTGCCGGGCTGCACGCTGGTCGTCACGCTCGAGCCCTGCGCGATGTGCGCGATGGCGCTGATGCACGCGCGCATCGGCCGCGTGGTGTTCGGCGCGCACGACCCCAAGACCGGTGCGGCGGGTTCGGTGACCGACCTCTTCGCGCTGCCGCAACTCAACCACCACACCGAGGTGGAGGGTGGCGTGATGGGCGACACCTGCGGCGCGATGCTGCGCAGCTTCTTCGCCGAACGGCGCGCGGCGCAGCGTGCCGAGGCGGCCGGGGCCGTGGACGCCGCTGAGCCGCAGGAGGCCGAAGCGCCCGGTGCCATCCCGGCCGGCGAGGCCGTCGAGCTGCCCGCCCTGCCGCCCGACGATCGAAGGCCGCGATGACCTCGCTCCTGCTGCTGTCGCCGGCCGGTGTGGTGGCCGAGGCCGCCGCACTTCGCCGCGCCGAGGCCCGGCTGCGCGGGCTCGGGTTCGACGTGGTGCGCGACCGCGATGCGCTGGCGCGCCGGCAGCGCTTCGCCGGCAGCGACGAGGTGCGCCTGGCGGCGCTGCACCGCACGGCCTCGGCGGCACCGTCGATCGCGATGGCCACGCGCGGCGGCTACGGCCTCACGCGGCTGCTCGATGGCATCGACTGGCGCGCCCTCGCCGCCAGCGTCGCGCAGGGCACGCGCTGGGTGGGCCACAGCGACTGGACCGCGTTGCAGCTCGCGCTGCTCGCGCACACCGGCGCGCCGAGCTGGGCCGGCCCGATGGCGCTGGACGACTTCGGCCGCACCGACGTGGCCGGCGGCGTCGACGAGGTCACGCGCGACACGTTCGTGGAGGCGATGGACGGCTCTCTGGAGGCGGTGGGCTTCCGTACCGAGGCCGGCCATGACGGGCTCGACGCGAGCGGCGTGCTGTGGGGCGGCAACCTGTCGGTGCTGCAGGCGCTGGTGGGCACGCGGCACCTGCCGCCGCCGCACCGCGTGAAGGGCGGCATCCTGTTTCTCGAGGACGTGAACGAGCACCCGTACCGCGTCGAGCGCACGTTGCTGCACCTGCATGCGGCCGGCGTGCTAGAGTCTCAGCGGGCCGTGCTGCTGGGGGCATTCAGCGGCTGGAGGCCGTCGCCGCTGGATCGCGGCTACACGCTGCGCACCGCCGTGGCGCAGCTGCGATCGGTGTGCCGCGTGCCCATGCTCACCGGGCTGCCGTTCGGCCACGTGCACCCGAAGGTCACGCTGCCGGTGGGCATGCGCGTGCGGCTGCTCGTCGACGGGCGCGACGTGCTCATCGGCTGGTGATCGCGCCGGGGGGCCGCAGGTAGACGACCCAGTACACCAGCGCCACCAGCACGCTGCCGCCAACGATGTTGCCGGCGACCACCGGCAGCAGGTTGTGCAGTGCGTCGGCCATGCCCAGCGGCGCGCCCAGCAACATGGCCAGCGGGAAGTAGTACAGGTTGGCGATCGAGTGCTCGAAGCCGGCGGCGACGAAGCCCGTGATCGGGAACACGATGGCCACCGCCTTGTCGACGACGCTGCGGCCCGCCAGCGTCATCCACACCGCCATGCACACCAGCGCATTGCACAACACGCCGCGGAAGAAGGCCTCTTCCGGTGGCAGCGCAGCCTTCGCCGTGGCGATGGCGATCACCGCGCGACCGACGGCGCCGCCGTTCGCCGCGGCGTGGCCGGAGAGCCAGACGAGCAGCGCGAGCCCGAGCGCCCCGACGAGGTTCGCCGCCGCGACGATGACCCAGTTGCGCAGCACCTCGCGCGTGCTCACGCAGCCGCTCGCCCAGCCCATCGCGAGCAGGTTGTTGCCCGTGAACAGTTCGGCGCCGGCCACCGTGACCAGCACCAGCCCCAGCGAGAAGGCCAGGCCCCCGAGCAGGCGGCTGGCGGCGAACCCGAGCGTGGTGTCGCTGGCGACCAGCACGTACATCAGGGCGCCCAAGCCGATGTAGGCCCCGGCCAGCACGCCCAGCACCGCCAGCGTGAGCGTCGGCGCACGGGCCTTGACGACGCAGAACGCATTGACGCGGCCGGCGATCTCGCGCGGGGCGTAGGCGTCGAACGGGCCGGTCGCAGCCGGTTCGGCACGTGGGGCTTGGCGGGGTTCCATCTCGGGCGTGCGTCCGGCGGAGTCTGTCCGCGATGCGGGCCGCCTGCTTGCGCGACCTCAATCCTCGGCCCCGCCGTGGCGCCTCGCGCACGGGTCTGTCCCGAGGGTGGAAACGGCAGGCCACCGCCTAGAATCCTAGCCACGCGCCTTCGGGTCGACGTGGTCACGAGCCACGATTGCACCGAAGGCGATCCTGTTTCCGAGAGGCGCCCGACCGGAGCCCGACATGTGCCGACATCTCATCGCCGCGTTGCTGGTGGTCCTTGCGACCGGCTGCGACAACAACCCCTGGGAACGTGACGCGGCGGCATCCAACACGATCTACTCGTCGGCGATCGAGAACTCGCCCCGGCACCTGGACCCGACGGCCTCGTACTGGTCCAACGACACCACGTTCACCTACCAGATCTACGAGCCGCCCTACGGCTACCACCTGCTGAAGCGGCCCTTTCAGCTGGTGCCCAAGTCGGCACGCGAGGTCGTCAAGCCGCACTATGTCGACAAGGACGGCAAGCCGCTGCCCGACGATGCCGCGCCCGAGCAGATCGCCGAGAGCATCTACGACGTGCCGATCAAGCCCGGCATCCTTTACCAGCCGCACCCGGCGTTCGCGAAGGACGAGCAGGGACGCTACCGCTACCACGCGATGAAGCCCGGCGAGATCGGCGGCCGCGCCTCGCCGCTGGAGTTCAAGTACCAGGGCACGCGCGAACTGGTGGCCGAGGACTACGTCTACGCGCTGAAGCGCCACGCCACCACGCGCGTGACCACGCCGATCTTCTCCACCTTCGCCGAGTACGTGGTCGGCCTGAAGGAGTACGGCGACCGCATCAAGAAGGAGGACGCCGCGCTGCGCAAGGGCCTGGACCCGGCCAGCCTGGACAAGCCGTTCCTCGACTTCCGCCAGTGGCCGCTGGCCGGTGCCAGCGCGCCCGAGAAGCACCTGCTGCGCATCCGCATCAAGGGCAAGTACCCGCAGTGGAGCTACTGGATGCAGATGACCTTCACGGCACCGGTGCCGTGGGAGGCCGATGCGTTCTACGCGCAGCCCGGCATGGCTGCCGCGGGCCTGAGCCTGGACCGCTGGCCGGTGGGCACGGGCCCGTTCATGTTGACCGAGTTCCTCCAGGACCGGCGCCACGTGATGGTGCGCAACCCGAACTACCGCGGCGAGCCGTACCCCTGCGAGGGCATGCCCGGCGACAAGGAGGCGGGGTTGCTGGTCGACTGCGGCAAGCCCACGCCGTTCGTCGACTCGATCGTCATCACCGTCGAACGCGAGGCGCTGCCGCAGAAGGCCAAGTTCCGCCAGGGCTACTACGACCTCGAGGTCTACGAGCGCACCGACACCGGGCCGACCTACATCGTCGAGGCGCAGGACAGCGAGGAGGTGGCGCGCGACTACAAGGAGAAGGGCTTCCGCCTGGAGAAGGGCAGCGACGTCAACAGCTACTTCATCGCCTTCAACATGCTCGACCCGGTGATCGGCAACGGCGCCACGCCCGATCAGGACGCGCGCAACCGCAAGCTGCGGCAGGCGCTGTCGATCGCCATCGACTGGGAGGAGTACAGCAAGGTCTTCCCGAAGAAGGCCGGCGACACGGCGATGAGCCCGCTGCCGCCGGGCATCTTCGGCTCGCGCGAGGGCACGCCCGAAGGCGTGAACCCGATCACCCACGTGTGGAAGGACGGTCGCGCCGTGCGCCGGCCGCTCTCAGAGGCGAAGAAGCTGCTCGCCGAGGCCGGCTACCCGAACGGCCGCGACGAGAAGACCGGCAAGCCGCTGGTGCTGAACTACGACGTCTACTTCCCGGCCACGCCCGAGCGCAAGCCCGAGATCGACTGGGTGGTGCGGCAGTTCGCCAAGCTCGACATCCAGCTCGAGGTGCGCGCCACCGACAACAATCAGTTCCAGGACAAGGTGCGCAAGGGCAAGTACCAGGTGTTCTGGCTGGGCTGGAATGCCGACTACCCCGATGCCGAGAACTTCCTGTTCCTCCTCTGGGGCCCGGCCGGCAAGACGAAGTACGACGGCGAGAACACCTCCAACTACGCGAGCGCCGAGTACGACCGCCTGTTCGTGCGCATGAAGACGCTGGACGACGGCCCCGAGAAGCAGAAGCTGATCGACGACATGATCACCCTCGCCCGCACCGACGCGCCGTGGACGATGGGCTTCTTCCCTTACACCTCCGCGGCCACGCAGCGCTGGGTGCACAACACCAAGCCCGCGGTGCTGGTGCGCGACACCGGCCGCTACATGCGGCTCGACCTGGCCGACCGGACCGCGAGCCTGGCGGCGTGGAACCGGCCGGTGTGGTGGCCGCTGGTGCTGCTGGTGGCCGGCGTGGCGACCCTGGTGGCGGTGGCGCGAAGGCAGCTCGCGCTGCGCGAGCGGCTGAACGCGCGGGGCGAGGTGCTGCCCCAGGCCCAGCAAGGCTGACGCGGAGGTCGCGATGGGCAAGTTCGTCGTTCGCCGCCTGCTCTACGGTGCGCTGATCCTGCTGGGCGTGAACCTGGCGACCTTCTTCCTGTTCTTCAAGATCAACACGCCGGACGACATGGCGCGGCTCAACCTGGGCGGCAAGCGCGTGACGCAGGAAGCCATCGAGAAGTGGAAGGCCGAGCGCGGCTACGACAAGCCGCTGTACGTGAACCCCGCCAAGGGCGGCACCGAGCGCTACACCGAGACGATCTTCTGGGAGCGCTCGGTGTCGCTGTTCGCGCTGGACTTCGGCCGTGCCGACGGCGAGGCCGCCGGCAACATCGGCCACGAGGTGGCCGCGCGCATGTGGGTGAGCCTGCAGCTGGCGCTGCCCCTGTTCGTGCTGCAGGTGATCGCGAGCACGGCGTTCGCGCTGCTGCTGGTGATGTTCCGCCACTCGAAGCTGGACTTCTGGGGCGTGGTCGCCTGCGTGACGATGCTGTCGATCTCGAGCCTCTTCTACATCATCGTCGGGCAGTACCTGTTCTCGCGCGTGCTCAAGCTCGCGCCGATCTCGGGCTACATGCCGGGGCTGGACGTCGTGAAGTTCCTGGTGCTGCCGATCGGCCTGTCGCTGCTGGCGCGGCTGGGCGGCGAGGCGCGGCTGTACCGCGCGATGTTCCTCGAGGAGATCGGCAAGGACTACGTGCGCACGGCACGCGCCAAGGGCCTGGCCGAGGGCGCGGTGCTGTACCGCCACGTGCTGCGCAACGCGCTGATCCCCATCATCACCAGCGCCGGCGGCTACCTGCCGTACGTGTTCCTCGGCAGCCTGGTGTTCGAGAGCTTCTTCGGCCTGCCGGGGCTGGGCGCCTACGTGATCGAGGCGATCGGCAAGCAGGACTTCGCGGTCGTGCGCACGATGGTCTTCCTCGGGTCGCTGCTCTACATCGCGACCTACATCTTCATCGACATCGCCTACACCTGGGCCGACCCCCGGGTGCGGCTCGCCTGAGTCAGCTGACCGCCATGCCGAAGTTCGTGTTGCTGTGGACCGATGCGGCGATCTGGCTGCTGGCGGCCGGCGGCGTGGCCTACGTCGCGATGGTCGCGCGCCGCCCGCTGATGGCGTACAACTGGCGCAAGGTGTTCCGCGACCCGGCGGCGCTGTCGTCGGCCATCGTGCTGATCGCCTGCCTGGGCGTGACGCTGCTCGACAGCGTGCACTACCGCCCGCTGCTGCCGCCCGCACCGGGCGTGAAGGACGCGGCGCCGGCCTACGACGCGCGGACCCGCTCGCTGCTCGACGCGGTGCTCGCCGACCTGGTCGCGTCGCGCGAGTCCACCTACTCGCGGCCGCTGTCGTACCTGGGCTTCACGAAGGAGTCGCAACTCGTGGGTGAGCAGGTCGTGCGCGTGGCGCCGCGGCTGGAGTTCGGCGGCGCGCATCTCAAGCAGCCGGAAGCGGAGTGGGCCGGCGACCTCGCGTGGCGCGGTGCCGTGGGCCTGCTGCTGGGCACGCTCGGCGGGCTCGCCGCCTGCGCGATGCTGGTGGCCGCGGTGGCCCGCGGCACGGCGCGCTCGTGGGGCGCCACGCTGGGTGGCGTGGTGGCGGGCGAGGGCGAGATCCCATGGCGTGCCGCCTGCCTCACGCTGCTCGTGATGGGCGTGGTCGCCGGGCCGGCCACGGCGCTGTCGGGGCCCTACCACCTGCTGGGTACGGACCTTACCGGCAACGACGTGCTGTACCAGTCGCTGAAAAGCATCCGCACCGCGTTCGTGATCGGCGCGCTGGCCACGGTGGCCACGCTGCCGCTGGCGGTGGTGCTGGGCATCATGGCGGGCTACTACAGGGGCTGGGTCGACGAGGTCATCCAGTACGTCTACACCGTGCTGTCGTCGGTGCCCAACGTGCTGCTGATCGCCGCCTGCGTGCTGATGGTGCAGGTCTACCTCGACCAGCACCCGGAGATGTTCGAGACCGGCGCAGAGCGCTCCGACCTGAAGCTGTTCCTGCTGTGCGCGGTGCTCGGCCTGACCGGCTGGGCGGGCCTGTGCCGGCTGCTGCGAGGCGAGACGCTGAAGATGCGCGAGCTCGACTACGTGCAGGCCGCGCAGGCCTTCGGCGTGGGCCACGGCCGCATCATGCTGCGGCACGTGTTCCCAAACGTCGCGCACCTGATGCTGATCGTCACGGTGCTCGAGTTCTCGGCGCTGATCCTGTACGAGGCGGTGCTGAGCTACGTCGGCGTCGGCGTCGACCCGTCGATGAACAGCTTCGGCGGCATGATCAACCTGGCGCGCAACGAGATGAGCCGCGATCCGGTCGTCTGGTGGCCGTTCGCCGCCGCCTTCACCTTCATGGTCGCGCGGGTGCTCGCCGCCAACCTGTTTGCCGACGGCGTGCGCGATGCGTTCGACCCGCGCTCGCGCGCCTTCCGGCCGCGCATCTCCCGGCGCAAGCCCAAGGCCGAGCCGATGGCCGAGGAAGCCGCCCATGCTTGAGATCGACAACGTCAAGGTCGCGCTGGACTCCGAAGCCGGCCTCGTCAAGGCCATCGACGGCATGCGGCTGACGCTGCAGCGCGGCGAGACCTTCGCCCTCGTCGGTGAATCCGGCTGCGGCAAGAGCATGACGGCGCTGGCGCTGATGCGCCTGCTGCCCGAGAACGGGCTCGTCACGGCCGGCAGCGTGCAACTGCCGGGCCGCGATGGCGGCGGAACGATCGAGGTGCTCGACCTGCCCGAGTCGGCG
>JAEUPB010000061.1 GCA_016789955.1 Rubrivivax sp. | reverse complement strand
CCGAACCCGTGCCAGGCCATCGGCACCGGGATCGGCACGTTGATGCCCACCATGCCCGCCTGCACGCGGCGGCTGAACTCGCGCGCCACGCCACCGTCGCTGGTGAAGCAGGCCACGCCGTTGCCGTAGGCGTGCGTGTTCACGAGCTCCAGCGCCTCGGCGAGGTCCTTGGCCCGCACGCACGAGAGCACCGGGCCGAAGATCTCGTCCTGGTAGATGTGCATCTCCGGGCGCACGTGGTCGAACAGCGTGCCGCCGGTGTAGTAGCCGCCCTCGTGGCCGGGCACCTTCAGGCCGCGGCCGTCGACGACCAGCGTGGCGCCTTCGGTCACGCCCAGATCGATGTAGCCCTCGATGCGCTGCAGGGCCTGCCGCGTGATCACCGGGCCCATCTCGGCGTCGGGCTCCATGCCGTTCTTCACCTTGAGCTTGCGCACGCGGCGCGCGAGCTGCTCGACGACGCGGTCGCCGACGTCGCCCACCAGCACCGCCACCGAGACGGCCATGCAGCGCTCGCCGGCCGAGCCGTAGGCGCTGCCGACCAGCGCGTCGAGGACCTGGTCGATGTCGGCGTCGGGCATCACGACCATGTGGTTCTTGGCGCCGCCCAGCGCCTGCACGCGCTTGCCGTTCCTCGCACCGGTCTCGTAGATGTACTTGGCGATCGGCGTGGAGCCGACGAAGGACAGCGCGCGCACGTCGTCGTGCTCGAGCAGCGCGTCGACGACCACCTTGTCGCCCTGCACGACGTTGAACACGCCGTCGGGCAGCCCGGCCTGGCGCAGCAGCTCGGCCATGAAGAGCGAGGCCGACGGGTCGCGCTCGCTGGGCTTGAGCACGAAGGTGTTGCCGCAGGCGATGGCCACCGGATACATCCAGCACGGCACCATGCAGGGGAAGTTGAACGGGGTGATGCCGGCCACCACGCCCAGCGGCTGGCGCATCGTCCAGTTGTCGATGCCGGTGGAGACCTGCTCGGTGTAGTCGCCCTTGAGCAGCTGCGGAACGCCGCAGGCGAACTCGACGATCTCGATGCCGCGCGTCACTTCGCCCTGGGCGTCGGAATAGACCTTGCCGTGCTCGGCGGTGATCATCGCGGCCAGCGTGTCGCGGTGCTGGTTCATCAGCTGCAGGAACTGGAACAGCACGCGCGAGCGGCGGATCGGCGGCGTGTCGGCCCAGCCCGGGAACGCGGCCTGCGCGGCGGAGACCGCCACGCGCACGTCGTCGCTGCTGCCCAGCACCACCTGGCGCGCCACCTGCCCGGTGGCGGGGTTGTGGACGTCCTGGCGCCGCGGGCTGTTGCCGCTCATGGGCTGGCCGGCGATCCAGTGGGCGATCGTGTCCATCGCTGAGTGCGGTGCGGGCGTCATCGGAACGGACTCACTGGGTTGCGGTCAGGCCGCCGTCGACGTACAGGATCTGCCCGGTCACGAAGGCGGCGGCCGGGCTGCAGAAGAACTGCACCGGCCCGGCCACGTCCTGCGGCTCGGCCACGCGCCCCAGCGGAATGCGCTGAAGCAGCCGGTCGCGGACCTGCGGGTCTGCAAGCCAGTGTGCGCCCATCTCGCCGCGCACCACGGTCGGCGCGACCCCGTTCACCGTGATCCCGTGGTTGCACAGCTCCACCGCGTGCTGCCGGATCAGCTGCACCAAGCCGCCCTTGGTGGCGCAGTAGGCCGAGTAGCCGCGGTCCCGCATGCCCAATTGCGCCCGCACGGAAAGTATGTGCACCTGTTGTCCAGGCGGGCGACCGGCCTGCACCGAGGCGATCTGGCATCGCGCCGCGGCCTGCGCGAGGAACATCGCCGCGCGCAGGTTCACCCGGACGATCTCGTCGAACGTCTCCTCGGTCACGTCGTCGATGCGCTGCTCGCGTTGCATGCCCACGCTGTTCACCAGGATGTCCAGCGCGCCGAAGTGCGTGGCGACACGGGTGGTGATGTCCCGGATCTGCGTCGCGTCCCGGACGTCCAGGCCGAGGCCGAGGGCCTGGTGCCCGGCTCGCTGAAGTTCCGTGGCCAGCATCTGGGCCTTGCCGGCGTGGCGGCCCGCCACGGCCACCGATGCGCCCGCCTGCGCGAGCTGCCAGGCCACGGCGCGACCGATGTCGCCGTAGCCACCCGGGATGAAGGCCACGCGGCCCTCCAGCGAGAAGGATGCGGAGGGGATCATGGTCGTGATGCCGTAACGGGGCGGTCAATCCATGTGCAGGCCACCATTGAGATCGATGATCTCTCCGGTGATGAAGCCCGACAAGGGCGACACGAGGAAGGCGACCACGTGGGCGAACTCCTCCGGCTCGCAGAACCGCCCGACCGGGATCTGCTGGAGCAGGGCTTGGCGTTGCGCCTCGGTCAGGCCCTCGGTGACCATCGGCGTGCGCACGTAGGCCGGCGCCACGGCATTGGCCGTGACTCCGTGGGGCGCCAGTTCGCGGGCGAGCGACAGCGTCAGCGCGGCGATCGCGCCCTTGGACACCGCATAGGCGGTGCCGGCGGTGAGCCCGCCGGTCTTGGCCGCCAGCGAGCCGACGTTGACGATGCGGCCCCAGCGTGCGCGCTTCATCGCCGGAACGACACAGCGCGACCAGAACATCGGAGCATCGGCATTGACCGCCATCACCTGGCGCCAATCCTCCGGCGTGGTGCCCTCGATCTTCTGGTTCGTCAGCACTCCGGCGTTGTTGATCAGGATGTCCACCGGCCCGCAGGCGGCCACGACAGACGCGTGGGCTGCTTCCACCGAGGAGGCGGTCCGCACGTCGCACGGCACCGCGATCACGCGATCACCGTGGCGCTCGAGCGCTTGCCGCATCGCGTCCTGGCGGAGGTCCACCATCGCCACGCGGCACCCGAGGCCAACGAGCGTGTCGGTCAGCGCGCAACCCATCGTCCCGCCGGCGCCGGTGACGACGGCGACCTTGTCCTGCAGAGTCTCGATCTTCATGTGTCCAGCACGCTCTTGCGTCCGAAGAGGCCGCGGGCCCGGAACGTGACCACGGCGATGAACAGCAGGTACATGGACAGCAGCGACCATTCGGAGGCGAAGGCCCCCGTCAGCCCGACCACCATGCCCACCAGCAGACCGGCGAACACCGCGCCCCACAGCGAGCCCACGCCGCCGAGCACGATCACGAGGAAGGCCGGCACGACGGCGTCCACACCCACCTGTGGCCGGATGCCCCAGATCGGCGCGACCACGATGCCGGCGAGTGCGGCCAGCGCGACGCCGAGGGCGAACACGCCCGCGCGCAACCGGCTGAGGTTGATTCCGAGCGCGCGGACCATCTCGCTGTCGTGGGCCCCGGCCTTGATGATCGCGCCGTAGGGCGTCTTCTCCAGGAACAGCCAGAGCGCCATGATCGCCACCACGGCGAAGCCGCACGCGAAGAGGCGGTATCGGGCGTAGATCAGGTCGCCGATGAGCACCGCGCCCGACAGCGCCTCGGGCAACGGCAACTGCCGCTCCGTGGAGCCCCAGATCAGCCGGATGCCCTCCTCGATCACCAGCGCCGCTCCGAACGTGAGCAGCAGCCCGTACAGCGGGTCGCGGCCGTAGGTGCGGCGCAGGCACAGTTCGAGCGCGAGGCCGAACAGGCCCACCAGCATGGGTGCCACGAGCAGTGCCAGGGCGTAGCGCGTCCCCAGCGGCAACGCCAGCCAGGCCGACACCACGGGCCAGTCGCTCCCGACGCGCGGGGTGATCACCGCCAGCGCCGCGTACATGCCGAGGGCGAACAGCGACCCGTGCGCGAGGTTGATCGTCTCCATGACGCCCACGATCAGCATGAATCCGAGCGCCACCAGCGCGAACAGCAGTCCCAGCGTGACGCCGTTGAAGAGGTGGGGCAGCAGGCTCATCGGATCGCGGGCCGGTACGGCTCAGCGCTCGTAGCTGGGCGTGGACTCGTAGGTCTCGAGCTTGCAGGCCTTCGGGGCGTCGGTGTCCATCACGTCCTTCGGCTCGCTCTGCGTCAGGATGCGGAAGATGTCGGTCTTCTCAGCCGGCGTGTCGTTGTAGGAGGCCATGTAGATGGTCTGCTGGCACTGATGCGTGGCCGGATCGATGTAGGCATCGAAGTGCTGCAGCCGATCGCGTGCGCTCATGCGCCGCCCCTCGAGCTTGCGGATCACGGCGAGGTTGTTCGTCGTGCCGGCTTCCTGCACGCAGCGCAGCAACTCGCGGGTGGCCATGTAGCCGTTGTGGAAGACGTTGCCCGGGACGGCGATCGCCATGCCGGGATAGGTCTTCTGGTACGCGGCGACGAACTCCTTCACCCCGGGCAGGTCGAGCCGGTAGTACCAGGTCGTGCCGAACACGCCGAAGATCTGCTCCGGGCCGAGGCCGTAAACGTCCGGCCAGTCCTGCTGGTTGTTGATCCACGCCGCCCGCTTGTGCAGCCCGAGCTGGACCACCTGCTGGCGCAGGGCCTTGATGTCGTCGCCGCCGATCGCGGTGGCCACGGCCTGCGGCTTGAGCTGCTGCAGCTTCAGCAGGTAGGCCGAGAAGTCGCGCGTGTTCTGCGGCACGAGCAGTTCCTCGACCACCCTGCCGCCATTGGCCTCGAGAATCGTGCGGGTGGCCTTCGAGGTGTTGTGGCCCCAGACATAGTCGTTGGTCAGCAGGACCCAGTCGCGGCCGGCGGTCTTGATCGCGTTGCGCACGGTGGCCTGGGCGAAGTTGCTGCCGTTGCCGTCCCACACGAACTTGGTCCGGTGGCAGTCCTTGCCGCTCTCGGTGGGCGAGCTCGAGTTGGTGTTCAGGAAGATGCACCCGTACTTCTGCGCCACCTGGGAGATCGCGTTGGCCACGCCCGAATGCACCGCACCGATCAGGAACGCGGCGTCGTTGCGGTTGATCATGCGCTCGGCCACCCGCGAACCCGTCGCCGGGGTCGTCTCGGTGTCCATGTGGATGGCCTCGATCGGGCGACCGAGCACGCCACCCTTCTCGTTGAACTCCTTGATGGCCATCATCGCGCCCAGGCGCTCCATGCCGCCGCTGGCCGCGTACTGGCCGCTGGCGTCCATCGTCAGGCCGATGACCAGCGGCTTGGCGCCGGCGCTCTGGGACCAGACGCGGTTGTGCGCCCAGGGCCCGAAGAACGCACCCCCGCCGCCCAGGGCCGCGGCCATTGCACTGACGAACCTGCGGCGGCCCGCGGTCGACGTATCGGACTCTGTTCGGCTGGTCTCGGTGGTCATGGTGGTCTCCTGGTGTGGCGGCGCCGGCCGCCGTGCTGAGTGCCCGCCCGGCCTAGCGGGGGACGATGCGGGTGCCGTTGAGGGTCTCCTGCGCCTCGAACAGCGAGGCGATGAACCGATCGCCGAGCCCGAGGTTGGTGGCCTGCACGAAGCTCTGGTGCGCAGCCTCGGCGAGATAGGAGGTCGTGGGCAGCATCTCGGTCATGTGCGTGAAGTAGCGCAGGTCCTTCTGCGCATTGGCGATCGCGAACTTCAGGCCTCCCAGGTCGCCCTCGAGCATCGGTCCGACCATCAGGCGGAAGATGCCGGAGTTCACGCCACCGGCCGAGATCACCTCGAAGACCTTGCGCAGGTCGAGCCCGGCCTTCGCCGCAGCGGCCAGCCCCTCCGCGATCGAGGCGGCCATCGTCATCGCGAGCATGTTGCTGACCAGCTTGAGCACGTGCCCGTGGCCGGGGGGCCCGACATGGATCACGTTCTCGCAGAACGCCGCCAGGATCGGCCGAGCGCGCTCGAGGTCGCTCGGGGTCGCTCCCACCATCGAGTTGAGCCGCCCCTCCTCGGCCTCCTTGGGCGTGCGCGACAGCGGAGCGTCGACGTAGCGGCAGCCCTTGGCGACGAACGCCTCGCGGATCCGCGATGCCGAAGCCGGCTCGGCCGTGGACGTGTCGATGACGAGCAGGCCCGGCTGTGCCGCCTCCAGCAGACCACCTTCGCCCAGCACGATGCTGTCGATCTGCGGGGAGCCGGTGACGCACAGCACCACGGCCTCGGCGTCTCGAACCAGCTCGCAGTGCGTTGCCACCTCCTGCGCGCCGGCTTGCACGAGGTCCGCGAGATTGCCCCGGTTGCGGTGCACCTTGAAGCGCAGGCCATAGCCTTTCCTGAGCAGGTTGGCGGCCATGCCGTGGCCCATCATGCCCAGTCCTATGAATCCGATCGTGGTGGTCGTCATGTCTCAAACCTGCCGGAGGTGTGGGAGCGTCGGGGACGCGGCGGGCGCGTCAGGCCGTTGCGCGGCCTGCCACGTCCTGATCAGGCGCTGGTAGCGCACGGCGATGTCGGCCACCGCGGCCGCGTCGTCGCACCGGCCGGCGAACCAGGCCTGCGCGGCGGAGGCGAAGATGCTGCGCCCGATGGCGAAGCCACGGCACAGCGGCTGGCCGCGTGCCGCACGGAACGCGGCCGAGAGCTCCTCCTCATCCGCCTCGAGGCCCAGCAGCAGCACGCCGCGGCAGTACGGGTCATGCTGCCGGATGCAGGCCGACAAGGCCTCCCACGCGGCGGGCGTGGGAGGCGGCAGCTTCCACCAGTCCGGACGGATGCCGGCCTCGTAGAGCTGCGCCACGCCGCGCGTCACCGTCCACTCGTCCATCGGGCCCGTCGGCGGCGGGATCAGTTCGAGCAGCAACTCGTGCCCGGTGCGGCGCGCGGCATCGGCCAGTGCGGCGACCGACTCGGTCTGCGTTCGGGCGAGTTCCGATTCGTCTTCCGGATGATGCAGGACCAGACACTTGACCACGTGCTCGGCCGGCCAGCTCCGCAGCGCCAGCGCGACGTTGGGACCGGCCTCGAAATGCAGCGGACGCGAACCCGGCCGCTCCACCGGTCGACCGATCCACCACCCCGTGCCGGTCAGCCCGTGCAGGACCGGTTCGGCGTAGCGGTCGTCGATGATCACACCGGGCGCCGGCAGGTCCATCGCGCCGGACTGCCGGGCCTGCTCTGCGGCGTATGCCTGCGCCGCCGCCCGCGCCACGAGCGCCTTGAAGCGGCCGATGCGGCGGGCGGCGTTCGGAGCGGGGCCGGCGAGGTCCTCGAGCTGGGACCGGTGGTCGAACGCCAGCACGGCAAGCGCGGGAGCCGCCGGTGCGCGCGTCGTCACCGCATGCAGGCGCTCGAGCAACGCATCCTCGCGCAGGCGGGTACAGGGCGAACCGTGGTCGAGGAAGTGCCGCAGCTCGGTCCAGCTCGGCATCGCCGGGGCGCAGCCATGGCGTGACACGACGAGCGCCCCGCAGGCGTTGGCGAACCGGAGCGCCTCCAGCAGGGGTTCGCCGCGGAGCCAGCCTCGCAGCAGCCCTGCCATGAATGCGTCGCCGGCGCCGAGCACGTTGAAGACCTCGACCGGAAATCCGGGGCCGATCAGCCCGCCGTCGACGGCGTCGGGAATCGGCCCGTCGTAGGCCACGCAGCCCATCGGGCCCCGCTTCATCACCACCAAGCCACGGGTGAGCTCGCGGATGCGGCGCAGAGCGGCCAGCGTCTCGCCGCTGCCGCCGGCGATGTGCACCTCCTCCTCCGTACCCACCACCAGGTCGCAGCCGGACAGCACCGCCTGCAGTTGCTCGCTGACCGTGGCCGAGGCGACGTACCGCCGCTCCCCGAGGCCCGGGGACGTCAGCCCCCACAGCACGGGGCGATAGTCGATGTCGAGCACCACCTTGCGCCCGTGCCGGCGGGCCAGCTCGATGGCGCGCATGCAGGCGGCCCGGGTCTCGGGGTGCGACAGGTGCGTGCCGCTGATGAGCACGGCGCGGGCGCGCGCGAGGTAGGCCTCCTCGATGTGCTCGGCGCGCAGCGCCATGTCGGCGCAATGATCACGGTAGAAGATCAGCGGGAAGGTGTGCTCGTCGCGGATCCCGAGGAAGACGAGCGCGGTGAGGCGTGCCGGATCGGTGCGCAGCTGCTCGACGTCGACGCGTTCGCGCTGCAGCGTCTCGCGGACGAAGCGACCGTTGTGCTCGTCGCCCACGCAGCTGATGAGCCCCGCTCGCAATCCGAGACGCGATGCGCCGACGGCGGTGTTCGTGGGCGAGCCGCCGATGTACTTCGCGAACGTCTGCATGTCCTCGAGGCGCCCGCCGACCTGCTCGCCGTACAGGTCCACCGCGGCCCGGCCGATGCAGACGACGTCGAGCGCGTCGGTGTGTTCGGCAGTCAGCGTGTTCGTCATCGTCCTGCTCCGTTCGTCCGTGCCCGGCGCGAGGGCGACGACGCGGGCGCCGGCCGCCGGGGAGGCTTCTCCAGCAGCTTCTGCCCCGCGCGCACGACCAGCGCCTGGGAAAGGCACAACGGCGCCACCAGCGAACGGAACGAGGCGCTCGGCCCCGACCCCAGCTCGAAGCAGACGCGGGCGGACGCGCGCAGCGGCGACCAGGCGTGGTCGGTGATGGCCACCACATCCAGCCCGCGCCCGTGGGCTCCGGCGGCTGCCTCGATCACCTGCGGTGAATAGTTCTTGAAGCTGGCCACGACGAGCAGCTCGCCCGCGCCGATCTGCGACAGGGACTCGCCCAGCATGCCGCCGATGCCATCGAGCAGTTGCACCTTGAGGTCGAGCTGTCCGAGGGCGTAGGCGAGGTAGGCCGCCACGGGGAACGCCCTGCGCTGCGCCAGCACGTGCACGCGCGGCGCCCGGCGGATCAGATCGGCGGCGGCGTCGAGATCGGCCGCGCGCACGTTGTGCTGCAGCTGTCGCAGGTCGTCGACACCCTCGTCGATGAACTGGTGCAACACGCCGTCGGACGGGCCGGCGCTCGCGCGCATCGCGCCGATGCGCTCGCGGTACGAACCCGCGCGGTGCAGCAGCCGCGCCTGGAAGACCTGCTGCAGCTCGCTGAATCCGGCGTATCCGATGGCATTGGCGAAACGCACCAGCGCCGAGGGCTGCACCGCCGCCGCCTCCGCCACGCTGGCGGCCGTGCCGAGTGCGAACTCGTCGGGGTGCTCGAGCACGTACTGCGCGATCAGCCGCTGCTGCGGCGAGAGCCTGGGATAGGCCTCGTTGACGGCGGACGTGAAGGCGTCGAAGTCGGGGGTCGCGGCGCTCATGGCGGACCGGATTAGAACAAACGTGCTTGACATGCGCAAGATGAGAATAGATATTCTCGTTCACGTCGTCATCCTAAAAAGGGCGCACCGCGCGTTGGTCGGATCCGTACGCCCCGCCCGCCGAAATTCATCCGTGCCATGTCCGCGTCCGCCGCACCCGCCGCCCCGGTGACAGCGCCCATGCTGGTGACGCTGCTGCTGCTGGCATCGACGCCGCTGTGGCTGGCCCGGGTCGGGCTCTACCAGTACCTCGCCGTGGAGATCGTCATCTGGATGATCTTCGCGCTCGCGCACAACCTGCTGCTGGGCCAGGGCGGGTTGCCCTCCTTCGGGCACGGGGCCTACTTCGGCGTCGGCGCGTACGCCTTCGGGCTGCTGCAACACAAGGCCGGTGCGGGGTTGCTCACCGGGCTGGCGGGCGCGCTGCTCGCGGCGGCGGTGGTCGGCGCCGTGGTGGCTGCCTTCATCTCCCACCGGCGCGGCATCTACTACGCGCTGCTGACGATCGCGTTCGGGCAGGTGCTGTGGTTCGTGGCGATCAAGTGGCACTCCGTCACCGGCGGCGAAGACGGGCTGCTGAAGATCGAGCGGCCGCCGCTGCGGCTGCCGGGGGTCGACGTCCCGCTGTCCAGCAACGAGGCCCTCTTCTACTTCGTGCTCGCGGTGTTCGCGGGCGTGCTCGTGGCGTTGTGGCGGCTGGTCCACTCTCCGTTCGGCCGGATCCTGCGTGCGATCAAGCAGAACGAGATGCGCGCCAGCTTCGTCGGCCACGACGTGTGGCGCTACAAGTGGGTCGCGTTCGTCCTGTCGGCGGCGCTGTCGGGTCTGGCGGGGGCGCTGTTCGCAATGGCGCAGCAGTCGGCCTACCCCAACGTCATGAGTCTGCACAACTCCGGCTTCGTCGTGATGATGGTGCTGATCGGCGGCGGCCTCGTGAGCTTCTGGGGCCCTGTGATCGGCGCGCTGGTGTTCATCATGGCCCGCGACCTGCTCGGCGCCTACACCGAGGCGTGGCTGCTCTGGTACGGGCTGCTGTTCATGGCCATCGTGCTGTTCCAGCCCGACGGCATCGCCGGCGCCTGGCAGGCCTGGAGACGCCGCGCGGCCCCCAGCCGGGCGCCCGCGCCACCGGTGCCGGCACCGGCCAGGGAGGCTTGAGACCATGCCCCTGTTCGAAGCGCGGGCGTTGCAGAAGCGGTTCGGCGCGCAGGTGGTGCTGCAGGACGTGTCGCTGCGCGTCGACCACGGCGAGCTGTGCGGAATCATGGGGCCCAACGGCGCCGGCAAGACCACCTGCTTCAACGTGCTGACCGGGCGCTACAAGCCCGACGGCGGCGAGGTCCTGTTCGAAGGCCGCTCCATCGGCGGACGCACGCCGCGCGAGATCGCCCGGCTGGGCATCTCGCGCTCGTTCCAGGTGATGAACCTGTTCGACGAGTACAGCGCCATCGACAACGTGGTCATCGCGCTGCCCCAGGTGCGCCGGCATGGATGGTCGATGTGGCGCGACCTCGCGCGGCAGCAGTCCGCTTACGACGAGGCGGCCGAACTGCTGGCCCGCGTGGGCCTGGCGGGCAAGGAACGGGCGGCGTCCCGCCGCCTGTCCTACGGGGAGCGCCGTGCCCTGGAGATCGGCGTGGCGCTGGCGGCGCGGCCTCGGCTGCTCTTCCTGGACGAACCCACGGCCGGCCTGGGCGTGGAGGGCACGGCCCGCCTGTTCGATCTGATCGAGTCGCTGAAGCGGCAGCTCGCCATCGTGATCATCGAGCACGACATGCACTTTCTCTTCCGGCTCGCCGACCGGATCTCGGTGATCCACTGGGGTCAGGTGATCGCCGAAGGCACGCCCGCCGCGCTGCGCGCGAACCCATGGGTGCAACGTTCGAGCCTGGGGCGGACTTGAGCGGCACCAGCCACCTCGCCTCTCCGGTGCGCGCGGCGTCGCAGGCACCCGCGTCGCTGCTCGACGTCGATGGCATCGACACGCACTACGGCGAGACGCAGGTGCTCTTCGGCGTGAGCCTGCAGCTCGCCCCCGGCGAGGTGCTGGCGCTGCTCGGCCCCAATGGCGCCGGGAAGACCACCACCCTGAGGTCCATCCTGGGGCTGACGCCCGCCTCGGCCGGCCGCGTGCGCTTCGACGGCCGCGACGTCACGCGCCTTCCGACCCATGAGATCGCTGCGGCGGGCGTGGGGTGGGTGCCGGACGACCGACGCGTGTTTCCGACACTGTCCGTGGCACGCAACCTCGCGATCGCACGCAAGACGACGCGCTTCCGGGCCTGGAGCCTTCAGGAGTGCTTCGGCCTGTTCTCGGCGCTGGAGTACCTGATGCCGCGCGAGTGCGAGAACCTGTCGGGCGGCGAAATGCAGATGGTGGCCATCTCGCGCGTGCTGCTCGGGGCGCCGGGCCTGGTGCTGCTCGACGAGCCGAGCCAGGGACTGGCCCCGAAAGTCGTGCAGGACGTGATCTCCGCGATCCGGCGGCTGAAGTCCGAGGGCGTGGCGGTGCTGCTGGTGGAGCAGAACGTCGCTTGCGCGCTGGAGGTGGCCGACCGCGTCTGCATGATGCAGGGCGGGCGCGTCGTCCACGCCTGCACGGCGCAGGCTCTGCGGGACGATGCCGCGCTGCGCTCACGCTGGTTGGGGATCTGAGCGATGGCGCCCCTGTTGCATGTCGATGGCCTGGTCAAGCGCTACACGCGCGGCTGGACGGCCCGCGAGGTGAGCTTCGAGCTGCGTGCCGACTTCCGCATCGAGGCTCCGGCGATCGTCGGTGTGCTGGGTGCCAACGGTGCCGGCAAGACGACGCTGTTCGAACTGATCACCGGGGGCAACGTGCCCACCGAGGGCTGCGTGCGCGTGGCCGGCCAGGACATCCACCGTGTCCGCTACGCCGAACGCGGCAGGCTGGCGCTGCACTATCACCAGTCGTACCAGTTGCGGCACTTCCACCGCACGCGGCCGAACGTCCTGCTCGAAGCGGCCGTCCGGCGCGAGGCGGTGGTGCACCTCTTCGACGAGCCGCAGTTCAACACCCAGGACGGCTACATCGGCTTCATGCTGGACTTCTTCCGGCAACTCCGGGATACCGGCCACCTGGTGTTCCTCTGCCTGCACCCCAACGAGCCGGTGCACCTGCAGATCCTCGATCAGACCTGCGATCGCTACTTCTTCGCGCAGAAGGACGCCGCCCGCGTGAGCCGGCTGCACGCAGCGGCATCGATGCAGGAACTGCTGGCCCTGCCCGGCGTGCGGGGCTACCTCGGCAGGCTCGTGGACCCCGAACCCACCGGCGGACAGGCCGGCGCATCACCCAACGACCAGGAGACGACACCATGACCATTCGCAGATTCCTCTTCGCCGCCGGCGCGACACTGTCGCTCTGGTGCGCCGCGCCGGCCGTCGGGTTGGCGCAGACCGTCTGGAAGGCCTCCGACGTCCACCCGCTGGGCTACCCCACCGTGGAGGCGATCCAGCGCATGGGCAAGAAGCTCGAGGCCGCCACCAACGGCCGCATCAGGATCCAGATGTACCCCTCGATGCAGCTGGGCGGCGAGAAGGAGATGATCGAGCAGGCCCAGCTCGGCGCGCTGCAGATCGCGCGCATCTCGGTCGGTGCGATGGGCCCGGTGGTCGACGAGCTCAACGTCTTCAACCTGCCCTTCGTCTTCCGGGACGAGGCCCACATGCGCAAGGTCATCGACGGGCCGATCGGGCAGGAACTGCTCGACCGCATCACCGCCAGCCCGCAGTCACGCCTGGTGGTGCTGGGATGGATGGACGCCGGCACGCGCAATGTCTACTCGAACAAGCCGGTGGCCAAGCCCGCCGATCTGAAGGGCATGAAGATCCGCATGATGGGCAACCCGCTGTTCGTCGAGACGATGAACGCGATGGGCGGCCACGGCGTCGCGATGGGCTTCAACGAACTGTTCGGCGCGCTGCAGACCGGTGTCGTCGATGGCGCCGAGAACAACCCGCCGACGCTGCTGGCGCAGAACCACTACACGGTGAGCAAGGTCTACAGCTTCACCGGCCACCTGATCATTCCGGAGATCTTCGTCTTCTCCAGGCGCACCTGGGATGCGATGAGCAAGGAGGACCAGCAGCTGCTGCGCAAGGTCTCGCGGGAAGCCCAGCTGGAACAGCGCGCGCTCTGGGACGCCTATGTCGGGGAGGCCACCACCAAGCTCAAGGCCGCGGGCGTGCAGTTCGTGGAGGCCGACAAGGCCGCGTTCTACACCGCGACGCAGCCGATCCGCGACAAATACGGCGCGAAGTACGCCGCGCTGCTGCAGCGCATCCAGGACACCAAGTAGTCCAGCGCGAACCGCGGGCGGCCGACGGGGCCGCCCGTTCGACCCGGAGCGTCCGCAGGGGCCTGCATGCCAGCACGTCAACACTATGCCAAGGCCATGGAGTGGTCCTACCTCGGCTGCATCGCCGTCTCCGGCGGCGCGCTCGTCGCCATCACGCTGATCATCCCGTTCGGCGTCTTCATGCGGTATGCGCTGAGCAACCCGCAGTCCTGGCCCGAGCCCGCCGCGGTGGTGCTGATGGTGATCTTCTCGTTCATCGGTGGAGCGGCCGTCTTCCGGGCCAACGTGCACATCGCCGTCGAGGCCCTGACGCAATCGGTCGGCCCCTGGGCACGCCGCGTGATGGGCTGGGCCGCGGACGCCTGCGTGGCACTGACGGCGTGCTTCATGCTGGTGTTCGGCGCCCACCTCTGCGAGGTGACCTGGTACCAGACGATGGCCGAGTTCCCCGGGCTGAAGCAGGGAGTTGTCTACCTGCCGATCCCGATCGCCGGATTGCTGACCTTGCTGTTCCTGCTGGAGCGCGTGTGGGTGGGTCCGCCCCCACCGGGCTCGATCATGTACAGCGATCAACCCGCCGAGCTGGAGTAGCGATGGACGCCCTCATCCTGCTGGGCTCGTTCGCCGTGCTGTGCGCGATCGGCGTGCCGGTCGCCTATGCGCTGGGCCTCTCGGCGCTGATCGCCGCCCTCTGGACTGACATCCCGCTCGAGGCGGTGATCCTGAAGATCTCGGACGGCACCGACGATTTCGCCCTGCTTGCGATTCCGTTCTTCGTGCTGGCCGGGGCGATCATGGCCGAGGGTGGCATGGCGGCGCGGCTGATCAACCTGGCCCGCGTGTTCGTCGGCGCGATTCGCGGTGGCCTGGCCTACGTCAACGTTCTCGCCAGCAGCCTGTTCGGCTGCATCTCCGGTTCGTCGGTCGCGGACACGGCTTCGATCGGCTCGGTGATGATTCCGCAGATGGTGAAGGCGGGGTATCCGCGGGTGTATGCCACCAACGTCACCATCTGCGGCTCGGTGCAGGCGTTGCTGATCCCGCCGTCGCACAACGCGGTGATCTACTCGCTGGCGGCCGGCGGGGTGATCTCGGTGGCCGACCTCTTCCTCGCGGGGATTTTCCCGGGGCTGCTCTTCGGTCTGTGCCTGCTCGGCCTGATCGCGTGGACCGCGCACCGGCAGGACCTGCCCCGCGGGGAGCCGATCCGGCTGGCCGACGTGCCGCGCGTCGTGAGGGAGGCCCTGTGGGGCCTGGTCACGGTCGTGATCATCATGGGCGGCATCCTCTCCGGCGTCTTCACGCCGACCGAGTCGGCGGCAGTGGCCTGCGTGTACGCGTTCGCCGTCACGATGTTCGTCTACCGCGACTACCGCTGGCGCGACCTGATCCATCTGGTGCACCGAGTGGTCAAGACGGTGGCGATGGTGATGATGCTGATCGGCTTCTCGGTGGCCTTCGGCTACATGATGGCGCTGATGCAGATCCCGGCCAAGGTGACGCAGCTGTTCCTGACCATCTCGGAGAACAAGTACGTCTTCCTGCTGCTCGTGAACATCCTGCTGCTGTTGCTGGGCACCTTCATGGACGTCGCGCCGATGCTCCTCATCTGCACGCCGATCTTCATGCCGGTGATCGCGAAGCTGGGGATCGACCCGGTGCACTTCGGCATGGTGATGATCCTGAACCTGGGCATCGGCCTGATCACGCCGCCGGTGGGGCCGACGCTGTTCGTCGGCTGTGCCATCGGCAAGGTGACCATGGAGCAGGTGTCCAAGGGGCTGTGGCCGTTCTACGGAGCGATGTGCCTCGCGCTGCTGATGGTCACGTACATCCCTGCGCTGTCGACCTGGCTGCCGGGCGTGTTCCGGTGATCGCCCTCTAGTCGTGCAGCGCCGACAGGAACTGCTTCAGCTCCGCCGTCTGCGGCGCGGCGAACAGCTCCGCCGGCGGCCCCATCTCGTGGATGCGGCCGGCGTGCATGAACACCACCCGGTCGGCCACCTTGCGCGCGAAGTTCATCTCGTGCGTCACCATCAAGAGCGTCATGCCCTCCTCGGCCAGCCGCTCCACCACGCGCAGCACCTCGCCGACGAGTTCCGGGTCCAGCGCCGACGTGATCTCGTCGCACAGCAGCACCGCCGGCTCCATCGCCAGCGCCCTCGCAATGGCCACGCGCTGCTGCTGCCCGCCGGAGAGCTGGTCGGGCCAGGCGTCGAACTTCTCGGCCAGGCCCACGCGGTCGAGCAGCGCCCGCGCGCGCTGCGCCGCCGGCTCGCCGCGCACGCCT
Organism: Rubrivivax sp.; assembly: GCA_016789955.1. Lineage (GTDB taxonomy): Bacteria > Pseudomonadota > Gammaproteobacteria > Burkholderiales > Burkholderiaceae_C > Rubrivivax. The sequence goes on along the minus strand of JAEUPB010000061.1, from coordinate 21,572 downwards.
TTCACCAGCCCCGGCGCCAGCATCACGTTGCGGCCCACCGTGAGGTGCGGGAACAGGTTGAAGCTCTGGAAGATCATGCCCACGTGCTGGCGCAGCTCGCGCATCGCCTTGGCGTCGTGGTGGCGCAGCGCCTGGCCGTCGACGGTGAGCGTGCCTTCCTGGAACTCCTCGAGGCCGTTCACGCAGCGCAGCAGCGTGCTCTTGCCCGAGCCGCTCTTGCCGATGATCGCGATGACCTCGCCGCGCTGCACCTGCAGGTCGATGCCCTTGAGCACCTCGTTCGTGCCGTAGCGCTTGCGCAGCCCGGCGACGGCCACGATCGGTTCACCGGCCACGTTGCATCTTCCTTTCGAGTCGCCGGCTCCAGGCCGACACCGGCCAGCACAGCGCGAAGTACATCAGCGCCACGCAGGCGTACACCGTGAACGGCCGGAACGTGGCGTTGGTGATCATCGTGCCGGCCTTGGTCAGCTCGATGAAGCCGATCACCGAGGCCAGTGCCGTGCCCTTGATCACCTGCACCAGGAACCCCACCGTCGGCGGGATCGCGATCTTCAGCGCCTGCGGGCCGATCACCCACCGCAGCTGCTCGCCGAAGCTCAGCGCCAGGCTCGCCGACGCCTCCCACTGCCCCTTGGGCACCGCCGCCACGCAGCCGCGCCAGATCTCGGCGAGGAAGGCGCTGGTGTAGAGCGTCAGCGCCAGGCCCGCGGCGAACCATGCCGAGACGTCCCAGCCCAGCAGCGCCAGGCCGAAGTACGCGAGGAACAGCTGCATCAGCAGCGGCGTGCCCTGGAACAGCTGCACCCAGCCGGCCACGAACGCCTCGGCCCCCGGCCAGCGCGCCAGCCGCGCGACCAGCAGCGCCAGGCCCACCAGCCCACCGCCCGCGAACGCGATCAGCGACAGCGCGATCGTCCAGCGCGCCGCGAGAAGCAGGTTGCGCAGGATGTCCCAGAGGGTGAAGTCGACCATCGGCGCGCGGCGTCGCGGTCAGCGCCCGAACAGGAAGCGCGGCCCGATCCACGCGAGCAGCCGCCGCAGCGCGATCGCGAGCGCGAGGTAGATCGCGGTGGCCACGATGAACGCCTCGAACGCGCGGAAGTTGCGGCTCTGGATCAGGTTGGCGTAGTAGCTCAGCTCCTGCGTGGCGATCTGCCCGCACACCGCCGAGCCCAGCATCACGATGACGATCTGGCTCACCATCGCAGGCCACACGCGCGAGAGCGCCGGCGGCAGCACCACGTGCACGAAGGCCTGCGTGCGCGTCAGCGCCAGGCTCAGCGCCGCCTCCACCTGCCCGCGCGGCGTGGCGTCCAGCCCCGCGCGCACGATCTCGCCGGCGTAGGCGCCGAGGTTGATCACCATCGCCAGCACCGAGGCGATCTCGGGCGTGAGCTTCACGCCCAGGCTCGGCAGCCCGAAGAACACGAAGAAGAGCTGCACGATGAACGGCGTGTTGCGGATCAGCTCGACATAGCCCGTCGCCACCGCGCCCAGCCAACGTGGCCCCCAGCTGCGCGCCCACGCGCAGCCGACGCCCAGCGCCACACCGGCCACCGCGGCCACCGCGGTGAGGCCGGCCGTCATCGCGGCGCCCCGCAGCAGCAGCGGCCACTGGTCGAGGACGGCGGCGAAGTCGAGCGTGACCGCCATGCGCGCCGCGTCCGGTCGTCAGCGTTCCGGCAACAGCGGCATCAATTGGGCAGGTCGCCGGCCGGGCGGCCGAGCCACTTCATCGCCATCTTGTCGAGGTCGCCCGAGGCCTTGGCCGCAGCGATGATCTCGTTGACCTTCAGCCTCAGCTTGTCCTCGCCCTTGGCCACGCCGATGAAGTTGGGCGAGTCCTTCAGCACGAACTTGAACTCGGTGCCCAGCTGCGGGTTGCGGCCCATCATGTTGCCGGCCACCGAGGCGCCGGTGGCGATGGCCTGCACCTGCCCCGAGACGAACGCCGACACGGTGGCGTTGTTGTCCTCGAAGCGCTTGATGTCGGCGGTGGGCGGCGCGATCTTCGTCAGCTCCATGTCCTCGATGGCGCCGCGCGTCACCGAGACGGTCTTGCCGGCCAGGTCGGCCGGGCCCTTGATCGCCGTGCCCTTGGCCGCGAACACCGCCTGGAAGAACGGCGAGTAGGCCGCGGTGAAGTCGATGACCTTCTCGCGCTCGGCGTTCTTGCCGAGCGTGGAGATCACCAGCTCGGCCTTCTTGGTCTGCAGGTACGGGATGCGGTTGGCACTGCTCACCGGTACCAGTTCGACCTTCACGCCGAGCTTGCCGGCGATGTAGGTGGCCATGTCGATGTCCAGCCCCTGCGGCTTCAGGTCGGTGCCGACGAAGCCGTACGGCGGGAAGTCAGTGGGGATGGCGATCGTGATCTGCTTCTTGGCGAGCACGTCGTCGAGGGCGGTCTGGGCGTGGAGCGGAGACCAAGCCCCGGCGGCGGCCACGACGGCCAGGTGGACGAGCAGGCGGGTGGCGTGGCGACGGTTCATGGGGGCAGGTAGCGGTCGAGTGGATGAATCTGGTGCGCCCGGCGCACCACGGAAGTGCGGCGACAGGGGCGTTGCTGGGGGTACGCAAGCCGCGTGCCCCGGCCGGCGCCCCCGGTGGCCGGTCTTCGGTCACAGCACTCCGCGGGCCGCATGGGCTCGCATGGGCGATAGCATCCCCCATGCCTCCGCTGCCCGCCTCCCATCCGCTGGACGCACGCGCCAGCGACCCCGCGTTGCTCGGCTGGATGGTCGGCTCGCCGCCACCGCCCGAGAAGCGCATCCGCTTCGACGACGGCACGTGCCGGCAGTTTCCGCAGATCCGCTGGGCGTACTCGCACCAGCGGCAGCTGGTGCCCACGCGGGCCGTGCCGCGCGGAACCGGCCCGGTGTGGGAGCTGCCGCGCGCACCGCGCGAGGACCTCGACGCGGTGCGCTTCATGCCGATCGGCGCCGACGCACCGATGAGCTGGGGCGAGGCCTTCGACGCCAACTACACCGACGGCATCGTGGTGCTGCACCGTGGCCGCATCGTGCAGGAGCGCTACGCCGGCGTGCTGCGGCCCGAGGTGCAGCACCTCGCGATGTCGGTGACCAAGAGCTTCGTCGGACTGCTGGGCGCGATGCTCGTGGCCGACGGCACGCTGGATGAACAGGCGCCGGCGTCGAACTGGGTGCCCGAGCTCTCTGGCAGCGCCTTCGGCCACGCCACCGTGCGGCAGCTGCTGGACATGACCACGGCGTTGCGCTACTCCGAGGACTACGCCAACCCCGCGGCGGAGATCTACGACTTCGTGCGCGCCGGCCACGTGGTGCCGCGGCCCGCGGACTACACCGGGCCCGACGGGTTCCACGCGTTCCTGCGCATGGTGCAGGCCCAGGGCACGCACGGCGAGGCCTTCGCCTACAAGACCGTCAACACGGATGTGCTGGCCTGGGTGATGGCGCGCGCCACCGGGCAGGCGCTGGACATGCTGCTGGCCGAGCGCCTCTGGCAGCCGCTGGGCACCGAGCACGATGCCTACTTCAGCGTCGACGCGCTCGGCACGCCATTCGCCGGCGGCGGGCTGAACCTTGCGCTGCGCGACCTGGCCCGCGTGGGCGAGCTGATGCGGCTGCGCGGCACGCGGCCCGACACCGGCCACAGCATCGTGCCCGGCGCGGTGATCGACGACATCGCCCGCGGCGCCGACCCGGCGCGCTTCGCCAAGGCCGGCTACGGGCTGCTGCTGGGCTGGAGCTACCGCTCGATGTGGTGGGTGACGCACAACCCGCACGGCGCCTACACGGCGCGCGGCGTGCACGGCCAGGGCATCTACGTCGACCCTGCGGCCGAGATGGTGGTGGCGCGCTTCGCGTCGCACCCGATGGCGGCGAATGCGCACCTCGACCCGACCTCGCTGCCGGCGTACCACGCGCTGGCGCGGCACCTGATGGCCGAGCCGGGCTGACCGGCGGGGTCGCTTCGAGATCAGCGGCCCGGCATCGCCACCTCGCCGGGAACGAGTTGCGCGGCGACCTGCAGCAACAGCGCATCCTCCCCGAACGGCGCCGCGAGCATGGCGCCGATCGGCAGGCCGTCGCGCGCGAGCCCGGCCGGCACCGAGATCGCGGGCGCCCCGGTCGCATTGGCCAGCGGCGCGTACGGGCTGTAGCGCCACAGGCCCTGCGGGCCGATGCGGTAGTCGAGGAAGTCGGGGTTCGTCATCGCCCAGCGGCCCAATGGCGCCGGCGGCTCGGCGAGCACCGGCGTGAGCAGCAGGTCGTACGTCTGGTGCCACGCGGCCATGCGGCGGCCCAGCGCGTGCAGCGCGGCCTGCGCGGCCAGCACGTCGGCGCCGGTCAGCGTGGCGCCGAGGCGATAGGCGCCTCGCGTGGTCGGCTCGATCTCGCCGTCGGCGATCGGCCGCCCGCGCTGGCGTTCGATGCCCTGCAGCACCATCGACGTGCCGGCGCCCACGAGGTGCATCACCGGCCGCACCACGTCCAGCGTGCCGAACGGCAGCGTCGCGACCTCCACCGCATGGCCGAGCGACTGCAGGCGTTGCCCCAAGGCACGGATCGCCGCGGCCACGTCGGCGTGGATGGCGTCGCCATCGAAGGTGCGGTCGATGAGGCCGACGCGCAGCCGGCGCGGCGGCGGCTCGGCCATCGCGGCGAGGTACGACGCAGGCCGGCCCGGCCCGGCGTACGGCGCCCCGGCATCGGCGCCGGCCGTGGCGTCCAGCGCCGCGGCGCAGTCGCGCACCGTGCGCGTGAGCACGTGGTCGATCGTCAGGCCGCCCCAGCCTTCGCCGACCAGCGGGCCGTTGGGCATCAGCCCGCGGGTGGGCTTGAGGCCGATGACGCCGCAGCACGCGGCAGGGATGCGGATCGACCCGGCACCGTCGTTGGCATGCACGATGGGGACCGCGCCGCTGGCCAGCGCCGCGGCCGCGCCGCCGCTGGAACCGCCGGCCGAGTGCGCCGGGTGCCATGGATTGCGCGTCGGCCCGCCGTAGGCCGCCGCCTCGGTGCTCGGGCTGATGCCGAACTCGGGCGAGGTGCTGCGGCCGATCGGCACGAACCCCGCGGCGAGGTAGCGCTCGGCCAGCGTACCCATCGCAGGCCACACCTGCCCCCCTTCGCCGAAGAGGCGCGAGCCCATGCGGCTGGGCACCTGCGGGTGCGCCGTGGCCGGGCCCACGTCCTTCAGCAGCAGCGGCACGCCGAAGAACGGGCGGCGCTGCCGCAGCGCGGCCCGCTCTGCATCGCTGGAGCAGGCGGCGAGCTCGGCCTGCAGCACCGCGGCCTGCGCCTCGGCCACGCCGGGGGTCCACAGGCTCACGCAGTTCAGCCGCGCGTGGGCGGCGCGCAGCGCGGCCAGCGTCTCGTGCAACGCGGCCAGCACCGTGCGCTCTCCGCGCAGCAGCGCCTGGGCATAGCCGAGGGCGTCGTTCATGCCTGCACCGCCTTCGGCCGCCGCACCGGGCAGGCGGACTCGAACGCTCGTGCCGCGCGCAGCACGAGCGCGTCGCCGAACATCGGGCCGACGATCTGCAGCCCGATCGGCAACCCGTCGGCCGTGAGCCCGCAGGGCACGGTGATCGCCGGCTGCTGCGTCAGGTTGAACGGGTACGAGTACGGCGTCCAGCCGAGCATGGTCTGCGGGTCCAGCGGCGTGTGGCCGGCCGGCTTCGCGTCGAACGCCGGCATCGCGACGGTGGGCGTGACCAGCAGGTCCACGCGCTGCATGAACTGCCGCATGTGCGCCCCCAGCGCACCGCGGCGCAGCGCGAGCCGCTGCAGCTCGAGGGCGCTGTAGGCCGAGCCGAAACGGGCTTCGGCGACGAAGTCGGGGTCGGCCAGCGCCTGCTGCTCGGGCGTGAGCGTGTTCCACACCGTCCACGCGCCGGCGAACCACATGCCGGTGGTGATCTCCAGCGGGTTCTCGAAGCCTGGATCGATCGGATCGACCCTCGCGCCGAGGTCCTCGAACAGCGCCACCGCCTCCTCGCAGGCGGCGGCCACCTCGGGGTCGAGGTTGTCGACATAGCCCAGCCGCGGCGACCACGCGATGCGCAGGCCGCGCACGCCGTCCTCCAGGCCGATGGTGTAGTCCGACGGATCCTCGGGCAGCGAGGTCCAGTCGCGCGCGTCCGGCCGCTTCAGCACGTTGGTGGCGAGCGCCGCGTCGCGCACGCTCATCGTGTGCGGGCCGAGGTGCGCCACCGTGCCGAACGGCGACAGCGGGTAGGCCGGCACGCGGCCGAAGCTGGGCTTCAGGCCCACGTTGCCGCAGAATCCCGCCGGGATGCGCACGCTGCCCGCGCCGTCGGTGCCCACGGAGATCGGCCCGCAGCCCGCGGCCACCGCCGCCGCCGTGCCACCCGACGAGCCGCCCGGTGTCTTCGCCGGGTTCCACGGGTTGCGCGTGATGCCGTTGAGCGGCGAGTTGGTCTCGCCCTTGCAGCCGAACTCGGGCGTGGCGGTCTTGCCGATCAGCACCGCGCCGGCCTCGCGCATGCGGGCGGTGGCCGGTGCGTCGGTGTCCCACGGCTGCTTCGGATCGACCGTGCGGCTGCCGCGCAGCGTGGGCCAGCCGCGCGTGAGGATGAGGTCCTTGATCGACACCGGCACGCCGTCCAGCGGCCCGACCGGCGCGCCCTGCTGCCAGCGTGCCTCCGACGCCTGCGCCGAGGCCATCGCCTCCTCCTCGGCCAGCACGACGAAGGCGTTGATCACCGGGTTCACGCGCGCGATGCGTCGGAACACCGCGCGTGTGGCCTCCACGGGCGAGGCCTGCCCGCTGCGGTAGAGCGCGAGCAGTTGCGTGGCGGTGCAGTCGGCGAGGTCGGTCATGTGCGGTTCGTCCCAGGTCGTGAGCCGCGCGGGCGCGCGGCCGGTCGGGTCGATCATGCGTCGCGGGCCCCGGCGCGCCCATCAGGAGAACACGGAGGGCGCGGCTGTGTAGAGTGCGACCACGGAAAACGTAGCAGTGCCGTCGCATGCGCATGCGGTGGTCGAGGTGATCCACACGATGTCTGCATGGCCGGCCCCGCGGGGCGAGTCCCTGATCCTGTCTCTCGCGGTGGCGGCCCTGCTGGCCGCCTGCGGGCCCGGTGCCCCGCCGCCCGCCCCGGCCGCGCCGCCGCCCACCGAGGTGGCCGTGGTCGCTGCGACCGCGGCACCGGTCGGGCTCGTCGCCGAACTGCCGGGCCGCACCGAGGCCTCGCGCATCGCGCAGGTACGCGCCCGCGTGGCCGGCATCGTGCAGCGGCAGCTGTTCCGCGAGGGCAGCGAAGTGCGCGCCGGGCAGCCCCTCTTCGCGATCGACGACGCGCCGTACCGCGCCACGCTCGCCTCGGCGCAGGCCGCACTGGCACGCGCCGAGGCCAACGTGATGCAGACGCGCGCGCAGGCCGAGCGCTACGCGCCGCTGGTGGAGGCCCGGGCCGTGAGCCAGCAGGAATACGTGGCCGCGCAGGCCGCGTACAAGCAGGCCGAGGCCGACGTGGCGGCCGCGCGCGCCGCGGTGCAGACCGCGCAGATCAACCTCGGCTACGCCGCGGTCGCCGCGCCGATCTCGGGCCGCATCGGCCGCGCGCTGGTCACCGAAGGCGCGCTCGTCGGCCAGGGCGAGGCCACGCAGCTCGCGGTGGTGCAGCAGATCGACCCGCTGTACGTGAACTTCACGCAGTCGGCTGCCGAGGTGCTGAAGCTGCGCGCCGCAGTGGACGCCGGCCGGCTGCGCAACGCCGCCGGCGCGGTGCCGGTCACGGTGATGCTGGAAGACGGCAGCGTGCAGCCGCAGCGCGGCCGGCTGCTGTTCTCCGACCTGACGGTGGACCCGACATCGAACCAGGTGACGCTGCGCGCCGAGCTGCCCAACCCGAAAGGCGCACTGCTGCCGGGGCTGTACGTGCGCGTGCGCGTCGAGCAGGCGCAACTGCCCGCGGGCATCGTGCTGCCGCAGCAGGCGGTGCAGCGCGGCGGCGCCGGCGACACGGTGCTGGTGGTGGGCAGCGACAACAAGGTCGCCACGCGGCCGGTGAAGATCGGCCCCGGGCCCGAGCGGCAATGGCTGGTGCTCGAAGGCCTCTCGGGCGGCGAGCAGGTGGTGGTGGAAGGCTTCCAGAAGCTGCGGCCGAACGCGACGGTGAAGGCGGTGCCGTGGAAGCCGGGCACCGCTGCGGCATCGCCGGCGGCGGCACCCGCCTCCACCGCCTCCGCGGCGCGCTGAGGAGGGCGCGCCGTGGCCCAGTTCTTCATCCACCGGCCCATCTTCGCCTGGGTCATCGCGCTCTTCATCCTGGTGATCGGCAGCGTGTCGATCACGCAGCTGCCGATCGCGCAGTACCCGCCGGTGGCGCCGCCGTCGATCGTCGTCAACGTCGGCTACCCGGGCGCCTCGGCCCAGACGCTGGAGAACAGCGTCATCGCCGTCATCGAGCGCGAGATGAACGGCTCGCCGGGCCTGGCGTACTACGAGTCGGTGGCGCAGGCCGACGGCACCGGCAGCATCACGCTGAGCTTCGAGCCCGGCACCAACCCCGACCTGGCGCAGGTCGACGTGCAGAACCGGCTCAGCCGCGCCACGCCGCGGCTGCCGCAGGCGGTGGTGCAGCAGGGCGTGCGCGTCGACAAGGCCAACCCGAACTTCCTGCTCTTCATCACGCTGGCCAGCGAGGGCGGCAAGCTCGACCCGGTGGCGCTGGGCGACTACGCGGCGCGCAACGTGCAGCCCGAGATGCAGCGCGTGCCGGGCGTGGGCCAGGCCACGCTGTTCGGCACCGAGCGCGCGATGCGCATCTGGATCGATCCGGCCAGGCTCGTCGGCTACCGGCTCTCCACCGCCGACGTCAATGCCGCGATCGCGGCGCAGAACGCGCAGGTGTCCTCCGGCACCATCGGCGACCTGCCCAACACCGGCGACCAGGGCATCTACGCCACCGTGGTGGTGAAGGGCCAGCGCGAGACGGCGGCCGAGTTCGGCGAGCTGGTGCTGCGCGCCAACCCCGACGGCTCCACCGTGCGGCTGAAGGACGTGGCGCGCATCGAGCTGGGCGCGCAGACCTACAACGTGCGCACGCGGCTCAACGGCGAGCCTTCCACCGGCGTGGGCATCCAGCTCACGCCCACCGCCAACGCGCTGCAGACCGCCGCCGCGGTGAAGAAGCGGCTCGCCGAGCTGACGCCGTACTTTCCGCCCGGCGTGAAGGCGAAGATCCCGTACGACACCTCGACCTTCATCCGCCTGTCGATCGGCCAGGTGGTCGAGACGCTGCTGGAAGCGGTGGTGCTGGTGTTCCTCGTGATGTACCTGTTCCTGCAGAACATCCGCTACACGATCATCCCGACGCTGGTGGTGCCGATCGCGCTGCTGGGCAGCTTCGCGTCGCTGCTGGCCTTCGGCTTCTCGATCAACGTGCTGACGATGTTCGGCATGGTGCTGGTGATCGGCATCGTCGTCGACGACGCCATCGTCGTGGTCGAGAACGTCGAACGCATCATGAGCACCGAGGGCCTGCCGCCGCTGCAGGCCACGAAGAAGGCGATGGGGCAGATCTCGGGCGCCATCGTCGGCGTCACGGTGGTGCTCATCTCGGTGTTCGTGCCGCTGGCCTTCTTCAGCGGCGCGGTGGGCAACATCTACCGCCAGTTCGCCGCGGTGATGGTGAGCGCGGTGGCGTTCTCGGCGTTCATGGCGCTGTCTTTCACGCCGGCGCTGTGCGCAACGCTGCTCAAGCCCGTCGAGGCCGGCCACCACCATGCCAAGGGCGGCTTCTTCGGCTGGTTCAACCGAGGCTTCACGCGGACGACGCACGCCTACGAGGGGCTGGTGGCGCGGCTGCTGCGGCGCGCGGCGCGCTGGCTGGTGATCTACGCGGCGATCGTCGGCGCCGTGGTGGTCCTGTTCGCGCGGCTGCCCTCCTCGTTCGTGCCCAGCGAGGACCAGGGCAACCTGCTGCTGAACGTGCAGCTGCCGCCGGGCGCCACGCAGAACCGCACGCTGGCGGTGATGGAGCAGGCCGAGCGCTACATGCTCGCGCAGCCCGAGGTGCAGGACATGGTGACGGTGCTGGGCTTCAGCTTCGCGGGCGCCGGCCAGAACGCGAGCCTCGCCTTCGTGACGCTGAAGGACTGGAGCGAGCGCACCGGCGCCGGCCAGTCGGCGCAAGGACTGGTGGCGCGCGCATCGCGCGGGCTCGCGTCGATCCGCGACGCCATCATCTTCCCGGTGAGCCCGCCGGCGATCCGTGACCTCGGCCGCGCCAACGGCTTCGCATTGCGCCTGCAGGACCGCTCCAACGCCGGCCACGATGCGCTGCTGGCCGCACGCAACCAGCTGCTCGGCATGGCGCAGAAGAGCCCGCTGCTGGTGGCCGTGCGGCCCGACGGCCTGGAGGACGCCTCGCAGCTGCAGCTGGACATCGACCGCGACAAGGCCCAGGCGCTGGGCGTGAGCTACGCGGCCATCAACAGCACGCTGTCCACCGCGATGGGCTCGACCTACGTGAACGACTTCCCCAACGCCGCGCGGCTGCAGCGCGTGGTGGTGCAAGCCGACGCCGCGGCGCGCATGCAGCCCGAGGACCTGCTGAAGCTCAACGTGCTGAACGCTTCGGGACAGGCCGTTCCGATGGGCACCTTCGCATCGACCCGCTGGATCATCGGCCCGATCCAGACCGTGCGCTACAACGGCTACCCGACCATGCGCATCGCCGGCGAGCCGGCGCCGGGCGTCAGCAGCGGCGCCGCGCTGGCCGAGATGGAGCGCCTCGCGCAGCAGCTGCCGCCGGGCTTCGCCACCGAGTGGACGGGCCTGTCGCGCGAGGAGAAGCTCGCCGGCTCGACGGCGCTGATCCTGTTCGGCTTCTCGCTGCTGTCGGTGTTCCTGTGCCTGGCCGCGCTGTACGAGAGCTGGTCGATCCCGCTGGCCGTGATCCTCGTCGTGCCGCTGGGCGTGCTGGGCGTGATCCTGGGCGCGAACGTGCGCGGCCTGGACAACGACGTGTTCTTCAAGGTCGGCCTGATCACCATCATCGGCCTGTCGGCGAAGAACGCGGTGCTGATCATCGAGTTCGCCAAGGACCAGGTGGCGCAGGGCAAGGACATCGTGTCGGCCGTGCTCGAGGCCGCGCACCTGCGCTTCCGGCCGATCCTGATGACGTCGCTGGCGTTCATCCTCGGCGTGCTGCCGCTGGTGGTGGCGCGCGGCGCCGGTTCGGCCAGCCAGCACAGCATCGGCACGGGCGTGATGGGCGGCATGATCACCGCCACCACGCTGGCGGTGTTCTTCGTGCCGATCTTCTTCGTGGTGGTGCGGCGCATCTTCAAGGGCAGCGAGCGGCAGCGGCGGCTGTACGCGCACGAGGGTGATCCGGGTGAGCCGGGCAGCGCGCCGGCGGCGGGACAGGAGCCACGATGACGCGCGCGCTCGCTCCTCTCGCCGCCGCCGCGCTGGTGCTCGGCGCCGGCTGCACGAACCTCGCGCCCACCTACCAGCGGCCTGCGGCGCCGGTGCCGGCGGTGTTTCCAACGGAGGCCGCAGCGTCTGCGCCGGCCACCGTCACGCCCGCAGCCGACCTCGACTGGGCTCGCTACTTCGCCGGTGACGCCCGGCTGCAGCGGCTGATCGCACTGGCGCTCGGCGGCAGCCGCGACCTGCGCGTGGCGGCGCTCTCGGTGGAGGCCGCGCGCGCGCAGGCCCTCGTGCGCGACGCCGACCGCTGGCCGACGGTGAACGCGGGCGTGTCGATGTCGCGCCAGCCCACCACCAGCGGCGGCATCGCCTCGGTGTACAGCGCGGGGCTGCAGGTCACGGCCTACGAGGCCGACGTGTTCGGCCGGCTGCGCGGCCTGAGCGACGCCGCCGCTTCGCAGGTGCTGGCGAGCGTGGAGGCGCGCCACGCGGTGCAGATCGCACTGGTCGCCGCGGTGGCCACCACGCACGTGGCGCTCGCCGCCGACGACGAGCTGCTGCGCGTGACGCGAAAGACGCTCGACTCCCGTGCAGAGACGCTGCGGCTGATCCGGCTGCGCGTGGAGAACGGCGCCAGCTCGGAGGTGGACCTGCGCCAGGCCCAGTCGCTGCTGGAGTCGGCCCGCGTCGTGCTGGCGCAGGGGCAGCGCCAGCGTGCGCTCGACGAGAACGCGCTCGCGCTGCTGATCGGCCAGCCGCTGCCGGCCGACCTGCCGCCGGGCCGCGCGGTGGAGGCCGCATCCGGCCTGCCCGCGCTGCCGACGGGGCTGCCCTCGGAGGTGCTGCTGCGCCGGCCCGACGTGCGCCAGGCCGAGCAGCAGCTGATCGCCGCCACCGCGAACATCGGCGTGGCCCGCGCGGCCTACTTTCCGCGCATCACGCTCACCGGCAGCGTGGGCACCGTCAGCGGCCAGCTGTCGAACCTGTTCCGCGCCGGCGCGTGGAGCTTCGTGCCGCAGCTGGTTCAGCCGCTGTTCGACGCCGGCCGCAACGACGCGAACCTGAAGGCCGCCGAGGTGGCACGCGACATCGCCGTGGCGCAGTACGAACGGGCCATCCAGTCGGCGTTCCGGGAAGTGGCCGATGCGCTGGCCGGCCGCGCGACGCTCGGCGAGCAGCTGCAGGCGCAGCAGCGGCTGCTCGACGCCGAGCGCGAGCGCACGCGGCTGGCGGACCTGCGCTACCGCAACGGCGCGACGAGCTTTCTCGAGCTGCTCGACGCGCAGCGCTCTCTGTACGCCGCGCAGCAGGGGCTGGTGCAGGTGCAGGCGCAGGCCGCGCAGAACCTGGTGGCGCTGTACCGCGTGCTGGGCGGCGGCTGGCAGCCGGGCGTGCCGGCGCGATAGGCGCCCCGGGCTGCTCCTCTGCGCCCGCGGGCGCGCTTCGTGTACGGTAGGGCCGCACCGGCCTCACCCGCACGACCCGCCCTCTTTCCGGAGACGCCCCGATGAAGCTCGTCATCGCGCAGATGAAGCACGAGACCAACACCTACTCGCCGGTGCCCACGCCGCTGGCGCGCTTCGGCGACGGCACCTCGCCGCCGCCCGAGGGCGCCGCGGCGATCGCCGCCTACCGCGGCACCGGCTCGGCGATCGGCGCCTTCCTCGAGCTGGCCGAGGCCGCCGGGGCCGAGGTGGTGGTGCCGATCGCCGCGGCCGCCTGGCCCAGCGGCCCGGTGCACGACGACGCCTACGAGCACATCGCCGGCCGCATCGTCGACGCGGTGCGCGCCGGCTGCGACGGCGTGCTGCTCGACCTGCACGGCGCGATGGTCACGCAGACCCACGACGACGGCGAGGGCGAGCTGCTGCGCCGCATCCGCGCCGCGGTGCCCGGCGTGCCGATCGGCGTGGCGCTGGACATGCACACCAACCTCTACGACGCGATGGGCGAGCACGCCGACGCGATCGCCGGCTACCAGACCTACCCGCACGTGGACATGCACGGCACCGGGCTGCGCGCCGGCCGCGCGCTGCTCGCGAAGCTGCAGGGCCACGCGAACCCGACGATGGCCTGGGGTCGCGCCGCGATGCTGCCGCACGTGATGCGCCAGGGCACCGACGACTCTCCGAATCGCGAGCTGCAGGCGCGTTGCCGCGAGATGGAAGCGCAAGGGGCGCTGGCGGCCAGCGTCTTCGTCGGCTTCCCCAACGCCGACATCCTCAACGCCGGGCTGTCGGCAGTGGTCGTCACCGACGGCGACGCGGCGCTGGCGCGCCGCTGGTGCGACGAGCTGCTGGCGATGGCCTGGGAGCAGCGCGCGAAGTTCGTCTACACGATCGAGCCGCTGGCCGATTCCATCGCCCGCGCGATGCGCATCGCCGCCGACAAGCCCGCCGGCAGCGGCCCGGTGGTGCTGCTGGACCACAGCGACAACTGCGCCTCCGGCGGCACGATGGACACGATGACGGTGCTCGGCGCGCTGCTCGACGCCGGCGCGCGCAACGCCGTGGCGTTTGCGGTCTACGACCCCGGCGCGGTGCAGCGGATGATTGCCGCGGGGGTCGGCGCCGAGCTCACGCTCGCGCTGGGCGGCAAGCTCGACATGCCGTCACTCGGACTCAAGGGCGCGCCGCGCACGGTCACCGGCCGCGTGCGGCTGATCTGCGACGGCCGCTACCGCAACCGCGGCCCGATGGCCGCCGGCGAGACCAACCACATGGGGCCCACCGCGCTGTTCGAGGTGGGCGGCGTGCAGATCGTCGTGATCTCGCAGCACGTGGAGCCGCACGACCTGGCCGCGTTCCAGGCCGTCGGCCTGGCGCCCGAGCGGCTGGACCTGCTGATGCTCAAGAGCCGCGTGCACTGGCGCGCGGGGTTGAAGAGCCTGGCGCACGCGGTGGTCGAGTGCGCCGGCACCGGCGTCTGCACGTCGGACTACGACGCGCTGGCGTTCAGGAAGCTGCGCCGGCCGATGTACCCGCTGGATCCGATGTGAGGCCGCGGAGGTCGCGGCGGTAGCGCCGCGACCTCCGCGTCACGGCCGCCGGCGTGTCGACGCCGGCAGCTTCGTCCACGGCAGGTCGGCCGGATCGGCCGCCATCGGCCCCGGCGCCTTGGCCACGAGCACGTGGCTGGCGTTGGGCTGGAAGTCGGCGCGGAAGTGGTTGGAGCTCTTCACGACGACGATGCGCAGCTGCTCGGTGTGCACGCCCACCATGCGCAGCAGCGCGCGGTCGAGCAGCTGCTTCTTGCCGCTGACCACCGCCACGCGCACGCCGTCGATCTCCAGGCAGGCACTCGGGCCGAGGCGCACGGTGAGGCCGTGCATCATCGGCCCGGCCAGCGTGCAGGTGCCGTCGGCCAGCGCCAGCACCTTGCAGCGGCCGCGCAGCGGCGGGTCGCTCGGGCCGGCGAACGTGGGCACCTGCGTGCCCAGCGCGAGGTCGATCTCGGCACCGACGCCCGCGGCATGCGCGGCGCGCGCGGCCTCGGGGTCGTAGAGCAGCCCGAGCGCCACCTGCCCCGGGAACTTCCGGCCGGCGCCCTGCGCGACCAGCGCATGCAGCATGCCGCTGGTGTTGCTGTCGCCGCCGGCGCCGGGGTTGTCCTGCGTGTCGGCGATCACCACGGGCTTGTCGGCACCCTCGGCCAGCGCCATCGCCTGCGCCACCGCGTCGCGCGGCGCGAGCAGCTGCTGCTGCCACTGCGAGGGCTCGGCCGTCGCGTCGTACAGCGCCTCGGCCACGG
Source organism: Rubrivivax sp. (assembly GCA_016789955.1). Lineage (GTDB taxonomy): Bacteria > Pseudomonadota > Gammaproteobacteria > Burkholderiales > Burkholderiaceae_C > Rubrivivax. Next base: position 6,425 of record JAEUPB010000061.1, on the reverse strand, counting down.
CACGGGCGCGCTCGCCGTGGCTCCACACCATCGGCGCGCACTCGGCGAAGTCCGACGCCGGGAAGCCCATGCAGAAGCTCGAGCAGGTGCCGTGCTCGCGGTCGAGCGCCACGAGCCGTTCGTACAGGCCTTGCGCCGGCTGCATCCACGTGCTCTGCGCGTTCAGCGGGATCAGGAACGGCAGCCGCCGCGCGTGCTGCGCCTCGCGCCGGCCGAGCTTCAGGCGGCGTTCGATCAGCTGCGCAGCCAGCGTGCCGGTGTCGGCCATGTCGACGTGCGGGTAGGTGCGGTAGCTGACCAGCGCATCCGCCTCGCGCAGCATGCGCTCGGTGACGTTGGCATGCAGGTCGAGGCTGGCGACGATCGGCATCGCGGGGCCGACGCGCGCCCGCACGCGGGCCAGCAACTCGCCCTCGCTGTCGTCGGCGTGCTCGGCCACCGCGGCACCGTGCAGGTCGAGGTACACGGCGTCGAGCCCGGCCGGCGAGGCCAGCGCGGCGCGGAGGTCCTCGTCGATCGCCGCGGCGATGCGCTCGAAGGCGTCGCGCGTGACGTACGACGACGGGATCGCGCCGGCCCAGCCCGAGGGCACGAGCTGCCAGCCGTGGGCCCGCGCCGCGTCGATCACGCCGGCCACCGGGATGTTCACGCCGCGCAGCGTCTCGACCATCTCGGCGCCGCGCAGGTAGGCGGGGAAGGAGTCGCCGCGCGTGAAGGCGGCCCAGTCCGCCAGGCTCGGCGCGAAGGTGTTGGTCTCGTGCTGGTAGCCGGCGATGAAGAGGCGGGTCATGGGGCCCATTCTGCCGGCAGGGCTGTCGGCACGCGCTTAGCATCCGCCCCACTCCGTTGATCCACCCCATGCCTGCACCGCCATGAGCATCGTCATCCACTACTGCGCCGGCTGAGGCTACAAACCCGAGGCCCTCCGTGTGAAGGCCTGGTTCGAATCCCGGGGCCGCGGCCCCGTCGAGATTCAGGTCGGCAAGTCCGGCCAGTTCGACATCGTCGTCGACGGTGTCGTGGCGTACTCCAAGTACCAGACGGGGCGCTTCCCGTCCGAGCCGCAGTTGTTGCCGATCGGCGCGTGAGCGCGCCCAGAGGCACCGCGATCAGCGTCGCAGCCACTCCTCGACCGGAGCGCCGAGGAACTCCTCCAGCGGGATGCCGTCGCCTCCCACGAGCAGGCGGCGGTGCGGCCGGAATGCGGCGTCGAAGGCCGCCATGCCCGGCAGGGCCTGCGGCGCCCGGCCGCTCTTGACCTCGATCGCCACGACCACACCGGCGCGGCGCAGCACGTAGTCGACCTCCCGGTTGCGCTCGCGCCAGTAGTACAGCTCGGTCACGCCTGCCGCGGCGGCGTTGGCCAGATGCGCCCCCACCGCCGACTCCACGAGCCGGCCCCACAGCGAGGCGTCGGCGCGCGCGGCCTCGATCGTGAGCCCGCTCGGTGCCGTCATCAGTGCCGTGTTGTAGACCTGCAGCTTGGGCATCGACCCCCGGCTGCGTGCCGCATCACCGTGGTACTTCGGCAGCCCGGTGACGAGCCCCGCGCCGCCGAGCAGATCGAGGTAGTGCGCCAGCGTGGTGGTGTTGCCCGCGTCCTGCAGCGGTCCCAGCATCTTCGTGTACGACAGCACCTGGCCCGAGTAGCTGCAGGCCAGCTCGAACAGCCGCCGCATCAGCGCGGGCTTGTCGATGCGCGTCAGCAGCAGCACGTCGCGCGAGATCGAGGTCTCCACCAGGGAGTCCATCACGTAGCGCGCCCAACGCACCGGTTCGTTCACGAGCGGCGCGGCGCCGGGATAACCGCCGTGGAACACGTACGACGCCAGCGGCCAATCGAACGCCGACTTCATCTCGGCGTACGACCAGTGCCGCAGGTGCAGCATCTCGAAGCGCCCGGCCAGGCTCTCGGTGAGGCCGCGCGCCACCAGCAGCGGCGACGAGCCCAGCAGCACGACCTTCAGCGGCGTGCGCTGCCGGGTGTCCTCGTCCCACAGGCGCTTGACCGCCTCCGACCAGCCGTCGAGCTTGTGCACCTCGTCGAGCACGAGCACGGCGCCGCCCCGCGCCGCGGCGTCACGGGCGGCCAGCCTCGCGGCATCCCACTGCTGGGCCAGCCATGACGGGCCGCGCAGCGTGGGTTCGTCGGCGCTGGCCCAGCGCCACGGCAGTTCGCCGCGCTCGACGACCTGATGCACCAGCGTGCTCTTGCCCACCTGGCGCGGCCCGGCCACGACCTGGATGTGGCGCCGCGGCTCGCTCAGGCGCCGCGCCAGCTCGCCGGCCTGCGGGCGGATATAGTCCATGCAGCATTTTACTCAGTACTCCGAGTAAATTTGCTCGATACCACGCGTAGATCGGCCTCGGCGTGCATCACCGACCGGCCGGAGGCCGCATCACCAGCGCCGCCCCGGCCAGCACAGCCGCGAATCCGGGCCAGTCCAGCGCGCCGGGCCGCTCGCCGGCCAGCAGCATCGCGCCGGCCACGCCCACCACCGGCACGGCCAGCGTCGTCATCGCCGACACGCCGGCGTCGGCGCGCTCGAGAAGCATGAACCACAGGCCGTAGCCGGCCGCCATCGCGATCACCACGTGGAACGCGAAGGTGGCCAGCACCGCCGGCGGGATCGGGCCGGGCGGGCGTTCGCCCGCCAGCCACGCGCCGGTGGCCGCCACGGCGGCGCCGATCACCAGCTGCCACGCGAGGTTCAGCAGCCGGTCGCCCTCGAGCGGCCAGCGCTTGGAGACCAGCGTGCCGGCGGCCCATGACGACGCCCCCACCAGGGGCAGCAGCACGCCGATCCAGGAGCCGGCCCGCGATGCGCCGGAGGTGAGCGCCGGCCACGCCAGCAGCCCGATGCCCGCGGCGCCCAGCGCCACGGCGATCCAGGCGCGCCGCGTCGGCCGCTCGCCCAGCAGCGGCCACGCGAGCACCACGGTGATCACCGGCATCACGTAGGTGAGCACCGCGGCGCGCGAGGTGCTGGTGTGCAGCTGCGCGAACGCGCTGGCGAGGTTGAAGATCGCCACGTTCAGCAGGCTGCTGATGGCGATGCCGGGCCACGCGGCGCGCGGCGGCAGCAGGCCGGAGCCGCGCGCGAGGGCGGCCACGCCCAGCAGCAGCGCGGCCCCGGCCAGGCCTGCCGCGCGCAGCGTGAACGGCGGCGACACCGAGAGCATCAGCTTCACCGCGGGCCAGTTGAGGCCCCAGGCCAGCGCGAGCAGCGGCGGGATCCACAGCCAGCCCCGCGCCGCGGCGGGCGCGCCGGACTGCGATCCCGTCAAGCCCCCGCCCCGAACGCGTAGTCGCGGCCGGGCAGCGCGGCGAACAGGGCCTGCGTGTAGGCGTGCCTGGGCGCCGCGAACACCTCGTGCGCCGGGCCCATCTCCACCACCTCGCCGCGGCTCATCACCGCGAGCTGGTCGCACACCTGCGAGGCCACGCGCAGGTCGTGGGTGATGAAGAGCATCGCCAGCTGCAGCCGCGAGCGGATCTCGGCCAGCAGCTCGAGCACCTGCGCCTGCACAGAGACGTCGAGCGCCGACACCGCCTCGTCGGCGATCAGCAGCTCGGGCTCCATCATCAGCGCGCGCGCGATGCACAGCCGCTGCCGCTGGCCGCCCGAGAACTGATGCGGGTAGCGGTCCATCGCCGAGGCGTCCATGCGCACGAGCTTCAGCAGCTCGCGCGCCCGCTCCAGCGCGTCGCGCCGCGCCAGGCCGTAGTTCACCGGCCCCTCGATCAGCGCCTCGCCGATCGACAGCCGCGGGTTCAGCGAGCGGTACGGGTCCTGGAACACGATCTGCACGCGCCGCCGCAGCGGCCGCAGGCGCGCCGGCGGCATGCGCGCGATATCGTCGCTGCGCCCGCCGTCGCCGGCCAGCAGCACCTCGCCGCCGCTGGGGTCCACCAGCCGCACGATGCAGCGCGCCACCGTGCTCTTGCCCGAGCCCGACTCGCCGACGATGCCCAGCGTCTGCCCGCGCCGGATCTCGAAGCTCACCGCCTTGGCCGCATGCACCACGCGCCGCTGACCGAACCAGCGCCGCTCGTCGTAGGTCTTCTCCAGGCTCTTCACGGCCAGCACCACCGGCGCCCCGGGCGGCAGCGCGCGCGCTTCCACGCGCAGCGTGGGCACCGAGCCGATCAGCATCTTCGTGTAGTCGGCCTGCGGGCGGCCCAGCACGTCGGCCTTGGCGCCGATCTCCACCAGGTCGCCCAGCCGCAGCACCGCCACGCGGTGTGCCACCTCGGCCACCACGCCGAAGTCGTGCGTGATGAACAGCACCCCGGTACCGTGGCGCCCCTGCAGCTCGAGGATGAGCTTGAGGATCTGCGCCTGCGTGGTGACGTCCAGCGCGGTGGTGGGCTCGTCGGCGATCAGCAGCAACGGGTCCAGCACCAGCGCCATCGCGATCATGATGCGCTGCCGCTGACCGCCCGAGAGCTGGTGCGGATAGCTCGCCGCGATGCGTTCCGGCTCGGGCAGCAGCACCTCGCGCAGGATGCCCAGCACCTTCTGCTGCCGCTCGGTCGCGCCGAGCGACGTGTGCTGGCGCAGCACCTCGTCGATCTGCTCGCCGCAGCGCATCACCGGGTTCAGCGCCGTCATCGGCTCCTGGAAGATCATCGAGAGGCGCGTGGCGCGCAGTTCGCGCAGCCGCGACGCCGAGGCCGCGGTGAGGTCCTCGCCATCGAGCAGCACGCGCCCCGACTGGCGCGGCAGCGAGCGCGGCAGCAGCCCCATCACGGCCTGCGCGATGACCGACTTGCCCGAGCCGGACTCACCGACCAGGCAGACGATCTCGCCGCGGCCGACGGTGAACGACACGTCCTTCACGGCGGTGCTTCGGTCGCCGCCGGCCGGCAGGCCGATGGTGAGGCCGTGGACTTCGAGGACCGGCCGGTCTGGGCTGTTCATGTCCTCGCTCCCTGGGGCGCCGCGCATGCCACCGACGAGGCGGCAGGTCGACGGCGGACCCTGCGGCTGCGTGGGAGAACTGCCGCGCGCGCAAGGCGCCTCTCTCTGCATGCGCCGCTCGGGCCAACCGCGAACATCCTTCGCTCCCGCGAACGATGCGCCTCGTCGCCACTCGGGTGGGTGGATCGGGGGGTCGGGCGCAGGGCCCATTCCGGACCGAGAAGTCGCAGGCGCGCCTGGACAGCGTTCAGGAGGAAACAGTGGCAGGCACAAGCCGCCACCCCCGGAGCGTGGCCCGGAGACCGACCCCCCGGTCCGCCCGCCCCGCAGCGGACTCCGCGCACGCGCCAGCGGCCCACCGTCTGTTGTCGAGGCGTCACCAACCCCTCATCCCCGCTTCGCCATCTTCGGATCGAGCGTGTCGCGCAACCCGTCACCGAGGATGTTCACCGCCAGCACCGTCACCGCGAGGAAGATGCCGGGGAAGAAGATGTTGTGCGGCTGCTCGCTGAACTGCGCGCGGCCCTCGGCCATCACGTTGCCCCAGGTGGGGATGTCCGGCGGCAGCCCGACGCCGAGGAACGACAGGATCGCCTCGGTGAGGATGCCGGCGGCGCAGATGAAGGTGCCCTGCACGATGAGCGGCGCCATCGTGTTGGGCAGGATGTGCCGCCACATGATCTTCCAGGTCGGCGTGCCGAGCGAGACGGCCGCCTCGACGTAGGGCTCCTCGCGGATCGTCAGGACCAGCGAGCGCACCAGCCGCGTGACGCGCGGGATCTCGGGGATGGCGATGGCGATCACCACCGTCAGCAGGCTGCCGCGCCACATGGCCACCAGGGCGATGGCGATCAGGATCGCCGGGATGGCCATCAGCCCGTCCATCACGCGCATCAGGATGCCGTCCACGCGGCGCAGGAAGCCGGCCACCAGCCCGAAGAGGATGCCGACCGCCAGCGCCACGAGCGCCGTGCTGACGCCGACGATGAGCGACACGCGCGTGCCATAGACGACGCGGCTGTAGATGTCGCGCCCGAAGCTGTCCGAGCCCATCAGGAAGCGGTGCTGCAGCGTCTCGCCCTCGAGCGTGGTGATCTCGCCCATCTTGCCGGGAGTGAGGTCGCGGCTGGCGGGGTCGAACAGCGAAGGGTCCACCGTGCCCATCCACGGCGCCGCCAGCGCCACCAGCAGCAGCAGCACCAGCACGACGCCTCCCACGCGCACGCTGCCGTTGCGGCGCACGCGGGTCCAGGCGCTCTGCTGCCGCACCACCGAAGCGGCTTCGACGGAGAGTTCGTTGAACGAGGTTGTTTCGGCCATCGGGCGGTCGCGGCTTCGGGGGTCGGCGGTGCGTCAGTAGCGGATGCGCGGGTCGAAGAAGACGTAGCTCAGGTCGACGAGCAGGTTCACGAGCACGTAGACGAACGAGAAGAGCAGGATCACGCCCTGGATGGTGGGGAAGTCGCGCGCCAGCACCGCGTCGACCGTCAGCCGCCCGAG
>JAEUPB010000006.1 GCA_016789955.1 Rubrivivax sp. | reverse complement strand
CGCGTGCTCTTCCTCGATGGTGGCGCGATCGGCCGGGTCGGGCACGATCGTCGTGTCCTCGCGCAGGTGCTCGGTGGTCTCGCCGGCGTTGGACAGCAGGTCGTCCTTCTGCTGCTGCAGCCGCGCGCGGAAGAAGTCGATCTGCTTCTCGTTCATGTACTCCGAGTCGGGCATCGCCAGCAGTTCGGCTTCGGTGAGGTCGCGCCCGGACTTGGTCTTCCAGGCGTTGGCGAGCTTCGGGTCGGCCTTGGCCGCGGCCTTGGGCGACTCCGGCGCCACGTGCTCGGGCCGGCGGGCCGGGGCGGCGGGCGCGAACCGGTCGGTGAACCGGTTGGAGGGGTTCGCCGGCCGGGCCGCTGCGGACGCCGCTTCAGGCGCAGCCGGCGCTGCGGACGCCTTGGCCGGCGGCTTGGGGGCGTCGGCAGGCTTCTTCGCCGGTGTGGCGCCAGACTTGCTGGCGGCTGCTGCAGACTTGGCCGCTGGCTTGGTCACGGGGATCTCCTCGGCGTCAGGGGCGATTTTGGGCGCGCGATTGTAGCCACGGGGTGCATCACACCAGACACTGTTCCAGCCCCTGCAGGAAAACATCACGCGGCAGGTCGATGCCGATGAACACCATCTTGCTCAGTTTCTCCTCGCCGGGTGCCCACTTCGGGCCGAGATCGCTGCCCATCAGCTGGTGCACGCCCTGGAAGACCACCTTGCGGTCGCTGCCCTTCATGTTCAGCACGCCCTTGTAGCGCAGCATCTTCGGGCCGTAGACCTGCACGATCGCGCCCAGGAAGTCCTCCAGCTTGGCGGGGTTGAAGGCCCGCTTGCTGCGGAACACGAACGACTTCACGTCGTCGTCGTGGTGATGGTGGTGCGGGTGGTCGCAGTGCTCGCCGTGCTCGTGGTCATGGTCGTGGTGGTGATCGTGACCATGCCCGTCGTCGTTCAGGAAGTCGGGGTCGATGTCGAGCTTGGCGTTCAGGTTGAAGCCCTTGAGATCGAACACCTTGGCGATCGGCACCTCGCCGAAGTGCACCGCCTGCTGCGGCGCCCGCGGGTTCATGTGCTTGAGGCGGTGGATCAGCGCGTCGACCTCGTCCTTGGCGACGAGATCGGTCTTGCTGATGAAGATCTGGTCGGCGAACCCGACTTGCCGGCGGGCTTCCAGCCGGGTGTCGAGCTGGTCCTCGGCATGCTTGGCATCCACGAGGGTCAGCACCGAGTCGAGCAGGTAGGCGCCGGCGATCTCGTCGTCCATGAAGAAGGTCTGCGCCACCGGGCCCGGGTCGGCCAGGCCGGTGGTCTCGATCACCACGCGCTCGAAGTCGAGCTCGCCCTTGCGCTTCTTCTCGGCCAGCTCGGCCAGCGTCGTGCGCAGGTCCTCGCGGATCGTGCAGCACACGCAGCCGTTGCTCATCTGGATGATCTGCTCCTTCGTCTCGGCGACGAGGATGTCGTTGTCGATGTTCTCCTCGCCGAACTCGTTCTCGATGACGGCGATCTTCTGGCCGTGGGCCTCGGACAGCACGCGCTTGAGCAGGGTGGTCTTGCCCGACCCGAGGAAGCCGGTGAGGATGGTGGCGGGGATGAGGCTGGATGACATGGTGCAGGCCGGAGTTGGGCCCGGAAATCCGGGGGCGCGAGACTCTGGGGCCAGCCCCCCGGCCTGTCAAGCCGGTGGGGTATTCTTCGCCTCCCGAGACTTCCGGCACCTCCGTGTCCGAACCTCCCTCTACGCGGCCGGCGCGCAGCACCGACCGGCGCACGCTGCTGGAGCGCATCGTCGAGTTCGTCTCGCCGGGCCCGGACAGCAAGGACGAACTGATCAAGACGCTCGCCGACGCCGAGCAGCGCGAGCTGATCGAGCCGGAGTCGCGCGCGATGCTCGAAGGCGTGCTGCGCATGGCCGACTTGACCGCCGGCGACGTGATGGTGGCCGCGCCGCGGATGGACCTGCTGGACATCGATGCGGCCTACGAGGAGCTGTTGCACGTGGTCATCGACACGGCCCACTCGCGCTTCCCGGTCTACGAGGGCCAGCGTGAGAACGTCATCGGCATCCTGATGGCCAAGGACCTGCTGAAGCTGCAGCGTGCTCCTGAACTGAACCTGCGCACGCTGCTGCGGCCGGCGGTGTTCGTGCCCGAAAGCAAGCGGCTGAATGAGTTGCTGCGCGACTTCCGCTCCAACCGCAACCACCTGGCGATCGTCATCGACGAGTTCGGCAACACGGCCGGCCTGATCACGATCGAGGACGTGCTCGAGGAGATCGTCGGCGAGATCGAGGACGAGTTCGACGACCAGCAGCGCGACAACGGCATCTACACGCTGGCCGACGGCGCGCAGCGCGTGGCCGGCGACGTGCCGATCGATGCGGTGAACCGCGCCTTCGGCACGCAGCTGCCCGACGACGACTTCGACACCATCGGCGGCCTCGTCGCCCATGAGCTGGGCCGGGTGCCGCGGCGCGGCGAATCCACTCTCGTCGGCGGGCTGCGCTTCACGGTGATGATCACCCGCGGTGGCGCGGTGCGCTGGTTCCGCGTCGAGCGCGCTCCCGAGGCCGAAGCCACCAGCGACGGCGGCGACGTCGATTGAAGCGCGCGCTGGCGGCGGCGCTCGGCGCGCTGCAGACGCTCGCCTTCGTGCACACGGCGGCCTGGTGGCTGCCCCTGGCCACGGCCGCCGTGCTGGTGCACCTGCTGCGCGGCGCCACTCCGGGCCGGGCCGCGGTGCTGGGCTGGCTCTACGGCACCGGCTGGCTGGTGGCGGGCGTGTGGTGGCTGTTCATCAGCATGCACCGGTATGGCGGGCTGCCGGCGTTCCTGGCGGCGGCGGCCGTGCTGGCGTTGGCGGCGGCGCTGTCGATCTACATTGCGGTGGCCTCGGCCGCCTACGCGCGCTGGGCTAGCGGCGTGGCGTGGAAGGATGCGCTGCTGTTCGCCGCGCTGTGGCTGGCCGCGGAGCTCGCGCGCGGCGTGTTCTTCACGGGATTCCCGTGGCTGGCCAGCGGCTACGCGTGGGTCGACGCACCGCTCGGCCGGCTGGCCCCGTGGATCGGCGTCTACGGGCTGGGCACCGTGCTGGCCTGGGCCGCCGCCATGCTGGCGACGCTGCCGCGGCGCTCCTGGCGGAGCCGCGTGCTGGTGGGCGGGGGCCTGGCGGTGCTGCTGCTCGGGCCGGCGTTGGTCCCGCCGCCGGAGCACACCCGCAGCGCCGGCACCCTGGGCGTGACGCTGCTGCAGACCAACGTGCCCCAGGACGAGAAGTTCGCCGCCGAGAAGCTGCCGGCCACGCTCGAATGGGCGGCGCAGGCGCTGCTGCAGGCGCGCGGGCCGCTGGTGGTGTCGCCGGAAACGATGGTGCCGCTGCTGCCGGAGCAACTCGAGCGCGTGGCCCCGGGCTACTGGCCGGCGCTGCAGGAGCACTTCGGCAGCGGCGCGCGCGCAGCGCTGATCGGCCAGCCGTTGGGGGACTACGAGCGCGGCTACACCAACTCGGTCGTCGGCTTGTCCGCGTCGGCGGCGCCGTACCGCTACGACAAGCACCACCTGGTCCCGTTCGGCGAGTTCATCCCCACCGGCTTCCGCTGGTTCACGCGGATGATGAACATCCCGCTCGGTGACTTCGACCGCGGCGTGGTCGCCGCGCCGTCGTTCAGTGCGCTCGGCCAGCGCATCGCGCCCAACATCTGCTATGAAGATCTCTTCGGGGAGGAACTCGCGCGGCGCTTCGTCGACGACGCCACGGCTCCGACGGTGCTGGCCAACATGAGCAACATCGGTTGGTTCGGCGACACGATCGCCGTGTCGCAGCACCTGAACCTGTCCCGCATGCGGGCGCTGGAGCTGCAGCGGCCGATGCTGCGCGCCACGAACACCGGCGCGACGGCCGTGATCGATCACCGCGGGCAGGTGCTCGCGATGCTCGCGCCCTACACCCGCGGCAGCCTGGACGCACAGGTCGAGGGCCGCGCCGGCCTGACGCCCTACGCGCGCTGGGCCGGCCACGTCGGGCTGTGGCCGCTGTGGGTGCTCGCCGTGGGCATCGTGCTCGCGCACCGAACCGCTGCCCGCCGGACCCGTTAGCACGAGCCGGCGAGCGACCGACGATTCAGTGCAGCACGCGAGGACCTTCGCGCACCCCGCCTCGACGCGCCGCCCGCGCCGCGATCGCCAGGCCGGCCGCCTCGCGAGACGGCACCCTCACCGCATCGGCCAGTCGGGCCCACAGCGAATCGTCGTTCGCGAGGGGTGACGGGCCCAACGCCATCAGCGCGCTGTCGTCCTCGGGCGGCCAGCAGGCCGTCCGGGCCCGCTCGAGCCGCCGGGCCGCATCCCAGCCGATCGCGCAACACCCCAGCGCCAGCGTGGACAGCACGCCGGCGGCCGCACCCAGCAACGACGCCAGCAGCGCGGCCACGGCCAGCAGCAGCCCCGCGGCCACCGCCAGGCGCACGAGCCCGTGCGTCGACCAGGGTGCGGGGCGTGCCAAGCGGCCGCTGCTCCACGTGGCCGAGCGCATGGGTTCGCGTCGACCACGGGGGCTGCTTCGTCCCGGTGGCGCCTGCCCGGCCGTGCGCATCGAGCCCGCGTGGCGTCGACGTTCGCGCCGTTCCGGCGCGCGACGCGCGGGTGGCATCACGCGGCCAGACGCTCGGCCCACAACGGCCGGCGGCTGGGGATCTGTTCCTGCCAATCCAGCTCGTGGATCGCGGTGTTCAGCTGCACGATGCGCTGCCCGTCGTCGACGCGGGCACCGTCCGCCGCGACCAGCGTGATGTTCGACAACACCTGCATCGGGTCGGACAGCGCGACGATGTGGTTGGTCATTTCGGCCCACTCGAAGGCCACGCCGATCCAGCGTCCGTCGTGCTCCATGCCCCACACGGCCTGGCCGCTGCGGAGGTCGGACTGCTCGGCATCGGCATGAATCGTGGTGCCGAGATGCTTGAATGAGGAGAAAGTTCGCTGAAAATCGAGAAGCTCGAGCTTCACCGGGGTCCAGTTGATGACTTGCCAGGCGGGTACGGACATGATCGAACTCCGACGCGAGTTGGGGTGCCCACAGTGTTCGGCGTCGAAGGGGACGCTCACAAGCTACCTAGTCTTGTAGGGTCCCGGTACTAGTTCATGCATCTCGACCGGTACTTCGCGATCAGCCAGTCGAACGACATCTCGTCGTTCGAGACGCAGCTCGTCGGCTTCGCGAACGACATGGACTTCCCCCTCATCTCGGGGGCGCTGGTGGTCGACCAGCCGGCCATCGGGTCGCGGCCGGTGTTCCTGTCCTTCGGCAACACGCCGGATGCCTTCATCAAGATCTCGCAGGACTACAACGACTCGGTGCGCAGCCCCGTGAACAAGCTGCTCAAGCGGCTGTCGGTCCCGATCGTGTACGACCAGCAGCTGTACACGGAGAACGACGCGGGCGACATCTGGGAGAAGCACGCCCCGTTCGGCTACAAGACCGGCATCGCCGTGGCGCTGCACCTGCCGGGGCACAAGCACTTCCTGCTGGGCGTCGACAGGCCCGATCCCCTGCCCAAGGACCAGCGGCAGCTCACCCGGCTGATGGCCGACCTGCAGCTGCTCGCCGTGCACGCGCAGTCGGCGGCCAGCACGCTGCTGATCCCCGACGAAGACGACGAGGAACCGCCGAAGCTCACGCCCCGCGAGCTCGAGGTGCTCCGCTGGACGATGGCCGGAAAGAGCGCCTGGGCCGTTGGCGAGATCCTGGGCGTCACCGAGCACGCGGTGAACTTCCACATGCGCAGCATCTTCCGGAAGCTCGGCGTGTCTTCCAAGCACCATGCGGTGCTCAAGGCGGTGAGGTTCGGCCTGATCTGACCGCCTCGCGGCAACGCCCGTTGCCGGACCCTACAAGCCTTTGTAGGTTCGAAACTGATCCCAACTTGCAGACACTCTCGGTGTGGCCGGTGCTTTTCCGGCGATCGAACCACCAGGAGAGCTGTTATGAGCATTTGGGACTTCGTCTGCGCGGCCCTCGGCATCCCCAACACCGGCGGATGGGCCTGACAGCTCCTCGAAGCAGTTTCCGGCGGCGCCTCGCGCCGCTGTCGTACCGTCTCGGCACGCACGAGATCAGCAAGTATCTTCGTGCTTTTGGCGTCATGCCCTCGCGGGCATGACGCCTTTGTTTATCTGTCCGCCGACGGCAACGAATCGGCCGCCTTTCGCGGCAGCGCCGAGCCGATCGCCGCGAGCAGGGTCGACTTGTCGACCGGCTTGCCGAGGTGGGCGAGACAGCCCGCCGCGAGGCTCGCCTCGACGTCGCTGCGTTGCGTATTTGCCGACAACGCGATGATGGGTACAGACGTAACACCTCGTTGCGCCTCGTCGGCGCGGATGGCCCGGGTGGCCTCGTGGCCATCGAGTTGCGGCATCAGAAGGTCCATCAGCACCACGTCGTAGCGCTGGGCGCGAGCCATCGCCACCGCCTCGCGGCCATCGCGCGCCACGTCCAGCAGCGCACCCGTGTCGGCCAGCAGGCCTTGGACGATCATCACGTTGACCTCGTTGTCCTCTGCCAGCAGCACGCGCCGGCCACCCAGCGGCGTGGTCGCATCGCCGTGCGCGTCGTCGCCTCCGGCCGTCGGGGCCGGTGCCAGCGGTAGTTCCACGCGCACCGAGGTGCCCCGCCCCGGCGGGCTGCTCAGCTCGATGCGGCCGCCCATCGCCAGCACCAGCCGGCGACAGATCGCCAGGCCCAGGCCGCTGCCGCCGTGGCGCTGGGCGATGGTCGGATCCGCCTGCGTGAACGGCTCGAACACCGCGGCCACCCGTTCGGCGGGAATCCCGATGCCGCTGTCGCGCACCACGAACTCCACCCCCTGGGGGCCGGGCAGACCGCGCAGGGTCAGCGAGACCACGCCGGCCGGGGTGAACTTGATCGCGTTCCCCAGCAGGTTCATCAGCACCTGGCGCACGCGGTGGGCGTCGCCGAACAGGACCGGCGCGCAGCTGTCGTCGACGGTGGCGCTGAACTGCAGCGACTTTCCACGTGCGAGCGGTTCGAACAAGCCGCGCAGTTCGTCGACGAGGGCTCGGGGCGAGAAGGGGTGCTGCTGCAGCGGGACACCGCCGGCCTCCCAACGCGACAGGTCGAGCACGTCGTCGACCAGGCGCGTCAGGTGCGCGCCGGCGTGCCCGAGCGTTTCCACGTAGCGCCGCTGCAGCGGTGACAGCGAGGTGTCGCCCAGCAGTTGCGAGATGCCCAGCATCGCGTTGAGCGGCGTGCGGATCTCGTGGCTCATGTGCGACAGGAACTGCGAGGTCGCCTGCTCGGCGGCCAGCGCCGAGGCGCGGTCGATGCGTGCCTGCTGCTGCAACCGGTACTGGTGGTGCAACCAGCGGCCGACCAGTGCCGCGGTGCCGCAGAGCCAGACCACCCCCGCGGCCGGCAACGCCACGGGTTGCAGCCTCCAGGTGAAAGCCAGGGCCACGGCCGACAGGGCGGCCAGCCCGGCGCCTGACCATGCGAGGTCCCGCCGCCAATTGGGCTCGCGGCGCCCGGCCCGCAACGCAGTCACCAGCAGCGGCAGCGCCGCGAGGCTCACCACCGCCGCGTCGGTCCACGCCCGGCGTGGCTCCAGCCGTTCGCCGTTGTGCAGCGCTTCGAACGCCAGTGCCTGCCACGACGTGCCGCCGATCTGCCCCACCGGCGTCATCGCCTGGCCGTCCAGCACCGCGGGGCTGCCGACGAAGACCGTGCGGCCATGGATCGAGCTGCCCAGCCGGCGCGGCCCATCCGGGGCCAGCAGCTCGTGCATCGGCACCAGGCGCAAGGCGCCGGCGTGCGCGCGCAGCAGCGGGGTCTCGCAGCCGCCGGGGCTGCGTTCGCCGATGGCGTTCAAGGCCGCCGTCACCAGCGCCGGCAACGGCACGCCATCCACGACGTGCCAGGCGTGCAGGCAGCGCAGCCGGCCGTCGGCATCCAGGGCCGTCCGCTGCACGCCCAGGTGTCGCGCCTGCGCCAGCAGGGCCGGCGTGGGCAGCACCAGGCCCGCCCACGACGCGCCGTCATGGGCCGCGGGCACGTCAGCTGCCTGGGCCGCCAGCAGGCGGCGTACCGCCGGGTCGACTGGCGTGCGGAACTCGTGGGACACATCGACCGCCAGCACCACCGGCCGGCCTGCATCGGCGGCCACGGCGGCGAGGTCGCCATCGCCCGGCCGCGGTTCGGCGAAGAGCAGGTTGAACACGACCGCGCGGGCGCCCATCTCGAACAGGCGGCGCGCGGCCGCGGCGTGCAGCGCGCGATCGAACGGCCACGGTTCGCCCCGCGCGGCCAGCGCCTGCAAGGTCGGCTCGTCGATGTCGACCACCACCACCGAGCGCGCATCGGTCGCGGGCGCCAGCCAGCGCAAGGTCACGTCCAGCCACGACCGCTGCAGCGACTCCATCGGCGCCGACAGCGCCAGCAGCGCGGCGACCAGCCCGCTGCCGAGCAGCCAAGGCCACCAGGGTCCCGGGCGTACCGACGGCGCGGGGTCGGCCGTCACAGGAGCAGCAGCAGGAGCACGGCGGCCGGCACCCACCACCAGGTGCTGCGCGCCACGTCGAAGCTGCCGGTCGGCCCCCAGGCCCCGGCCCGGCCCGATGCATCGACGATCCGTGCCCGCAGCGCGTAGGTGCCGGCGTCGAGCGCTTCCAGCCGCAGCTCCGGCGTCTCGCTGCGGCGCTCGAGCAGCGGCCGCGCGAAGTCGGGCTCGGCACCGCCCTCGAAGCGGGCGAGCTGGAACTCGTAGGCATCGCCCGGTCGCCCGGCACCCAGCCTGAACTGCAGCACGCCGTCGGTCCCGGCGCCACCGGCGGGAGCCGACGGCGCTGCAGGCGGCGGTTCCGGGCGCAGCTCGAAGGACTGCACGTCGCTCCACGGCCCCTGATGGCCATCGGCGCGCACGCTCGCGAGGTGCCAGTGCCAGGTTCCGGGCGCAAGGTCGAGGGTGACCGAGGCGGCGTCGATGCCCTGCAGATCGTGCTGCGGGCTGGCGAGGTCGGCCGTCGGGCCGACCTGCAACCGATAGCGCGCCGCGGCCGACGAGCGGGCCCACGACAGCGTGGCCCGCGAGCCCACCAGCGCGGCCCCCGCGGCCGGCGCCGACAGGAACGGCGGCTCGGGCCGGGCTGCCACCTCGAACGCGAGCGTCGCCTCGCGGCCGGCCAGGCCTTGCCCGTCGACCGCGCGCAGACGCAGCCGATAGCGGCCGTCTGCGAGCGCGCCGAAGTCCCCGTCGGCCTCCCGGCCCTGGCGCTCCGCCAGCAGCGCATCGCCGGTCGACAGCACCTGCGCCTGCCAAGCCGCACCTGCCGGCCAGCCATTGGCGATCGAGGCCCACCGCAAGCGCACGGGTAGGCGCGACACGGTCACCGGCCCGGTCGTCAGCGACGCCGCGGGCAGCAGCGGCACCGGCCGCGCCACGCCCTGGGCGGTGGCTGCCACGCCGTAGCCGTCGACCAGCAGCGTGCCGGGCGCGCGGGCCGGTGCTCCTTCGGCGCGAGCCTCGACCCGGCCTTGATCCACCGCGCCGAGCCCGGACTGCGACGCCGGATCGAACGACGCGCGGAACTCCGTGCCACGGGCGCCCAGCCGCAGCACCGGGGAGCGGATCTCGAAGCGGGGGCGGGGCGGCTCGCGCCGCACCTGTGATTCGACCTCGCCCTGTTGCAGGCGCAGTGTCTGCTGGGCCTGGCCGCTGCCACGCAGCACCTGGGCCTGTTCGAGCGTCAGGCGGCTGCCCGGCGACACCCGCACCTGCGAGCCGTCGGCAAATCGCAACCGGGCGGAACCGTCCCGGCCTGTCTCGAGCGTCTCCGAGGGGCGCAGCGACGTGCCGTCGCGGGCGTCGTTCAGCGTGCCGTCGGTGCCCCGGACGCCGACCGGGCCGACCACCTGGCGGACTTCGGCCTGCGCCGTTTCGACGCGCAGCAGGGCCATCGGGATGCGCAGCGTGCGGCCGGGCTGCAGGCGGCGCGGCGCCCGCACGTCATTGAGGCGTTGCAACTGCCGCCAGCCCCGCGGGTCGGCCAGCATCCGTTGCGCGATGCCGACCAGGTGATCGCCCGCCTGCACTTCGTAGAGCCAGTCGTCTTCGGCGAGTCGCGGAGCTGGCGCCGCCGCCGCAATGCCCGCGGCACACAGCGCAGCCACTGCGGCGACAAATGGCCGGCCGGCACCATCGAGTCGGGACATGTAACGATTATTGGCAGCGGTCCCGGCCGGGGCTCTCCCTCGAATGGGGGCGGCCGCCGGCCGGTGGGCCGAGGGGGACGAATGGCGGTTGCGGCGTGGAGAGCCGTCAGGCCCGGCCGGCTGCGCCGCCCTGGCGCACGAGCCGCCCCGGGCGCTCGGGCGTCAGCACGTCGTCGCGCACGACGGCCAGCCCGTGCACCCAGGTCGCAGCGTAGCCCACTCCGCGCTGCAGCAGCCGCCGTCCGCCGGCCGGCAGGTCGCGCACGATCTGCAGCCGGCCAGGCGCAAGGCGGGCCGGGTCGATGAGGTTCAGGTCGGCCCGCAGCCCCGGCGCGATGCGGCCACGGTCGGCGAGACCGAGGTGGTCGGCATTGCGCGCGGTGAGCATCTGCACCACGCGTTCGAGCGCGAGTGGCGCGTGCGCGCCGCCGGGCCGCGTCCAGTGCGTCAGCATGAAGGTCGGGAAGCTGGCGTCGCACACCGTGCCGACATGCGCCCCCGCGTCCGACAGGGCCGCCAGCGCGCGGGGGTGGTCGAGCATCTCGCGCACCACGCCGAGGTCGCCGCCGTTGTAGTTGAAGATCGGGAAGTAGACGAGGTTGCTGCCGTCGCCTTCGGCCAGGTGGTCGTAGATCGCCGCCAGCGCCGTGCCGCCGCCGCGGCGGGCGCGCGCCAGGAAGCTCGCGGTGACGGGCGGCTCGTAGTCGGGCGCAGCGTCGTCGGCTCGCAGCGGGAACATGCGCCCGGCGATCAGTTCGATGCGCGCCAGCAGCAGGTCGACGATCGGCGGTATCGGCGTGCCATCGCCGCTCAGCCGCTCGCTGCGCTCGGCGAGGATGCGTGCACGCCGTTCGGGCGCGCGCATCGCCGCGGCCCGCTCGGCCGGCGGCAGCGCCGCGATCGCCTTGTAGCCGGGGAAGCCCATGAACGGCTGGAAGCTCGTGTCCAGGCCGACGATCACGCCGATGCCGCGCGCGGCGGTCTGCAGCCACAGCGGCAGGCCGCGTGCCACGGCCGCGTCGACGCGATTCCGGATGGCCCGCCACTGCTCGCCGCCGGGGTCGCGCTGCAACCATGTCATCGACAGCGGCCGACCTGCCGTCCCGGCCAGCGCCTCGACGAGGTCGAACTCGGCGTCGAACCGCTCGGGCCCCTGCATCAGGTCGAAGTCGCTGACGAGCTGGATGACGCCGTGGCCGAGGCCCTGGAAGGCCGTGGCGAGGCCGCGCAGTTCATCTGCCGCGGCTTCCGAGGCGGGCGTCGGCAGCCCGCGCGCCGTGCGGTGGTTGTCGGTGCGGCCGCTGCTGAAGCCCGCGGCGCCGGCCTCCAGCGCCTGTCGCAGCAGCGCGCGCATCGCGGCCACGTCAGCGGGCGAGGCGGACTCGCGGGCGGCGGCGCGCTCGCCCATCACCGCCAGGCGCAGCGGGTCGTGCGGCACCTGCGCGAGGAAGTCGATCGTGTGCGGCATCGCATCGAGCGCCGCCATGTAGTCGGGGAAGCTGCGCCACGCAAAGGTCACCCCTTCGGCGAGCGCCGCGCCGGGGATGTCCTCCACGCCTTCCATCAGCTCGACCAGCGTGGATTCGCCGCCGGCCACCAGCGGAGCGAAGCCGACGCCGCAGTTGCCCATCAGCACCGTCGTCACGCCGTGGTGCACGCTGGGGCTGAAGGTCTCGTCCCAGCTGGCCTGGCCGTCGTAGTGCGTGTGGATGTCGACGAAGCCCGGCGTCAGCCAGGCACCGTGGCCGTCGATGCGCTGGCGCGCCGCACTCGTGATGCGGCGCTCCTCCACCGCGACGATGCGGCCCGCTTCCACGGCCACGTCGCCGGTGCGCGGCGGCGCACCCGTGCCGTCGACGATCGTCGCGCCTTCAATGACCCAGTCGAGCATCCTGTCGCCTCCACAGCAGCACCATCGCGAGGCCCGACACGATGTGCCAGATGCCCCACAGGCTGGCGATGATCACCATGCCCAGGTCGGCGCCGAACTGCACCGCGATGATGCCCAGCGCGAGCCCCGAGTTCTGCATGCCGCCCTCGATGGTGATCGCGCGGCGGTCGCGCTCGGTCACGCGGAAGGCCGACGCACACAACCAGCCGAGCACCAGGCCGCCGGCGTTGTGCAGCACCACCACCACGAACTGCGGCACGATCTGCGCGGTGAGCAGCGCGCGTTCGCGCCACAGGCCGGCGGCGATGAACACCAGCAGCATGCCCACCGCGAAGCGCCCGAGCGGCTTGCGCAGCCGTGCGGCCTGCCCCGGCAGGCGGTGCGCCACGACGAGGCCCAGCGTCATCGGCAGCGCCAGCAGCAGTGCCAGGCTGAACCAGATGTCCGATGCGTCGATCGACAACTGCCGCAGCCACGAGGCCGTGGCCGGGTTGGTCGACACCATCCACGTGAAGTTGAGCGGCGTCAGCACCAGCGCCATCACGCTGGCCACCGCCGAGATGCTCACCGACAGCGCCGTGTTGCCGCGCCCGAGGTGCGTGATGACGTTGGACAGCGCCCCGCCCGGGCAGGCTGCCACGAGGATCATCGCCGCCTCGGTGTTGGGCGGCAGGTCCAGCACGAGCGTCGCCAGCCACGTGGCGCCGGGCAGCAGCAGGAACTGCGGCACGAGTCCGGCGACCACGGCGCGCGGCGTCTCGGCCACGCGCACGAAGTCGGACGCGCGCAGCTCGAGCGCCACGGCGAACACCATCGTCGCCAGGACGAGGCTGAGCACGATCTGCTGCGCGGACATCGCGCCGACGCTAAACGCCGGCCTGGCATCGACAGGCCCGGGTTTGCTCCAGGGCCGGGACCGTTCGTCCCTCGTCCGCGGGGCGCCGGGGACCCGCCGGATGAGCGAACATGACTGGCGGACCGGGCACAGGACCCGGACCGGTACCAGGGAGGGGCGTCCGCGTGCCTGTGCACAGCCTGTTGTTCTCCGACATCGTCGACAGCACCGCGATCGTCCAGCGCCTGGGAGACGCCGCGGCGGCGGCGCTCTGGGCCGAGCACGACCATCGAACCCAGGACCTCGTCGAGCGCCATAGGGGCCGCGAGATCGATCGCAGCGACGGCTGCTTCCTGCTGTTCGACGCGGCCGACGACGCGGCGGCGTTCGCGTCGGGCTACCACGCGGCGCTCGGCTCGCTCGGCCTGTCGGCCCGTGTCGGGATTCACCACGGCGCGGTCACGTTGCGCGCCAACCCACGGGGGGCCGTGGCGCGTGGGGCCAAGCCGCTGGAGGTGGACGGCCTCGCCAAGCCTCTGGCCGCGCGGGTGATGGCGCTGGCGCGCGGTGGCCAGACGCTGCTGAGTGCCGACGCCCGCGCGGCGCTGCTGGCCGTGCCGGCCGGCTGCGAGCTCGTCGCACTCGGGCACTACCGTGCCAAGGGCATCGGTGATCCGATCGAGCTGTACGGCCTGGTGCCGGCGGGCCACACGCTGGAGCCCCCGGCGGACGGCGACAAGATCTATCGCGTGGTTCGGACCGACGAGGCGGCCGAGGGATCGTGGAAGCCGCTGCGCGACGTGCCCCACAACCTCGTGCCGGAGCGTGACGCCTTCGTCGGCCGGACGCGGGAGTTGGGCAGGCTCGCCGCGGAGATGGAGTCGGGTGGCCGGCTGGTGACGCTGGCCGGCGTCGGCGGCACCGGCAAGACCCGGCTGGCGCGGCGATACGCCCGCGCATGGCGAGGCGACTGGCCGGGCGGCGTGTACTTCTGCGACCTGAGCGAAGCGAGGGCGCTCGACGGCATCCACTTCGCGGTGGCCTCCGCCCTGTCGATTCCGCTGGTGCGGGGCGATCCCGCGCTGCAGATCGGCCATGCGATCAGCGCCCGCGGTCGTTGCCTGCTGGTGCTCGACAACTTCGAGCAGGTCGTGAAGCACGCGGAGGCCACGGTGGGCGCGTGGCGCGACCGCGCCGAACAGGCGTCTTTTCTGGTCACCAGCCGCGAACGGCTGCAGCTCGCCGGCGAGGCCGTGTACGCGCTCGAGCCGCTGGACCTGGCCAGCGAGGCGGTCGAGCTGTTCGAGGTGCGCGCGAAGGCGCAGCGTGCCGCCTTCGAACTCGATGACGGGCAGCGCCCCGAGGTCGTCGAGATCGCCCGAATGCTCGACGGCTTGCCGCTGGCGCTGGAGCTGGCGGCGGCACGTGTGCGCGTGATGTCGCCGGCGCAGATCCGCCAGCGCCTGTCTCAGCGCTTCGCATTGCTGGCCGGCGCGCGCGGCGCTGCGGCGCGGCAGGCCACGCTGCGTGCGGCGATCGACTGGAGCTGGGACCTGTTGCACCCGTGGGAACAGGCGGCGCTGGCGCAGTGCTCGGTGTTCGAGGGCGGCTTCACGCTGGAGGCGGCCGAGGCCGTGGTCGACCTCGGCGGGTTCGATGGCGCGCCGCCGGTGCTGGACGTCGTGCAGTCGCTGGTCGACAAGAGCCTGCTGCGGACGTGGGAGCCCGCCGTCGCCGGGCGGCTGGACATCGCCGAGCCGCTGTTCGGCATGTACCTGACCGTGCACGCTTACGCTGCCGAGAAACTCGACGCAGCAGCGGCCGACGCACGACCGCGTGCCGACGAGCGCCATGGCCGCCACTTCGCCGGGCATGGCAGCGCGGCGGCGCTGGAGGCGCTGGTGCGCCACGGCGGCAGCGCGCGACGGCAGGCACTGGCGCTGGAACTCGACAACCTGATGGCGGCGTCCCGCCGCGCGGTGACGCGCCGCGACGCCGCGGTGGCGGTGGCCTGTTGCTGCGCGGCGTGGGAGGTGCTGGTCCTGCGTGGGCCGGTCGGCGCCGGCGCGACGCTCGGCGAGCAGGTGCTGGCGCTGCCGGGTCTGGACGACGGCGCCTGGCTGGATGTGGCGTCGTGCCGAGCCGACGCCCTCTTCCGCGGCGGCCGGCTGGACGACTGCGACGCGCTGCTCGCGGAGATGCTGCGGCGCGCGCGAGCGGCAGGCGACCGGCGTCGCGAAGGCATCGCCACCGGGCAGTACGCCAACATGTTGCGCGACAAGGGCCGGCTCTCCGACGCGCGTCCGCTGTTCGAGGCCGCTGCTCGCCTGGCCCGCGAGACCGGCAACCCCGCTGCCGAGGCTGCGGCGCTGCACAACCTGGGCAACACGCTCGACCAGCTCGGCGAGTCGGTCGCATCGCGCGCCGCACATGAGGCCGCGCTCGCGCTGCACCGCGAGATGGGCAACCGCCACGGCATGGGCCATGTGCACGCGAGCCTGGGCATCCTGAACCGCCACACCGGCCGCCTGCACGAGGCGGTCGAGCAGTACGAGGTGGCGCTGGCGATCTTTCGCGAGGTGGGCGACCGGCGCAGCGCCGGCAACACGACCGGCAACATGGCCAACGTGCTCGAGGATCTCGGCCGCCCCGACGAGCAGCTGCGCTGTCTGCACGAGGCGCTGGAGATCCATCGACAGGTCGGCAGCCGCGTCTTCGAGGGGATCGTGCGGGCCAACCTGGGCCTGGTGTACCGGCGGCAGCGGCGCTGGGACGACGCGAACGCGATGTTCGAGCAGGCGCTGGCGCTGCAACGTGAGTCGCGCAGCCGCATCAACGAGGGTGTCGTGCTGACCAACCTGGCCGGGCTGGCGAAGGAGCGCGGGCGGCCCGACGAGTCGCGCCAGCTCTACTTCGAGGCGCTGACCTGCCACCGCGAGACGAGCAACCGCCTGTACCTGGGCATGACCGCGACCGGGCTGGGCGAGCTGCTCGTGGACACCGGCTCGGCGGCGCAGGCCATCGAGGTGCTGGAGGAAGGCGAGAGGCACCTGCGTGCCATCGACAACCCGACCGAACTGATCGGGTTGCTGAGGGTCAAGGGCGCGGCGCTGCACGCCGACGGCGGGACGGCCGCCGCGATCGAGGTCCTGGCGGACATGGAGGCGCTGCTGCAGCGCATGGGCGCGGGGCCGGACAGCCGGCCCGCCGCGTGCGTCGCGGACCTGCGCAGCCGGCTCGGCTGAAGGGGCCGGCACGCGGCAACTTACACTCGCGGCCACTCGTTTTCGCCCCGCTGGCAGCGCGCCGTGCTCACGTTCCAACAGATCATCCTGAACCTGCAGTCGTACTGGGACGCCCAGGGCTGCGCGCTGCTGCAGCCCTACGACATGGAGGTCGGCGCCGGCACCAGCCACACCGCGACCTTCCTGCGCGCGCTCGGCCCCGAGCCGTGGAAGGCGGCCTACGTGCAGCCCAGCCGCCGGCCGAAGGACGGCCGCTACGGCCAGAACCCGAACCGGCTGCAGCACTACTACCAGTACCAGGTGGTGCTCAAGCCCGCGCCGGCGAACATCCTCGACCTCTACCTCGGCTCGCTCGAGGCGCTGGGCTTCGACCTCAAGCGCAACGACGTGCGCTTCGTCGAGGACGACTGGGAGAACCCGACGCTGGGCGCCTGGGGCCTGGGCTGGGAGGTGTGGCTCAACGGCATGGAAGTCACGCAGTTCACCTACTTCCAGCAGGTGGGCGGCATCGACTGCAAGCCGCTGACCGGCGAGATCACCTACGGCCTGGAGCGGCTGGCGATGTACCTGCAGGGCGTGGAGAACGTCTACGACCTGACGTGGACCGGCACGCTGAAGTACGGCGACGTCTACCACCAGAACGAGGTCGAGCAGAGCACCTACAACTTCGAGCACAGCGACGTGGAGTTCCTGCTCGGCGCGTTCGGCGCGCACGAGCGGCAGGCGCAGCACCTGATGGCGCGGCAGCTCGCGCTGCCGGCCTACGAGCAGGTGCTGAAGGCCGCGCACACGTTCAACCTGCTGGATGCACGCGGTGCCATCAGCGTCACCGAGCGCGCGGCCTACATCGGGCGCATCCGCAACCTCGCGCGCGCCGTGGCGCAGAGCTACCTCGACAGCCGGGCGCGCCTGGAGTTTCCTCTCGCGCAACGAGATCGCGCGGCCGAGGTGCTCGCGCAACTCGCGAAGAAGGCGGCCTGACGTGAGCACGCAGAACCTGCTCGTCGAGCTGTTCGTCGAGGAACTGCCGCCGAAGGCGTTGAAGAAGCTGGGGGAGGCGTTTGGTACGCGCTTGGCGGAAGAACTCGTGTCGCGGCGGGCTCTCGAACCGGAAGACGCCGACAGGCGGACATGGTTCGCGTCCCCACGGAGGCTCGCGGTTCATGTCCCTTCCGTGCGGGCTTCGGCACCCGACGTGCGCGAGTCCAAGAAGCTCATGCCGCTCAAGGTCGCGCAGACGCCCGAAGGGACGTGGTCGCCGGCGTTCATCAAGAAGCTGCGCAGCCTGGGCTATACGGAAGGTGGTGTTCCTGATGCCGATCTGGTGATCCGCGAGGAAGGGGGCGCCGAGCAGGTGTTCCTGAATCAAGTCGTCAAGGGTCTCTCGCTCGAAGAGGCACTCGAGGCTGCGTTGAAGGCGACAGTGGCTGCGCTCCCGATACCGAAGGTCATGCGGTATCAGCTCGCTGACGGTTGGACCAGCGTGGACTTTGTACGGCCGGCGCACGGCCTGGTGGCATTGCACGGCACCGAGGTGAAGAGCGTCTCCGTGCTCGGCCTCCAGGCCGGCCGCCGCACGCACGGCCACCGCTTCGAGGCCCGCGTGTCGGCCATCGACATCACCCACGCCGACAGCTACGCGCAGCAGCTGCGCGACGACGGCGCGGTGATCGCGTCGTTCGCCGAGCGCCGCGCCGAGATCGTGCGCCAGCTCGGCGAGGCCGCGGCGCGCGAAGGCCTGCAACCGATCGACGACGAAGCGCTGCTGGACGAGGTCACCGCGCTGGTCGAGCGCCCTAGCGTGCTGCTGTGCCGCTTCGAGCCGGAGTTCCTGGCGGTGCCGCAGGAGTGCCTCATCCTGACGATGAAGGCCAACCAGAAGTACTTCCCGCTGCTCGATGCATCGGGTCGGCTCACCGAGCGCTTCCTGATCGTCAGCAACATCCGGCCCGACGATGCGAGCCGGGTGATCCAGGGTAACGAGCGCGTGGTGCGCCCGCGGCTGGCCGATGCCAAGTTCTTCTTCGACCAGGACCGCAAGCGCACGCTCGAATCGCGCGTGCCGCAGCTGGCCCGCGTGGTCTACCACGGCAAGCTGGGCACCCAGGGCGAACGCGTCGAGCGCGTGCGGGCGCTGGCACGCTCGATCGGCGACCAGCTCGGCGGGCCGGCGCTGGCCGCGCAGGCCGATCGCGCCGCGCTGCTGGCCAAGGCCGACCTGGTGACCGACATGGTCGGCGAGTTCCCCGAGCTGCAGGGCGTGATGGGCGGCTACTACGCGCGCCACGACGGCGAGCCCGAGGCCGTGGCATTCGCCATCGAGGACCACTACCGCCCGCGCTACGCGGGCGACGCGCTGCCGCGCGGCGAGGCCGGACTGGCGGTGGCGCTGGCCGACAAGCTGGAAACGCTGGCGGGCCTGTTCGGCATCGGACAGGTGCCCACCGGCGACAAGGATCCGTTCGCGCTGCGGCGCCATGCGCTGGGCGTGATCCGCATGCTGGTGGAGCGCGAGCTGCCACTGGCCGTGCCGGCGCTGGTCGACGCCGCGTTCGGCGTGTTCCCCGCCGGCCACGGCGATGCCCGCGAGGCGTTGCAGCACTTCGTCTACGAGCGGCTGGTGGGCTACCTGCGCGAGGGTGGCTACTCCGCGCAGGAGGTCGACGCGGTGATCGCCGTGCGCCCGCAGGGCTGGGGCCAGCTGCCGCGGCGCCTGGCTGCGGTGCGGGCCTTCGGCGCGCTCCCCGAAGCGGCCCCGCTGGCCGCGGCGAACAAGCGCGTGGGCAACATCCTGAAGAAGTCGGCCGAGGAGACCGCCGCGCGTGTGGATCCAGCGCTGTTGACCGAGCCCGCAGAGCAGGCGCTGGCGGCGGCGGTCGCGGAGATCGAGCCCGGGGCCACCGCGGCGTACGAGCGCGGCGACTACACGGCCAGCCTGCAGGCGCTGGCGGCATTGAAGGTGCCGGTGGACCGCTTCTTCGACGCCGTGATGGTCAATGCCGAAGACCCCGCGCTGCGCCGCAACCGGCTGGCGCTGCTGGCGTCGCTGCACGGTGCGATGAACCGCGTGGCCGACCTGTCGAGGCTCGCTGCCTGATCAGCCGACGGGGAGCCGACATGCACGCGATCAAGCTCGTCATCCTGGGTCGCGACGGCATCCTCAACGAGTACCGCGACGACCACGTGAAGTCGCCGCAGGAGTGGGTGACGGTGCCCGGCGCGATGGAAGCGGTCTCGCGGCTCAACCACGCCGGCTGGCACACGGTGGTGGCCACCAACCAGGCCGGCATCGGCAGCGGCATGATCGACATGGCGTCGATCAACGCCGTGCACGCCGAGATGCACCGGCGGCTGATGGCGCAGGGCGCCCGCGTCGACGCGGTGTTCTTCTGCCCGCACACGCCCGGCGACCGCTGCGACTGCCGCAAGCCCCAGCCCGGCATGATGCGCGAGATCGCGCGCCGCTACGGCGTCGACCTGGAAGACGTGCCGATGGTGGGCGAGACGCTGCGCGACCTGCAGGCCGCGCAGACTGCCGGCTGCCGGCCGCACCTGGTGCGCACCGGCCGCGCTGCCGGGCTCACCGATGTCGAGGTGGCGGCGATGCTCGCGCAGGTGCCCGGCGCGCAGGCGCATCCCGACCTCGGCGCTTTCGCCGAGCACCTGCTGACGCGCGAGGCCGCGGCGGCCGCCGAACACGCCTCGGCGGCGCACCACGGGCGATGAAGCTCGTCTGGGCCCTGCGCTCGGCGCTGTTCGTCACGTGGATGGCGGTCACCGTCATCCCCTGGGGCATCGCGATGGTGCTGCTGTCGGTGGTGGTGCGCGGGGCACCGGTGTACTGGGGCTGCGTGGGTTGGCTGCGCACCGCGATGTGGGGCATGCGGGTGATCTGCGGCGTGCAGTGGCGCGTCACCGGCATGGAGCACCTGCCGACGGCGGCCGACGGCCGCGCCGCGGTGCTGCTCGCGCCCAAGCACCAGTCGACGCTGGAGACCTTCCTGTTCCCCACGCTGATGCCGCACCCGCTGGCCTACGTGTTCAAGCGCGAGCTGCTCTACATCCCGTTCTTCGGCTGGGCGATGTCGCGCATGGACATGATCCACATCGACCGCAGCAAGCGCACCGAGGCCTGGAACAAGGTCGCCGAACAGGGCCGGCGGCTGTTCTCGCAGGGCATCTGGGTGATCATGTTCCCCGAAGGCACGCGCGCGCCGCGCGGTGGCCAGGGCACCTACAAGACCGGGGCCTCGCGGCTGGCGATCAACGCCGGCGTGCCGATCGTGCCGATCGCTGTGTCGTCGGCGAAGTGCTGGCCAAGGCGCAGCTTCCTGGTGCGGCCGGGTGTCGTCGACGTTTCCATCGGCCGGCCGATCCCGTCGGTGGGCCGCGAGTCCGACGAGCTGATGCGCGAGGTCGAGACCTGGATCGAGACCGAGATGCGCCGGCTCGACCCCGAGGCCTACCCGGCCGCGCCGCAAGGGGCCGCCCATGCCTGAGCAGGCGCCGCTGCAACTCGGTCTGTTCGACGAGCCGCAGCAGGTGCAGGCTCCGTCGCCGTCCCAACCGGACCGTGCCGCCGCGCCGATGCCCGCGCCGGTGCCCGTGCCGCCCCCCTCGCCGGTCGCCAACCCGCTGCCGGCGCCGCCGCAGGCCCGCCACCGCATCCGCCTGGGCGAGCACCAGCTGGCCTACCACCTGCGGCGCGCGCGCCGGCGCAGCATCGGCTTCGTGATCGGGCCGGAGGGGCTCACCGTCAGCGCGCCGCGCTGGGTGGGGCAGGGCGAGATCGACTCCGCGCTGCGCGAGAAGTCGGCGTGGATCCTGCGCAAGCTGCACGAGCAGCGCGAGCGCTCGCGGCGCCTGGAGTCGGCCCGTGTCGAGTGGCGCGATGGCGGCAGCCTGCCCTTCCTCGGCGATACGCTGATGCTCGTTTTGGACCCGCGCGTGGACGGCGCGATGCTCGATGCCGGCGACTCCGGCCGGCCCTCGCTGCCGGGCGTGCCGCGGCTGGCGCTGCGCATCGGCCTGCCGCACGATGCCGCTCCCGAGCAGGTGCGCGACGTGGTGCAGAGCTGGCTGCAGCGGCAGGCCCGGCGACTCTTCGACGAGCGCTGCGCGAACTACGCGGCCCAGCTGGGCGTGCGCGTGCGGCGGCTGGTGCTCAGCTCGGCCACCACGCGCTGGGGCAGCGCCAGTGCCGACGGGTCGATCCGGCTGAACTGGCGGCTGGTGCATTTCGCGCTGCCGGTGATCGACTACGTCGTCACCCACGAGCTGGCGCACCTGCGCGAGATGAACCACAGCCCGGCGTTCTGGGACGTCGTACGCTCGGTGATCCCCGACTACGAGCACCACCGCGGCACGCTGAAGGACCAGACGCTGCCGGTGCTGTGACGATCGGCACGATCGTGCCCGTGACGGCCTTCCCGGTTTCCCACCTTTGGGTGATGCGAGCTTCGGCGGCACGCGTGCACACTGCGACGCAACGCTGTCAAAGGCGCGCAGCAGGGCAGGTGCACCAGCGAGGTGCAGATTCCAGCAGTAGAGCTTAAGGGGCGGAGCCGCGAGGCCCCGCCCCTTTTTGCATGGGTTCTAATTGACGTTTACGTCAACGTCAGTCCACCGCCCGCCGATGCCTGCCTCCGGAGCGTTCGCCGCGTCGTACACGATCACCGAGCTGGCGCGCGAGTTCGACATCACGCCGCGCGCGATCCGCTTCTACGAGGACGTGGGCCTGCTCG
Source organism: Rubrivivax sp. (assembly GCA_016789955.1). Taxonomy (GTDB): domain Bacteria; phylum Pseudomonadota; class Gammaproteobacteria; order Burkholderiales; family Burkholderiaceae_C; genus Rubrivivax. The sequence continues at coordinate 1,424 of JAEUPB010000006.1, read as the reverse complement.
AACCAGCCCGCGCCGGCCGCCAGCGCGTGTACACCCAGCGCGACCGGACGCGGCTGAAGCTCACGCTGCGTGGCAAGCGGCTCGGCCTGTCGCTGCAGGAGATCAAGCAGCTGGTCGACCTGTACGATGCTTCGCCGGATGCCCGGCCGCAGCTGCAGGCGTTCCTCGAGGTGCTCGCCGAGCACCGCCGCCAGCTCGAGCGGCAGCGCGAGGACCTCGAGATCACGCTGGCCGAGATCGCCCAGCACGAAGCCCGCTGCCGCGCGCTGCTGGCCGCCGACACCCCCCGCCCCTCCACGCGGACACCCACCCGGAAACGCCATGAACCTGCCCGGACTTGACTTCCAGCTCGGCGACGACATCGACGCGCTGCGCGACGCGGTGCGCGCCTTCTGCGACGCCGAGCTGGCGCCGCTCGCGGCCGAGATCGACCGCAGCGACCGCTTCCCGATGCACCTGTGGCGCCGCTTCGGCGAGCTCGGCGTGCTGGGCATCACCGTGCCCGAGGAATACGGCGGCGCGGGCATGGGCTACCTCGCGCACATGGTGGCGATGGAGGAGATCAGCCGCGCCAGCGCCAGCGTGGGTCTGTCGTACGGCGCGCACAGCAACCTGTGCGTGAACCAGATCAAGCGCAACGGCAGCGAGGCGCAGAAGCGCAAGTACCTGCCGAAGCTCATCAGCGGCGAGCATGTCGGCGCGCTCGCGATGAGCGAGCCCGGTGCCGGCAGCGACGTCATCTCGATGAAGCTGCGCGCGCGGGACCAGGGCGGCGTCTACGTGCTCAACGGCACCAAGATGTGGATCACCAACGGCCCGGACGCCGACACGATGGTGGTGTACGCCAAGACCGAGCCCGAGCTGGGCGCGCGCGGCGTCACCGCGTTCATCGTCGAGAAGGGCATGAAGGGCTTCTCCACCGCGCAGAAGCTCGACAAGCTCGGCATGCGCGGCTCGCACACCGGCGAGATGGTGTTCGACAACGTCGAGGTGCCGGCGGAGAACGTGCTGGGCGCCGTGAACGGCGGTGCCCGCGTGCTGATGAGCGGCCTCGACTACGAGCGTGCGGTGCTCGCCGCCGGGCCGATCGGCATCATGCAGGCGGTGATGGACCAGGTGGTGCCCTACTCGCACGACCGCAAGCAGTTCGGCCAGAGCATCGGCGAGTTCCAGCTGATCCAGGGCAAGCTGGCCGACATGTACACCGTGCTGCAGGCCGCGCGGGCCTTCTGCTACACGGTGGGCAAGAACCTCGACCGGCTGGGCGCCGAGCATGTGCGCACCGTGCGCAAGGACTGCGCCAGCGTCATCCTGTGGTGCGCCGAGAAGGCCACCTGGATGGCCGGCGAGGGCATCCAGATCTTCGGTGGCAACGGCTACATCAACGAGTACCCGCTGGGCCGCCTGTGGCGCGATGCCAAGCT
>JAEUPB010000114.1 GCA_016789955.1 Rubrivivax sp. | reverse complement strand
GGTGACGACGATCATCGGCGACGAACTGCTGGCGGTGAAGACCGAGTTCGGCCAGACCAAGGTCGGCGCGCGGCGCAGCGTCATCGAGCATAACGTGCAGGAGCTCGGCACCGAGGACCTGATCACGCCCACCGACATGGTGGTCACGCTCAGCCACACGGGCTATGTCAAGAGCCAGCCGCTGGCCGAGTACCGCGCGCAGAAGCGCGGCGGCCGGGGCAAGCAGTCCACGCAGACCAAGGAAGACGACTGGATCGACCAGCTCTTCATCGCCAACACGCACGACTGGATCCTGTGCTTCTCCAACCGCGGCCGCGTGTACTGGCTGAAGGTGTGGGAGGTGCCGCAGGGCTCACGCAACTCGCGCGGCAAACCCATCGTCAACATGTTCCCGTTGCAGGCCGACGAGAAGATCACCGTGGTGCTGCCGCTCACCGGCGAGTTCCGCAGCTTCCCGGCGAACCACTACGTGTTCATGGCCACCGCGCTGGGCACGGTGAAGAAGACCTCGCTCGACGAGTTCTCGAACCCGCGCAAGGCCGGGATCATCGCCGTCGACCTCGACGAGGGCGACCACCTCATCGGCGCGGCGCTCACCGACGGCCACCATGACGTGATGCTGTTCTCCGACGGCGGCAAGGCCGTCCGCTTCGCCGAGGACGAGGTGCGGCCGCTCAGCCGCACCGCGCGCGGCGTGCGCGGCATGGCGCTGGAGCCGAGCCAGAACGTGATCGCGATGCTGGTGGCCGAGGACGAGACGCAGAGCGTGCTGACGGCCACCGAGAACGGCTACGGCAAGCGCACGTCGATCGTCGAGTACACGCGGCACGGCCGCGGCACCAAGGGCATGATCGCGATCCAGCAGAGCGAGCGCAACGGCCGCGTGGTCGCGGCCACGCTGGTGCGGCCGGCCGACGAGATCATGCTGATCACCGACAAGGGCGTGCTGGTGCGCACGCGCGTGTCGGAGATCCGCGAGCTGGGCCGGGCCACGCAGGGCGTGACGCTCATCGCACTGGACGACGGCACCAAGCTGTCGGGGCTGCAGCGCATCGCGGAGAACGATGCCGCCAATGGGGATCACGAGGCCGGCGACGCCGAGGGCGGCGCTGGCGAGGAACGCACATGAACACGCACATCCGCCGGGGCGCCGCAGCCCTCACGCTCGCCGCACTCTCCGCGATCGCCGCCGCGCAGGGCAGCAAGCAGGAGCTGGTCAACAAGGTGCTGCAGCTGCAACAGCCGGCCATCGAGGTGATGGCCCGCGCCATGGTCGAGCAGCCGGCCGGGCAGATCCTGCAGCAGGTCGCCAACGTCGTGCGCCAGCGCGTGCCGCAGGACAAGCGCGACGAGCTGTTCAAGGAGATGCAGGCCGACGTGCGCAAGTTCGTCGAAGACTCCACCCCGGCCGTGCGGCAGGCGGCGCAGAAGCTGGCGCCGACGACGGTGGGCGCGCTGCTGAGCGAGAAGATGAGCGAGGACGAACTGCGCGAGCTGATCCGCATCCTCGAATCTCCGGTGAACCGGAAGTTCCAGTCGATGGGCGGCGAGATGCAGCGTTCGCTGGTCGAGAAGGTCAGTGCCGAGACGCGTGGCGGCGTCCAGACGCGGCTGCAGGCGCTGAACGAGTCGCTGACCAAGCGCATCGCGCCGTACGCCGGCGCCGCGAGCGCGCCGCGGTGACGGATCGCCGATGAGCCTCCCCGCCGAGCCCGCCGCCGGCCTGGGCGTGCTGCGCGAGCGCATCGACGCGCTCGACCGCGAGTTGCTCGGGCTCCTGAATCGCCGCGCGCAGCTGGCGCTGGAGGTGGGCGAGCTGAAGAAGCGCGAAGGCTCGGTGGTGTTCCGGCCGGAGCGCGAGGCGCAGGTGATCTCCGGGCTCAAGCAGGTCAACGCCGGGCCGCTGCGCGGCGACAGCGTGGCGCCGATCTGGCGCGAGATCATGTCGGCCTGCCGCTCGCTGGAGATGCCCACGCGCGTGGCCTTCCTCGGGCCTGCGGGCACGTTCAGCGAGGAAGCGTCGCTCGGCTTCTTCGGCTCGTCGATCGAGCGGGTGGCCTGTGCGACCTTCGACGAGGTGCTGCACGCCACGCTCTCCGGCGCGGCCGACTTCGGCGTGGTGCCCGTTGAGAACAGCACCGAGGGCGTGGTCACGCGCGTTCTCGACCTCTTCCTCACGACGCCTCTGTTCATCATCGGCGAGACCAGCCTGCACGTGCGCCACAACCTGTTGCGCAAGGTCGAGGGCCTGGAGGGCATCGGTGCCGTCTGCGCGCACCCGCAGGCGCTGGCTCAGTGCCACCGCTGGCTGTCGCACCACCTGCCCCAGGCCGAGCGGCGCCCGGTGGCCAGCAATGCCGAAGGTGCGCGCCTGGCGTCGATCGATCCTCAGGTGGCGGCCATCGCCAGCGTGCGCGCCGGCAGCGAGTTCGGGCTGCACGTGCTGGCCCCTGCGATCCAGGACGAGGCGCACAACCGCACGCGCTTCACGGTGCTCGCTCACCCGGACCGCCATCCGGCCCCGAAGGCCTCCGGGCACGACTGCACGAGTCTCGTGGTGTCGGTGCCCAACCGCCCCGGCGCCGTGCACGACATGCTCGTGCCGCTGAAGACGCACGGCGTCTCGATGACGCGCTTCGAGTCCCGCCCGGCGCGCTCGGGCCAGTGGGAGTACTACTTCTACATCGACCTGCAGGGCCACCCCGACGAGCCGCGGGTCGACCAGGCGCTGCGCGAGCTGCGCAAGACCTGTGCCTTCTTCAAGGTGCTGGGCGCTTACCCGGTCGACATGAAGTGATGTTCCAGCAGCTCGGCCTGATCGGTTGCGGCCTGATGGGTGGGTCGTTCGCCCTGGCGCTGCGGCGGGCGGGCATGGTGCGGCGGGTGATCGGGTACAGCAAGTCGCCGTCGACCACCGAGAAGGCCCGGCGGCTGGGCGTGATCGACGACGTCGCGGAGTCGGCATTGCTGGCGGTGTCGGGGTCCGACATCGTGCTGCTGGCGGTGCCGGTGGCGGCCACCGAGAACACGCTGCGGGCGATCCGGCACCTGGTGGAGCCGCACGTGCTGGTGATGGACGTGGGCAGCACCAAGCGCGATGTCGTCGATGCCGCCCGGCGGGCGCTGCGCGAGCGGGTGGTCTCGTTCGTGCCGGCGCATCCGATCGCCGGCAAGGAATCGGCCGGCATCCACAACGCCGACCCGGCGCTGTACAGCGGGCGCCAGGTGATCCTGACGCCGCTACCGCAGACCGCGCCCGAGCTCGTGCAGCGCGCCACCGACGCCTGGTCGGCCCTGGGCGCACAGGTGCTGAAGATGACGCCGGAGAACCACGACGCCGCCTTCGCAGCCGTGAGCCACCTGCCGCACCTGCTGGCCTTCGCCTACTTCAGCGCGGTGGTCAACCAGCCGGCCGGCAAGGACTACCTGTCGCTGGCCGGGCCGGGCTTCCGCGACTTCACGCGCATCGCCGCCAGCAACCCCGAGATCTGGCGCGACATCCTGGTGGCCAACCGCGAGGAAGTGCTGCGGCAGGCGCAGCACTTCAAGACCGCGCTGGAGGCGCTGGAGCACGTGCTGCGCACGGGCAACGCCGAGGCGCTGGAAGACCTCATCAGCGCGCCGGCCCAGGGCCGCAGCAACTGGCAGATGAGCGCCCCGAAGGTGCCGGGCGCCCGGGGCAGCGGCACGTAGGGCTCCCCGGCCGGCTCGATGTACTCGATTCCGCATCTCGACCTGCCGCCGCTGCGTGGCGCCTCGGGCCGCGTGCAGTTGCCCGGCTCCAAGAGCATCTCCAACCGGGTGCTGCTGCTGGCCGGGCTGGCGTCGGGCACGACGCGCGTCCACGGCCTGCTCGCGAGCGACGACACCCGGGTGATGCTGGATGCGCTGCGCACGCTCGGGGCACGGCTGCAGCCGACCGAACGGGCGCTGGAGATCTCCGGCCTCGGCGGAACCCTGGCGGTGCACGAGGCCAGGCTGTTCCTCGGCAACGCCGGCACGGCCATGCGCCCGCTGGCCGCGGCGCTGGCCGTGCTCGCGGCCACGCAAGGCGGCCGCTACGAGCTGTCGGGCGTGCCGCGCATGCACGAGCGGCCGATCGGCGACCTCGTCGATGCGTTGCGGCCGCTGGGCTGCACGATCGAGGACCTGGGCGTGCCGGGCTACCCGCCGCTGCGCGTCTCGGGCCAGCCCGGCGGGCAGCTCGCCACCGCGCAGCCGATCCGCGTGCGCGGCGACGTGTCGAGCCAGTTCCTCACGGCCCTGCTGATGGCGCTGCCGCTCGTCAGCGCCGACCGCGACGTGGTGATCGAGGTGCAGGGCGAGCTGATCTCCAAGCCCTACATCGAGATCACGCTGAACCTGCTCGCGCGCTTCGGCGTGCACGTCGTGCGCGACGGCTGGTCGCGCTTCACGATCCCGCGGGGCAGCGCCTACGCGAGCCCGGGCGACGTGCATGTCGAGGGCGATGCCTCGTCGGCCTCGTACTTCGTCGCGCTGGGAGCGATCGCCGCGGGCGCAGGCGCCCCGGTGCACATCGACGGCGTCGGCGGCGACTCGATCCAGGGCGACATCCGCTTCGTCGACGCCGCGCGGCAGATGGGGGCGGCCGTGAAGAGCGGCCCGAACTGGATCGAGGTTCGGCGGGGCCGCTGGCCGCTGGACCCGATCTCCATCGACGCCGTGCACATCCCCGACGCGGCGATGACGCTGGCGGTGATGGCGCTGTATGCCCGCGGCACCAGCCGGATCTCGGGCATCGCCAGCTGGCGCGTGAAGGAGACCGACCGCATCGCCGCGATGGCGGCCGAGCTGCGCAAGGTCGGCGCGTCGGTGGTCGAAGGCGATGACTACATCGAGGTCGCGCCGCCCACGCACTGGCAGCCGGCGGCCATCGAGACCTACGACGACCATCGCATGGCGATGTGCCTGTCGCTGGCGGCGTTCGGCGGCCAGCCGCTGCGCATCCTGGACCCCCAGTGCGTCGGCAAGACCTTCCCCGACTACTTCGAGGCCCTGTTCGGCCTGGCCACCGCCGACCCAGCCGCAGTGCCGGTGATCACGATCGACGGGCCGACGGCATCGGGCAAGGGCACGCTGGCCGCCGCGGTGGCGAAGCGGCTCGGCTACACGCTGCTCGATTCGGGCGCGCTGTACCGCGCCACGGCGCTGGCGGCCCGGCGCGACGACATCCCGACCGACGACGCGGTCCGGCTCGCCGCCGTCGCCTCGATGCTCGAGCTGCGCTTCGACGGCGAGCGGGTGTTCCTGCGCGGCGACGACGTCACCGACGAGCTGCGCCTGGAGACGACCGGGGCGCTGGCGTCGCAGGTGTCGTCGGTGCCGGCGGTGCGCGAGGCGCTGCATGCGCTGCAGCTGTCGTTCCGCCGCGCGCCGGGCCTGGTGGCCGACGGGCGAGACATGGGCACGGTCGTGTTCCCCGACGCCCCGCTGAAGGTGTTCCTCACCGCCGGAGCCGCCGAGCGTGCCGAAAGGCGCCACCGGCAGCTGCTCGACCGGGGAATCGACGCTAGAATCGTCGACCTTCGTGCGGAGATCGAGGCGCGCGACGAGCGGGACCGAACCCGACCCGTCGCCCCCTTGAGGCCTGCCGAAGGGGCGCAGCTGCTCGACAACTCCCTGCTCAGCATCGACGAATCGGTCGATCGTGTGCTCGGGTGGTGGGAGCAGCGGCGGCCGTTCCCATAGGTCCTCGTGTAGTTCGTTCCAGGCGCACCCCGCCTGCCCTCCCGGCCGCCAGGCCCTTCGGGCGAGGTGCAGTGTTCAACCTCAGTCGCACGCCCGGCTCTGCGTCACTCCCGGGCAGCAGGAAGTCTCCATGTCCCAAGTGCAGTCCGCCATGTCCGGTGGCGGCGAATCGTTTGCCGCCCTCTTCGAAGAGTCGCTCAAGAGCGCAGACATGCGCGTCGGAGAGGTCATCTCCGCCGAAGTCGTGCGCATCGACTTCAACCACGTCGTCGTCAATGCCGGCTTGAAGAGCGAAGCCTACGTCGCGATCGACGAGTTCAAGAACGACCAGGGCGAGCTCGAGGTCCAGGTCGGCGACTACGTCGCGGTGGCGATCGACGCCGTCGAGAACGGCTACGGCGACACGATCCTCTCGCGCGACAAGGCCAAGCGTCTGGCGTCGTGGATGGCGCTGGAGAACGCGCTGGAGAGCGGCGAGTTCGTGACCGGCACCGTGAGCGGCAAGGTCAAGGGCGGCCTGACGGTGCTCGTCAACGGCATCCGCGCCTTCCTGCCCGGCTCGCTGCTGGACACGCGCCCGGTGAAGGACATGAGCCCGTTCGAGGGCAAGACGATGGAGTTCAAGGTCATCAAGCTCGACCGCAAGCGCAACAACGTCGTGTTGTCGCGCCGCGCCGTGGTCGAGGCCTCGATGGGCGAGGAACGCGCCAAGCTGCTGGAGACGCTGACCGAAGGCGCCATCGTCAACGGCGTCGTCAAGAACATCACCGAGTACGGCGCGTTCGTCGACCTCGGCGGAATCGACGGCCTGCTGCACATCACCGACATGGCCTGGCGCCGCGTGCGCCACCCGAGCGAGGTGGTCACCGTGGGCCAGGAGCTCACCGCCAAGGTCCTGAAGTTCGACGCCGAGAAGAACCGCGTCTCGCTGGGCCTGAAGCAGCTGGGCGACGACCCGTGGCACGGCGTGTCGCGCCGCTACCCGACCGGCACGCGCCTGTTCGGCAAGGTCACCAACATCGCCGACTACGGCGCGTTCGTCGAGATCGAGCCGGGCATCGAAGGCCTGGTGCACGTTTCCGAGATGGACTGGACGAACAAGAACGTCGCCCCGTCGAAGGTGGTCACGCTCGGCGAGGAAGTCGAGGTGATGGTGCTCGAGATCGACGAGGACAAGCGCCGCATCAGCCTGGGCATGAAGCAGTGCAAGCCCAATCCGTGGGAGGAGTTCAGCTCGAACTTCAAGCGCGGCGACAAGGTCAAGGGCCCGGTCAAGTCGATCACCGACTTCGGCGTCTTCGTCGGCCTGGCCGCCGGCATCGACGGCCTGGTGCACCTGTCCGACCTGTCCTGGCACGAGCCGGGCGAGAGCGCGGTGCGCAACTACAAGAAGGGCCAGGAGGTCGAGGCGATCGTGCTGGCCATCGACGTCGAGCGCGAGCGCATCTCGCTGGGCATCAAGCAGCTGGATGTCGATCCGTTCACCAGCTTCACGACGCTCAACGATCGCGGCGTGATCGTCTCCGGCAAGGTCAAGAGCGTCGACCCGCGCGGCGCCGAGATCCAGCTCAACGACGACGTCACCGGCTACCTGCGAGCGTCCGAGATCAGCCGCGATCGCGTGGAAGACGCGCGCAACGTGCTGAAGGAAGGCGACGAGGTCT
>JAEUPB010000107.1 GCA_016789955.1 Rubrivivax sp. | reverse complement strand
GCACGGCGCCGGCGGCGATGCTCTTCAACGAGATGACGACCAAGATCGCGCTCGGCGCCGTCGTCACGCGCGCGCCCGCAATGACCGATTTCGACCAGGACCCGCTGGCGTTGATCGAGACCGGCGACTGGGTGACCGTGGATGCCGACCGCGGCATCGTCGAGATCCGCAAGGCGCCTCGCGCCGCGGCCGCGGCGGCCCCGGCGGATGCGGCCTGAAGCCCTGACCGCTGCAGCGCTGACCCAGAATCCCTTCGCCTGCCCTTCGCACGACCACCAGGAGACCGTCCCATGAACCGATTCCGTCGCCAATGGCTTCTGCAGGCCGGCAGCCTGGCCGCCCTCGCCGGCGCACCCCACGCCGCATGGTCGCAGGCCACGTCGGCCGCCGCGGGCTGGCCGAGCAAGCCGGTGCGCATCATCGTGCCCAATGTGCCGGGCGGCGCCCTCGACATCCTCGCCCGCCTGCTCGAGAGCGAGCTCACGAAGACCTGGAAGCAGCCCGTCATCGTGGAGTTCAAGCCCGGCGCCGGCACGCTCACCGGCACCGACCTGGTGGCCAAGGCGGCGCCCGACGGCTACACGCTCGGCATCCTCGCCATCGGCGTGCTCGGCATCCAGCCGGCATTGCGCCGCGACATGCCTTTCGACACGCTGCGCGACCTCTCGGGCACGATGCTCGTCGTCGGCAACATCCTGATGACAGCCACGCCCAGCCTGCCGTTCAACAACCTGGCCGAGCTGATCGCCTACGGCAAGGCCAACAAGGGCGGCCTGAGCTACGCCACCGCCGGCGCCGGCAGCTCGATGCACCTGGCCGGCGAGCAGCTCAACCTGCTCAGCGGCATCGGCATGCAGCACATCCCGTACAAGGGCGCAGGCGGCGCCTATCCCGACGTGATGGCCGGCCGCGTGCAGCTGCTGATCGACCCGCTCTTCAGCTCGATGCCGCACGTCAACTCGGGCAAGCTCAAGCCGATCGCCGTGATGGGCCTGAAGCGCGACCCCGCGGCGCCCGCCATCCCCGCCGCCGGCGAGACCTACCCCGACTTCGACTTCGCCAGCAACCTGGGCATCGGGCTGCCGCGCGGCACGCCGCCGGAGATCATCGCGAAGATCAACACCGACGTGAACAAGGCCATCCGCTCCGAGGCGCTGGCGCCCCGGCTGAAGGAGATGGGGCTGATCGTCACCGGCTCCACGCCCGAGCAGTTCGACGCCCACATGCGCAAGAGCCTGAAGACCTTCGCCGACATCGTGAAGGCGGCGAACGTGAAGGCGGACTGACCGCGGCTCGCGCGTGGGCCCTTCCGCGCGCTGGCCGTCACGCGGCCTGCAATGCTTCGTCGGTGCCCCGCACGGCCTGCAACCCGAGCATCAGGTCGAGGTTCTGCACCGCCGCGCCCGCGGCACCTTTGCCGAGGTTGTCGAACACGGCGGCCAGCAGCACCTGGCCGGTGCGCGGCTGCGCGTACACGGACAAGCGCAGGCGGTTGCTGCCGTTCAGCGCCCGCGGGTCCAGCCGCTGCGCGTCGGCATCCTCGGCCGGCGGCGCGACCTCGATGCATGGCTGCCCGGCATGGTGCGCCACCAGCGCCGCATGCAGCTGCCCGGCGGTGACGCCCGCGGGCAGCAGGCGCAGGTGCAGCGCGATCGTCAGCACGATGCCTTGCCGATAGTGGCCGTAGGCCGGGACGAACACCGGTGCATGCGCCAGGCCCGCGTGATGCTGGATCTCGGGCACGTGCTTGTGGTTCAGCCCGAGGCCGTACACCTGGAACGGCGGCGCCCCGGTCGTGGCCGCGCCTTCGTGCGCCTCGAGGCCTGAACGACCGCGGCCCGAGTAGCCGGACACCGCGTGGACGGTGACCGGATGGTCGCGGGGCAGCAGGCCAGCATCGACCAGCGGCCGCAGCAGCGCCAGCGCGCCCGTCGGATAGCAGCCGGGGTTGCTGACGCGCGCGGCCGCGGCGATGCGCCCGGGCTGCGCCGCGTCGAGTTCGGGGAAGCCGTAGACCCAGCCCGGCGCCGTGCGGTGCGCCGAGCTGGCATCGATCACCCGAACGCCGGGGCGGCGCACCAGCGCCACGGCCTCGCGCGCAGCGTCGTCGGGCAGGCACAGCAGCGCCACGTCGCAGTCGTTCAGCGCCTCGGCGCGGTGCGCCACGCTCTTGCGGTGCTCGGGCGGCAGCGCCAGCACGCGCAGGTCGGTGCGGCCGGCCAGCCATTGCCGCACCTGCAGGCCGGTGGTGCCCTGGTCACCGTCGATGTACACGAGGGGTGCCGACATGATGCGCTCCGTGGGGGTTGGGGATGCATCGTGCCGCGGAATCAGCCTGCAGGCCAGTTGAATCCCAGGAACAACGCATTCATGGATACTGAAGGCAGGAATCACCTGGGAGCCCGGCGATGCGCGAACTCAACCTCGACCGCCTGCGCACGCTGCTCGCGGTGGCCGACCTCGGCTCGTTCGCCGCGGCGGCCAGGGCCTTGCACCTGGCCCCGCCCACGGTGACGCTGCACGTGGCGCAGCTCGAGTCGCGGCTGGGCACCCGGCTGCTGCACCGCGCGCCGGCGGGCGTCACCGCCACGTCGGCCGGCAGCGTGCTGATCGACAAGGCTCGGCGGCTGCTCGCCGAGGCCGACGACCTGCTGCAGACCGTGCGCCGCCAGGTCGCCGGGCGCGGCGGCCGCGTGCGGCTGGGCGCCTCGACCGGTGCGCTCGCGCACCTGCTGCCGCAGGCGCTGCAGACGCTGGCCGCGAAGCACCCGCAGATCGACGTGCAGGTGGCGGTGGTCACCAGCGAGGAGGCGCTGGCGCGGCTGGCCGCGGGCAGACTGGACATCGGCATCGTGGCACTGCCGCAGGCGGTGCTGCGCGGCATCCGCGTGCAGGCGTGGCGGCGCGATCCGGTGCTGGCGTTCATCCCTGCCGCGTGGGAGCCGCCGCGCCATGTGACGCCCGCGTGGCTCGCTGCCAGGCCGTTGATCGCCAACGACCGCAGCACGCGGCTCTCGCGCCAGACCGCCGAGTGGTTCGCCGCCGCCGGTGAGCGGCCGCAGCCGCGCATCGAGCTGAACTACAACGATGCGATGAAGAGCCTGGTGGCGGCCGGCTACGGCGCCGCGCTGCTGCCGCACGAGGCGGGGGCGCCGATGCCGGACGCCCGCATCGCGCTGCGACCGCTGAAGCCGGCGCTGTGGCGGACGCTGGCGATGGCCCACCGGGTGCGCGGCGACGACGGCGCGACGCAGGTCGTGCTGGAGGCCTTGCTCGAGATGCGGGCGCCACGGGGGTGAGCTGGGGGCCGGTCGGGCCCGCCCGATGCCGCCGCTGGACCGGGCCGCGGTTCCCGACGCGGTCGCCCCGCCGTCACCGCCGGGCGGAAGCGCCGTCGGTCGTCGGTTGCGGCGTGCACGCGATCGCTCTCACGAACGACGTGTTCCCGCCCGCCGCCACGTCCATCCAGCCGCTCGCTCGGCGTTCCCGCCGCGTCTGCAAGCCGGTGGCCATCGATCCGTCGTAGCCGTCGAGGGCCACCTCGCGGTAGCGCGGCCTCTCGCAGTTGAACTCCACCAGCACGGTGAACGACCGCGTGCCGTCGGCGCCCCGCCGCCCGGGGTCCACCAGCACCCGGGCGAAACGTGTCGCACCGTCCGCCTGTCGAGACGGGAAGGTGGCATCGACATACATGATCTCGTCACCCAATTTCGCGATCGGTTCCCAGGCTGCGGCCGCCCCGTCCGCCAGCAGCCCGAGCAGCATCGCGCCGGCCGCACGACGCAGCGTCGATCGGCGGGTGCTCATGCGCGCCTCCCGGCGGCGACCGCGGCCGAGAGCGCCGGCCTCGGGCTCGCCTCCTGGCGCGGGCGCAGCCCGGGCCCGGCAGGGGCCGCCGCACCAGGCGCCGTGGCGGGGCAGGTGAGAGACATCGCGTACCCGATCGCCGACGTCGCCGGCACCGGACGCAGGTCGGGTTCTCCGCGCCCGCTGCCGACCTGCGAGCCGCGTGCCATCGTGTCTTCGTAGGCGTTCGACCACAGGGTGCGGCCGCGCTGCGCGCGGCAGTCGAACTCGACGAGGCTCTTCGCCGAACGGAACTTGCGCGCGCCGGGGTCGAAGGCCGTGGGCTTGCGGAAGTCGTACAGCAGCCAGACGCGGTGGAGGCTGCCGTCACGCGTCACCGTCGCCCGGTCGATGTAGGCGTCGAACGGGTCGAAGGTGGCGACGGGCTCCCACGCCGCGGCCGCCGTTCCGGCGGCCAGCAGAGGCATCGCCGCGATCGACGACAGGATGAACTTCGGGGCGGTCTTCATCGGGGTGCTCCTGGGTGGCGATCGGGTTGCGGCGGGCCCGCATCACGCCGATCGGACGCACTTACGGGAGTAGGCCTGGAACGGATGCATCGCGTCGGCGGCCCGTTCACGGCAACCGTCGCCTGAGCCGCCGCGACTCGTCGCACACTCGCTCGACGATCGCCGCCGACAGGTAGTGGTCGACCCGCTCCCGCACGTGCTGCACCAGCGCTGCGTCGCTGAGGTCGGCCGACCAGTCCTCCCCGCCCGCGTAGGCCGACGCCGGGCGCTCGGAGAGCACGCGCCACTTGGCGCACCACGTCACCGACCACAGCCACATCGCGCGGCGCAGCGGCACGATCCAGCTGGCGTGCGCGGCGGCGTCGGGCTGGGCGGTCAGCCAGGCGCCGTGAAACGCGGCCAGGTCGTCGTCGTCGAGCACCGCGTGGCTGGCGGCGTCCCAGGTGGTGGAGGTGTAGAGCGTCGCGTGGGCCAGGTCCAGTGGCGGAGGGCCGTAGCGTGCCTTTTCGAGGTCGACGAGCATCGCGCGGCCATCGGCGCGCACGAGGTAGTTGCCGGGGTGGCCGTCGAAGGCGATCAGCCGTCGCGGCGGGCGCGCGGGCGCGGCGGCGAGGTCGCGCAGCGCGTCGAGTTCGGCGGCGATGTGCCGCGCAGCCGTGTCTTCGAGCCGGGCCTCGGGCAGGTAGGCGGTCTGGGCGAGAACTTCATCGCGCAGCGCGGCCAGCGGATCGACGGGTGCGCGCAGCGGCGCCGGATCGGCCGGCAGCGGCAGCGCATGCAGCGAGGCGAGCGTGGCGGCGATGGCGGGCAGGTCCTGCGGCAGCCGCGCCGGGCGGCCGACGATCTCCTCGACGACCAGCGCGCCGCGCGGCAACCCCGGCTGCGGCGGCAGCACCACGTGCAGCCGCGGCACGTGGCCGCTGGGCGCGGCACGCTCGAAGCACGTGGCCTCGTAGGAGAGGTGCTCGGCGGCGGGCAGCCCGAGCTGGCTCTGCTTGGGGATGCGCGCCAGTAGCCCGGTGCCGGCGAGCCGCACGTGCGCGTGCGCCAGGCCGGTGTCGGCCAGCGGCTCGAGCGGTGCGTCGGCGGCGGCGTGGCCGGCGGCGCGCAACGCGCTGCGGAGCGCCTTGTCGTGGGGGCTGGGAGCCGATCGGTCGGTCATCGACCTGGGTCGTGTTCGGGTCGCCAGTCTGACGGCAGGTGTGCGAGATCGGCCGGCTCGTCGATGTCGTGCACCGCGGCCAGCAGGGTCACGCGGGCGCCCCAGGCGGCGGCCGCGGCCTGCGTCTGCGCCAGCACCTTCGGCGTGCTCCAGGCGATGCCGTCGAACACCGCCGGCAGCGGGCGGGCCAGGCCGATCAGCGCGTACCCGCCGTCGTGGGCCGGCACGAGCACGACGTCGTCGCCCGCGCGCAACGCCGCGGCGGCACTGCGCAGCACGCTGGCGTCGATCGCGGGCGCGTCCGTGCCGAGGATCAGCACCGCGTGGCCTGCTGCGTGCGCCGCGGCGGCGGCGCGGGCCATCCGTGCGCCGAGGTCGCCGTCGCCCTGCGCGGCGAGGGTTGCGCCGGCCGCGGCGGCGGCAGCGCGCAGCAGGTCGTCGTGCTCGTCGGGCGCGGCGCTCAGCAGGACGGGGCCCACGCCGGCCGCGACAGCCTGCGCCAGCGCGTGCTGCAGCATGCGGGCCGCCAGCCGCGCCGCACCCTCGGCGCCGAGCGCCGGTGCGAGCCGCGTCTTGGCCAGGCCGGGCCGGGGCGACTTGGCCATCACCACCACGCGCAGGATCGTCGGCATCGGGGTACGTCGCCGCGCGCAGTTCAGCGGTACAGCGCCGCCAGCCGTTCGGCCGGCGCGCCGCGCCAGTACAGCCAGCGCAGCCGCCACATCAGCACGATGGTGCGCCAGGCGCCGCGCTCGTCCCAGCGGCGGCCGGAGGTCACCACGCGCTCGCGGCGGCAATCGGGGCGCGCGCGGCGCTTGAGCCGCCGCGACAGCTCGATGTCCTCCATCAGCGGTTGCCCTGGAAAGCCGCCCGCGGCCTCGAACACCGCACGCCGCACGAAGATCGCCTGGTCACCGGTGGCGATGCCGGTGAGCCGGGAGCGCAGGTTCATGAACGCCGCCACCACCGGCAGCCAGCGTGAGCGGCCCTCGATGCGCACGTCGAAGCGGCCCCAGTCGGCGCGGCTCGTCGCGATGGCGTGGATCGCGCCCTCTGGCAGTTGCGTGTCGGCGTGCAGGAACAGCAGCCACGGCGCGCGGGCCGCGGCCGCGCCGGCGTTCATCTGCGAGGCCCGGCCGCGCGGCGAGACGATGACGGCATCGGCGAGCGGCGCGGCCACGGCGGCACTGCCGTCGCTGCTGCCCCCGTCGACCACGATGACCTCGGCCCCGTCACGCCGCAGCGGCGCCAGCGCGGCCAGCAGCATCGGCAGGCGGGGCGCCTCGTTCAGCACCGGCACCACGATCGAGACCGCGGGTGTCTCCGGCGCTGCGGAAGGCGCCGTCAGCGGCTGCGCCGCACCCGCAGGATCTCGTCGAGGATCAGGCACACGGCCCCCAGCGTGATGGCGCTGTCGGCGATGTTGAAGCTCGGGAAGTAGCCGCCATGGAACACCGGCTCGAGGAAGCCGAAGCGGAACTGCAGGAAGTCGACCACGTAGCCGTGCAGCAGCCGGTCGATCACGTTTCCGAGCGCGCCGCCCATGATCATGCTCACCGCGAAGCAGAACAGCTTCTGCGTGGGCGAGCTGCGGATCATCCAGACGATGAACACCGAGGCGCCCACGCCCAGGCCCACGAACAGCCAGCGCTGCCAGCCGCTGCCGTCGGCGAGGAACGAGAACGCGGCGCCCTTGTTGTGGGCGCGCACGATGTTGAAGAAGTCGGTGACGGGCCGGCTGTCGCCGAGCTGGAAGCTGCCGATGATCAGCGTCTTGGTCACCTGGTCGGCCAGGATGACGATCGCCGCCAGGCCCAGCCAGAGCGCGAGTCCCGGCGCGGACGACCCGCGTGCGGCCATCAGGCGCGGCTCCGCGCCTCGCCGGCGCCGTGCAGGTTGCTCACGCAACGCCCGCAGATCGCCGGGTGCGCCGCATCGGCCCCCACGTCGGCGCGCCAGTGCCAGCAGCGCTCGCACTTGGTGTGCGACGTTGGCGTGACGGTGACCGTCAGCTCGGCCGCGTCGAGCACCTCGGCGCGCGACGTGATCAGCACGAACTTCAGGTCCTCGCCCAGCGAGCGCAGCAGCGCGGCGTCGTCGCCGGCCGCGGCTATCGCCACCTCGGCCTGCAGCGATGAGCCCACGCCGCCGGCGGTGCGCACCGCCTCGATCTGCTTGTTCACGAGGTCGCGGATCTCGCGCAGCCGCTGCCAGCGCGCCAGCAGCGCCTCGTCGGGCGTCGCGAACGTCCAGTAGGTCTCGCAGAAGATCGACGGCGACCGACCGGGCCCCCCGAAGTGGCCCCAGGCCTCCTCGGCGGTGAAGCTCAGGAACGGCGCCATCCAGCGCAGCATCGCGTGCGTGAGGTGCCACAGCGCCGTCTGCGCGCTGCGCCGCGCCAGGCTCTTCGGCGCGGTGGTGTACAGGCGGTCCTTCAGCACGTCGAGGTAGAACGCGCCCAGGTCCTCGCTGCAGAAGAGCTGCAGCCGCGCCACCACCGGGTGGAACTCGAAGCGCTGGTAGTGCTCGAGCATCTCGGCCTGCACCTGCGCCGCGCGGGCCAACGCCCACCGATCGATCTCGAGCATCTGCTCCGGCGGCACGGCGTCGGTCGCGGCATCGAAGTCGCTGACGTTGGCCAGCAGGAAGCGCAGCGTGTTGCGGATGCGGCGGTAGCTGTCGACGACGCGGGCGAGGATGTTCTTGTCCATCGCCAGGTCGCCCGAGTAGTCGGTCGACGCGCACCACAGCCGCAGGATCTCTGCGCCCATGTCCTTGCACAGCGCGCGCAGCTCGATGAAGTTGCCGAGCGACTTGCTCATCTTGCGGCCCTGGCCGTCGACCGTGAAGCCGTGGGTCAGCAGCCCGCGGTACGGCGCGCGGCCCTCGAGCGCGCAGCCCAGCAGCAGCGACGAGTGGAACCAGCCGCGATGCTGGTCGTGGCCCTCGAGGTAGAGGTCGGCCTCGGGGCCGCTGGCGTGCGCTCCGCCGGCGTGGGAGCCGCGCAGCACGTGGAAGAAGGTCGAGCCCGAGTCGAACCACACCTCGAGGATGTCGGTGCTCTTGCGGTAGAGCTGGGCGTCGTCGGGGCCGAGGATCTCCTCGGCGGTGACGCGGCTCCACGCCTCCACGCCGCCTTCCTGCACGATGGCCGCCGCGCGGTCGAGGATGGCCATGGTGTCGGGGTGCAGCTCGCCGGTGGCCTCGTGCAGGAAGAAGGGCAGCGGCACGCCCCAGCTGCGCTGGCGGCTGATGCACCAGTCGGGCCGGTTGGCGATCATGTCGCGCAGACGAGTGCGGCCGTTCTCGGGGAAGAAGCTGGTCGCGTCGATGGCCTCCAGCGCCATCTGCCGCAGCGTCTTCGGCGCCTTGTCCTTCGTGAAGACGCCGTCGCCTTCGTCCATGCGCACGAACCACTGCGCCGCGGCGCGGTAGATCACCGGCGTCTTGTGGCGCCAGCAGTGCGGGTAGCTGTGGTTCAGCGGCGCCGCGGCCATCAGCCGGCCGGCCTCGCGCAGCGTGTCGATGATGATCGGCACGGCCTTCCAGATCGACTGCCCGCCGAA
>JAEUPB010000091.1 GCA_016789955.1 Rubrivivax sp. | reverse complement strand
AGCTTGGATCACCTCTTCCATCGGACCTCCTTCGTCCTCGAAGGGGGTCAGTTCTCAATGTCGCCAGGGGGTCAGTTTTTCATGTCGCCTGACAGAAGGGCCTGTCAACCCCTTTCGCGCGCGGAGCCGACCCCGATCACGGCGCGCTTATCGGCACATTTCGAGCTTGAGGTCCGCGTCGCGCTGGCACATGATTGCAGTGCGTCAAGCCGGTAGCTTTCACACCGGGCGCAGCACACAGTGGCTGCGTCGAAGGAAGCCCCATCAGTCCGGTGACCTCGGTCGCCGAGGGCCTCGAGCCCCGGAACCACGCGGACTCGATCCGCCAAGTTCACCCATCAGCCGCCATGGCCCGCGAGGCCGTGGATTGCGGCGTGCCTTCGGGCACCCGCCTCATTTCCCCTGACGTTCCAGCATCACTCGCCGCGGCCGCCTCGAGCGACCGCGACCCACGGCAGACCGGCTCGACCGGTATCCGAGGGACCTGAGTGAACGGACTGCCCACCGCGTTGGCTGCGGTGGAGCCTTTCGGTCCGGTTGGAACATCCGCGTGCGGCCCCTCGAAGGGCCGTCGTACGGGTGACGCCCGCACACCATGCCGCGCCCGCCCTCGGCCCATGCCGAGCTGGCGTCGCGGTCCGCCCCGAGCGGACAGCCACGCGTGTACGCACCGTGTGCAAGGCGATCACTTTTACGAAGGCCTGGACGGTGCTGCCGTCCGAACCTTGGCACCTTCTTGGCCCTGGCGCGTGGGGACGCGCAACCGACTCGACGCCTGGCCCGGCACCTGTCGGTCTCTCAACGGGCCATCCATCTCGATTCACCGGCATCCGGAGGTCGCCATGTCCCGAACCGATCCGCTCACCGTCGATCTCGACACCCTGCCGCTGCAGCCGCAGCGGTGCATGCATGTACTCGCGCTGATCCTGCGCCGGCACAACTGGCAGCATGCGGTCAAGGGCAAGAACATCAGCCATCGCACCGCGCAGTCACGCGGGCGGCTCTGCGTGTGGGTGTTTCGCTTCCTGCGCGACAACCCGGTCAAGGCCTTCAAGCTCGACCCCCGCTCGTTCAGCGGGCGCCATGCCGACTTCGTGCTGGCTCACTGGTGCGCAGAAGCCAAGGCCGGCCGCCTGGCGCCGGGCACGATCCCGACCTACTACTCACACCTCAAGACGTTCACCCGCTGGATCGGCAAGCCCAAGCTGCTGAAGCCCATCGGGGCCTACTTCGACGACCCCGCGCTGTACCGGCGCAGCGGCATCACGACGAACGACAAGTCCTGGCGCGCGCTGGGCATCGAAGTCGCCTCGGTGATCCACGATGTCGAGGACTACGACGTGCATGCGGCGGCCAGCCTCTGGCTGATGCTCGCCTTCGGGCTGCGCTTCAAGGAGAGCCTGATGCTGCGCCCGCGCGTCGACGTGGCGACCGCGCGCCAGGTCAACGGGGATTCAGGATCGGGTGAGGAGGACGGGAGCGGAGCGGTCCAGTACCTCGACACCCATCGCGGCACGAAGGGCGGGCGGCAGCGCTACGTACCAATCGACGATGCCTTGGGCAGACATGCCATCACCTACGCCTGCCACGTCGCCAAAGGCACGCAGGGCAGCGTCGGCGACCCGAACCTGACGCTGGTCCAGGCGCTGCGGCGGCTGCGCTACGTCATGGAGCGCTTCGGCATCACGAAGCGCGATCTGCGCGTGGTCCCGCACGGCCTGCGGCACCAGTTCGCGGCGTGCCGCTACACCGAGCAGACCGGCTCGCTGCCGCCTGTGGCTGGCGGCCAGGGCGTCGCGGTGGACGCTGACAGCGCCGCGCGGCAACACGTGTCCGCCCTGCTCGGCCATGGCCGACCGCAGATCACGAATGCCTACCTGGGTCGATCCTCTGTCGTTTCCGGCAAGCCCTGAAGTCGGTCGCCCCGGCCACGGATCAACGGGCGGCTTCGTCGACCGTGTCTTCGTCCCGATGCTCAACGCCAAGTTCGGCGCCGGGATCGCGGCTGTCAAGTCGCGTGCGGGCCGCGGATCCGTGCGGCGAAGTCCGCAGGCAGCGGGGGAGCCAGCCCGTCGCAGACAAGGCCTGCTCGGCTCCCGCCGCGGCGCCGTCCTTCTTCAGCCCGGCTAGCGGCGCGGCGGCGTTGGCACCCGCGGCCTCGGTCACCGCAGCAAGCGTCGTCGCCTTCGACACATGGCTGAAGTACGAGGCAGCACTGGCCTTCCACCAGCGCCGCATGTCGAGCCCGAGCGCTTCGGCCAGCGCGTCCGTGCTCTGGCGTTCGCGCTCGGCCCCTTCGACCCCGGTGACGCTTGCGGCAACGAGGAAGGTCAGCAGTCCGATCACGGTCGGGCGTTCCTGCGCCAGCAGCCAGGGCAGCAACGCCGCGCCGTCGGGGGGCAGTCGCGTGGTCCACTCGATGCGCGTCTGCTCCATCAGCTTCCAGGCTTCGGCCTCGGCCATGTCCGCGGACTCGCGCCGCAGCCCCTCGTGCGTCTCGCTCGCGCTGACGGTGAGCGCATCGTCCCCGCCATGGTAGCGGTGGAAACCGTCCTTGAGCAGCTTCGCTGCCAGATGGGCCGTGAGCGCAGCCAGGGCCACGTCGGGCCGCAGCAGCAGTTCGGCCTGGATCGCGGCGACGCGGTGCGCGGTCAGGCTGCGCATCAGCTTCTCGGAGTGCACCGCGCGAACGCCGCCCTTGGGCAGGCTCACGAGCGCGGTGCCCGTGGTCGACTCCCCGTTCGTGGCTTGCCGCGCCGCCTGCACGACCGCATCGCGATCTTCCGGCCGGACCAGCCCGCGCTTGACGTCGACCGTTCCGCGCGATCCCACGAACACCACGCAGCCCGCTTGCGCCATCAGGTCCGCCGGAAACACCGCCAGCGCTTCGTCGATGGCGTTGAGCTCGGCTTGCAGCCGTTCGTCGTCGGCTTCCAGCGCGGCGTACTCGTTCTCGTCGCCGTCGTCGTCCGAGATCGCCTCCATACGCGCGTGCAGCGTCTCCAGATCGGCTACGAGTTGCGCATGGCGTGCCGCCTCGTCGGCGTTCAGAGCGCGGCGTGCGCGGCGCACTTCGCCGTGACGCACGTAGTCCTCGTAGACGTACCGCGCCCGCACGTCGACCCACTTCCAGCCTTCAGCGGCGACCTCGCGGGCCGGCTGTTGCAGCTTGTCCAGCGCCAGCCGTTCGAGCAGCGCGGCATCCTGCAGGTAGGCCTTGCCGTCGTCGCTGAACAGGTCACGCCGCAGCGGGCCGCCCGCAGCCTCGTAGGCAGCCACCGTCACGAAGATCGCCACGCCGTCGCGATCCGACTCGACCTCGCCCCGGGTCAGCAGCCGGCGCAGTTGATCCGTACTGCGGTTCCATTCGGGCAACTGCTGCCACAGCTGCTCCTGCCGCGCCGGGTCGTCGATCGAGGCCAGCACCATCAGGCAATCCAGCCCGATCCCGCCTTCGCGGAACAGCGTCAGCAGCGCAGGCGACACCGCCGCCAGCTTGAGCCGGCGCTTCACGACCTGCGGCGTGACACCGAAAGCCGCCGCCACGTCCTCGACCGACTGGCCGCCGTCGATGAGCCGCGCGAAGGCCGCGAACTCGTCGGCCGGATTCAAGGCCTCGCGCTCAACGTTCTCGATCAGGCTGGCCATCAACGCCTGCTCGGCGGGCACCACGAGCACCGGCACCGGCTGGTTCTCGGCCCAGCGGCCCTGCTCCACCAGCAGCGCCATCGCGCGCAGGCGCCGCCCGCCGGCGCAGACCTCGTGCACGCCACGTGCGCCGCGCACGACGATCAGGTTGTGCAGCAGGCCCGCTGCCTCGATGGACGCGGCCAGTTCGGTGAGGGGCAGCGGCGCCGCCGGGTTCTCGGGCCGCGCCTGGTAGGTCGGCGACAGCACGAGCTTGTTGAAGGGGACGAAGCTGCGGGGTGAAGCCGCGATCACGGCTTCCAGCTCCTGCTTGGAGCGTTTCATGGGGGCTCCTGAATGAGGGCGGGCGCGACATCGGCCCGTGGATTCAGGTTCCCATGCGGGAGGGCGCCATCAAGTGCGGGGCGGCTGCATGGGCGGCAGACACGCCCGGTGTGCTTGCTGGATCGGGCCGATGCGTCCTGCCAGCGCCGGATCCTGCAGCGCCACCACTAGCAGGTTGGCCGTCATCAAGGCCATGCCATTCGCGTTCTGCAGCACGCCGACGAGTTGCTGAAGCGTGCAGCCGGCCAGACTCTGGACCACGGGTCGGATGCCGCCATGCACGTACGAGTTCATCGGCTGCCATGTCGCCGCCTTGAAGGCGCCGAGCGTCTGCGCAAGGAACGGCGGCGGGGTCTTCGCCAGCGTCTGCAACATCGCGTCGACATTCGGCCCCAGCACGGGCTCGGCGAGTTGGCCGGGGGCCATCGGCGCGGCGAAGCGTTCCAGCCACTCGTCGCTGGCGCCGTGATGAAACCAGATCGCCCGTACCGTCGCCTCGAAGTGCAGGCGCACCAAGGCCAGGGCCGCTGTGTGCATGCCGGCGCGAATCAGCAGGCGCTGCGCCACCCAGAACTCCACCGCGACGTCGCACAACGCGAGGGTCAGCAGCGCTCGCCGCGACGGCGGGCGACGCGGATGCGCCAGCAGCGGGGCCAGGTCACCCTCGAAGCGCTCGGACTGCTCGATCGTGTCCGCCAAGGCTTCGTCAGCGTCGGCGGTTGTTGGCTGGTCCTGGGGCATGCCTCATTGTCGGGCGCGAGCCGCCACCGCGCGGCCCGTGCCAAATCGGGCGTTGGCAGTGGCAACCGGTTGAGACGCGATCGGACCCGCAGGCCTTCGCGCACAGTGCGAGGGCTACTCGCAGGCGTCAGCCTGCCCAGCCCCGACTTGCGTCGGCGCCGCGGTCGTTACCCGCCTTGCACGCCCCTTCGTGCTCCGCCAGGAGCCCGATGCCCGCGGCACACCGACACCGCATCTGACTGATTGATCGGCCGCCTCGCGCGGCACCAGAGCCACCCACCCATGCGCCCGCGCATCCGGTGGGCCATCCATCCACCCTGACGGGGAGCCATCTCCCCGCTGGGGCAGGTGCGTCTCCGTCGCCCCACGGAGACCCCCATGACTCGCATCCCCGAGCCCTGCTCCTGGCTGCCCGGCTTCGAGCCGGAGCCTGCCGCGGCCTTTGCGCCGCCCCCGCCTCCAGTCCCTCCCGATCCGCTGCTCGACGACGAGCCGGGCGACGAGGAACAAGAGCCTCGCCCACCACAGCCGTTGTGGCGGCCGAGCGAGCCGCCGACGCCCAGCGCCGCGCGGCGCCCCTGGCCTCAACTGCCCGCCGGCGGGCTCGACATCCCGCGCGGCGCGGTCGCCAAGTTCGACGCCAACCTGGCCGCGATCGACACCCTGCGCGCGCTCGACACGTCGGGCAGCGAGCCCGACGAGAACCAGCGCGGCACGCTGCTGCGCTACACCGGCTGGGGCGGTCTGCCCGCGAGCTTCAACCTCGAAGCGCCGGAGCCAGCCTGGGCACGCCGCGCCGCGCAACTGCGCGACGCACTCGACGCCGACGATCACAGCTCGGCGCTCGCGTCGGTGAACAACAGCCACTACACCCCTGTCGCCGTGATCGCGGCGATGTGGCAGGCGGTTCAAGGTTTCGGCTTCAGCGGAGGCCGTGTGCTCGAACCGAGCGCCGGCATCGGCCACTTCCTCGGTGCGATGCCAGCGGCGCTGGCTGCGCAATGCACGGTCACTGCCATCGAGATCGATCGGCTTTCGGGCCGGATGCTGCGGGCGCTCTACGGCGCGAGCGGCGTGGACGTGCGCGTCGGCGCGTTCGAGAAGACGCCGCTGGCCGATGACTGGTACGACCTGGCGATCGGCAACGTACCCTTCGGCGCCTACAAGGTGGCCGATTCGAGCAACCGGCCCTACGGCCGCTTCAGCATCCACAACTACTTTCTCGGCCGCGCGCTCGACCTGCTGCGGCCCGGCGGGCTGGCCTGTTTCATCACCAGCAGCCACACGATGGATGCCTGGGACGACACCGTGCGACGCTACCTCGCGTCGCAGGCGGTGCTCGTAGGCGCGATCCGCCTGCCGCGTGGCGCCTTCGCCGAGATCGCCTCGACCGATGTGCAGGCCGACATCCTGTTCCTTCGCAAGCGGGTGGCGGGTGAGGCCGACGAGCAGCCATGGCTGGGCCTGAGCATGGTGCCCGAGTCGCTGCGCGATCCACGCTGCGGCGAACGCTACCTGCAGGTCAACCATTGGTTCGCGGCGCAGCCCGAGTTCTGCATCGGCCGCATCCGCCAGGAAAGCAACGGCCACGAGCCGGTGCCGACCGCGGTGTTCGACGGCGACCTGGCCGCAGAGCTGCCGCGGCGAGTCGATCTGCTGCCACGCGGCGTTTACGGCACCGCCGCGCCAGAGGCAATGCCGGCCCCGCGACGCGCAACGATCGTGGCAGGCGGAACCCGGCCCGGGAGTCATCACCTCCACCACGGCCGCGTGCACCGCGTGGAAGACGGCGAGCTCGTGGACATCCACGAGCGCCTGAACGCAACGCAGCGCGCCCGCATCGCGGGCCTGTGTTCGATTCGCGACCACGCGCGCGCCTTGCTCGATCTGCAGTTGGCAGACGCCGACGACAGCCGGCAGCGCCACGAGCGCGCCATGCTGAACGGCAGCTACGACCGCTACGTCGCCCGCTTCGGGAGCTTGTCGAACCGGGCCAACGCACTCGCGTTCCGGCGCGACCCCGACTACCCGCTGCTGCTGTCGCTGGAGCACTACGACGAGGAGACCGAGACCGCCACCAAGGCGGCACTGTTCAGCCGGCGGACGCTGGCAAGGATCGTCGAGCCCGAAGCCGCCGCCGAGCCGGAGGAGGCGCTCGCCGCCTCGGTGCAGTGGCGCGGCCGGGTCGATCCTGCCTGGATGGGTCAGTTGTTGTCAGCGCCGCCACAAGCGGTGCTCGATGCGCTGGCAGAACGCGGACTGGTGTTTCTAGATCCGGCGGACGGGCTGTGGAAGACCGCCGACGACTACCTGTCCGGCGAAGTCAAGGCCAAGCTTAGGCAGGCACTGGCTGCCGGCCCGGAGGCCGTGCGCAATGTGACCGCACTGGAGCGTGTGCAGCCCGAGGACTTGCCACCGGCATCGATCGAGCCGCGCTTGGGCGCAGTGTGGATTCCCGCCGGCGACGTGGAGGACTTCATCCGGCAGGTGCTGGAGCAGAAGGACTGCGAGGTGGGCTACTCGGCGCAGGCCGGAGCCTGGTCGGTGCGCTACCCCGAATGGAGCGCGCGCCAGAACGTCAAAGTGACGCAGGAGTTCGGCACCTCGCGGCTGAACGCCATCGAGTTGGTTCAGTGCGCGTTGAACGTGCAGGTGCCGACGGTCCGCGACCCGGATCCGGACAGCGACCGCATGATCGTCAACCCCGACGAGACACTGGCGGCGCGCGAGAAGCTGGCGCTGATCAAGGAGCGCTTCGCGGGCTGGGCCTTCGACGAAGCCGAGCGCCGCGAGCGGCTGTGCCTGACCTACAACGATCTGTTCAACGCCACGCGGCCGCGGCAGTTCGACGGCTCGCACCTGAAGCTGCCGGGGTTCTCGCGCTGCTATGCGCTGCACCCGCACCAGCGGGACGCCGTGTGGCGTGTCGTGCAGTCCGGCAACACCGGACTGTTCCACGTCGTCGGCGCCGGCAAGACCGCGGTCTGCTCGATCGCCGGCATGGAACTGCGGCGCCTCGGCTTCGCGGCCAAACCCTGCCACGTGGTGCCGAACCACATGCTGGCGCAGTACACGGCGGAGTTCGTTCGGCTGTACCCCAACGCCGCCGTGCTGATGGCTGGCAAGGAAGACCTGGAGGGCGACCGCCGGCGCGAGCTGGTGTCGCGCATCGCCACGGGCGACTGGGACGCGGTGGTCATCACGCACTCGAGCTTCGAGCGCATCCGAATGTCGCCTGCATTCACCGAATCATTCATCAAGGAACTCATCATGGAAATCGAGATGGCAGTGCGCGCCGAGCGGCGAAATGACCGGGGCAACCGGATCGTCAAGCAGCTCGAAGCGATGAAGAAGAACTGGACCGTGCGGCTGGAGAAGCTGCTGGCCGACGCGAAGAAGGACGACCTGCTGAGCTGGGAGCAGCTCGGCATCGACACGCTCTTCGTCGACGAGGCCCACCTGTTCAAGAACCTGTACCGGTTCACGAAGATGACGCGCGTCGCCGGCCTGCCGCTGGCGAACTCGGAGCGGGCCTTCGACCTGTTCCTGAAGACGCGCTACACGATGCGCCTGCATGG
>JAEUPB010000038.1 GCA_016789955.1 Rubrivivax sp. | reverse complement strand
TCGGTGTTGGCGCAGATGAACTCCACGCCCGTCACACCCAGGTTGATCATGTGGTCGACGGCGTTGCCGCCGCCGCCGCCAACGCCGATCACCTTGATCTGGGTGCCTTGGTCAAACTCGTCGATCATCTCGATGGGCATGTGAGCCTCCTACTGAAAAGTTGCAGTTGCCGTGGTTGAAGAAACGGGGCCTCTTGGTGTGGACCCCTGCTAGAAATTCCCCAGGAACCAGTCTTTGGCGCGCGTGACCATGTTCTTCATCGAACCGGCCTGCGCCGCCGCCTTGTGCCCGCGGGCGCGGGCCGTACGGGCCTCCTCGAGCAGCCCCATCACCGTGGCGCTGCGCGGGTTGGCCACCATGTCGAAGAGCGCGCCGCCGTACAACGGCAGGCCCTTGCGCACGGGTTTGAGAAAGATGTCCTCGCCCAGCTCCACCATGCCGGGCATCACCGCGCTGCCGCCGGTGATCACGATGCCGCTGGACAGCAGCTCTTCGTAGCCGCTGCCGCGGATGACCTGGTGCACCAGCGAGTAGATCTCTTCCACGCGCGGCTCGATCACGCCGGCCAGCGCCTGGCGGCTGAGCAGGCGCGGCGCGCGGTCGCCCAGGCCGGGCACCTCGATCTGGTCGCTGGGGTCGGCCAGCAGCTGCTTGGCCGCGCCGTACTCGACCTTGATCTCCTCGGCGTCCTTGGTCGGCGTGCGCAGCGCCATCGCGATGTCGCTGGTGATCAGGTCGCCGGCGATCGGGATCACCGCGGTGTGGCGCACGCTGCCGTCGGTGTAGATCTGCACGTCGGTGGTGCCGGCGCCGATGTCCACCAGCGCCACGCCGAGCTGCTTCTCGTCGTCGGTGAGCACGCTGGCACTCGACGCGCTGGGGTTCAGCACCAGCCGCTCGACCTCCAGCCCGCAGCGGCGCACGCACTTCACGATGTTCTCGGCCGCGCTCTGCGCCCCGGTGACGATGTGCACCTTCACCTCGAGGCGGCTGCCGCTCATGCCGATCGGCTCCTTGACCTCGTGGCCGTCGATGATGAACTCCTGCGGCTCCACCAGCAGCAGCCGCTGGTCGCCGGGGATGTTGATCGCCTTGGCGGTCTCGACGACGCGGCTCACGTCCACCGGCGTCACCTCGCGGTTGTCGCGCACGATCACCATGCCGGTGGAGTTCTGCCCGCGGATGTGGCTGCCGGTGATGCCGGTGTAGACCGACGTGATCTTGCAGGCGGCCATCATCTCGGCCTCCTTCAGCGCGGCCTGGATGCTCTGCACGGTGGCGTCGATGTTGACCACCACGCCGCGCTTGAGGCCATGCGTGGGCGCCACGCCCAGGCCGGCCACGCGCAGCCCGCCGTCGGCCAGCACCTCGGCAGCCACCACCATCACCTTGGCGGTGCCGATGTCCAGCCCGAACACCAGATCCTTGCTTTCCTTGGCCATGGTGTTCCGTTCCTCAGTTCTTCTTCGGCGCCGCGGGGGCGCCTGGGGGTATGGTGGGCGTCGTGACCCCGCGCAGCTTCACCGCATAGCCGTCGGTGTGGCGCAGGTCGGCCTTCTCGAGCGGCTGCTGGCGGAAGCGCACGGCCAGCTGCGGGAGCGTTGCGACGAAACGCGACACGCGGGCCGTCACCTCGTCGTCGCTGCCGCGGCCGAGCTCCAGCGTGGCGCCGCTGTCGAGCACCACGCGCCACGAACCGCGACCCGAGAGATGCAGGCTGTCGATGGAGAGCTTCAGCGGCTCGAGCACGGGCGTGAGGCGCTGGTACAAGCGCAGCATCGTGCCGGAGCTGCCTTCGGGGCCCGAGAACATCGGCAGCGCCTCGTCCTCGACATCGCCGACGTTGGCCTCGAACACCTCGCCCTGCTGGTTGACGAGCCGGTCGCCGCGCTCGTCGCCTTGCCACAACGCCGCCGCGCGGTGCTCGTCCAGGCGCACCAGCAGCCGGTCGGGCCAGACGCGGCGCACCACCGCGTGCCGCACCCACGGCACCGACTCGAAGGCCTCGCGCGAGCGCTGCAGGTCGACGCTGAAGAAGTTGCCCTTCAGTTGCGGCGCGGCGTTGGCGCGGATGGTGTTGATGCTGTTGCGCGTCAGCTCGCCCTCGAGCTCGATCGAGCGGATCTCGAACCACGGCGTGCGGGCGAGCCACACCGCGGCGGCGCCGAGCAGGGCCACCACCGTGCCGGCGGCGATCACCAACGCCACGGCGTTCATCAGCCGCACGTCGCCGCCATTGCCGAGTGCAGGCATGGCCAGCGCCGCCATCAGGCCATCCTCCCCGGCAGCGGCTGCGGATGATCCAGCGTGGCACTTGCCAGGATCGCCAGGCAGAGTTGCGGGTAGCTGAGACCCGCCGCAGCCGCCGACTTGGGCACCAGCGAATGGCTGGTCATGCCCGGCGAGGTGTTCATCTCGAGCAGGAAGATGCGGCGGTCGCTGGCGCGCAGCATCAGGTCGGCCCGGCCCCAGCCGCGGCAGCCCAGCGCCCGGTAGGCCGCGAGCGTGAGGCGCTGCACCTCGGCCTCCTCGTGCGGCGGCAGCCCGCTCGGGCAGCGGTAGCCGGTGTCCTCGAGGAGGTACTTGTGGTCGAAGTCGTAGTTGCCGTCGGGCGCCTCGATGCGGATCACGGGCAGCGCGCGCGCCGCATCGCCGCTGCCCAGCACAGGGCAGGTCAGCTCGGGGCCTTCGATGAACTCCTCGCACAGCACATCGGCGTCGTAGCGTGCGGCCAGGCGCACCGCGTCCTGCATCTGCGAGTAGCCGCGCACCTTGGTGACACCGTTGGACGAACCTTCGCGCGGCGGCTTCACGATCAGCGGCAGACCCAGCTCGTCGGGCACCTGCACGATGCGCGAGCGCTCCTGCGCCGCCGGCGGCAGCCAGGCCCAGCGAGGCGTGGGCAGCCCCTCGGCCATCCACACGCGCTTGGTCATCACCTTGTCCATCGCGATCGCGCTGGCCATCACGCCGCTGCCGGTGTAGGGGATGCGCAGCAGCTCCAGCGCGCCCTGCACGGTGCCGTCCTCGCCGTGGCGACCATGCAGCGCGATGAAGACGCGGTCGAAGCGTTCCGCCTTCAGTTCGTGCAGCGGGCGCTCGGCGGGGTCGAACGCGTGGGCGTCGACCCCCACGCTGCGCAGCGCGCCCAGCACGCCCGGCCCGGACATCAGCGAGACCTCGCGCTCGGCGCTCTCGCCGCCCATCAGCACGGCCACGCGGCCGAGCGCGCCCACGTCGATGGCGCCCGTGCCGGGGACCTGCACGGTGTTCGGCGTCCCGCTCACGCTGGGCCTCCCGTCGACTCGCGCAGACGCGCGGGCACCTGCCCGATCGTGCCGGCGCCCATCGTGATGACCACGTCGCGATCGCGTGCGGCAGCGGCGATGGCGCTCGGCATCGCACCGATCGCGCACGGCGTCGGCAGGCCCGCGGCCTGCGCCAGCGCAGCCGATGTGGCGCCGTCGATCGGCGGCTCACCGGCCGGGTACACGTCGGCCAGCAGCACGGCGTCGGCCTGCTTCAGCACGGCGACGAAGGCGTCGAAGCAGTCGCGGGTGCGCGTGTAGCGGTGCGGCTGGAACGCGAGCACCAGGCGCCGTCCGGGGAAGGCGCCGCGTGCGGCGTCGAGCACCGCCTGCATCTCCACCGGGTGGTGACCGTAGTCGTCGATCAGCGTGTACGCGCCGCCGCCCGCGGCGGGCAGTTCGCCCCAGCGCTGGAAGCGACGACCGACACCGCCGAAGTTCGCCAGCGCCCGCGCCGTGGCCTCGGCCGGCAGCTCCAGCTCGTCGGCCACGGCGATGGCGGCCAGCGCGTTGCGCACGTTGTGCAGGCCGGCCAGGTTCAGCGTCACAGGCAGGTCGGGCAGGCCGGCGCGCTGCGCGGTGAAGCGCATGCGGCCGCCTCCCAGCGCCTGCACGTCCACCGCGCGCGGCGAGGCGCCTTCGGCCATGCCGTAGCGCACCAGCGGCCGCTGCACGCGCGGCAGCAGCCGCTGCACGCCCGGGTCGTCGGCGCACACCACGGCGGCGCCGTAGAACGGCAGGCGGTGCAGGAAGTCGATGAACGCCTGGTCGAGCCGGGCCACGTCGTGCCCGTAGGTGTCCATGTGGTCCTCGTCGACGTTGGTGACGACGGCGAGCACCGGCAACAGGTGCAGGAACGAAGCATCGCTCTCGTCGGCCTCGACGACGATGTACTCGCCGCGGCCCAGCCTCGCATGCGTTCCAGCCGATTGCAGCTTGCCGCCGATCACGAAGGTCGGATCGAGGCCGCACTCGGCCAGCACGCTGGCCACCAGCGACGTGGTCGTGGTCTTGCCGTGCGTCCCGGCGATGGCGATGCCCTGCCGGTGCCGCATCAGCTCGGCCAGCATCACCGCGCGCGGCACCACCGGGATGCCGGCGTCGCGCGCGGCCTGCAGCTCGGGGTTGTCCGCGCGGATCGCGGTGGACGCGACCACCGCGTCGGCGCCGGCCACGTGGCGCGCGTCGTGGCCGACGGCCACCCGCAGGCCGCGCTGTGCGAGGTGACGCGTCGTCTCGCCCTCGGCGGCGTCGGAGCCGCTGACCGTGTAGCCCAGGTCGTGCAGCACCTCGGCGATGCCGCTCATGCCGGAGCCGCCCACGCCGACGAAGTGGATGTGCTTCAGGGCGTGCTTCATGCAACCACCCCCGCCGGCACCAACGCCTCGATCTGGTCGGCCACGCGCGCCGCCGCCTGCGGCCGCGCCAGAGTCCGCGCCTGCTCGGCCATCGCGCGCAGCGACTCGCGCGTGTATCCCTTCAGCAGCTCGGCGAGCCGCGCCGGGGTCAGCTCGGCCTGCGGCAGGTGCACCGCGGCGCCCTGGCGTGCCATCAGCTCGGCGTTGTCGCGCTGGTGCGCGGTGGTCTTGATCACCAGCGGCACCAGCACCGCCGGCACGCCGGCCGCGCACAGCTCGCTGACCGTGATGGCGCCGGCGCGGCAGATCATCAGGTCGCACTGCGCCAGCCGCGCGGGCATGTCGTCGATGAACGGCAGCACCTCGGCCTCGATGCCGGCGTCGCGGTAGGCGGTCTCCACGTCGTGCTGCATCACGCTGCCGGTCTGGTGCGTGACCTGCGGCCGCTTCGCCGCATCGAGCGCCGCGATCGCCGCGGGCACCACCTCGTTGAGCACGCGGGCGCCCAGGCTGCCGCCGACCACCAGCAGCTTCAGCGGCCCGCTGCGCGCCGCGTAGCGCTGCGCCGGCGGCGCGATGGCCTCGATCTCGGCACGCACCGGGTTGCCGGTGACGATGGCGCCCTTCACCTGCGACGCACCGCCGCCGTCCACGCCGAACAGCACGCGGTCGGCCACCGGCAGCAGCGACTTGTTCGACAGCAGCAGTTCGGCGTCGGCGTTGACCAGCACCAGCGGCCGCGACAGCAGCGAGGCCATCAGTCCGCCGGGGAAGCAGATGTAGCCGCCCATGCCGAGCACGGCGCTGGCGTGCCGGCGGCGCAGGATGCGCAGGCAGTCCCAGAAGGCCTTCAGCAGGCGCATCCCGCCGGTCAGCGTCTCGACGGCGTTCTTGCCGCGCAGCCCCGAGAAGCCGATCGCGTCCAGCGGCAGCCCGGCCGCCGGCACGAGGCGGTTCTCCATGCCCTGCGTCGTGCCCAGCCAGCTGACGCTCCAGCCGCGCCGCTGCATCTCGCGCGCCACGGCCAGCCCCGGCACGATGTGCCCGCCGGTGCCGGCGGCCATCACGACGAGGTGCCGCGCGGTCATTGGATGGCCCTCCGCCCGGCGGGCTCCGGGATGAGCGCTTGGGAGCGGCCCGGCGCGGTCATGCGCCCCCTCCTCGCATCAGCACCCGCGACTCCAGGTCCACCCGCACCACCAGCGCCAGCGCCACCAGGTTCATCAGGATCGCCGAGCCGCCGTAGCTCATCAGCGGCAGCGTCAGGCCCTTGGTGGGCAGCACGCCGAGGTTCACGCCCATGTTGATGAAGGCCTGCGCGCCCATCCAGATGCCGATGCCCTGCGTCATCAGCCCGGCGAACACGCGGTCCAGCGCCACCGCTTGGCGGCCGATGACGAAGATGCGCCGCGTCAGCCAGAAGAACAGCACGATCACCGACGCGACGCCGACGAAGCCCAGCTCCTCGCCGATCACCGCGAGCAGGAAGTCGGTGTGCGCCTCGGGCAGGTAGTGCAGCTTCTCCACGCTGGAGCCCAGCCCCTGTCCGAACAGCTCGCCGCGGCCGAAGGCGATCAGCGAGTGCGTGAGCTGGTAGGCCTTGCCCTGCGCGTACTTCGGGTTCCACGGGTCGAGGTACGCGAAGATGCGCTCGCGGCGCAGGTCGTCGAAGGCGATGATCACGCAGAACACCGCCACCAGCACCGTGGCGATGAGCAGGAACATGCGCCCGTTGACGCCGCCGAGGAACAGGATGCCCATCGCGATCGTCGCGATCACGATGAAGGCGCCCATGTCGGGCTGGCGCAGCAGCAGAACACCGACGAACGCGGTGGCCAGCGCCATCGGCCAGACGGCGCGGATGAAGTTCTCCTTCACCTCCATCTTGCGCACCATGTAGCTGGCCGCGTACATCGCGATGGCGAGCTTGGCGAACTCCGACGGCTGGAAGTTCATGAAGCCCAGCGGGATCCAGCGCCGCGAGTAGTTCACCACCTTGCCGACGAAAGGCAGCAGCACGACCACCAGCAGCACGATCGCGACGAGGAACACCAGCGGCGCGTGCTTCTCCCAGAACGACATCGGTACCTGCACCACCGCCAGCGCCACCACGGCGCCTATGGCGATCGACATCGCGTGGCGGCCGAGGAAGTAGGTGTGCGCGTACTTGGCGAACTTCGGGCTGTCGGGCAGCGCCACCGAGGCCGAGAAGACCATCACGAGGCCGAACGCGACCAGCGCCAGCACCACCGCCACCAGCGCCTGGTCGAAGGCCGGCATGTGCACCGGGCGGGTGTCGATCGTGACGTGATCGCGCACCGGCAGCGGGCCGACGCGCTCGGGCTTGGCGGGCTTCTCCTTCGCGGGGCCCTTCTCCCCACGGCGCGAGAGACGCTGGCCGAGGGCGATCAGGAACGAGGGCAGCGCGATCCTCACACGACCTCCCCGCGTTCCAGCGCCAGGCCGCGCACGGCGTCGACGAAGACCTCGGCGCGGTGGGCGTAGCCGCTGAACATGTCCAGGCTCGCGCAGGCGGGGCTCAGCAGCACGGCGTCGCCGGCCTGCGCCTGGGCGTAGCACCAGGCCACCGCATCGGGCAGCGTCGCGTGGTGCGCGTGCGGCACGCCGGATGCGGCCACCACCGGCTGCAGGCGCGGGGCGTCGCGACCGATCAGCGCCACGGCGCGCGCGTGGCGGCGCAGCGGCTCGGCCAGCGGCGCGAAGTCCTGGCCCTTGCCGTCGCCGCCGAGGATCACCACCAGGCGTGCCGGCGAGCGGTCGGCGCCCAGGCCGTCGAGCGCGGCCACGGTGGCGCCGACGTTGGTGCCCTTGCTGTCGTCGTAGGCGTCGACGTCGCCCACGGCGCCCACCCACTGCACGCGGTGCGGCTCGCCGCGGTACTCGCGCAGGCCGTGCAGCATCGGCGCCAGCGGGCAGCCGATGGCGGTGGCCAGCGCCAGCGCGGCCAGCGCGTTGGCGGCGTTGTGGCGGCCGCGCACGCGCAGTGCATCGGCCGGCATGAGCCGCTGCAGGTGGATCTCGGGCGCCTCGCCCCTCTTCGGCCGGTCGGTCTCGTCCAGCGGCAGCGCGCGCACCAGCCACGCCATGCCGTTCTCGACGACGAGTCCGAAGTCGCCCGGCTGCTCCGGCGTCTGCAGCCCGAAGCGCTGCACCTCGCGCGGCGCGACCTTCGGGCGCGAGCCCTTGCCGGTGGCCGGCGCGGCCGCCGGCAGCATCGCCATCACGACCGCGTCGTCGCGGTTCACGACCAGCGCGCCGCCGCCGCCGTAGATGCGTGCCTTCGCCGCGGCGTAGCCGGCCATGTCGCCGTGCCAGTCGAGGTGGTCCTGCGTGACGTTGAGCACCACCGCGGCGTCGGCGGCGAAGGCCGCGGCGTCGTGCAGCTGGAAGCTCGACAGCTCGAGCACCCACACCTCGGGCCACTCGGCGGCGTCGCGCTGCAGGGCGTCGTGCAGCGTGTCGAGCATCGTCGGGCCGACGTTGCCGGCCATCGCCACGCGGCGGCCGGTGCGTTCGACGAGCTGCGTCGTCATCGCCGTGGTCGTCGTCTTGCCGTTGGTGCCGGTGATCGCCAGCACCTTCGGCGCGTAGCCCTGCCCTTCATTCAGCTCGGCCAGCGCGGCGGCGAACAGGTCCCACTCGGCCTGCACCGGCACGCCGGTGGCGCGCGCGACCTGCAGCAGCGGCGCGATGCGCGCGTCGTGCGGCGGCAGGCCCGGGCTCTTCAGCACGAGGCGGATGCCGGCGAGCGCCTCGGCAGTGGGTTCGCCGGCGACGATCTCGAGCGCCGGGAACTCCTCGCGCAGCGCGGCCACTGCCGGCATCTCGGCGGCGCGCGAGTCCCAGGCGCGCACCATGGCGCCGTGGCGCAGGCACCAGCGGGCCATCGCCTGGCCGCTCTGGCCGAGGCCGATCAGGAACACGGGCGTGCCTCGCAGGTGGCGCATCGCGGTCACCTCAGCTTCAGGCTGGCCAGCCCGACCAGGCACAGCAGCATCGTGACGATCCAGAAGCGCACCACCACCTGGCCTTCGGCCCAGCCCTTCTTCTCGAAGTGGTGGTGCAGCGGCGCCATCAGGAAGATGCGCCGGCCCTCGCCGTACTTGCGGCGCGTGTACTTGAACCAGCTCACCTGCATCGCCACCGAGAGCAACTCGGCGACGAACACGCCGCCCATGATGCCGAGCACGATCTCCTGCCGCGTGATGACGGCCACGGTGCCCAGCGCGCCGCCCAGCGCCAGCGCGCCGACGTCGCCCATGAACACCTGAGCGGGGTTGGTGTTGAACCACAGGAAGGCCAGCCCGGCGCCGGCCATGGCGCCGCAGAACACGAGCAGCTCGCCCGCACCGGGGATGTGCGGGAACAGCAGGTACTTCGAGAACACCGCATTGCCGACCACGTAGGCGAAGATGCCCAGCGCCGAGCCGACCATCACCACCGGCATGATCGCCAGGCCGTCGAGCCCGTCGGTGAAGTTCACCGCGTTGCTGGCGCCGACGATGACGAACCAGCTCAGTGCGATGAAGCCGTAGACGCCCAGCGGGTAGCTGACGGTCTTGAAGAACGGCACCAGCAGGTCGGCGCGCGGCGGCAGCGAGTTGGAGAAGCCGCTGTCCACCCAGCGCATGAACAACTCGAACACGCGCACGTTGCTGGTCTCGGAGACGCTGAACGCCAGGTACACCGCGGCCACCAGGCCGATCAGGCTCTGCCAAAAGAACTTCTCGCGCGAGCGCATGCCCTCGGGGTCCTTGTGCACGACCTTGCGCCAGTCGTCGGCCCAGCCGATGGCGCCGAAGCCGAAGGTCACGAGCATCACCACCCACACGAAGCGGTTGCTCCAGTCGAACCACAGCAGCGTGGCCACGCCGATGCCGATCAGCACCAGCACCCCACCCATCGTCGGCGTGCCGCGCTTGCCCAGGTGCGCCTGCACGCCGTACTCGCGGATCGGCTGGCCGATCTTCATCTCGGTGAGCCGCCGGATCACCCACGGCCCGAAGGCCAGGCCGATCAGCAGCGCCGTCATCGCCGAGAGCACCGCGCGGAACGTGAGGTACTGGAACACGCGCAGGAAGCCGAGCTGCTCGGGGTAGAGCGCGGCCAGCCACTGGCTGAGGCTAAGCAGCATGGCCGGCCTCCTCGCGCGCGCCGCTGAGCGCCGCCACGACACGCTCCATGCGCATGAAGCGCGAGCCCTTCACCAGCACCGACGCCGCGCGTGGCGCCTGCGGCAGCGCGGCGATCAGCGCAGGGGCGTCGGCGTGATGGCGCGCCCCGGGGCCGTAGGCCGCGGCCGTCGCCGCGCTCGCCGCGCCGGCGCACCACAGGTGCTCGATGCCGCTCGTGCGCGCCAGCACGCCGGCCTCGGTGTGGAAAGCCGGGCCCTGCGCACCGACCTCGCCCATGTCGCCCAGCACCAGCCAGCGGGGGCCGGGCAATGCCGCCAGCACGCCGATGGCCGCCGCAACCGAGTCCGGGTTGGCGTTGTAGCTGTCGTCCACCAGCGTGGCCGGCTCGCCGTGCAGCGTGATCGTCGACAGCGCCGAGCGGCCCTTCACCGGGCGGAACGCGGCGATGCCGTCCAGGCAGGCCTGCAAGGGCGCGCCCAGCGCCAGCGCGGCGGCAGTGGCCGCGAGCGCGTTCTTCGCATGGTGGCGACCGGGCATCTGCAGCGTGGTGCGGCCGCTGCCGGCGGGGGTGTCGAGCGCGAGCTCCCAGCGGTCGGCGGCCCAGGTCGCGCGTCCGCGCACGGCGGCGACGCGGCCGGCCCCGGCCTCGCCGTCGAGCACGAAGTCGATCACGCGCCGCGCACCGGCCATGCCGCGCCACAGCGGCGTGTAGTCGTCGTCGGCCGGGATCACGACGATGCCATCGGCCGGCAGCGCCGCGATGACGGATCCGTTCTCGCGCGCGACGGCCTCCACCCCGTCCATGAACTCCTGGTGCTCGCGCTGTGCATTGACGACCACGCCGACGGTGGGCGCGGCCAGCCGCGCCAGCAGCGCCACCTCGCCGGGATGGTTCATGCCGAGCTCGACGACGCCCACCGCATGGGCGAACGTGTCGTCGCGGCGCAGCCGCAGCAGCGTCAGCGGCAGCCCGATGTGGTTGTTCAGATTGCCCTGCGTGGCGAAGGCGCGCTCGCCGTGCCAGGCGCGCAGGATTGCCGCGGTCATCTGCGTGACGGTGGTCTTGCCGTTGCTGCCGGTGACCGCGGCCATCGGCAGCGGGATGCGCTGGCGCCAGCCGCCGGCGAGTGCCTGCAGCGCCAGCAGCGCATCGGGCACCTCGAGCCCCGGAAGGTCGGCGGCGGCGTGCCCATGCTCGGCGATCGCGGCCACCGCACCGGCCTCGCGCGCGGCGCCGAGGTAGGCGTGGCCGTCGTGCAGCTCGCCGCGCAGCGCGACGAAGCAATCGCCCGGCCGCAGTGTGCGGGTGTCGCTGTGCACGCGCGCGAAGGCGACCTGCCCGTCGCCGACCAACCGCGAGCCCGGCACCAGGACCTGGGCCTGCGCGAGCGTCATCAGCGTCATCAGCGTCATGCGCGGCCTCCGCGGTCGGCACGCTCGCGCAGCCGCAGCTCGGCTTGCGCAACGTCGGAGAACGGCCGCCTCACACCGGCCACCTCCTGGTAGTCCTCGTGGCCCTTGCCGGCGACGAGCACCACGTCGGCGGCCCGCGCGTGCAGCACCGCATGCGCGATGGCCTCGGCGCGATCCTCGATCACGTCGATGCGCTCGCGCTCCTTGCACGGGCTGGCCCCGGCCAGCACCTGCGCCAGGACCAGCCCCGGCGGCTCGCTGCGCGGGTTGTCGCTGGTGATCACGACGTGGTCGGCCAGGCGGCTGGCGATGGCGCCCATCAACGGGCGCTTGGTCGGGTCGCGATCGCCGCCGCAGCCGAACACGCACCACAGCGCGCCGCCACGGGCCGCGGCCAGCGGCGCGAGCGCGTGCAGCACCTGCTCCAGCGCATCGGGGGTGTGGGCGTAGTCGACCACCACCGCCGGCGCGTCGGCGCCGCCACCCACCTGCTGCAGGCGGCCGGGCACCGGGGTGAGCGTGGGCAGCGCCGCGGCCACGTCGGCCAGCGGCACGCCCAGCGCCCGCAACGCACCGGCCACGCCGAGCAGGTTGTGCACGTTGTACTGGCCGATCAGCACGGTGCGGGCCGTGGCCTGCGCATCGCCCTCGGCCAGCTCGAATGCCAGCGTGCCGCCCTCGTAGCGCACGTGCCGCGCCTGCAGCCGCGCCGGTGACGATGCCGAGACGGTCCACAGGTCCAGCGCGCCACCGGCGAGCTCGGCGGCCAGCGCGTGGCCGTGCTCGTCGTCGATGTTGACCACCGCGGCGCGCAGCCCCGGCCAGTCGAACAGCCGGCGCTTGGCGGCCCAGTACGCAGCCATGTCGCCGTGGTGGTCGAGGTGGTCCTGCGTGAAGTTGGTGAACACCGCCACGTCGATCGCCAGGCCGTTCAGCCGCTGCTCGACGAGGCCGATGGACGAGGCCTCCAGCGCGCAGGCCGCATAGCCGCGCGCGACCCAGTCGTGCATCGCGCGGTGCACGACGATGGGGTCGGGCGTGGTCAGCCCGGTGGGCACGACGGCGCCCGGGTCGCCGATGCCCAGCGTGCCCATCACGCCGCAGCGGCGGCCGCAGCGCGTGGCCGCCTGCGCCACCCACCACGCGCTCGAGGTCTTGCCGTTGGTGCCGGTGACGGCCACCACGTCGAGCCTGTCGCTGGGGCAGCCGTACCAGCGGTGGGCCACGGCGCCGGCGCCGGCCTTCAGCCCGCGCAGCGTGGCGATGCGCGCGTCGTCGAACCCGAACGCCTCGACACCGTCATCCTCGACCAGGCAGGCGGCCGCGCCCGCCGCCAGCGCGCCGGCGACGAACGCGCGCCCGTCGTGGCGCTGCCCCGGCCACGCCACGAAACCATCGCCGGGCGCGACCGTGCGGCTGTCGCACGACAGCGCGCCGGTCACCCCCGCAGCCAGCCATGCGGCAGCGGCGTCGGGGTCGTGCAATCGCGTCAGGGCCACCCGGATCCTCTAGAAGCTTTCCTGCTCGGCCACCACGGGCTTGGCGACGATCTGGGCTTTGACCTCGAGGTCGGGCGCGACGTTCATCAGCCGCAGCGTCTGCTGCACCACCTGGCTGAACACCGGCGCGGCCACGTCGCCGCCGAAATAGACGCCCTTGCTCGGCTCGTCGACCATCACCGCCACCACGATGCGCGGGTCGTTCACCGGCGCCAGGCCGACGAACCACGCGCGGTACTTGGTGGTGTAGACCTTGCCTTCCTGCTTGCGCGCGGTACCGGTCTTGCCGCCCACCGAATAGCCGATCGCCTGCGCCTTGGGCGCGGTGCCGCCGGGGCCGGCGGCCATCTGCAGCATGCGGCGCACGGCCTGCGCGGTCTCGGCCGACATCACCGGCGTGCCGGCCACCGGCTCGGCCGCGGCGTGCGCCGGCGTGCCCGCCGCCTCGCGCCGAAGCATGCTCACCGGAATGATCTGGCCGTCGCGCGCGAACACGGTGTACGAGCGCGCCAGCTGGAACAGGCTCGCCGAGAGGCCGTAGCCGTAGCTCATCGTCGCCTGCTCGATCGGGCGCCAGGTCTTGTACGGGCGCAGCCGGCCGGTCACCGCGCCGGGGAAGTCGATCTGCGGCCGCTGGCCCAGGCCCACCGCGGCGTACATCTCCCACATCTCGCGCGGCTGCATCTGCATCGCCATGCGCACGGTGCCGACGTTGCTGGACTTCTGGATCACCTCGGCCACGGTGAGGTCGCCGTGAGGGTGCGCGTCCTTGATCGTCGAGCCGGTGATCGTGATCGAGCCCGGCGCGGTGGGGATGCGCGTGTTCGGCGTGACGCGGTGGGTCTCCAGCGCCAGCGCCGCGGTGAACGGCTTCATCGTCGAGCCGGGCTCGAAGATGTCGGTGAGCGCGCGGTTGCGCAGCTGCGCGCCCGAAAGGTTCTGCCGCTGGCCCGGGTTGAAGCTCGGGTAGTTGGCCAGCGCCAGCACCTCGCCGCTCTTGACGTCGAGCACCACCACGCTGCCGGCCTTTGCGCCATGCTGCTGCACGGCGTCGCGCACGCGCTGCCAGGCGAAGAACTGCACCTTGGAGTCGATCGACAGCGTGAGGTCGCGGCCGTGCACCGGGTCGACCTGCTCGGTGAAGTCCTCGACGACGCGGCCGAGCCGGTCCTTGACGACGAAGCGCGAGCCGTCGCGCCCCTGCAGCTCGCGCTCGAAGCCGAGCTCCATGCCTTCCTTGCCGCGGTCGTCGATGTCGGTGAAGCCGACCACGTGCGCCGCCGCCTCGCCCTCGGGGTAGCTGCGCTTGTACTCCTGCACCTTGTACAGGCCCTTGATGCCGAGCTGCATCACCTGCGCCGCCACGTCGTCGTCGACCTGCCGGCGCAGCCACGCGAACTTCGGGCTCGCGTCGAGCTTGTCGGCGAGCTCGTCGCCGCGCATGCGCAGCAGCTTCAGCAGCGCCTTGCGCTGCGCATCGTCGGCCTGGAAGTCCTTCGGGATCACCCACAGCGACGGCGCCGGCACCGAGGTGGCCAGCAGCAGCCCGTTGCGGTCGTAGATGCGGCCGCGGCTGGCGGGCAGTTCGAGCTTGTGCACGTAGCGCTTCTCGCCCTGCTCCAGGTAGAAGCCGGTGTCGACGATCTGGATGTGCACCGCGCGACCGATCAGCACCAGGAACGCCAGCCCGACCATCGCCACCACGAGGCGCGAACGCCACGGCGGCGTCTTGCTCGCCAGCAGCGGGCTGGTGGCGTAGTTGACACTGCTGGACTTGGCTCGGCTCATCGCGGGTTCCTCACGGCGGCTCCCTCACTGCGGCTTGCGCGCCACCGGTTCGTCGACGTACTGCGTCACCGCAGGCGTGGCGGTGCGCATCGCGAGCTTCTCGCGCGCCGTCTTCTCCACGCGCAGATGCGTGGCCTGCGCCTGACGCTCGGCGTCCAGCCGCTTGTGCTCGACGTCCAGCCGGTGCTGCTCGGTGCGCGCCGCGTCGAGCTGCGCGAACAGGCGCCGGCCGTCGTAGGAGGTCTTCACGAGCAGCAGCGCGCTGCCGATCAGCACGCCCAGCAGCAGCAGATCCATCCGCTTCATGCCAGATGCACCTCCGTGCGCTCGGCCACGCGCAGCATCGCCGAGCGTGCGCGCGGGTTGGCCGCGACCTCGGCCGCGCCGGGCCGCACGCGCCCGAGCGCGCGCAGCCGCAGCGGCTTGGGCGGCGCAAAGGGCGCGCGGCGGTCGACCACATCGCGGCTCTCGTGCGCGATGAAGGTCTTGACGATGCGGTCCTCCAGCGAGTGGAAGCTGATCACCACCAGGCGACCCTGCGGCGCCAGCAGCGCCAGCGCCGCGCTCAGCCCCTGTTCGAGGTCCTGCAGCTCAGCGTTGACGAAAATCCGTAGAGCCTGAAACGTGCGCGTTGCAGGGTCCTGGCCCGGCTCGCGGGTCTTGACCGCACGAGCCACGACCGCGGCCAGCTGCCCGGTGCTGCGGATGGGATCGCCAGCGTCGCGGCGAGCGACAAGCGCCCTTGCAATCGGCCGAGCAAACCGTTCTTCGCCATAGTCGGAGATCACCTCGGTGAGCGTGCGCTCGTCGGCACGGGCCAGGAAGTCCGCGGCGGTCTCGCCGCGGGTCGTGTCCATGCGCATGTCCAGCGGCGCATCGAAGCGGAAGCTGAACCCACGCGCGGGGTCGTCGATCTGCGGCGAGCTGACGCCCAGGTCCAGCAGCACGCCGTGCACCTGCCGGATGCCCATCGCGGCCAGCTCGTCGCGCATCGCGGCGAAGCTGGCATGGCGGATCGCGAAGCGCGCGTCGCCAGCAGCCAGCGCCTCGCCCACCGCGATGGCCTGCGGGTCCTTGTCGAAGCCGATCAGCCGGCCGGCGGTGCCCAGCCGCTGCAGGATCGCGCGTGCGTGCCCGCCGCGGCCGAAGGTGCCGTCGACATAGCAGCCATCGTCTCGGGTGACCAGTGCGTCCACTGCCTCGGCGAGCAGCACCGTGGTGTGGGCCAGCGTCACGGCGCTCACCCGATCACCATCCCGAGCACGGCGTCCGGCGCCGGAGACTCGAGCAGCCTGGCTTCCCTTTCCGCGTAGCGGGCGGTGTCCCACAATTCGAAGTACGACCCGACACCCATGAACATCACGGTCTTGTCCAGCCCCGCCCAGACCTTCAGCTCAGGAGGAATGAGCACGCGCGAGCTGGTGTCGATCGTCACGTCGGTGGCACTGCCCACGTACAGCCGCTTCCAGCCCACGTGCTGGGCGGGCAGCTTCAGCAGCTCGGCCTCGAAGCCCTCCCACACCGGCAGCGGGAACAGCGACAGGCAGCCGTCCGGGTTCTTCGACACCACCAGCCGGTTGTGCACCGGCGGGGCGCCCAGGATCTCCTTGTGCACCGCAGGCACGGTCACGCGCGACTTGTCGTCGAGCTTCAAGACCGGTCCCCCGCGGAACGAAAAGGAATGCACTGAGACCCACAAAAATGCAGAAAGTCCCACCATGGTACCGGGAGGGTCGGGTGCGGTCAATCCAGCAACTGGATGAAAACTCAGTCAAATCAAAGACTTAGAGCACCTTCCGCAGTCTCGCGCCATCTCGGAAAAAGTGTTCTGAATCCGTGACTTACCGGATTGAATGAAAGTGGCGGTTGAGATGCTCGATCTCGCCGCGTGCGCCGGACCCTGGGTTTGTCCGTGAACTTTTTCCGCTCGCGCACGGGCGGGCAGGCCGCCGTGGCGGCCTGCCCGCCCGCAAGGAATCCGGAGACCGATCAGGGGCGCGGCACGTACTTCCCGTCGAACAGCACGCGCCAGGTGGACCCGCCGTCGGCGGACTGTTCCCACAGTTGCCGCACCGCACCGCCGGGCAGCGGCGTCCAGGTGATGCGGTCGAGCTCCGGCGCGGCGCCCGTGGGGGTGCCGGACTCGCGCAGCGTCTGCAGCACCATCGACGCCCCCCGCAGCCCGCCGGCCAGCGTCAAGCGGCCGCCGCGGTTGTCCACCCAGTGCTGCATCCAACGGCCCTGGGCATCGGTGCTGTTGAAGCTCATGCCTTCGAGCCCGCCGCGGCCGCGCCAGTGCTCCTGCACCACGCAGCCGCCGAGCACGGCCTCGATGCGGCTGTCGCCGGCTTTCTCCCCCTTCGGGTCGTAGACCTCCCAGCGGCCGAGCCAGAAGTCGAAGGCGCGGGCGTGGGCCGTGCTGCACGGCGCGGGCGGCGGGGCGGGCGTGGTCTGGCTCATCGCGAGGAGCGGTGCGAGCACCGCGGCGGCAGTCAGGAGTCGGCGCATGCGCCGATGGTGGGCCGGCGCCCGCGCGGTCAGCGCGCGGAAATTGCGCGTTGCGTCGGGGCGCCGCCGCCGTAGGCCTTCAGCGCGCGCCGCATCGCCGAGCGCGAACCGAAGCCGGCCAGCGCGGCAACGCGGTCTGCGTCGTCGTGCCCCTGGGCCAGCAGCCGCGCGGCCACGCGGGCGCGCTTGGCGCACAGGTAGGCGTGCGGCGTGAGGCCGTAGGCGGCGCCGAAGCGGCGCACGAAGTGGTAGGGCGACAGGCAGGCCACGGCGGCCATCTGCGCCAGCGTCAGCGGTTGCGCATGCTCGGTCTCGATGTGGTCGGCCGCCAGGCGCAGCCGGCGCTGCAGCTCGAGCCGGTGCACGCGCCGCAGCGTCTCGCGCTGCGGCGTGGCCCGCGGCGGCTCGAGCGCGAGCATCTCGTCGAGCAGCAGCAGGCACTGCTCGTCGAGCCAGTCCTGCGACGACTCGCCGTCGGCGGCGCGTCGGCACAGCGCCGCCAGCCGCGTGTGCACGGCAGCTGCATCGGGCCGCAGGTGCTCGGAGAACCGCCAGCCGCGTCGCGGCGCCTCGCGGCCCTCCAGCGCCGCGTCCAGGGCGGCGTCGCGCTGGGCCAGCACCGCGTCGAGCAGGCCCGGGCCGAAGAACACGGCGCAACTCCACGTCGGTCGTTGTCCGCGCACCACGCTGCCGTAGCGGACGCCCTCGTTGAGGATCAGCACGTTGTCGTCGTCCACCGCCACCTCGCGCGCCGGCAGCACGTAGCGCTCGGCGCCGCCCCAGGCCGCCTTCACCGAGAGCGTCTGCGTGTGCGCCTCGTACTCGGCGTGCCGAGTGCGGCCGCAGACCAGCGCGTTCTCTCGGCCCCAGCGCTCGTAGAACCAGCGCCGGAAGTGCGCGTTGGCGTCGGTGGCCGGCCGCGGCGGCAGATCGGGCATTTCGCGC
Source organism: Rubrivivax sp. (assembly GCA_016789955.1). Classification (GTDB taxonomy): domain Bacteria; phylum Pseudomonadota; class Gammaproteobacteria; order Burkholderiales; family Burkholderiaceae_C; genus Rubrivivax. The sequence continues at coordinate 4,037 of JAEUPB010000038.1, read as the reverse complement.
AGGATCATCGCCGCGCCAGCCTACCATCGCGCCGCATGGCACCCCACGAGAACGATCCGCTGTGGAAGATGCGCCATGCGCTGCTCGGGCTGCTGCTGGCGCTGGCGGTCTCGGTGCCGCTGGCCGCCTGGCTGGGCGCCACGATCGCCGACCGCTTCGACGACAGCTACGGCCTGCGCGCCGGCGTCTACGCCGGGCTGCTGGCCTACGTGGTGATCGGCGCGGGCGTGCTCTTCGCCAAGGTCGCGCGCCACGAGACGCGCCCGCTCACCGCGCGCCGCTTCGGCCTGTGGCTCGCGAGCCTGTGGCTGTGGCCGCTGCTGGTGCTGCGCCGCCAAGGTCCTGCAAGTCGCTCGAGGGGCGCACCTACGGATGTGTGACGCCGCGACCGAGCACCGGCGCGGATCCGGCTCCGCCGGTCCGCCGCCGGGCGGCTGCGGCGAGGACGCCGCAGCCGCTCGCAGGCGAGGAACAGTCCGCAGGGACTGTTCCTCGTCCGGCTCGCCCCCCTCGGGGGGCCGCGACCGTTAGGGAGCTTCGGGGCTCCGTCAATTGGACTGTTTGATCATGCGGCCAGAGGCTTGTTGCACGGGCCGCGCATTCATCGGATACAGCCGCGCGAAGATGTCGATCTGCGCCTGCGACACCGCCACCGGCTGGCGCATGACCATCCACAGGACGCCTTCGCTGCACGGCGGCGTGGTCAGCGAGCCCATGTAGGTGTAGTAGCCGCGGTCGGGCGGCAGCAGGTGGTTCAGGTCGATCGCCGTGCGCGTCGAGACCTCGTCGTTCTTCTCCAGCGGCAGGTTGTTCCACACCGCCTGCACCACGGGCTGCCCGGGGTCGCCCGCCGCGGCACGGTCCAGCAGCAGGCCCACCACGGCCAGGCGCCCTTCGGCGTCCTTGTGCACGAGGTGCAGGCTCATCTCGAAGCTGCGCCCATCGATGCGCTCTTCCGCCGGGCGGTGGAAGTGGAACTGCACGAGGTCGTAGCGGCGGCCGTTCACCGTGATCGAGTTGGACCCGTCGATGTTCACCTGCACCGTGTGGCCGTTGTCGACCACGCGGAAGGGGCTGGCGCGGTAGTCGAACACCACCGGCTCCAGGTCCACGGCGATGCCGCCGCGGATGTCGATCGGGCTCTGCCGCGTGCCGGTGGCGCACAGGGAGAACTCCGGCTTCAGGCCGCCCCAAGCCTTGGGTCCGCCCTCGCCGCCGTACGACCAGTGCAACGCGGCATGGCCTTCGCTGCCCTTGTCGGCCGCCTTGGCCTTCGGCTTGGCCGCCGGAGCGGGCGCTTTCGGTGCCGCGGCCGGCGGCGCGTCGTGGGTGTCGTGGGCGTCGGCACGGCTGGCCACGCGCACCAGGTGCGGGCTGCGGGCCTCGCGGCTGGCGCCGAGCTTCTCGGCGAGCCGCTCCCGCAGGCGCTGCAGCGTCTCGTCGTCGTTCATCGCCGGGCCGGCCTTGGGCTTCTCCTTGTCGGGCTCCTTGGCCTTCTCCCGGTGCTTCTCGGGCGAAGGGCGTTGCGGGGCCTCCGACGCGAGCGCAGGCACGGTCACGGCGAGGATGGCCAGGAAGAGGCAGCGGGCAGCGGTGAGGGTCATCGGGGCGATCTCCACCCGCGATATCGGCGCTGAAATGCGCGGTCTTTAGGGCTGTTTTTCCGGCTTGCGGCCCTCGCCGCCGCCGGCCCCGCCTGGATGCAACTGCCCGCGCACGCCCAGCCAGGCGACGAGCCCGACCGTCATCACGCCGGCCGATGCCAGCGCCAGACCGACGGCCGAGTGCATCACCAGCGGCGCCACCACGCCGGCGCACATGGCATTGGCCAGGCTGCCGATGCACGACTGCAGCGAGGACGCCATGCCGCGGCGCTGCGGCACCAGGTCCAGCGCCATCAGCGTCACGGCCGGCGTCATCAGGCTCCAGCCGAACGAATAGAGGCCCAGCGGCAGCGTCGACCACAGCGGATGCGGCGGCAGCGCGAGCGAGACGGTGATGTTGATCACCATCGCCAGCCCCATGATGCGAAAGCCCCGCATCACCTGCCGCCGCGGCTCGAGCCGCCCGGCCAGCCGCCCCGAGACCGCGGCGCCGAGCATCACCCCGCCGATCGTCACCAGGAAGAACAGGAAGAACTGCGTCGGCGGCACGTGCAGCAGCTCGCCCAGGAACGCCGGGGCCGACAGCACGTAGAGGAAGAAGCCGTTGAACGGCACGCTGCTGACCAGCACCAGCCGCACGAAGCTGCGGTGGCGCAGCAGCGTGGCGTACCCGCGCAGCAGCGAGCCTACCGACAACGGCTGCCGCTGCTCGGCACGCAGCGTCTCGGGAAGCCAGCGCGCGTTGACGATCGCGACGAGCGCGGTGCTCGCCGCCAGGAACCAGAAGATCGAGGCCCAGCCGAACTGCGCATACAGCAGCCCGCCGAACATCGGCGCCACGGCCGGCGCGACGCCGAAGAACAGCGTCACCTGCGACATCACGCGCTGCGCCTCCACCGGCGTGTAGAGATCGCGCACCAGCGCGCGCGCCACCACCATGCCCGCGCCGGCCGACACGCCCTGCAGCACGCGGCAGACCAGCAGCCAGCCGATCGACGGCGCCATCGCGCAGCCCACCGAGGCCAGCGAGAACAGCGACGTGCCGACCAGGATGACCGGCCGGCGGCCGACGCTGTCGGACAGCGCCCCGTGGAACAGGTTCATCAGCGCGAACCCGAACAGGTACACCGACAGCGTCTGCTGCATCTGCACCGGCGTTGCGCCGAGGTCGCGCGCCATGCCTTCGAAGGCGGGCAGGTAGGCGTCGATCGCGAACGGCCCCAGCGACCCGAGCGCGGCCACCAGCATCGCCAGCGCCCAGCGCGGGCCGCGCCAGGCGGACATGTTGGTCGAGGGAGTGGACGGGGAGGGGGTGGCCTGCATGAAAAGTGTGAAGCAAGCCGATAGGCCGGATTCTGTGCACCGGAAACCCCTTGCGAGGCCCCCGGCGTGGCCGCCATTCATCTGGGCCGGCGATCGCTCGCCGGCTCGGTGCCACCGACCCGCATGCATGCCCCGGGCCAGGGCCCGGGCGGGGCGGCGTACCGCTCCACCCGACGCATGCCTACTTGGTGTTGCTGCGCGTAGAGATTGCCCGTTTCACCCGACGCGGGGCCGGGGCCCCGCGTCGACTCGTCTCTGTTGCTCTGATCCTCACCTCGCGGTGGGCAGCCGTTAGCTGCTACGCCGCCCTGTGCAGTCCGGACCTTCCTCCAGTGCGACCTTTCGGTCCTTGCACCAGCGGCGGCCTGGCTTGCTTCACACGGCGGATTATCGGCGACGCCAGGGGTCTGGATAGCCCAGCGCAGTCATCACCGCGCTCTCGCGCGACTCCATCGCACGGGCCTCGCGGGCCTTCAGGTGGTCGTGCCCCTGCGCGTGCAGCGTGCCGTGCACGACGAGGTGCGCGTAGTGGGCGTCGAGCGTGATGCGCCGCGCCCGCGCCTCGGCCTCGACCACCGGAGCGCACAGCACCAGGTCGGCAACCACCACCGGCCCGTGTGCGTAGTCGAAGGTGACGACGTTGGTGGCGTGGTCCTGCCCGCGGTAGTCTCGGTTCAGCGCGAGGCCCTCGTCGGCGTCGACGATGCGCACGGCGATCTGCGCCGGCGCCTGCAACGCATGGCGGATCCAGCGCGCCACGCGGTGCCGCGGCAACCATGCACGATGGCGCGCATCGGCGAACTGCAGCGAGAGTTGCAGGCCCGGCAGCGCCATCAGCGGGGCGGCTCCGCGGCGCGAGCCCGGTCGTAGGCCTCGACGATGCGCGCCACCAGCGGGTGGCGCACCACGTCGGCGGCGGTGAACGCGGTGAAGCCGATGCCCTGCACGCCGGCCAGCACCTGCTGCGCATCGACGAGGCCGCTGGCGGTGCCGCGCGGCAGGTCGATCTGGCTCGTGTCGCCGGTCACGACGCAGCGCGAGCCGAAGCCGATGCGCGTGAGGAACATCTTCATCTGCTCGCGCGTGGTGTTCTGCGCCTCGTCGAGGATC
>JAEUPB010000014.1 GCA_016789955.1 Rubrivivax sp. | reverse complement strand
CAGGCAGTTCATCAAGGGTTCGGCCGCGATGGCCGCCGGGTCGGCCTTGCCGGGTGGCGCATGGGCCGCAGGCTCTGACGCGCCCGAAAAGAAGGAAGTGCGCATCGGCTTCATCCCGCTGACCGACTGCGCCAGCGTGGTCATGGCCTCGGTGCTGAAGTTCGATGAAAAGTACGGCATCAAGATCATCCCCACCAAGGAAGCCAGCTGGGCCGGCGTGCGCGACAAGCTCGTCAACGGCGAGCTCGACATGGCGCACGTGCTGTGGGGGCTGGTGTACGGCGTGCACCTCGGCATCGGCGGGCCGAAGAAGGACATGGCCGTGCTGATGAACCTGAACCACAACGGCCAGGCCATCACGCTGAGCAAGAAGCTCGCGGACAAGGGGGCGATCGACGGCGCCTCGCTGGCGAAGGCGATGACTGCCGAGAAGCGCGAATACACCTTCGCGCAGACCTTCCCCACCGGCACGCACGCGATGTGGCTGTACTACTGGCTGGCCAGCGTGGGCGTGAACCCGATGAAGGACGCCAAGGTCATCACCGTGCCGCCGCCGCAGATGGTCGCCAACATGCGCGTGGGCAACATGGACGGGTTCTGCGTCGGCGAGCCCTGGGGCCACCGCGCCATCCTCGACGGCATCGGCATCACCGCGATCACCACGCAGGACATCTGGAAGGACCACCCCGAGAAGGCTCTGGGCACCACCGCGGAGTTCGCGAAGAAGAACCCCAACACGTGCCGCGCGGTGATCGCCGCGGTGCTCGAGGCCAGCCGCTGGATCGACGCGGGCCTGTCGAACAAGAACAAGATGGCCGAGGTCATCGCCGAGAAGAGCTACGTCAACACCAGCGTCGACGCGATCAACCAGCGCATCCTCGGGCGCTACCAGAACGGCCTCGGCAAGACCTGGGACGACCCGAACCACATGAAGTTCTTCAACGACGGCGCGGTGAACTTTCCGTACCTGTCCGACGGCATGTGGTTCCTCACGCAGCACAAGCGCTGGGGCCTGCTGAAGGACCACCCCGACTATCTGGCCGTCGCGAGGCAGGTCAACCAGATCGAGCTCTACAAGCAGGGCGCGGCGGCGGCGAAGGTCAGCCTGCCCAAGAGCGACATGCGCTCGTCCAAGCTGCTCGACGGCGTGGTGTGGGAAGGCAAGGACCCGGCCAAGTACGCCGACAGCTTCAAGGTGCGCGGCGCGGCCGCCGCCTGACGGGGGCGCGCGATGGTCTCCGCCGTCTTCCACTCGCCGCGCGATGTCGAGCCGGTGCCGCTGCCCGCGGCCGCCGCGCCGCGCCCCGTGCCGGCCGCCAACGACGAGAAGCGCCCCGCGGTCCACCCCGCAGGCCCGGCCACGGCCGCAACGGCCGCAGCGACGGCTACCGCTGCCGACGGCCGCGAGCGCTTCGAACTGCGTGAGCGGCTGCGCGCACTCGCCGCGCGCGTGCTGCCGCCGCTGGCCGGCCTGGCGCTGCTGGTCGGCATCTGGGCGCTGCTCACGCAGAAGGGCGGCTCGTTCCCGACGCCGGCCGCCACCTTCGACGCCGCGGCCAAGCTGTTCTCCGATCCGTTCTACCGCAACGGCCCGAACGACCAGGGCATCGGCTGGAACGTGCTGAACTCGCTGCAGCGCGTGGGCCTGGGCTTCGGGCTGGCGGCGCTGGTGGGCATCCCGCTGGGCTTCGTGATCGGTCGCTTCGCGACGATCAACCGCATGGTGGCGCCGCTGATCAGCCTGCTCAAGCCGGTGTCGCCGCTGGCCTGGCTGCCGATCGGCCTGCTGGTGTTCAAGGCCGCCAACCCGGCCGCGATCTGGACCATCTTCATCTGCTCGATCTGGCCGATGGTGATCAACACCGCGGTGGGCGTGCAGAAGGTGCCGGAGGACTACCTGAACGTCGCGCGCGTGCTGAACCTGTCGGAGTGGAAGATCGCCACGCGCATCCTGCTGCCCTCGGTGATGCCCTACCTGCTCACCGGCGTGCGCCTGTCGGTGGGCACGGCGTGGCTGGTGATCGTGGCCGCCGAGATGCTGACCGGCGGCGTGGGCATCGGCTTCTGGGTGTGGGACGAGTGGAACAACCTCAACGTCGCGCACATCCTGATCGCCATCTTCGTGATCGGCTTCGTCGGGCTGCTGCTCGAGTGGGCGTTGCTCGCGGTGGCCCGCCGCTACGAGTACGCCTGAGGAGCGACGCGATGAGCGCCAAACCCATCCTCGACATCCAGGACGCCGGCATGACGTTCCAGACCCGCCGCGGCCCGTTCACGGCGCTGCGCGACATCCACCTGACCATGCAGCCCGGCGAGTTCGTCGCGCTGATCGGCCACTCGGGCTGCGGCAAGAGCACGTTGCTGAACCTCGTCGCCGGGCTGACCACGCCAACGACCGGCGTGATGCTGCTGGCGGACCGCGAGCTGAAGGGGCCCGGCCCTGATCGCGGCGTGGTGTTCCAGAACCACTCGCTGCTGCCGTGGCTGAGCTGCCACGACAACGTGCACCTCGCGGTGGAGCGCGTGTTCGGCGCGAAGGAGTCCTCCGAGCAGCTGCACCAGCGCACGCTGGCCGCGCTCGAACTGGTCGGCATGGGCCACGCGGTGCACAAGCGGCCGCACGAGATCTCCGGCGGCATGAAGCAGCGCGTGGGCATCGCCCGCGCGCTGGCGATGGAGCCGAAGATGCTGCTGATGGACGAGCCGTTCGGCGCGCTGGATGCGCTGACGCGCGCCAAGCTGCAGGACGAGTTGATGCGCATCGTGGCCACCACCGGCGCCACGGTGATGATGGTCACGCACGACGTCGACGAGGCGGTGCTGCTCTCCGACCGCATCGTGATGATGACCAACGGCCCGGCGGCCACCATCGGCGAGATCCTGCGCGTCGATCTGCCTCGGCCGCGCAACCGAGTCGAGATGGTCGAGGACCGGCATTACGTGCAGTACCGCAAGGAGGTGATCGACTTCCTGTACACGCGGCACCAGCACGTCGAGCGGACGGCGGCATGAACACCGCGCCGTCGACATTCATCCGCGTCGTCGAGGTCTGGGTGCCCGACCGCGACCACCTGCTGCTCGAGTTCGGCGGCGGCGTCTATGGTGCGGCACGCCGCTTCGGCGCAAAGAGCGCGGCGATGTGCTTCGGCCGCGGCGAAGGCCTGCCCGGGCGGGCCTGGGAGGAAGGGCGGCCGATCGTGCTGCCGCGCCTGGACGAGGCCTCGGGATTCCGCCGCACCGCGCTGGCGCAGGCCGACGGGCTGACCAGCGGCATCGCGATGCCGGTGTTCTCCGGCGACGCGCTGAAGGCCGTGCTGCTGATCTTCTGCGGCGACGACGAGCACTCGGCCGGCGCCATCGAGCTGTGGCACAACGACCCGGCCGTCTCGCGCGAGATGACGCTGGCCGACGGCTGCTACGGCCGCACCGGCGAGGCCTTCGAGTTCATCTCGCGCCGCACCAGCTTCGGCAAGGGCACCGGGCTGCCGGGCCTGGCCTGGCAGTCGCAGATGCCGGTGTTCATGCCCGACCTCGGCAAAGGCGGCCGCTTCCTGCGCGCCGACAGCGCGCAGCAGGTGGGCATCAACCGCGGCTTCGCCTTTCCCTGCGCCGCGCGCGGCGCGGGCACGTGGGTGTTGGCGTTCCTGTCCGCGCTGGCCACGCCCATCGTGCGGCGGCTGGAGATCTGGTCGGTCGAGGGCGGCACGCTGCACCTGGCCGAAGGCTTCTGCGAGACCGACGGCGTGCTCGCCGCCGGCGCCCGGCCGGCGCTGACAGCCGACGACGAGCTGATCGGCCGCGTGGCCGCCGACGCCGTGCCGCGCGCCAGCGACGCGCTGCGCGTGGCCGCGCTGCCGGTGCTGCGCGAGGGCCGCGTGGCCTCGGTCATCGCCTGGCACTTCTGACCTCGACGAGGGGAACCCGATGAAGAAGATGAAGCTGGTGCTGGTCGGCAACGGCATGGCCGGCGTGCGCGCGCTGGAAGAACTCCTGCGCATCGCGCCGGACCTCTACGACATCACCGTGTTCGGCGCCGAGCCGCACCCCAACTACAACCGCATCCTGCTCTCCCCGGTGCTGGCCGGCGAGCAGACGGTCGAGCAGATCATCCTGAACCCGCTCGCCTGGTACGCCGAGCACGGCATCACGCTGCACACCGGCCGCAAGGTGACCACCATCGACCGCGTGAAACGCGTGGTGATCGCCGACGACGGCACCAGTGCCCCGTACGACCGGCTGCTGCTGGCCACCGGCAGCGTGCCGTTCGTCCCGCCGATCCCGGGCAAGGAGCTGCCCGGCGTCATCAGCTACCGCGACATCGCCGACACCGAGGCGATGATCGACGCGGCCGCGCGCTACCGCCACGCGGTGGTGATCGGCGGCGGGCTGCTCGGGCTGGAGGCCGCCAACGGCCTGAAGGCGCGCGGCATGGACGTGACCGTGGTGCACCTGATGCCGTGGCTGATGGAGCGGCAGCTCGACGCCACCGCGGGCGGGCTGCTGCAGCAGCAGCTGGAAGCGCGCGGCATCGCCTTCCGAACCGGGGCCAGCACCGAGGCGCTGCAAGGCGGCGCCGATGGCCGCGTGCGCTCGGTGCGGCTGAAGGGCGGCGAGGAGATCCCGGCCGATCTGGTGGTGATGTCGGCCGGCATCCGCCCAAACGTGGCGCTGGCCGAGAGCGCCAAGCTGCTGTGCAACCGCGGCATCGTCGTCAGCGACACGATGCAGACCGTGACCGATCCGCGCATCTACGCGGTGGGCGAGTGCGCCGCGCACCGCGGCATCGCCTACGGCCTGGTGGCGCCGCTGTTCGAGCAGGGCAAGGTCTGCGCCACGCACCTGGCCGAGTTCGGCATCGGCCGCTACACCGGCAGCACCACCAGCACCAAGCTCAAGGTCACCGGCATCGACCTGTACTCGGCCGGCGATTTCGCCGGCGGCGACGGCACCGAGGAGATCGTGCTCAACGACCCCGCCGGCGGCGTCTACAAGAAGCTCGTGATCCGCGACGACAAGCTCGTCGGCGCATGCCTGTACGGCGACACCGTCGACGGCAGCTGGTACTTCAAGCTGATGCGCGAGGGCCGCCCGGTGGCCGACATCCGCGACAAGCTGATGTTCGGCCAGAACTTCACGGTCAGCAACGTCGGCGACGTCGGCCACCAGGGCCAGAACAAGGCTGCCGCGATGCTCGATGCCGACGAGGTCTGCGGCTGCAACGGCGTGAAGAAGGGCACCATCTGCAAGGCCATCAAAGACAAGGGCCTGTTCACGCTCGACGAGGTGCGCAAGCACACCAAGGCCAGCGCCTCGTGCGGCTCGTGCACCGGCCTCGTCGAGCAGCTGCTGATGGCCACCGCCGGCGGCGACTACTCGGCCGCGCCGACGAAGAAGGCGATGTGCGGCTGCACCGACCTCAGCCACCAGGACGTGCGCGAGCTGATCCGCACGCACCACTGGCTGACCATCGACGAGGTCTACCGCGGTGCCGACTGGCGCACGCCCAACGGTTGCGCCAGCTGCCGACCGGCGGTGAACTACTACCTGATCAGCACCTGGCCCAAGGAGGCTCAGGACGACCCGCAGAGCCGCTACATCAACGAGCGCAGCCACGCCAACATCCAGAAGGACGGCACCTACAGCGTGATCCCGCGCATGTGGGGCGGCGAGACCACCGCCGACGAGCTGCGCCGCATCGCCGACGCGGTCGACAAGTACCGCATCCCCACCGTGAAGGTGACCGGCGGGCAGCGCATCGACCTGCTGGGCGTGAAGAAGGAAGACCTGCCGGCGGTCTGGAAGGACATCGGCATGCCCTCGGGCCACGCCTATGCCAAGGCACTGCGCACCGTGAAGACCTGCGTCGGCAGCGAGTGGTGCCGCTTCGGCACGCAGGATTCCACGCAGATGGGCAAGGACCTGGAGCATGCGCTGTGGCGCATGTACGCGCCGCACAAGGTCAAGCTGGCCGTCAGCGGCTGCCCGCGCAACTGCGCCGAGGCCGGCATCAAGGACGTGGGCGTGATCGGCGTCGACTCGGGCTGGGAGATCTACGTCGCCGGCAACGGCGGCATCAAGACCGAGGTGGCGCAGTTCCTCGTGAAGGTGAAGACGCCCGAGGAGGTGCTCGAAGTCAGCGGCGCATTCCTGCAGCTGTACCGGCTGGAGGGCTGGTACCTGGAACGCACGGTGCACTATGTCCACCGCGTCGGGCTGGACCATGTGAAGAAGAAGATCCTCGACGACGCGGCGGGCCGCCGCGCGCTGTGGGAGCAGCTGCAGTTCAGCCTCGACGGCGAGCCCGACCCGTGGTTCGAATTCGAGCAGGCGCGCGTGGACCTGCGGCAGTTCGAACCGGTGCGTCAGGTCATCCCGATCGCGGTGGCCTCGCCCGAGGAGGTGACGACGTGAGCCGCGCAGGGTCGTGGGTGGCGGTGTGCCGCGTCGCCGACATCCCCCGGCTCGGCGCGCGCCGCGTCGACCGCTCGGCCTTTGAGCCGGGGCCGGAGGTCGCGGTGTTCCGCGCCGACGACGACACCGTCTTCGCGCTCGTCGACCGCTGCCCGCACAAAGGCGGGCCGCTGAGCCAGGGCATCGTGTTCGGCCGCAGCGTGGCCTGCCCGCTGCACAACTGGACGATCAGCCTGGAGGACGGCCTGGCGCGTGCGCCCGACGTCGGCTGCGCCGCGCGCTTCCGCGTGAAGCTCGACGGCGACCTCGTGCTGCTCGATGCCGACGAGCTGCGCACCGTGGGCGTGGCGGCCGCCGCGGCCGAGGCCTGACCCGCGCGGGAGCCGGCGGTGGACCACGCGCCCGCGGCCGACGCCCGCACGACGCGGTCGACCTGCCCGTACTGCGGCGTCGGCTGCGGCGTGCTGATCGAGAGCAGCGGCGGGCAGATCACCGGCGTGCGCGGCGACCCGGAGCACCCGGCGAACGCTGGGCGGCTGTGCACCAAGGGCAGCACGCTGCACCTCACCGCCGCGCCGCTGCTGCAGCAGCAGGCCCGGTTGCTGCAGCCGCTGCGCCGCGCCGAGCGCGGCGGCGCGCTGCAGCCGGTGGCGTGGGACGCGGCACTCGACGAGGTGGCCGAGCGCTTCGCCCGGACGATCGAACGGCACGGCCCCGACAGCGTCGGCCTGTACCTCTCCGGCCAGCTGCTCACCGAGGACTACTACGTCTTCAACAAGCTGGGCAAGGGCCTGATCGGCACCAACAACGTCGACACCAACTCGCGGCTGTGCATGAGCAGCGCGGTGGCGGGCTACAAGGCCAGCCTCGGCGCCGACGCCCCGCCGTGCAGCTACGAGGACATCGGGCTCGCGCACACGATCTTCATCACCGGCAGCAACATGGCCTGGGCGCACCCGGTGCTGTACCGGCAGCTGGAAGACGCGCGCGCCGCGAACCCGGGCCTCAAGGTGATCGTCGCCGACCCGCGCCGCACCGAGACCGCGGCGATGGCCGACCTGCACCTGCAGCTGCTGCCCGGCACCGACGTGCTGCTGCACCACGCGCTGCTGCACGTGCTGCTGTGGGAGGACCTGGTCGACCGCGCCTACATCGCCGCGCACACCACCGGCTTCGACGCGCTGCGCGAGCGCGTGCGCGACCTCACGCCGGCGCACGCCGCGCAGGCCTGCGGGCTGAAGGCCGACGACATCGTGCAGGCCGCCCGCTGGTTCAGCGGGCAACCGGACCGCGCCACCGGGCGGCGTGAACCCACGCTGAGCCTGTACTGCCAGGGCCTGAACCAGAGCAGCAGCGGCACCGACAAGAACACCACGCTGATCAACCTGCACCTGGCCACCGGCCAGATCGGCAAGCCCGGCGCCGGGCCCTTCTCGCTGACCGGCCAGCCCAATGCGATGGGCGGGCGCGAGGTCGGCGGGCTGGCCAACCAGCTCTCGGCGCACCGCGACCTCGGCAACGCGGCGCACCGCGCCGAGGTGGCGCGACTGTGGGGCGTCGTCGACGTACCGGCGACACCCGGCAAGGCCGCGGTGCAGATGTTCGAGGCGGCGGCCGACGGCGAGATCCGTGCGCTGTGGATCGTCTGCACGAATCCCGCGCAGAGCCTTCCCGACCAGGCGCTGGTGCGGCGCGCGTTGCAGCGCTGCGAGTTCGTCGTGCTGCAGGAGGCCTACCGCCACACGGCCACCGCGGAGCACGCCGACCTTCTGCTGCCGGCCACCAGCTGGGGCGAGAAGGACGGCACCGTCACCAACAGCGAACGCCGCATCACGCGGGTGCGGACGGCCGTGCCGCCGCTCGGCCAGGCGCGGCACGACTGGGCCATCGCGGCCGACGTGGCGCGGCGGCTCGAAGCGCGACTGCCGTCGCGCCGCGCGGCAGGTGCCTCGGGCTCGATGTTCGACTACCCCACGCCCGAATCGGTGTGGAACGAGCACCGCGAGAGCACGCGCGGCCGGGATCTCGACATCACCGGGCTCGACTATCCGATGCTCGAAGCGGCCCCTAAGCAGTGGCCCTGCCCTGAAGGCGCCGCGGACGGCACGGTGCGCCTGTATGGCGATGGCCGCTACGCCACCGCCGACGGCCGCGCGGTCTTCCACGCACCGGCCTGGAGGCCCACCGCGGAGCCGCGCAGCGCGCACTACCCGGTGTCGCTGACCACCGGCCGGCTGCGCGACCAGTGGCACGGCATGAGCCGCACCGGCACGCTCGGGCGCCTCTACGCCCACAGCCCCGAACCGGTGCTGCAGATGCACCCGCAGGAACTCGATCGGCGGCACTGGCGCGACGGCGACCTGGTGCGCGTGCATTCGAAGACCGGCGAGCTGCTGCTGCCGGTGGCCGGCAGCGACAGCGTGGCGCCGGCGCAGGCCTTCGTCGCGATGCACTGGGGCGGCGAGTTCGTCGGCGGGGCCGATGGCGACAGTCCGCGTCTCGGCGTGAACGCCCTGATGCCGCGGTCGCACTGCCCGCGCTCGCTGCAGCCCGAGCTGAAGCACGCCGCCGTGCGCGTGGAACGCGCGGTGCTGCCGTGGCAGGTGGTGGGCGCGGCCTGGTGCCCCGAAGCCGAGTGGATCGACCGCCGCGAGGCCTTGCGGGCCGAGTTCGCGCGGTTCCCCTACGCCGCATGCGTGCCCTTCGGCCGCGAGCCCGCCGATGTCGTGGGCGTGCTGTTCCGCGCCGCCGCCAAGACGGCAGTCGGCGACGACGTGCTGGGCCGCATCGAAGCGGCGCTCGGTCTCGACGGCCCGGCGCTGCGCTACGCAGACGCGAAGACCGGCCAGCGGCGCGCGATGCGCGTCGGCCCCGACGGCAGGCTGCAGGCCTTCGTGCTCGCCGGCGACGCGCGTGCGCAAGCCTGGGTGCTCGACCTGCTGCAGCAAGGCGGCAGCGCCGCCGCGTTCGGCCGCGCACTGCTGGCCGCGCGTGACCAGCCGCCGCTGGCCGTGCCGCCGCGCAGCCCGCAGGTGTGCGCCTGCCACGACGTCAGCGAGCACCGCATCGTCTCGGCGCTGGCCGAGGCCGAGGGCGACGCGTCGCAGCGGCTGGCCGGGGTGCAGCAGGCGCTGAAGTGCGGCACCGAGTGCGGCTCGTGTCTGCCCGAAGTGCGGCGCCTCGTGGCACGATCGATCGAACTGGAGTCCGCGTGATGCCCCCGCCCCTCCCCACCACCGCCCCACGCACACCCGGCCGCGTGACGCTCGTCGGCGCCGGCCCCGGCGACCCCGAGCTGTTGACGATCAAGGCCGTGAAGGCCCTGCAGCGCGCCACGGTCGCCCTCGTCGACGACCTCGTGCATCCCGGCGTGCTCGAGCACCTGCCGCCCGCCGCGCGGGTGGTGCCGGTGGGCAAGCGCGGCGGCTGCCGCAGCACGCCGCAGGCCTACATCCACCAGCTGATGATCGCCGAGGCCTGGCGCGGCGAGCAGGTGGTGCGCATCAAGGGCGGCGACCCGTACGTGTTCGGCCGCGGCGGCGAGGAGGTGCAGGCGCTGCGCGACGCCGGTGTCGCCGTCGAGGTGATCGGCGGCCTCACCGCCGGCATCGCCGGCCCGGCTGCAGTCGGCGTGCCGGTCACCGACCGCCGCTGGGCCGCCGGCGTGGCCCTGGTCACCGGCCACGCCCAGGAGGGCGGCGCCGGGCCCGACTGGGCGGCGCTGGCCCGCTCGGGGCTGACGCTCGTCGTCTACATGGGCGTGGCCCGCGCGGACGCGATCCAGCAGGCGCTGATCAACGGCGGCCGCGCCGGCGACACGCCGGTGGCCGTGGTCAGCGCCGCGCACACGCCCCGGCAGCGGCACGCGCTGACGCGGCTGGACGCGCTGACGGCCACCGTCGAGGCCGAGGCGCTGGCCAGCCCCGCGCTGCTGGTGATCGGCGATGTGGTGCGGGCGGCGCCCGGCTGGGCCGAGGCGATCGGATCGTCGTACGCCGCGGCGGCCTGAGCCGATTCCGCGGCGCCCGGATCGTGGGCCGCGCGGCCCGGCCGAGGCATTTCCGCTGATTGCGGCGGTTCGCCGCGTCGTGCTGCAATGGGTCTCCCACCCACACGGCCCGACACGAGGCCGACGAGGAGACAGCGATGCACGATCCCACCCGCCGCCAGCTGCTGGCCGCAGCCGCAGGCCTGGCCTGCACGCCGCTCGCCCACGCGCAGGCCGATCGCTACGACCTGCTGATCAGGAACGCGCAGGTCCTCGACCCCAGCCAGAACCTGCGCGGCGCGCGCGACATCGGCATCCGCAACGGCCTCGTCGCGGCGATCGAGCCGAGCATCGCGGCCGAGCGCGGCGCGCGCGTGCTCGACGCCGGCGGCAAGCTCACGACGCCCGGCCTCGTCGACCTGCACGGCCACACCTACGCCTTCGGTTCGGCGATCGGCATCCCGGCCGACGAGCTGGTCGCGCACCAGTGCACCACCACGGTGGTCTCGGCCGGCGACGCCGGCGCCAACAACTTCGCCGCGTACCGGCGATTCCTGGTGCCCTCGTCGCGCACCCGGCAGTACGCCTTCGTGCACATCGCCGTGCACGGCCTGTCGGGCTTCCCGGTGCCCGAGCTCTACAACGTCGACTTCGCGCAACCCGAGGCCGCGGCGCGCGTCGTCGCCGAGAACAGCGACCTGGTGCTCGGCGTGAAGGTGCGCATGAGCGAGAACGTCGTGGCCAAGCACGGCGCCGAGCCGCTGAAGCGGGCCATCGCCGCGTGCGAGCGCGCCGGCACCGGCGGCAAGGTCATGTGCCACATCGGCGGCGTGGAGTCGGTGGCGCTGATGTCGCAGATCCTCGACCTGCTGCGTCCCGGCGACGTGCTGACGCACTGCTACTCCGGCGCGCCCAACAACAGCGGCCAGTTCACGAACATCGTGCAGGACGGCAAGCTGCTGCCGGCCGCGCTGGCGGCCAAGCGGCGCGGCGTGGTGTTCGACGTCGGCCACGGCGGCGGCAGCTTCGACTACACGGTGGCCGAGGCCGCGATCGCGCAAGGCTGCCCGCCCGACACGATCTCGTCGGACATCCACGTCTTCTCCGGCAACACGCCGGGCATGCCGTACCTGCCGTGGGTGATGAGCAAGTTCCTCGGCCTGGGCTTCACGCCGGAGCAGGTGGTGACGATGGCCACCGCGGCACCGGCCAAGGTCATCAACAAGCTCGCGAAGCACGGCACGCTGCAGGTGGGCGCGCCGGCGGACCTGTCGATGTTCGATCTGGTCGAAGGGCCGGTGTCGTTCGTCGACACGCGCAACAACAAGCGCGAGGGCAAGGCCCACCTGCGGCCGGCGGGCACGGTGGTGGCCGGCGTCGCGTACGGGCGGCCGTACCAGGCGCCGTTCAGTTCGCGCTGAGCGCCGCGCCGCCGTGCCGAGGCGGTCCCGCGCGGCCGTTCACGCCAGCCGCTCGCGGGCCGTCGCCAGCACGGCGTCGGTGAGCCGCTCCAGCGGCGGCAAGGCCAGCCGCGCCACCTGCCAGTGCAGCGCCACGTCCACCGGGCGGCGCGGCACCAGTTCGACGAGGCGGCCCGCCGCCAGGTGCTCGCGCACCAGTGGCAGCGGGTTCATGCCCCAGCCCAGGCCACCGAGCGCCGCATCGACGAAGCCCTGCGTCGACGGCAGCCGGTGCTCGGGCGGGTGCACGGCGCGCCGCGCGATGCGCTCGACGAAGCGGTGCTGCAGGCGATCCTTGTCGTCGTACACCAGCATCGGCGCCTGCGCCAGGCTGCGGGCGTCGACCCCGCGCGCGAAGTGCCGCGCCACGTACGCCGGGCTCGCCGTGGCCACGTAGCGCAGCCGCCCGAGCGGCAGGCTGCGGCAGCCGCGCAGCGGCGCGCGCGACGCGCTCACCGCCGCCAGCACCTCGCCACGCTCGAGCCAGCCGGCGGTGTGGTCCTGGTCGTCGACGGCCACGTCCACCGGCACCGCATCGGCCGCGGCGTAGCGCGCCAGCGCGTGCACGAACCAGGAGCCCAGGCTGTCGGCGTTCACCGCCACGCGCAGCCGCGCCGGCGCGGCCGCGTCGGGCAGGCCCAGCGCCAGCTCGCGTTCGAGCAGCGCCACCTGCTCCGCGTGGCGGCACAGGCGCGCGCCCACCGCGGTGGCGCGGGGCGGCCGGCCGCGCACGATCAGCACCGCGCCCAGTCGCTCCTCGAGCAGCTTGACGCGCTGCGACAGCGCCGACGGCGTGATCGACAGCGCCTGCGCGGCACGCTCGAAGCTGCCTTCGCGCACGACGGCGGCGACGGAGTGGACGAGGGTGTAGTCGAGCATCGGATGTGCGATGAAGCATTTCTTCATCGGCTGTATCGACTTTAACTGGACTGCATCACCCGCGTCCGCCAGACTGCCCCCCGATGACCGACGCCTTCATCACCGGATATGCGCTGACGGCCACGCTGATCGTGGCGATCGGCGCGCAGAACCTGCATGTGCTGCGGCACGGCCTGGCTCGCCTGCACGTCGGGCTCGTGGTCGGGCTGTGCATCGCCGCCGATGCGATCCTGGTCGGCCTGGGCACCGCCGGCGTCGCCCGGGCGGCGGGCGCGCATCCCACGCTGCTGAAGGCGGCGGCCTGGGCCGGCGCAGCCTTCCTGCTGGCCTACGCGGCGGCCTCGCTGCGCCGTGCGCTGAAGCCTGCGACCGGCGGAGAGGGAGTCGGCGCCATGGTGGACGCGTCCGCGGCGCAGGCCGGCACGTCGGCCGCGGCATCGGGCGCAACGCCGCCTGCGGCGCCCGATGCGCGCCGCACCGCCGCGGCCACGCTCGCCGTGACGCTGCTCAATCCCCATGTGTACCTCGACACCGTGCTGCTGGCCGGCACGGTGGGCGCGCAGCAGCCGTCGCCGGCCGCCTTCGTCGGTGGCGCGGCGCTGGCCAGCGCGACCTGGTTCGCGGGCCTGGGCTACGGCGCGCGGCTGCTGCAGCCGCTGTTCCGCAAGCCCGCGGCGTGGCGCGTACTCGACGGGATCATCGCGCTGACGATGGTGGCGATCGCGGTGTCGCTGGTCACCGGCTGAGAGACCGGCTCCCCCGACGCCGCGCGGAGCCGACTCAGCCCGCGGCCAGCTTCGCCGCGATGCGCGCCACGTGCGCGCCCTGGTACTGCGCGCCGGCCAGTTCGTTGGCCGAAGGCTGGCGGCTGCCGTCGCCGGCCGCGATGGTCGACGCGCCGTAGGGCGAGCCGCCGCTGATCTCGGCCAGCGTCATCTGGCCCTGCCAGGCGTACGGCAGCCCGACGATCACCATGCCGTGGTGCAGCAGCACCGTGTGCGTCGACAGGATCGTGCTCTCCTGCCCGCCATGCTGCGTGGCGGTGCTGGTGAACACCGAACCGACCTTGCCGACCAGCTTGCCTGTGGCCCACAGGCCGCCGGTCTGGTCTAGGAAGTTCTTCATCTGCGCGGCCATGTTGCCGAAGCGCGTGGGCACGCCGAGGATGATCGCGTCGTAGCCGGCGAGTTCGTCCACCGTGGCCACCGGCGCCGCCTGGTCGACCTTGAAGTGCGACTTCACCGCCACGTCGGCCGGCACCAGCTCGGGCACGCGCTTCACGTCGACCTGCGCGCCGGCCGAGCGGGCGCCTTCGGCCACGGCGTGCGCCATCGTCTCGATGTGGCCGTAGCTGCTGTAGTAGAGGACCAGGACCTTTGCCATCGTTCGCTCCCCAGGGGATCGTTGAGATGGCGGAGATTCTTCGGGCGCCCCGTGCGCCGGCCGGTGAATCGCCGTGTACGCGGCCTTCAACGGCGCTGAACGGTCCCCACCGCCGGAGCGCCCTCGGCGCCGGCCGCCGTGCGGCCGTAGGTCAGCCACGCCCACAGCGCCTCCAGCGGCCCGCGCTCGTGGCGCGCCAGCCACCAGCGGCTCCACGGCACCTGGATCACGAAGAAGATCGCCAGCGCCAGCACGAGCCCCGCGGCCGGCCCGACCTGCATCCACAGGCCCAGGCCCCAGTGCTTGAAGATCACGAGGCAGATCGCCGTCTGCATCAGGTAGTTGGTGAGCGGCATCCGCCCTGCGATGCCCATCGCCGCCAGCCAGCGCTGCGGGCCCGGCCGCTGCGCCAGGCGCACGATGACGAGCACGTAGAACACCATCATCGCCACACGCGAGACCCAGTACGCCACGCTGCCCAGCACCTTGATCGGCGAGGGCCCGGGCACGCGGTTGAAGTGGAAGATCAGCGTGAACAGCGCGCCGCAGCCCAGGCCCAGCACCAGCGCCCACACGGTGGCGCGGCGGATCTGCGGCATCAGCTCGGGGATGCGCTCGGCCCAGCGCCGGCGCCCGGCCAGCGCGCCGATGAGCATCGTCAGCCCGAACATCACGAAGCTGCCCAGTTCGCCCCACAAGGCCCAGCCGTCGCGCAGGCCGAAGGCCATGGTGCGCGTGTTCTGAGCAACCATGTCGATGAAGCTGCCCTGGCCGTAGGCGAGGTTGTCCAGCGCTTCCATGGCCTTGGCGTCGGCCACCCGGCGAGCCACCACGTCCGGCGTCATCAGCAGCACGCGCAGCACGCCCGAGACCGCCGGATACAGCAGGCAGGCGCCGATCAGCACCATCACACCGCGGTCGCCCACGCGGCGCAGCGGCAGCATCAGCACGAGGCCGAGGATCGCGTACATGTGCAGCACGTCGCCGGGCCAGAACACGCAGGCGTGCACGACACCGAACACGAACAGAACGATCAGCCGGCGCAGGTACAGCGCGGTGGCACCGTCGCCCAGACGCTCCTGCATGCGGCGGTACTGGATCGTGAAGCCGATGCCGAAGAGCAGGCTGAACATGCTGTTGAACTTGCCCGAGAACAGCATGTCGCGCAGTTCCTCGGCGAGCTGGTCCAGGCGCCCGGGCCACAGGTGCGAACCATCGGCCTCGGCGAAGAACGAGCTGCTGAAGCCCGGCATGTTCATGATCAGGATGCCCATCAGCGCGAAGCCGCGCAGGATGTCGAGCACGGCGATGCGCTCGGAGACGGGCAGCGGTGCGGTGGTGCTCATCGGCGGATGCTGGCCCTGCGGCGCGGCGCTGGCAATCCCCCAGGATGCTGACGTTCCGCCGGCCGCCGCGCCACACTCCTGCGCGAATCCCGCGTCCGTTAACGGCGAGCCGGCAGCCGCGAGGCGGGCCACGATGGCGCCCTCCTCCAACGATCCACCCGACCATGACCTTCCGCATCACCGGCCTGCCCCCCGACCCGTTCCGCCCGCTCTGGGGCCTGCCCGACGACGCGCTCGTGGCGCACCGCGCCCGCCGTGTGGTGTGCGACAGCAGCCCCGGCTTCCCCGACCGCATCGAGCTGCGCGAGGCCGAGCCGGGCGAGACCGTGCTGCTCGTGAACCACCTGCACCAGGGCGCGGAGAGCCCGTACCGATCGGCGCACGCGGTCTACGTGCTCGAAGGGGCCACCGCGCGCTACGACGCCGTGGGCGTGGTGCCCGCGGTGCTGCGGCGCCGGATGCTCTCCCTGCGCGGCTTCGACGCGGCCGGCATGATGGTCGACGCCGACATCGTCGACGGAGCCGAGGTCGAGCCGCTCATCGAGCGACTGCTGGCGCAGCCGGCCATCGCCTACGTGCACGCGCACTACGCCAAGCGCGGCTGCTACGCGGCGCGCATCGAGCGCGCGTGAGGACGAGCCCGCAGCCGTCCGCCTCGAACTTCGGGATGCCGGCCTCGATCATCGTCGTGAAGGTGCCGGTGGCCTGCTTGAACATCCCGGGCACCAGGTGGCTGATGCCGCCGTCACGACCACCGCCGGCGGCTGCTGCGCCGTGCGCGCCACCGGCACGAAGTCCTTCAAGCGTCCGGTACGGCAGCTTCGTGTAGATGGCCGGGTTGATGACCGGCCTTGTAGTCGATCACCACCGGCTGGCCCAGCCAGGTGCCGAGCCGGTCGGCCACGCCCCTGCCGGCTTGTCGGCGATGTGAGGCAGTCGTCTAATGCGTGCGCCCGCCGTCGCGGGCCCCTCCACACGAAAGGCCGACGCCATGTCCCTGCGCATCAACGACATCGCCCCCAACTTCAAGGCCGCCACCACGCACGGCCCGATCGACTTCCACGAGTGGATCGGCGACCAGTGGGCGGTGCTGTTCTCGCACCCGAAGGACTTCACGCCGGTGTGCACCACCGAGCTCGGCTACATGGCCCGCATCGAGCCGGAGTTCACTCGCCGCAATACCAAGCTGATCGGCCTGTCGGTGGACGCCGTGGACGACCACCACCGCTGGGCGCGCGACATCGAGGAGACGCAGGGTCACCTGCCCAAGTACCCGATGATCGGCGACCACGACCTCGCGGTGGCCAAGCTCTACAACATGCTGCCGGCCGAGGAGCCGGGCACGGCCACGGGCCGCACCGCCGCCACCAACGCCACCGTGCGCTCGGTGTTCGTGATCGGGCCCGACAAGCGCATCAAGATGATGATGACCTACCCGATGACCAGCGGCCGCAACTTCGACGAGATCCTGCGCGTCATCGACTCGATCCAGCTCACCGCGCAGCACAAGGTGGCCACGCCGGCGAACTGGAAGCCGGGCGAGGACGTCATCATCGCCGGCTCGGTCTCCGACGACGACGCGAAGAAGCTCTTCCCCGAGGGCTGGCGTGCCCCCAAGCCCTACCTGCGCATCGTCAAGCAACCGGGGCGCTGAGGCGCTGCGTCGCGCGGGACGGGCCATGGCCTGGGCTGTGGCGGCGACGCTGGTCGCCGCTGTGCCGGCCCGGGCCGCGGGCACCGATGGCGACCCGCTGCGCGCGCCAGCCTGCCGCGAGGCCCTCGCCGCGCTGGAACGGGCCGAGCGGGAGGCCCCCGCGCCGCCCGCTGAGGGCGCTTCGGGCGCCATGCCCGCGGCGCTGACCGCCGCCCGCCGTCAGGCCGCGCAGGTCTGCCTCGCCGGCCCGCCCGATCCGCCACGGCCGGCTCAACCCTCGATGCGGCCGCCGATCGCCGTGCCGCTGGCGACGGTGGCGCCGGCCCGGCCGCCCCCCAGCGTACCGGGCCCGACGATGGCAGTGCCGGCACCCCGCGCGCCGGTGACGATCACCGCCTGCGACACCACCGGTTGCTGGGCCAGCGACGGCACGCGGCTGCAGCGCGCGGGTCCTCAGCTGCTCGGCCCGCGTGGCCTGTGCAGCACCGCCGGGGCGCTGCTCAACTGCCCGTGACCGTCGGAGGCATGCGCGCCGGGCGCATCACGCGCAGCGGCTGCACCTCGCGCGAGCGCAACTGGCCGCAGCCGCCTTCGACGTCCTGCCCGGCCGATTGCCGCAGCCGCGTCAGCACGCCGCGCGCGTTCAGCGCGCGCGCCATCGCCACCACGCGCTCGGGCGACGGGCGGCGCATCGGCAGCCCGTCCACCGCGTTCCACGGAATCAGGTTGACCATCGCGGGCCGTCGCGCCAGCCACGCGCCGAGCATCTCGACCTCGTCGTCGCCGTCGTTCACGCCGTCGAGCAGCGTCCACTGCACCTGCAGCGGGTAGCCGCTGGCCTGCGCGTAGCCCAGCGCGCGTTCGACCAGCTCGCGCGGCTGCCAGCGCGGCGCGCGCGGCAACAGCTCTTCCCGCAGCGCGGCCTGCGTGGTGTGCAGCGACAGCGCCAGCGCAGGTTTCACCACGGAGGCGTGCAGCCGCTCGAAGGCACGTTCGTCGCCGACCGTGGAGAACACCAGGTCCTTGTGCCCGATGCCGCCGTGCGTGCCAAGCAGCGTGATGGCATCGAGCACCGCGTCGAGGTTGTGCGCCGGCTCGCCCATGCCCATGAACACGACCTTGTGCACCGGCCGCAGCGTGCGCGCCAGCACCACCTGCGCGACGATCTCGGCGCTGCCGAGCTGCCGCGCCAGGCCGCCCACGCCGGTCATGCAGAAGCGGCAACCCACCGCGCAGCCCACCTGCGACGACACGCACAGCCCCGCCTTGGCCTTCGGCCCGCGGCCGGGCAGCAGCACCGCTTCCACGGTCTGCCCATCGGCCAGGGTGACGAGCAGGCGCGCCGAACCGTCGGCCGCCGGGTGCATCGAGCGCAGCCGTGCCAGGCCGGCCCACTCGGCGGTGAGCACCGGAAGCGCATCGCGCAGCGTGCGCGGCAGGAAGTCCTCGAGGCGCCGCCGGCCGTGCTGCTGCGGCAGCGCGCGCGACCACAACCGCAGCACGCGCGCCTCGTGCACCGGCGCCGCGCCGAGCGTGCGCAGTTGCGCTTGCAGGTCGAGGAGGTGGCGCATCAGCGGTCCGGCCGGCGCGGCCGCTGCACGGCCGCCACCGACTTGATCACCGGCGCCACCGGGGGCGCGGCGTCGAACGACACCCGTGCCGCCGCACGTGCCGCGGCGATCAGCGCCAGGAAGGCCGGGCGATCGAGGTCCTCCGGCCCGCGCAGCCGGATGCTGCGCACGGTGCGGCCGCTGCCGCCGAGCAGCCGCCCCGGGTCGGGCAGCGCGGCGCCCTTCATGAAGAACAAGGCGGCCAAGCGCGACTCGGCCTCGCCGGCGTGCGGCGGGGCGGCGGCGGGGGCGCGGCGGCTCGGCATCGCACGAGCATGCCACGGCGGGCCGTCAACGGCGCAGCAGCACCAGCGCGGTCGCGCCGCCGCAGCAGGCCATCGCCGCCCACTGCACCGGGCCCAGCGGTTCGCCGTGCACGATCGCACCGGCGACCATCGCCACCACCGGCACCAGCACCGACGACAACCCGGCGACGTTGGCCGGCACCAGCGTCACCACCGAGACCCACGCCAGGTTGCCCAGGGTCACCGGCACCAGCGTGATGTAGACGAGCACGGCCACGCTGCCCCACGACGGCCAGAACGGCCCGCTGCCGGCGAATGCGAAGGCGCCGACGAGGATCGGCAGCACGCCGATCAGCATCTGCCAGCCCGTGAGCACCAGCGGCGGCACGACGGTGGCCCCGCTGCGCTTGAGCACCAGCGTGCCCACCGCCCACCCGACGGCCGACAGCAACCCCAGCGACACCCCCAGCGGCGCCTGCGCGTAGGCGGGCAGGCTGCGCCACATCAGCAGCCCGACGCCGGCCGCGCCCAGCGCCAGCGCGACCAGCATGCGCCGCGTGATCGGCTCGTGCAGCACGGCCCAGGTGATCAGCGCCGACCACAGGGGCATCGTGAAGCCCAGCAGCGCCGCCTGCCCCGACGGGATCATCAGCGAGGCGTAGGTGCTGGCGATGTTCCACAGCGTCAGGTTCAGCAACGCCGCCAGCGCGATGCGCCCGCGCAGCGCGCGCGGCACCACCAGCGACAGCCCGCGCGCACGTGCCACGGCCAGCAGCACGAGGCCGCTGCCGATCATCGACACCGCGCGAAAGGTCCACACCGACACCTCGCGCACCGCCAGCGGGAACAGCATCCAGTTCGTGCCCCAAAGCAGCGTGAGCACCGCCACCCACGCGAGGGCGCGCGGCGGGATCCTGTGCGCGTCGCTCACCGGAGGTCCCTGCGCACGCCGTGCTGCGGGCTGAGCGCTTGGGAGCTGCCCGGTTGGCTCACTCGCCGAACGGCACGTGGCACTCCTGGTGCTCGAGCCGGTACTCGTCCAAAGGACCGATGTGGCCGCCACCGCGCGCCACAAAGCCTGCCTCGGTGCCGAAGTAGACCCAGGCCTCGCGCCGCGTGCCGTCGGCGTCGTCGACCACGGCGATGCGATGGCGCTCGTACTGGCCCGGCTCGTCGATGCGCTCCAGCGCATCCATGCGCGCCAGCGCCGCGGCGTCCACCTCGTACAGTTCGCCGGCCACGCGGTGGCCTTCGCCACGGCGCGGCAGCAACCACGGCCAGCGGCCGTTCACGACGATCATCAGCGGCCAGGCGTCCACGGTGACATGGCGGCCAGGCACGCGGCGCCCCTGGTTGGCGCCGGCGTTGCACAGGCCTTCCTTGAGCGTGCCGTAGACGAAGATCAGCTCGGGGTTCATGCCCCGCACGCTACCGCGTTTCGGCGCCGGCGGCTCATGAGGAGATCCGGCTCCGCCGGGCTACTCATTCCCCCTCGGGGGGCGGCGGCGGTATGCCGCCGCCTCGGGGCGCTTTCAGCAGCTCCCGGCCGATGATCAGCTGCTGCACCTCGCTGGCGCCTTCGTAGATGCGCAGCGCGCGGATCTCGCGGTACAGGCGCTCCACCGGCATCTCGCTGACCACGCCCAGCCCGCCGAACAGCTGCACGGCCGAGTCGATCACCTGCTGCGCCCCTTCGGTGGCAGCGAGCTTGGCCATCGCGGCTTCCTTCGTCACGCCCTGCCCCTGGTCGCGCTGCCAGGCGGCGCGGTAGGTGAGCAACGCCGCGCTGTCGATCGTCAACGCCATCTGCGCGAGCTTGGCCTGCGTGAGCTGGAAGTCGGCGAGCACGCCGCCGAACATCGGCCGCGTGGTGGCGCGCTGCAGGCCCTCGTCCAGTGCACGACGCGCGAAGCCCAGCGCCGCCGCGGCCACCGAGGTGCGGAACACGTCCAGCGTGCGCATCGCAACCTTGAAGCCCTCGCCCTGGGCGCCGATGCGCTGCGAGAGCGGCACGCGGCACCCCGTGAAACGCAGCCGGGCGAGCGGGTGCGGCGCGATCACGTCGATGCGCTCGGCGATCTCGAAGCCCGGCGTGCCGGCGTCGACGATGTAGGCCGACAGGCCCTTGGACCCGCGCGCCGGCGCACCCGGCACGTCGTCGCGCACGAACACCACGTAGAAGTCGGCGATGCCGCCGTTGGAGATCCAGGTCTTCTCGCCGTCGAGCACGGCGTGGTCGCCGTCGATGCGCGCGCGGCACCGCATCGCGGCCACGTCCGAGCCCGCCTCGGGCTCCGACAGCGCGAACGCCGCGATCGCCTCGCCGCGCGCCACCCGCGGCAGGTAGCGCTCGCGCTGCGCCGGAGTGCCCTGCAGGCTGATCGCGCCCGACCCCAGCCCCTGCATCGCGAACGCGAAGTCGGCCAGGCCCGAGTGCCGCGCCAGCGTCTCGCGCGCCAGGCAGATCGCGCGCGTGTCGATGCGCTCGCCCACCGCGTGCTGCAGCCAGCCGCCCTGGCCGAGCGCGCGCACGAGACCGCGGCACTCGGCATCGACGTCGGGCCCGTGCGCGTGCGGCACGTGCGCAGTGGCCCAGGCGTCGAGCTCGCGCGCGAACGCGCGGTGGCGCTCGTCGAAGAACGGCCAGGCGAGGTGGTCCAGCGGCGCCACGGTCAGTTCCCCTCGAACACCGGCTTCTGCTTGGCGACGAAGGCGTCGTGCGCGCGCCGGAAGTCTTCGGTCAGCATGCACAGCGCCTGCGCCTGCGCCTCGGCCTCGATGGCCTGCTCGATGGTCATCGCCCACTCCTGGTGGAGCATGGTCTTGGTGATGCCGTTGGCGAACGTCGGGCCGGCAGCCAGCTCGGCGGCCCAGGCCAGCGTCTCGGGCAGCAGCGCGTCGGGCTCGACGAGCCGGTTGTAGAAGCCCCAGCTGTGCGCCTCGTCGCCCGGCAGCGCGCGGCCGGTGTACAGCCACTCGGCGGCGCGCCCCTGCCCGACGATGCGCGGCAGCATCGCGCAGGCGCCCATGTCGCAGCCGGCGAGGCCGACGCGGTTGAACAGGAAAGCCGTCTTGCTGCGCGCGGTGCCCACGCGCAGGTCGCTGGCCATCGTGATGATCGCGCCGGCCCCGGCACACACGCCGTCCACCGCGGCCAGCACCGGCTGTGGGCAGGCGCGCATCGCCTTCACGAGGTCGCCGGTCATGCGCGTGAACATCAGCAGCTCGGGCGCCTTCAGCCGCAGCAGCGGGCCGATGATCTCGTGCACGTCGCCACCCGAGCAGAAGTTGCCGCCCTCGCCGCTGACCACCACGGCGTGCACGTCGGTAGCGTAGCGCAGCGCGCCGAACAGGTCGCGCAGCTCGGCGTAGCTCTCGAAGGTGAGCGGGTTCTTGCGCTCCGGCCGCGCCAGCGTGACGCGCGCCACCTTGCCGTCCACCTCGAAGCGGAAGTGCGTGGCGCGGTGGCCGGCCATCGTGCGGCGGTTGCCGGCCTCGAGGCCGGGGTCGACGCGGGGGGTGGCGTTCATTAGCGGGTCTCCTTGTGGTTCGGTGCGGCTGGCGCGGCCAGCTGCACGCGCAGGCGGCCGAGCAGGTCGTGCAGCGTCTTCTTCTGCCCGGCGTCCAGCGCGCCGAACATCTCCACCACCCAGCCCTCGTGCTCGCGCGCCATGCGCTCGAAGGCCTTGCGGCCGGCGGCGGTGAGGCGCACGCGCACGCTGCGCCGGTCGTCGGGGTCGTCCTCGCGCTCCACCAGGCCTTCCTTGGCCAGCTCGTCGGTGAGACCGGTGACGCTGCCGCCGGTCACCATCAGGTAGCGCGACAGCAGGTTCATGCGCAGCCCGCCCTCATGACGGTAGAGCTGCGCCAGGTAGTCGAAACGCGGCAGCGAGATGCCGTAGCGCTCGCGCAGTCGCTTGCGGATCTCGGTCTCCACTTGCGTGCTGGTGGCCAGCAGCCGCAGCCACAGCTTCAGCGCCGCGTGGTCGGCGTCGTGCACGCGGGCTTCGAGGCCGATGCTCTCGTCGTCGAGCAGCCTGGCGGCGCGGCGTGGCGCAGCCATCAGGCGGGCTTCCCGCCGCCGGTGGCCGCAGCGCGCTCGCGCTGGAAGTTGGCCTCCATCTGCGACTTGCCGCTGCGGTACTGTTGCGGCCACTCGGTGCCGGTGTAGCCGATGCGCGCGGCTTCCGTGAGCGTCCATGCCGGGTTGGCGAGGTGCGGGCGCGCCACCGCGCACAGGTCGGCGCGGCCGGCCGAGATGATGCTGTTGACGTGATCGGCCTCGCTGATCGCGCCCACCGCGATGGTCGGGATGCCGACGAGATTGCGGATGCGGTCGGCGAACGGCGTCTGGTACATGCGGCCGTAGGTCGGCTTCTGCTCCGCGCTGACCTGGCCCGACGAACAGTCGATCAGGTCGGCGCCGGCGGCCTGGAAGGCGCGCGCGATCTCCACCGCGTCGACCGGCGTGATGCCCCCTTCGACCCAGTCGTGCGCCGAGATGCGCACCGAGATCGGCAGCGCCTGCGGCCAGGCCTCGCGCACCGCCGTGAAGACCTCCAGCGGGTAGCGCAGCCGGTTCGCGAGGCGGCCGCCATAGGCGTCGTCGCGCCGGTTGGTCAGCGGCGAGATGAAGGCCGACAGCAGGTAGCCGTGCGCACAGTGCAGCTCGAGCCAGTCGAAGCCGGCCGCCGCGGCGCGCCGCGTGGCGGCCACGAAGTCGTCGCGCACGCGGTCCATGTCGTCGCGCGTCATCGCGCGTGGCACGGCCCCGTCGGGCAGGTAGGGCTGCGCCGACGGCGCGATCAGCGGCCAGTTGCCGCTCGCCAGCGGCTGGTCGGCGCCGGCACCCTGCCACGGCGCGTTGGTCGAGCCCTTGGGGCCGGCGTGGCCGAGCTGGATGGCGATCTTCGCGTCGCTCTCGCGGTGCACGAAGTCGACGATGCGCGTCCATGCCGCCTGCTGCGCGTCGTTCCACAGCCCGGGGCAGCCGGGCGTGATGCGCGCGTCGGCGCTCGGGCAGGTCATCTCGGCCACCACGAGGCCGGCGCCGCCGAGCGCGCGGCTGCCCAGGTGCACGAGGTGGAACTCGCCGGGCACGCCGTCCTCGCACGAGTACTGCGCCATCGGCGAGACGACGACGCGGTTCTTCAGCCGCACGCCCCGCACCTGGTACGGCGTGAACATCGGCGGAACCGGCGCCGCCGCCTGCAGGCCGCTCTTCGCGTCGAACCAGCGCTCGAAGCCGTCGAGCCAGCCGCGGTCGCGCAGGCGCAGGTTCTCGTGGCTGATGCGCTGGCTGCGCGTGAGCATGCTGTACATGAACTGCTCGGGCTCGAGCTGGTCGCAGTAGCGCTCGCCGCAGACCTCGAACCACTCCATCGCGTTCCACGCCGCGTTCTGCAGTCGCAGCACGTCGACGCGCCGCACCTTCTGGTACTCGGCCAGCACCTCGGGGATGTGCGCGGCCGTGTCGCCGTGCGTCTGGAACTGCTGCACCAGCTCGATCGCGTCCTCCAGCGCGAGCTTGGTGCCCGAGCCGATCGCGAAGTGCGCGGTGTGCACCGCGTCACCCATCAGCACCACGTGGCTGCGGCCGTTGAAGTGCGACCACTGCTCGCAGGTGACGCGCTGGAAGTTCAGCCACGCCGAGCCGCGCAGGTGGCGTGCGTTGGACATCAGCGGCTCGCCGCGCAGGTTCTGCGCGAACAGCTGCTGGCAGAACTCGATCGACTGCTGCGGGTCGGCGCGGTCCAGGCCGTGCGCCAGCCACACGTGCTCGGGGCACTCGACGATGAAGGTGCTGGTGCTCTCGTCGAACTTGTAGATGTGCGCCTGGAACCAGCCGTGCCCGGTCTTCTCGAACAGGAACGTGAAGGCGTCGTACTGCTTGGTCGTGCCCAGCCAGATGTAGCGGTTGGGCCTCGTGACGATGTCGGGCCTGAAGACCTCGGCGTACTTCGTGCGGATGCGCGAGTTGATGCCGTCGCTGGCGATGATCAGGTCGGAGTCGGCGTAGGCGTCGTCGCTCTCGACGTCGGTCTCGAACACCAGCTTCACGCCGAGTTGCTCGCAGCGCGCCTGCAGGATGTTCAGCAGCTTCTTGCGCCCGATGCCGACGAAGCCGTGGCCGCCGGAGCGGATCACGCGGCCCTTGAAGTGCAGCTCGATGTCGTCCCAGTGGTTGAAGGCCTGCTCGATCTCGTCGGCGGTCTCGGCATCCCACAGGCGCATGCGGTCCATCGTGGCGTCGGAGAACACGACGCCCCATCCGAAGGTGTCGTAGGGCCGGTTGCGCTCGACCACCGTGATGTCGTGGTGCGCGCCGAGCTTCTTCATCAGCAGGCCGAAGTACAGGCCCGCCGGGCCGCCGCCGATGCACGTGATCTTCATGCCGCCTCCGCGCCGGTGCCTCCGGCGTGCCAGTCGGCCGATATCTTGGACCTAAATCATTTAGAACTCAAGTACTTTCACGGCTGCCCCGGGCCGGCGCCGCGGATCACGGCGCCCCGTCGACCTGCGGGAAGGCGGGCTGCTGCCGCGCGGCATGGATCTTCGCGGCGAGCTTCTCCAGCGCCGCATGGAAGCGCGCATGGACGCCCGCAGCGCCGTCGACCAGCTTGTCGATCTGGTCGTGCTGCGGGAACAGCTTGCGGAAGGCCGCGGCGTCGGGCGCCGCGGCCGGGATCAGCAGTTCGAACAGCGCATCGAAGCCCATCACCGAGATCTCCTCGATGAAGACCTGGTGGCGGTCGACATCCTTGGTGACCTTGGAGCTCAGGCGCAGCGACTTCTGGATCGCCGACGCCACGCCGACCTCGGCGTCCAGCCACGCCATCTGCGCCTCGGTGAATGGTGGCTCGTAGCGTTGCAGGAACTTGCGCGCCAGCACGTCGCGGATCTGGCCGCGCTCGGCGTTGCCGTCCGCATTGGAATCGTCGACCCGAACGAGCCGGGAGTTGCCCGTGGTGTGCGCGGCGTTCTCGTGGCCCCAGACCTCGGCACCGGTCATCTCGGCCAGGTCTTCGGCGAAGCTGTCGGTGCGGGTCGCGTCGTCGGCGGCCTTGCCTTCGTCCTTGTCCATCGCCGTGTTGCAGGCGTACAGGTGGATCTTGGTGCCGCCGGACACCGCGGACTTGACGGCCGCCACCAGGTCCTCGACCACCTTGCCGCCGGCCTTCGCCCAGCCTTCGTCCTGGCCCTCGCCCTTGGAGTCGATCTGCATGCTG
Source organism: Rubrivivax sp. (assembly GCA_016789955.1). Taxonomy (GTDB): domain Bacteria; phylum Pseudomonadota; class Gammaproteobacteria; order Burkholderiales; family Burkholderiaceae_C; genus Rubrivivax. The sequence continues at coordinate 11,375 of JAEUPB010000014.1, read as the reverse complement.
CGCGAGCCGCCATGCGTGAACAGCGCGAGATTCGCCAGCGGCACCGCGGTGCCGTCGCCCAGCTCGGCGTGCAGCCGCGCGAGCAGCTGGGTGACGAGCGCACCCGGGTCCTGGCTGAGCGGCATCGCGCAATCGATCTTCAGCGCGCTGCCCTTCAGGCCGAACGCGCCGTGGTTGCCGGCCCACACGTCGGCCTGGCGCTTGAACTCCTTGTCGCCCGGGCTGTTGGTGGGGTCGCCGACCATGTACAGCGCGACGTTCACGCCGCCGGCGGCCACCGCCTCACGGATCGCCTGCGCCAGCTCCGACTCCTCGGCCGCGGCCGGCGCGGTGCCGTCATCCTCGGCGGCCGGGGCCTCCTGCGTCCGGCCCAGGGCGCCGATCATCTTCTCCAGCCAGGCCTCGACGGCGGCGTTCGTTGCGCTCAAGGCATCCTCCCGATCGTGCTGCGGCGGGCCGAGGATACCGACCTGCCGCGCCTCACCACTTGCAGCTCTTGTCCTTTGCGGCATCGGCCGCCGCCGCCAGCGGCGCCAGCAGCCCGAAGCCGGCGTAGGCGGTGCGGCAATCCTTCTTGGCCGAGTCCTCGAGGTCCTTGGCGAGCTTGCTCTTGCGGTCGGGCGGCGGCGGGATCAGGTTGAGCAGGCCGCGCGAGGTGCCGGGTGCGATCTCGCCGCCACGCGGCCGCGCGAGGTCGAGGTTCAGGCGCGGCGCGCTCGGCGGTTGCGACGGCGCGGTGGCGATGTCGCGGCCGACCTGCGGGCCGGCGTCCGGTGCGCCGGGCGGTGGCGAGCCGGGTACGCCTGCCGGTGACGCCACGGTGGCCCCTGGCGTGGCGCCTGCCGTGGCGGGGCGGGGCGGGGCGGCCGGAGCGGTGGCCGTGGGCGCTGGCGTACCGGCGTTCGGTGACGTCGCCGCCGAGCCGCCGGGCGTGGCCACGGTGGCGGCGGGTGGAGACACCGGCGTCCCGAGGGATGGCGTGGCCGGTGGAGCCACCGCCGTCGCGGCGGGCGCTGCCGGCGCAGGCACGGCCACGGCGGTGGCTGGCACGCTGGGCAGCGGCGCCAGCGGCGGCGCCACCTCCAGGCGCGGCACCGGAACATCCAGCCGCGCGGCCTCGGGGGCAGGCCTGGGCGCCAGCGCCGGCAGCGAGCGCAGTTCCACCGGTGCCGGCGCGATCTCGGCGGTGGGCGCGGGCACCGGTGCTGCCACCGCGGGCAGCGCCGCGGTGCCCACCGACGGCAGGCGTTCGACGGCGCGCGGCGCCGACGCCGGCAACGCCGGCAGAGACGGCAGCGCCAGCGCGCGCGGCACTGCCGGAACCTCGCGCAGCAGCGGCGCGGGCGCCGCGATGCCGGCGGCGTCGAGCGGCGGTGCGACCGACGGCAGCGCGGTGGCCGCCGCCGGCACCGGTACGCTCTGCACCATGCGCAGCCGCGACTCGGCCTCGATGGGCGCGGCCTGAGGAGTCTCGGCCGGGCGCGACTCCGCGCTGCGCGGCGCGAGCCGCTCCGCTCGCGAGGGTGCGCCGGCCTCGGTGGCCGGTGCGGTGCGTGCGGCGGGTGCGGGCGCCACCTCGCGGCTGGCGGGTGCCGGCGGCCCGTCAGGGGCCGGCAGCGGGCCCGGGCCGGTCCGCACCATCGGCGCCACGGCCGCGGCCGGCGCTGCGGTGGCCGGCGTGGCAGCAGCGGGGGCGTCCAGCGGGCGAGGCGCACCGCCGGGGGTCAATTGATCGGCCTCGTCGCGGCGGGTCGAACTCCACAGGCCTTCTCGCGCGGCGCCGGGCCCGTCGTTGGACCGCGGGGCCTGCTGCTCGTCGCGCACCGCGCCGCCGAAGCGGCGCTCGCGCGCACTGCCCACCGGGCCTTGCGGCAGCTCTTCCGGCGGCGCCGTGCTGCTGCCGGGCTGAGGCAGCCCGCGCAGCGTGATGTTGATCGCCCCCCACACGCCTTCGCCGGGCCGGGCCGTGCCCCCGGTGACGGTGCCGAACATCAGGATCAGCAGCACGTGCAGCAGCGCCGCGAGGATCACGCATTGCTGGAGCGTGGCCGGCCGCGGCGGTGCGGGCGGCCACTCCGGCGCCCAGCGCAGACCCATCGATGGCAGCAGGGCGAACACGGCGGTCATGGTAATCCCCGAGGTGCGCCGCAGGTCCAGAATGGGCCGCCGCCCATCGCGGTGCAGCCCCCCATTCGTCATGCCCACGCAACACAGCGACATCGGTCTGATCGGCCTGGCCGTGATGGGCCAGAACCTCGTGCTGAACATCGAGAGCCGCGGTTACGCGGTGAGCGTGCACAACCGCACCGCCGAGGTGGCCGAGCGCTTCGTCGCTCAGCACCCGGGCCGGCGCCTGCGCGCCGAGCCCACGCTGGCCGGCTTCGTCGCCAGCCTGTCGCGGCCGCGCAAGGTGATGCTGATGGTGCAGGCCGGCGCGGCGGTGGACGCGGTGATCGACAGCCTCGTGCCGCTGCTCGAGCCCGCCGATATCGTCATCGACGGCGGCAACAGCCTCTACACCGACACCGAGCGGCGCGATGCCCGGCTCACGGCGCTGGGGCTGCGCTTCGTGGGCACCGGCGTGTCGGGCGGCGAGGAAGGCGCGCGCAAGGGACCTTCGATCATGCCCGGCGGGCCGGCTTCGACATGGCAGGAGCTGCGGCCGATCTTCGAGGCCATCGCGGCGCAGGTCGACGGCGAGCCCTGCGTCGTGCACATCGGGCCGGGCGGCGCCGGGCACTACGTGAAGATGATCCACAACGGCATCGAGTACGGCGACATGCAGCTGATCTGCGAGGCCTACGCGCTGCTGCAGGCCGCCGGCTGCACCGCGCCCGAGATGGCCGCGATCTTCGAGCGCTGGAACGACGGCGAGCTGCAGAGCTACCTGATCCAGATCACCGCGAAGGCGCTGGCGCAGACCGACCCGGACACCGGCCGGCCGATCGTCGACGTGATCCTCGACAAGGCCGGGCAGAAGGGCACCGGCCAGTGGACGCTGCTCAACGCGGCCGAGAACGCGACGGTGATCTCCACCATCAACGCCGCGGTCGAGGCCCGCGTGCTCAGCGCGCACAAGGCGCTGCGCGTGCACGCCAGCACGCGGCTGCACGGGCCGGCGGGCACGCTCGCGGGCATCGACCGCGAGCGCTTCGTCGCGCAGGTGCACGACGCGCTCTACGCGAGCAAGGTGGTGAGCTACGCGCAGGGCCTGGCACTGATGCAGGTGATGAGCCGGCAGCGCGGCTGGGCGCTGGACCTCGGCGCCATCGCGCGCATCTGGCGCGGCGGCTGCATCATCCGCGCCCGCTTCCTGCACCGCATCACCGAGGCCTGCGCCGCCGAGCCGGAGCTGCCCAACCTGATGCTGGCGCCGTTCTTCCGCGAACTGCTCAACCGCTGCCAGCCGGCGTGGCGCGCGGTGGTGGCGCAGGCGGTGACGGCGGGCGTGCCGGTGCCCGCGTTCAGCGCCTCGTTGGCCTACTACGACAGCCTGCGCAGCGCCCGGCTGCCGGCCAACCTGCTGCAGGCGCAGCGCGACTTCTTCGGTGCGCACACCTACGAACGCGTCGATCGGCCCGAGGGCGAGCGCTTCCACACCGAGTGGCCGGAGGTCATCGGCTGAGACACCCCCGAGCGGGTGCTTGACGGAGGCTGCGCGTGGACCTAGAGTGATATCACTTTGATGTCGCTTTCGGTCGCATCCCGCGGCCTTCGGAGTCCTGCGATGAACCAACCCGCCTCCGGTCCGCGTGCCCTGCACGAGAAGCCGCTCGCGTCGGCCAACGGCTACGCGATGGCCGCGCTGGGCGCGCTGCTGGTGCTGCTGCCCGTGGCCAGCTTCTTCGGCGCCCCACTGGTCGGCGGCGCGATCGGCATCCTGCTGCGCTTCGCGGTCATGCTCGGGGGCGTGTTCGTGCTCGTGGGCCTGTACATGCTGCAGCCCAACGAGGCGGCGATCCTGACGCTGTTCGGCGAGTACACCGGCACCGACCGCAGCGAAGGCCTGCGCTGGGCCAATCCGCTGCTGGTGAAGCGCCGCATCAGCCTGCGCCGCCGCAACCTCAACGTGCCCACGCTGAAGGTCAACGACAAGCGCGGCAATCCGGTGGAGATCGGCGCGGTGGTGGTCTGGCGCGTGCAGGACACCGCGCAGGCCGTCTTCAGTGTGGACGACTTCGAGACCTATGTGCGCATGCAGGCGGAAGCCGCGCTGCGCCACGTGGCCACGCAGTTCGCCTACGACGAGGGCGAGGACCTCGCCGCGAGCGAGCCCACGCTGCGCGAGGGGGCGGGTGCCATGCAGGCGCTGAAGGTCGAGTTGCAGGAACGGTTCGCCGCCGCCGGCGTGCAGGTGGAGGAGGCCAAGCTGAGCCACCTCGCCTACGCGCCCGAGATCGCGCAGGTGATGCTGCGCCGCCAACAGGCCGAGGCGATCATCAGCGCGCGGCAGAAGATCGTGCACGGCGCGGTGAGCATGGTGGAGGCGGCGCTGCGCGGGCTGTCGGAGAAGCAGATCGTCGACCTCGACGACGAGCGCAAGGCCGCGATGGTCAGCAACCTGCTCGTGGTGCTGTGTTCCGACAAGGACACGCAGCCCATCGTCAACGCCGGCACGCTGTACGCCTGAGGGTCGGCGCGATGACGATTTCCGTGTACCGGCGGGCGCAGGTCTACACCGCGCTGTGGTGGATCGTCCCCGCCGCGTCGCTGCTGAGTCTGCTGCCGCAACTGCTGGCGCCACACGACGCCCGGATGCCGGTGGCCACCATGCTGCTCGTGGCCGGCTCGGGCCTGGCCGCGCTGTTGCTGCTCGGCCGGCTCGTCGTGCAGCTCGACGATCAGGGCCTCTCCTGGCGCTACGGCTTCCTGGGCTGGCCACGCTGGCGCGTGGCGCTGAGCGACATCGCCGCGGTCGAGAAGCACCGCCTGACCGGCATCAGCTCGGGCATCCGACGCACCCGGGAAGGCCGCGAGTACACCGCCGGCGGCCGCCATGCGGTGCGGCTGACGCTGCGCGACGGTCGGCGCATCGTGCTGGGCAGCGAGGACGCCGAGCGGCTCGCCGCGATGATCGCAAGCCGCCTGCCTGTCTCGCGCTGAACTCCCACCGCCCCGCCGCCGATGGCCAGCCCGGGCAAGAAGAGCTTCCTGCTGCGCGTCGACCCGGCGCTGTGGGAGGAGATCGAGCGTCTGGCCGCGCAGGAGCTGCGCAGCGTCAACGCGCAGGTCGAATACCTGCTGCGCGAGGCGCTGGCGCGGCGCGGGCGGCAACCGGCGCCCAAGGCACCGCGCGAGAAGCCGCCGCCGGGCTGACCGGCACGGATTCAGTATCCGCGCACGCGATCGATCACGTGCAGCGGCGGCTCGCCCCGGCGCCAGCGCTGCAGGCCCTCGACGAACTGCCCGGCCACCGTCTCGGTGGACGGCTGCGACGCCACGTGCGGCGTGACCGTGATGCCGGGCACCGTCCACAGCGGGTCATCGGGCGGCAGCGGCTCGTGCTGCTGCACGTCCAGCGCGGCGCCGGCCAGGTGGCCGCTCGTCACCGCGGCGATCAGGTCGGGCTCGATGACGTGGCCACCGCGCGCGAGGTTCACGAGGTAGGCGCCACGCGGCATCGCGGCGAACGCGGCAGCGTTCAGCAACCCCGCGGTGGCCGGCGTCAGCGGCAGCACGTTGACGACGATCTGCGCATCGCGCAGACGCTCGTGCAGCGCCGTGCCATCACGCCGCCAGGCCTGCACGGCGAAGCCAAGCGCCGCGAGGTGCCGCGCCACCTCGCGGCCGGTCTCGCCGGCGCCCAGCACCAGCACGCGGTGCCGCGCGGCGGGCAGCGGGTGGCGCGTCCACTCGCGCGCCTGCTGCTGCACCTCGTAGCGCGGCAGCGCGCGGGCGTGGCGCAGCACCATCAGCGCGGCGAACTGCGCCATGCCCAGCGCCTGCTCGGGGTCCACGACGCGTGAGACCACCACCTGCGGCGCCAGCTCCGGCACCAGCAGCTTCTCGACCCCCGCGGCCATCGAGCACAGCCAGCGCAGGCCCGGCAGCCGCGGCGCGAGGCGCGGCGGCAGCCGCCAGCCCAGGCCGACGTCCACCGAGGCGAGCGTGGCGTCGTCGTGCGCCTCGCTGCCACGCAGCACCTGCACGTCGGGCAGGCGGCGCAGGATCGCCTCGGCCAGCGGCGGCTCCTGGGCCGGCATCGCGGTGAGCAGCAGCACGCGGGTCATGCCGCTCCGCCCCGCCGGCGCGCGATCAGGTCACTCGGCATCGAAGTTGCCCGCATCCAGCGACACCAGGCCGCTTGCTTCCGTGTCGCGCACCACGCCGACCGGGTCGCCACCCGCCGCCACCACCGCGAGCTGCTCGCGCAGCAGCTTGCGCAGCAGCGCGATGCCGCGGTCGCTGGTGCGCAGGTGCTCGGCCGAGTGCGACGCGATCGCGCCCTGGCTCACCTGCGCCTCGTAGTCGCCGGGGTAGCGCCGATGCTCCTCCTCGGTCATGTCCCACCAGTACTTGCCGTTGAAGGTGCTGCGCATGCGGCTCAGTTCGCCGGGCTGCTCGACCCGGCCGGCCACGTAGATGCGAAAGTGCGTGTCGTCCATCGGCAGCACCCAGCCGATCGACTCCACCGGGCCGCGCTTGCCCAGCCGCGGGCTGGGCACCACCCGCAGCGTCGGCAGCACCGCCTCGGTGACGCGTCGCAGCCGGCGGCCGTTCTCCATCGTGCGCCACGACTCCACGCGCACGCCGCGGCCGGTGCTGCGCCACTCCACCTGCGGCATCTGCGCCATCGCCGGCACGAACTGAGTGCCGGAGAACGTGCCGTGCAGGATCGGCACGTGGAAGCTGTCGACCACGTTCTCGTAGTGCTGCAGCCAGTTGCACGGGATGACGGGCGGGCCGCCGCCGCCGATGCTCGAATCGTCGGCCTCGATCGACTCGCCGGGGGCGCAATGTTCGAGCACGTCGTAGCGCGGCAGCAGCGGCTTGCGATCGGGCGGGCCGAGGTAGGCGAACACGAGTCCGTAACGCTCCTGCACCGGGTACCAGGGCTGGCGCACGTTGTGGCGCAGCTTCCCGCCCTCGGGCTCGCAGGGCTGGTCCCGGCAGTGGCCCTGCACGTCGAACAGCCAGCCGTGGTAGCAGCAGCGGATGCCCTCTTCCTCGACGCGCCCGTAGTACAGCGACGCGCCGCGGTGCGCGCAGCGCGGGTGCACGAGGCCCGCGCGGCCCTGGCCGTCGCGGAACAGGATCAGCTGCTCGCCGAGCACCTGCACGCGCCGGGGCTCGCTGCCGGCGTCCTGCGCGAGGCCGACCGGGTGCCAGTAGCGGCGCATCAGCTCGCCCATCGGCGTGCCGGGACCCACCTCCGTCAGCGAAGGATCGTGCCGCATCGGCTTCAGGCCGTAGGCGGTGCCGGTGTCGAGCTGGATGGGGATGATCGTCGCGGTCATCGTCGCGCTCCCGGGTCGCTACTCGGCCTTCGCGCCCGACGCGCGGATCAGCGCCTCCCAGCGCGGCGCGTCGGCGTTGAAGCGCGCCACGAACTCGTCGGGCGTGTTGCCCAGCGGCGTCTGGCCCTGCTCGACGAGCCGCGGAGCCACATCGGGCAGCCGGATCACCGCGGCGATCTCGCGCTGCAGCCGCTCGACCACGGGCCGCGGCGTGCCCGCCGGCGCGTAGGCGGCCACCCACACGGCGAGGTCCATGCCGGCGATACCCTGCTCGCCGAACGTGGGCACGTCGGGCATCGAGGCCGAGCGCGCCGGGCCGGCCATCGCCAGCGCCTTCAGCTTGCCCGAGGCCACCTGCGGCCGCGCGCCGACGGGGCTGGCGAAGGTGACGTCGAGGTTGCCGCCGATCACGTCGGTGATGGCCGGCAGCTCGCCCTTGTAGGGCACATGGTTCAGGTTCACGCCGTGGTCCTTGCGCAGGATCTCGCCGTACACGTGCGCCGACGAGCCGATGCCCCAGGTGCCGTAGCTGATCGGCCGCTTCTGCTGCGCGGCCCAGGCGATGAAACCCTTGATGTCCGAGTACGGCGCGGTGCCCGGCGCGGTGAGCAGCACGCTGCCCAGCGACACCTGCGTGATCGGCACGAAGTCCTTCATCGGGTCGAACGGCAGGCTCTTGAACAGCACGCGGTTGTTCACGTGCGTGCTCATCGTCGTGATCATGAAGGTGTAGCCGTCGCCCGGCGCCTTGGCCACCGCATCGGCACCCTTGATCGTGTTGGCGCCGGGGATGGCCTCGACGATCACGGTCTGGCCCAGGCGCGGTCCGAGCTTTTCGGCGATGAGCCGGTTCAGCACGTCGATGGCGCCGCCGGGGTTGAAAGGCGACACGAGCTTGACCGGCTTGGTCGGCCAGGCATCGGCCTGCGCCCGGGCGAGTGCCGGTGCAGCGATCGCGGCGGCAAGCAGGGTGCGGCGGGTCAGCGGCGGGCGGGCGACTGGCATGCGAGCGGCTCCAGGCATCTTGCGGTGCGCGACGATACTGCGCGAAGATGCCTGCATGAGCGATCTCGCCACCTTCGTCGAGCAGGGCTGGGCCGACCACGCCGACGCGCCGGCTGCGGTGGCGGCACGGTTGGAGCTGGGGTTCGAGCTGCTGCGCAGCGACGCCGACGTGTCGGCGCTGGCCCGGCTGGCCGAGCATGTGTACGGCGCGCACCTCGGGCAGTGGACGCCCGGGCTCGAGTTCCTCACGCGGCTGGCAGCACACGCCCGCGGCCGCGGCTGCCTGCAGCCGGGTTCACCGGCCGAAGCCGACCTCGCGCGCCACGAGGCCACGCTGGCGCTGTGCCGCGGAGACGCCGACCCGCGCGCCGGCCGTTCGACATCGGAGCGCATTCGCATCGGCGCGCTGGCTGCCTCGAGCCTGTCGCTGTTCGATGCCGAGCGCGCGCAGGGGCTGCTCGCGCAGGCGCTGCAGGAAGCCGCCGACTCGCGCCTGCCCGACAGCGACCCGATGAACCGCACGCTGGCCGTCTGCGGCAACAGCATCGCCGCGGGCCTGGAAGAACTGGCCGAGCGCAGCCCGGCGCAACGCGCGCTGATGATCACCGGCGCCGAGACGGCGCGCTGCTACTGGGAGCGCGCCGGCACCTGGCTGCAGGTGGAGCGCGCCGAGTACCGGCTCGCGCACACTTACCTGAAGGCCGGAGACCTGCAGCAGGCACGCTGGCACGCCACCACCTGCCTGCAGATCGTGCAGGCGAACGGCAGCCCACCGCTGGAGCTGTACTACGCGTGGGAGCCGTACGCGCTGATCGACCATGCGCGCGGCGATCACGCCGCAGCGCAGGCAGCGCTGCAGGCGATGCGCGCCGAGTTCCCGCGCCTCGCGGCCGACGAGCAGCCGTGGTGCGCCGAGTCTCTGCGGAAGGTCGAGCGCGCGCTCGGCGGGTGAGCGCCGCAGCCCGGGACCGCAGCGCCCAGCAGGGCTTCAGCCGCCTTTGGCCTGCTTGAGCATCGTGTCGGCGTCGCTGACCTCGAACTTGCCCGGGGCCTCGACGTTCAGCGTCTTGACGACACCGTCTTCCACCAGCATCGAGTAGCGGTTCGAGCGCAGGCCCATGCCGCGCGCGGTGAGGTCCAGCGTCAGGCCGGTGGCCTTGGCGAAGTCGGCGCTGCCGTCGGCCATCATGCGCACCTTGCCGGCGGTCTTCTGGTCGCGGCCCCAGGCGCCCATCACGAAGGCGTCGTTGACCGACACGCACCAGATCTCGTCCACGCCGGCGGCCTTCAGCTCGTCGGCCTTCTGCACGTAGCCCGGCACGTGCTTGGCCGAGCAGGTGGGCGTGTAGGCGCCGGGCAGCGCGAAGATGGCGATCGTCTTGCCGGCCGTGGCCTTGGCAATGTCGAAGCTGTTGGGGCCGATCGAGCAGCCGTTGCCCTCGACTTCGATGAATTCCTGCAGGCTGCCGCTGGGCAGCTTGTCTCCGACTTTCAGCATGGGTCTTCTCCTCCGGTGTCAATGGACGGTGGGGCTGGCAGGCCCGCCAGTGAAGCGGGCCGGGACGCCAGTATCCCAGCGTCGCGGCCCGTGCGTCGGCGCGGGGCCAGTGGCCCCAGGCCGCGGGGTGGATCAGGCCAGGCCGGCCTTCTTGACCAGCCGGGTCACGACCCAGCTCTTGGTCTTGGAAATCGGCCGGCTTTCGGCGATCTCGACCACGTCACCGAGCTTGTACTCGCCCTTCTCGTCATGGGCGTGGTACTTGCTGGAGCGGGCGACGATCTTGCCGTAGAGCTCGTGCTTCACGCGGCGCTCGACCAGCACGGTGATGGTCTTGGCGCGCTTGTCGCTGACCACCTGGCCGATCAGGGTGCGGGTGTTCTTGGTGGCTTGGGCTTCGCTCACTTCGCGGCCCCCTTCTTCTTCTCGTTGAGGATGGTCTTGGCGCGGGCCACCTCACGGCGCGTCTTGCGCAGCGCGGCGTGGTTGGTCAGCTGCTGGGTGGCCTTCTGCATGCGCAGGCCGAAATGGGCGCGCAGCAGGTCGGCGACCTCTTTCTCGAGCGCGGCCACGTCCTTGGCGCGCAGTTCACTGGTCTTCATCAGGGTTCTCCGTTGCGGCCTCAGGCGCCGAGCTGTCGCGCGACGAAGGTCGTGCGCAGCGGCAGCTTGGCCGACGCCAGCGTGAAGGCCTCGCGGGCCAGCGCTTCGGGCACGCCGTTGATCTCGTACAGCACCTTGCCGGGCTGGATCTCGGCCACGTAATACTCGGGGTTGCCCTTGCCGTTGCCCATGCGGACTTCGGCCGGCTTCTGCGAGATCGGCTTGTCCGGGAAGATGCGGATGAAGATGCGGCCGCCGCGCTTGATGTGGCGCGAGATGGCGCGACGCGCCGCCTCGATCTGGCGCGCGGTCAGGCGGCCACGCTCGGTGGCCTTCAGGCCGAATTCGCCGAACGACACCTTGGCGCCGCGGGTGGCGACGCCGGTGTTGCGGCCCTTCTGTTCCTTGCGGAACTTGCGACGTGCTGGTTGCAGCATGCTTTATTCCCCCTTGCTCTCGCCCGCGGCCGGCGTGGCGGCCTTGCGCACACGCTTGACGGCCGGAGCCTTGGGCGCCTCGGCCCCTTCGGCAGGCTTGTCGGCACCCGGTGCGGCGGCGCGCGGCGCGCGGTCACCCGCCGGGCGGGCACGGCCGGCCGGGCCGCCCGGCGCGCCAGGGCGCGGCGTGCGGCGGCTGCGGCGATCGTCCTCGCCAGCCTCGGGCTTGACGCCAGGCGCCTCGCCGTGGGCCAGGCGGTCACCGCGGTAGACCCAGACCTTGACGCCGATGACGCCGTAGGTGGTCTTGGCTTCCGAGAAGCCGTAGTCGATCTCGGCCTTCAGCGTGTGCAGCGGCACGCGGCCTTCGCGGTAC
>JAEUPB010000093.1 GCA_016789955.1 Rubrivivax sp. | reverse complement strand
GGCGGGCTGATCGACATCTCGTTGTCGTTGAGCACCACGAGCAGATCGGCCATCGCGCCGGCATTCGGCACGGCCACGTTGTTCATCGCCTCGAAGGCCATGCCGGCGGTCATCGCGCCGTCGCCGATCACCGCCACCGCGCGGCGATCCTCGCCCTTCAGCTTGGCGGCCACCGCCATGCCCAGTGCGGCCGAGATCGACGTCGACGAATGCGCGGTGCCGAAGGTGTCGTACTCGCTCTCGTCGCGGCGCGGGAAGCCGCCGATGCCGCCGAGCTGCCGCAGCGTGTGCATGCGGTCGCGCCGGCCGGTGAGCACCTTGTGCGGGTAGGTCTGGTGGCCCACGTCCCACACGATGCGGTCGTGCGGGGTGTTGAACACGTAGTGCAGCGCGATGGTCAGCTCGACGGTGCCGAGGTTGCTCGACAGGTGGCCGCCGGTGCGGCTGACGCTGTCGAGCACGAACTCGCGCAGCTCGAGCGCGAGCACCTTCAGTTCAGCGCGCGACAGGCGCCGCAGGTCCGCCGGGCTGTCGATCTTCGCGAGCAGGGTCATGGAAGGCTCTCAGTTCTGTCGGTGCACGACGCGATCGGCCAGCGCCGCGAGTCGCGCGGTAGCGCCGGCTCGGCCCGAGCGCTCGACGGTCGCCAGCGCGGCCAGCGCCCGCGCATGCAGGTCGGCCGCGCGGCGCCGGGCGCCGTCGAGGCCGAGCAGCGACACATAGGTGGGCTTGTTCGCATCCTGGTCCTTGCCGGCGGTCTTGCCGAGCACGTCGGAGGCCTGCGTCACGTCGAGGATGTCGTCGACGACCTGGAACGCCAGGCCGATCGCGTCGCCGTAGTCGGACAGCGCCAGCCACTGGGCGGCGTCGGTGTGCCCGCAGGCAGCGCCCATCAGCACACTGGCGCGCAGCAAGGCACCGGTCTTGCGCTCGTGCATGCGGCGCAGTTCCGGTTCGGACAAGGCACGACCGATGCTGGCCAAGTCCACGGCCTGCCCGCCGGCCATGCCGTCGTGGCCGGCCGCACGCGCCAGCAGCGCGCACAGCCGCGCCTGCAACGCCGGCGCCACGCCGTGCTCGGGCGTGAGCACCTCGAACGCCAGGGCCTGCATCGCGTCGCCGGCCAGCATCGCCTGCGCCTGCCCGAACTCCACGTGCACCGTGGGCTTGCCCCGGCGCAGCACGTCGTTGTCCATGCACGGCATGTCGTCGTGCACCAGCGAATAGGCGTGGATCAGCTCGGCGGCGGCGGCCGCACGCAGCGCGGCCTCGCGATCGCCGCCGACAGCCTCGCCAGCGGCCAGCACGAGCAACGGGCGCAACCGCTTGCCCGCGCCGAGCACGCCGTAGCGCATCGCGTCGCCGAGGCCGGCCGGCGCATCGGCCGGCACCCACTGTTCGAGGGCGCGCTCGACCTCGACCAGGCGCTCGCGCATCCAGGCGTCGAATGACATATCCGCGCCGTGCGCCGCGGCCATCACGACCAGTCCTTCAGCTGCCCGTCCTCGAGCACCTTCACCTGTGCTTCGACGCTGGCCAGGCGCTGGCGGCAGAAGGCGAGCAGCTCGGCGCCGCGGCGGTAGCCGTCGAGCAGATGGTCCAGCGGCAGCTGCCCGGCCTCCATCTGCTGCACGAGGCGGTCGAGTTCGGCCAGGGCGGCCTCGTAGCTGGCCGGTTCGGCAGGCGGGTGTTCGTCGAGCGCGGGCATGGCGAACCATCGATTTTAGGGGTCGGGGGATCCCCACCGGCCCCGGGCCGAAGGCAGACCCTAGAATCGCCGGCTCGCTCGCGGGACCCCGGCTTCGACAGGGGTGTTCCGCGGGTGCATGTCCCACCCGCGGGGCCTCCGGGTGGGGGCTTGACGTTTCTGGGCTGGAGGATCCGTTCGGATCATGTCTGACCTGAGCATCAGTCTGCGAGCTCTCGAGCAAGGTCGCTCGCAACTTCCGGTGTCGCACTACTTCGACGAGGCGCTGTTCCGCGAGGAACAGCGGCTCATCTTCGAGCAGGCGCCGCGCTACCTGGGGCATGCGCTCGCGCTGCCGCAGGTGGGCGATTTCCATGCCCTGCCGCAGGAGTCCGAAGGCCGCGCACTGGTGCGCAGGCACGAAGGCCCCGACGGCATCGAGCTGATCGGCAACGTGTGCCGCCACCGGCAGGCGTTGATGCTGCGCGGCCGCGGCAACACGCAGCAGCACGTGGTGTGCCCGCTGCACCGCTGGACCTACGACCTCTCCGGCAAGCTCGTCGGTGCGCCGCACTTCGCGCAGGACCCCTGCCTGAACCTGCGCAACCACCCGGTGCAGTCGTGGAACGGGTTGCTGTTCGAGGCCCACGGCCAGCGCCGCATCGGGGCCGAGCTCGCCGATCTCTCGGTGACCGCCGACCTCGACTTCACCGGCTACCAGCTCGACCGCATCGAGCTGCACGAGTGCAACTACAACTGGAAGACCTTCATCGAGGTCTACCTCGAGGATTACCACGTCGGGCCGTTCCATCCGGGGCTGGGCAACTTCGTCACCTGCGACGACCTGCGCTGGGAGTTCGGCCGCCACCACTCGGTGCAGACGGTGGGGGCGCGCTCGCTGCAGCGCGCCGGCACGCCGACCTACCGCCGCTGGCAGGACGCGGTGCGGGCCTTCCGCAACGGCGAGCCGCCGGCGCAGGGCGCCATCTGGCTCACGCTGTACCCGACGGTGATGGTCGAGTGGTACCCGCACGTGCTGGTGGTCTCGTCGCTGCACCCGATGGGCGTGCAGAGGACGCTCAACGTGGTCGAGTTCTACTACCCCGAGGAGATCGTCGCCTTCGAGCGCGAGTTCGTCGAGGCGCAGCAGGCCGCCTACATGGAGACCTGCATCGAGGACGACGAGATCGCCGAGCGCATGGATGCCGGCCGCCGGGTGCTGATGGAGCGCGGCGAGGACGATGCCGGCCCCTACCAGAGCCCGATGGAAGACGGCATGCAGCACTTCCACGAGTGGTACCGCGGCATGATGGGTGACGCAGTGGGCCCGGCGCCGCGCAGCGCTTGACGCCGCCGGCCCCGGCAGCGCAGGCCCGCGCGCATCGGCAGGCCGCGCTGCTGATGGCCGGCTCCTCGCTGCTGTTCTCGCTGATGGGCGTGCTCGTGAAGGCCTGCTCCGCGACCGTGCCCGCGGGCGAGATGGTGTTCTGGCGCAGCGCGGTGGGCGCGCTGTTCATCGCCGCGTGGGTCGGCCTGCGCGGCGGCACGCTCGCCACGCGCGTGCCGGCCATGCACTTCTGGCGCAGCGCCTGCGGCGTCGGCGCGCTGGGCCTGTGGTTCCATTCGATCGCCGGGCTGCCGCTGGCCACGGCGATGACGCTGAACTACATGTCGTCGGTATGGATGGCGCTGTTCCTGATCGGCGGGGCGGTGCTGTTCGGCGCCGCGCGCATCGACCCGCGTCTCGTGGCCGCGGTGCTGGCGGGCTTCGTCGGCGTGGCGCTGGTGCTGCGGCCGAACACCGACGCGCAATCGTGGTCGCACGGCCTGGCGGGCCTGATCTCGGGCGTGCTCGCGGCGATGGCCTACCTGCAGGTGACGGCGCTGGGCCGCAGCGGCGAGCCCGAGTACCGCATCGTCTTCTACTTCTCGCTCGGCGGCCTGGCACTCGGAGCGGTCTCGATGGTGGTGGAAGGCACCGGCACGCACACGCCGTTGATCGTCGCTCAGCTCGTCGCGATCGGCGTGCTGGCCACCGGGGCGCAGGTGATGCTGACGCGCGCCTTCGCGATCGGCCACGTGATGGCCAACGCCGCGCTGCAGTACCTGGGCATCCTGTGGAGCTTCTTGTTCGGCGCGCTGCTGTTCGCCGAGCCCGTGACCGCGTGGGCGCTGCTCGGCGTGGCGCTGATCATCGGCGCCGGCATGGCTGCCACGCTGCTGCGCACGCGCGTATTGCCCGCGGCCCTGCAGGATGCCCGCGCCAGCGTGCCTTCCGAACTCTGACGATCCGACGGACCCGACACCCGCCCAAGGACCCGACATGACCTCTTCCCCATTGATCGGCGCCGACGACCTGCGCGCGCTGCTGTCCTCGCCCACCCCGCCGGTGCTGCTCGACTGCTCGTTCGACCTCGCCGACACCGCCGCCGGCGAGCGCGCCCATGCTGCCGGCCACCTGCCCGGCGCGGCCTACGCGCACCTCGACCGCGACCTCAGCGGCTCGAAGGCCGGCGGCACCATCGCCGGCGGGCGCCACCCGCTGCCCGAGCGCGCGGCCTTCGCCGCGACCGTGGGACGCTGGGGCATCACCCCGCAGACGCGCGTGGTCTGCTACGACGCCCAGGGCGGCCCGTACGCCGCACGTTGCTGGTGGATGCTGCGCTGGCTCGGCCACGATGCGGCGCAGGTGCTGGACGGTGGCCCTGCCGCCTGGAAGGCCGCCGGCGGCACGCTGACGAGCGAGGCCCCCGCGCGCGCGGCCGCGGCCCCGTACCCGACGGGCTCGCACACGATGCCCACCGCCACGGCAGCCGAGCTGCTCGCCGGCATCGGCCGCGTGCGCGTGCTCGATGCACGCTCGCCCGACCGCTTCCGAGGCGAGAACGAGACGCTCGACCCGGTGGGCGGCCACATCCCCGGCGCGGCGAACCGCTTCTTCAAGGACAACCTCGGCGCCGACGGCCGCTGGCGCCCGGCCGCGGAACTGCGCGCGGCCTTCGAGGCGCTGGGCATCACCGCGGCCAACGCGTCGACGGTGGTGAACCAGTGCGGCTCGGGCGTCACCGCGTGCCACAACCTGCTGGCGATGACGCAGGCGGGGCTCGTGGGCAGCGCGCTCTATCCGGGCTCGTGGAGCGAGTGGTGTGCCGACCCCACGCGGCCGGTGGCCACGGGCAGTTGATTCCGGTCAACCCCGCTTGCGACATGGCCGCAACACTGTGAACATGACGCCGGCTGATCGAGCCGGGTGTTCCGTGAGGTGACCATGTACAAGCACATCCTCGTACCGACCGACGGTTCGGACATCACGCACAAGGCCGTGCAGGCGGCCATCGGCATGGCGCGGCTGAGCGGGGCGAAGTTGTCGACGCTGTCGGTGAAGGAACCGTTCCCCTACAGCGCGATCTCCGAGATGCAGCCCGTGCCGCCGCAGGAGTTCTTCGACGCGCAGGAACGCATCGCCGCGGCGCGCGTGAAGGGCGTCGTCGATGAAGCCGCGGCCGCGGGGCTCAGCTGCAGCGGCTCGACGGTGGAAGCGCTGCACCCGTGGGAAGCGATCCTCGACCACGCGCAGCAGAACGGCGTCGACCTGATCGTGATGGCCTCGCACGGCCGCCGCGGTCTCAACGCGATCCTGCTGGGCAGCGAGACCCAGCGCGTGCTGATCCACACCAAGCTGCCGGTGCTGGTCGTGCGCTGAAGGTCCCCGGAGCGTCGCCCCGACGATCGACCCGCGTCGATCAATGCGGGGCGCCCTCGATCAGCCGCGTGCCCACCACCACCACCAGCAGGCCTGCGGCCAGCCACACCACCTGCGAGAGCGTCTCGCGCCACGCGAGGCGCCGCTGCAGCTGCGGCAGCAGGTCGGCCACGGCGATGTAGACGAAGCTGCTCGACGCGAGCACCAGCAGGTACGGGAACAGCTCGCGCCACGGTTCGATCAGGTAGTAGCCGATCACGCCGCCGGCCACCGCGGCCAGGCCCGACAGCGCGTTGAACAGCAGCGCCTTCCGGCGCGTGAAACCGGCGTTCAGCAGCACGATGAAGTCGCCCGCCTCCTGCGGCACCTCGTGCGCGACGATGGCGATGGCCGTGACCACGCCCAGGCTCGCGTCGACGAGGAAGGCGCCGGCGATGATCACGCCGTCGCAGAAGTTGTGGATGCCGTCGCCCACCAGCACGCTGTAGCCGCCGCGGCCGGCCTGCTCGGTGTCGAAGTGGTGGTGGTGGTCGTGCCCGTCGCCTTCGTGGTGGTGGGCATGCCGGTACAGCTCGGCCTTCTCCAGCAGCCAGAAGAACAGCAGCCCGGCCAGCAGCGTGGCGAACAGCGCGTGCGGCTCGGCGGTCTTCGACTCGAAGGCCTCGGGCAGCACGTGCAGCAGCGAGGTGCCCAGCAGGATGCCCGCCGAGAGGCTCACCAGGCTCTTCACGACGCGGCTGAGCACCGACACCGTCAGCAGCCCGGCCACCATCACCGACAGCACGCCGCCGGCGAAGGTCGCCAGCACGATCCACAGCAGCGTCATCGGCGCTCCGCCTGGAGGAGGCTCACTGGACTACCCTGCACACTGCGTGCTCCGGGATGAGCGCTTGGGAGCGGCCCTGTGCGCTCATGCCACGCCCTGCGCCTGGAACCACGCCAGGCAGCGCTTCCAGCCGTCCTCGGCGGCCTCCTTGCGGTAGCTGGGCCGGTAGTCGGCGTGGAACGCGTGCGGCGCGTCGGGGTAGACGACGAACTGGCTCTTCTTCGCCGCCGCGCTGCCGGTGGCCAGGCGCGCCTTCATCTGTTCCACGGTGTCCAGCGGAATGCCGGGATCGGCGCCGCCGTAGAGGCCGAGCACCGGGCCGTGCAGCGTCCCGGCCAGGTCGACCGGGTTATTCGGCACCAGCGGAGTGGGCGTGCCGACGAGCCGGCCGTACCAGGCCACGCCGGCCTTCACTGCGGGGTTGTGCGCGCTGTAGAGCCACGTGATGCGGCCGCCCCAGCAGAAGCCGGTCACGCCGAGCTTGCCGGCGTCTGCGCCCTGCGCGCGCGCCCAGGCCACGGTGGCGTCGAGGTCGCCCATCACCTGCGCGTCCGGCACCTTCGAGATGACCTCGGCGATCAGCTTGGCCACCTCGCCGTAGGCGGTGGCGTCACCCTGGCGCACGAACAGCTCCGGGGCCACCGCGTAGAAGCCGGCCTTGGCGAAACGGCGCGCGACGTCGGCGATGTGCTCGTGCACGCCGAAGATCTCGCTGATCACCAGCACCAGCGGCGCCCCGGTGCGGCCGGCGGGAGCCGCACGATAGGCCGGCATCTTGAAGTCGCCGACGGGGATCGTCACCTCGCCGGTGACCAGGCCGCGGTCGTCGGTCTTCACCTGCGTCTGCGCGCAGATCGGCAGCACCGCCGCCGCGAAGCCGCTGCCCACCGAGGCGCGCACGAAGCCGCGGCGGCCGATGCCACCAGCCGGCACGAGGGTGTCGAAGTCTTCCTGCAACATGAGGGCCTCCGCGATCGAGCAAAGCGGGCGATTCTAGGAAGGTGCGGCGTGCGGGCTGAGACAATGCCGCCGATGCCCGCGACGACCGAACCCACCGCCTCCGCCGCGGCCTTCGACCCCGGCGCGCCGCTGGTCGCCGTGGACCTCGGCTCCAACAGCTTCCGCGTCGAGATCGCGCAGCTCGACGGCGGCCGCTACCGGCGGCTCGACTACGTCAAGCAGACGGTGCGCCTGGGCGGCGGACTGGATGCCGACGGCATGCTCACCGAGCCTGCGATGCAGCGCGGCTTCGACTGCCTGACCGCTTTCGCGCAGCGCATCCGCAGCGTGGCGCCGGGAATCGGCCCCGAGCACGTGCGCGCCGTGGCCACGCAGACGCTGCGCGAAGCCGGCAACCGGGATGCCTTCCTGCAGCGCGCGCAGGCAGCGCTGGGTCACCCGATCGAGGTGATCTCCGGGCGCGAGGAAGCGCGGCTCATCTACGCCGGCGTGATGAAGATGCAGCCGTCGGACGAAGCGCGCCTCGTCGTCGACATCGGCGGGCGATCCACCGAGATGATCATCGGCCAGGGCCGCCTGCCGGAGACCACCGAGTCCTTCGCGGTGGGCTGCGTGAGCCTGTCGCAGCGCTTCTTCCCCTCGGGCGAACTCACCGGGCGCGGCTTCCGCGCGGCGCAGGTGGCCGCCGGTGCCGAGCTCGAGGAGGCGCTCGTTTCGTTTCCGCGCCACCGTTGGGACACCGCGCTGGGGTCGTCGGGAACGGCCGGCGCGGTGGCACAGGTGCTGCAGGCCGCACGCGTCACCGACGGCCGCATCACCCCCGCCGGCGTGCGCTGGATGATCGAGCGCTGCATCGCGGCCGGGCATGTCGACAGGCTCGACTTCCCGGGGCTCAAGTCCGAACGACGCGCGGTGATCCCCGGCGGCCTGGCTGTGCTGTACACGCTGCTGGCCAACTTCCGCATCGAGGAGATGTTCCCCGCCCGAGGCGCGTTGCGCCAGGGCGTGGTGGTGGACCTGCACGAGCGGCTCTCGGCCGCTACGCACCCGCAGCGCGGCGACATGCGCGATGCCACGGTGCGCGCGCTGCAGCAGCGCTTCGACGTCGACGTGGCGCAGGCCGAGCGCGTGCAGGCGGTGGCGCTGGCGCTGTTCGACGGCGCGGTGCCTCAGCCCTCGCCTGCCGAGGTCGAGGCGCGCCGCGAGCTGGCCTGGGCCTGCGCGCTGCACGAGATCGGCCTGATGGTCTCGCACCACGACCACCATCGCCACAGCGCCTACCTGCTCGCGCATGCCGATGCGGCCGGCTACTCGCAGAGCCAGCAGCGACGCATCGGCGCGCTGGTGCTCGGCCAGCGCGGCGGGCTGAAGAAGATCGAGGCCGCCCTGTCGCAGCCGCTGTTCGCCTGGCAGGTGCTGTGCCTGCGCCTGGCCGTGATCAAGGCCCATGCGCGCGGCGCGGTGGACTCGCGCGAGATGGCGCTGCGCGCCTGGGGCCGCGAGGCGCGCCTGGCCTACAGCCAGTCCTGGGCCGAGTCGCGGCCGCGCACGATCTTCCTGCTGCAGGAGGAAGCCCAGGCCTGGGCGCGCAGCGGCGTGCTGAAGCTCGTGCTGCCGGGCTGAGGCCCGAGCGCGGCGCGCCCGCGTCAGCCCTGCGCTGCACGCGTCGGAGCGTCGATCTCCCGCGTCGACGTGAAGCGCAGGTGCGTGATGTCGGTGGCGAACAGCATCGCCCAGGTCCACTCGACCCACAAGCGCAGCTTGCGTCCGAACGTGGGCATGCGCGAGAGGTAGTAGGCGCGCCACATCAGCCAGGCCGGCAGGCCCGAGAAGCGAAGGCGGCCGATCTGGGCCACGCCCTTGAGGTGGCCGGTGGTGGCCATCATGCCGCGCGAGCGATGCGCGAAGGCCCGCGTCGGGCGACCGCCCAGATGCGCGAGCAGGTTTTCGGCGAGGATCCGGGCCTGGGCCACCGCGAACTGGGCGGTCGGCGGTGCGGGGGCCATGTCCGCCGCCGCATCGGCGTTGGGCACGCGGGCGCAGTCGCCCAGCGCCCAGAGCGCGGGCGCGCCCGGCACCGAGAGATCGGGATTGCAGACGATGCGCCCCCGCTCGATGGATAGGCCGAGCCGCTCGACCAGTAGATTGGGCCGGGTGCCTATGGTGCAGATCACGGTCGCGCTGGGCAGCGACGTCCCGTCGGCCAGCTCCACGCTGTCCGCCGTTACCGCGCGCGCCTTGGCGGCGAGCCGCACGTCGACGCGCCGGGCGCGCAGCGAAGCCACGGCGGCGCGGCCGAGCGAGCCGGGCAACTCAGGCAGCAGGTTCCCGCCGTCGTGCAGCAGCGTCACGCGCAACTCGTCGGCCCGCACGCGCGGATACCAGTGCCGCGCGCCGTGCAGCGCGTCCGCCAGTTCGCCGGCCACTTCGACGCCCGAGAAGCCGCCGCCGATCACGATGAAGTGGCCCAGGCGCCGGCGCGCGGAGGCATCGTGCTCGAGCTCGATGCGGGCCAGCCGCTGCAGCACGCGGTTGCGGATGGCCAGTGCGTCGCCCACCAGCTTCAGCGGCAGCGCGTGCTCGGCCAACCCCGGCATCAGCGCCAGGTTGGCGCGCGTGCCGAAGGCCAGCACCAGCTGGTCGTAGCGGAGGTGCTGCACGCCGGCCAGCGTCTCGGCGGTCACCGTGCGGGCCTCGCGGTCGACGGCGATCACGCGGCCCATCACGAAGCGGCTGGCGCCGTCGGGCCTGAGCATCTGGCGGATCGGGGCCACCACGTGCTCTGGAAAGACCGACGCCCCCACGACCTCAGCCAGCATCGGGTTGAATGTGGTGTAGCTCTCCTCGCTGACGAGCAGCGCCCGCCAGCCCGGCGGCAGCCGGCGCTCGAGCGCGGTGGCGAGCGTCGTGCCGGCGAAGCCGCCGCCGACGATGACGATCTGCCGTTCGTCGGGATGGGGCGTGCTGTTCATCGAGTCCTGCCGGTGGTGGGGTGCGCCGGGTCCGCGGGCGCGGCCGGGGGCGCCGCGAGTTCCGGGGTCACGGGCACGAGCGTGCCCAGAAGCGTCGGCAGCTGTTCGCTGACCGTCGGGTGGATGTGGACCAGCCGCTGGAGGTCCTGCACCGTGAGGCCGGCGTGCATCGCCAGCAGCAGCTCGTGGATCACTTCGTCGGCCTCGATGCCCAGCAGCGCGGCGCCGAGGATGCGCTGGCTGTCCGGTTCGACCAGCACCTTCATCGCCCCGACGGTCTCGCCGCGCTCGCGGGCGCGTCCGACGCGGGCCATCGGCAAGGTGCCCTTGAGGAATGGTCGGCCTGCGGCACGCAGCTCGACCTCGCTGGCTCCGATGCGGGCCAGCGGCGGGTCGACGAAAAGCGCATAGGCCGGTATGCGTTCCCGGATCGAACGGGCCACCGAGGGTGCACGCCCCTCGCCTCCGTCCGATGCACTGCGCGCCGCACCGTCGAGCAGCTTGGCAGCGACGATCTCGTGGTCGTGGTACGACGTGTGGGTGAACGCGCCGCGGCCGTGCACGTCGCCCAGCGCCCAGATGCCGTCGACGGCGGTGCGCAGTTCGTCGTCCACGGGGATGGCCCCGCGCGCGTCGGTGACCAGGCCGGCATGCTCCAGCCCCAGGTCCTCGGTGTTGGGTCGGCGGCCGACCGCCGCCAGCAGGTGCGTGCCGGACACGCGCCGCGGACCTGCCGGCGTGTGGAACTCGAGTTCCACCTCGCTGCCGGTGGCTGCGGCCCTGCGCACGCGCACGTCGCTCACGCCGACGTGGAAGGTCACGCCCTCGGCCTCGAGCAGCTCGCGCACGGCACGCGAGATCTCCGGGTCCTCGCGGGCGATCAGACGCGGCGCGGATTCCAGCACCGTGACCCGCGAGCCGAAGCGGCGGTAGATCTGCGCGAACTCCAGGCCGATGTAGCTGCCGCCCGCGATGACGAGGTGCTCGGGCAGTTCGTCCAGCTCCAGCAGCGTGGTGTTCGTCAGCACCGGCACGTCATCGATGCCGGGCCAGTCCGGCAGCAATGGGCGCCCGCCGACGTTGACGAAGATGCGCGGCGCGGCGAGCCGGCGGTCGTTCACCTGCACCACGGTCGGTGCGGTGAAGCGGCCGTGGCCGGCGATGACTTCCAGTGTCGGCATCGACCCGAGCCACTGCGTGAGGTTGGCCACCGACTGCGCGACCACCGCGTCCTTGCGCGCCTTCACGGCCTTCAGGTCCACGCGCACCGCGCCGTCGATGCGCACGCCCCAGTGGGCCGCATGGCGCGCCACGTGCGCCGCCCGTGCGCTGGCCACCAGCGTCTTGGTGGGCATGCAGCCGTCGTTGACGCAGGTTCCACCCAGGTGTTCGCGCTCGATCAGCGCCACGCGCTGCCCCGCTGCCGCCAGCCGCGCCGCGAGGAACGGGCCTGCCTGCCCGGCACCGATGACGATCGCGTCCCAGGGCTCGGGCCGGAGCGGGCTCGGAGTCGGGGGTTGGTCCATGCCGGTTGTGTCGCCGGCATGGCGGCTTCATTACGTCGTCGGCCTCGACGCCGCTCCCGCGGGCACGGCGCCCATCGACGCCAGTCGGCCCAGGGCCTGCAGCCGCTCGATCTCGGCTGCGGCGCGCGCCAGGAAGATGCGATAGACGCGCTCGACCAGCACGTCGTCCGCGAGCCTGGCGCGGTCGAGCAGCGCGAGGTGCCCGAGCACGCGGCCGTCGCTGGAGACGATGGGCAGGCCGACGTAGCTCTCCCAGGCCGCCTCGCGCGGGAATCGTTCGGCCAATCGTTCCGGATAGAAGCAGCTCTGCGCACCCTCGATCACCTGCTGGCAGGGCGAGCCGGCGAGGTCGTACTCGAAGTTCGGCTTCAGGCCCTCGCCAGCGCGCCAGCAGGCCAGCGTGCGCACCCTCGTCGCCGGGTGGTCGGTGCACTCGGTGACGAAGGCGCAGTCGACGTCGAGCGCCCGCGCGAAGTGCTCCACCATCGCGGCGAAGAAGCGCTCGCCGTGCGCGCCGGCGGTGCCGTCGGCGACGGCATCGAGGATGGCCTGCACGCGCTGGATGCGCGTCACGTCGGTGTCCAGGCCGATCACGCGTTCGGCGCGTCCCCGCTCGTCGCGCAGCAGCACGGCGCGGCTGAGCACGTGGCGCACGTCGCCGTCGCGGTGCAGCAGCCGCAGGTCCTGGTCAAGCCGCGCGTCCTCGCCCTGCACCAGCCGATCGAGCGCGGCGGTGAACCGCGCGCGGTCGTCGGCATGCACCCGCTCGAGCCACGCCTCGCGGCGCCAGCCCAGCGCGTCGTCGAGGCCGTCGGCGTCCAGCCCGAGCATGCCCTTCCAGCGCGGCGACAGCTGCACGCGCCGCCGCTGCACGTGCCATTCCCACACGCCGTCCAGGCTGCCGCGCAGGGCCAGCTGATGGCGTTCCTCGGCGGCGCGGGCGCGCGCCTCGGCCTCGGCACGGGCCCGTTCGAGGCGGGCGATGTCATCGCGCTGGTCCTGCAGGCGCCGCTCGGCGTCCACCGCCTGCTCGCGCGCGCGGCGGCCGCGCCAGGCGAGCGCACCGGCGCTGCCGGCCCAGGCGAGCGCCAGCAAGACCCATCCGACCGGTCCGCTCCAGGGTGCCCAGAGGCTGCTCATGGCGTGCTCCCGTGAGTCTGCGGCCCGGCCGCGCGCTGCGGAGGACGCGGCAGCGCGAACCTCACGCGCGTGCCGACGCCGGGCCGGCTGTCGAGTTCGAGGTCGGATCCGTGCAGCACCGCGATGCGCCGCGCGATGGCCAGGCCCAGCCCCGCGTGGCTGCTGCCGGTGTCGCCCACGCGGTCGGCCGTCTCGTACCGGTTGAAGAGGCCCTCGAGATCGGCTCCGGCGATGCCGCCGCCGGTGTCCGCCACGGTCAGGTGCGCGACGCGTGCGCCGGCAGGCGCCTCGGCGATGACGCGCACCGCGCCGCCGGCCGGGGTGTGCCGCAGCGCGTTGTCCACCAGGTTGGCCAGCAGCCGTTCGACCAGCCGCACGTCGGCCTCGACGAACAGGCCCCGGGCCTGCTCGGCGTCGACGCCCTCCAGCGCCAGCACGATGCCGGCCCGCGCGGCCGCGTCGGCATAGCGCTGCACCACGTCGTGCGCCAGCTCGGCCACCGGAAAGGGCTCGCACTGCAGCGCGACGGTGTCCGACTCGAGCCGCACCAGCTCGAACAGGTCGGCCACGCGCTGCGCCAGGCGCTGGGCGTGGCGCGTCGCCGTCTGCAGGTAGTTGCGGGCCTCGGCCGGGTCCAGCTGCTGCTCGCGCAGCAGCAGCAGCTCGAGGTACCCCTGCATCGACGCCAACGGCGTGCGCAGGTCGTGCGAGACCTTCTCCAGCAGCTCGTGGCGCTGGCGCGTGGCGCGCGACACCTGGCCCTGCAGCTCGTCCACGCGGCGCGCCAAGGCCCGGGTCTCGCCGGCGCGGTGAATCAGCTCGCTCCACAGGCCGCCCGACAGCGCCACCAGCACCGCCACCGCGGCCACGGCCGACATCGGCCAGGCACCGCCATCGTCGCCGGCGGGCGCACGCCCTCCCATCCACAGCAGCCATGCCGTGGCCAGCACCGCCAGCAGCAGGCCGGCCAGGCGCAGGGGGCGCAGGCCGTCGTCGTGGGGCGGGCCTCCGGGCCGATCCATGCTCTCAGCCCCGCCGTTCGGCGAACTTGTAGCCCACGCCCCAGACCGTCAGGACGTATTCCGGATTCGCCGGGTCACGCTCGATCTTGTTGCGCAGCCGGTTGATGTGCGAGTTGACGGTGTGCTCGTAGCCGCTGTGGGTGTAGCCCCACACCTGCTCGAGCAGCTGCGCGCGCGTGTACACCCGCCCGGGCTGGCGGGCGAAGCAGGTGAGCAGCTCGAACTCCTTGGCCGTGAGCTCCACCGGCACGCCGCGCAGCTGCACCTCGTGGCGCACGAGGTCGATCACCAGGTCCCCCCGCTCGATGCGCTGCGCCTCGGGGGACTCGGCCTCCTGCCGGGCTGCAGCGGCCCGCCGCGCGCGGCGCAGGATGTTCTTCACGCGCGCCGCCAGCTCCGGCATCGAGAAGGGCTTGGTCAGGTAGTCGTCGGCGCCGAGCTCCAGCCCGAGCACGCGGTCGATCTCGGAAGACTTGGCCGTCAGCATCAGGATCGGCGTGTAGCGCTCGCCGGTGCGCAGCCGGCGGCAGATCTCCAGGCCGTCCATGCGCGGCAGCATCACGTCGAGGACCACGAGGTCGTAGCGGCCGGCCTGGGCCTCGCCGAGCGCGGTGACGCCGTCGTCGACGAGCTTGCAGTGGCAGTCGAGCTCGGCGAGCTGCAGCGACACCAGGCGACCGATGTCGACGTCGTCCTCGACCACGAGCACGCGCCAGGTCACGTCCGGCGCTCCGCGGAGTGGGGCCTGGCGATGAACGCAACCATGGGGCGGATGCTAGGGCGGCCGGACCCTGCGGGCGGGGTCGTGATCAAAACGTGAAGATCCGGGCGGCCCGGCGGTGTCATGCCCGTGCCGCCACCGGCCACCGCCGCCGGGCGATCTGCGCGGTGCCGATGGCCACGCACATCGTCGCGAAGGCCAGCCACGCGTAGGGCCGCAGCAGCGGCATGCCCACGAGGATCAAGCCGTCGTTGCTGCCCGGGATCAGCAGCGTGCCGCAGCCCATCAAGGCGCCACCGGCCAGGCACAGGGCGACGCGCTGCAGCGACGGCGGCGTCGACCGCCACCGCCCGGCGGTGTACCCGCCCAGGGCCGCGCCGACAAGCAGCGCGACGAACAGCAGCACCCGCACGCCGACGTCGTGCACGCGCCCGCTGGCCAGGTCGGAGAGCAGCTCGGTGTAGGCCCAGGCGCCGACGACCAGCAGCGAGACCACGAACGTCACGCCGATGACGCTGGTGGCCGCGTGCGGCTGCCACACGTCCGTGCGCCAGCGTTCCCAGGCCCGCCGCGGGCCCCCGGTGCGCAGGCCCCGCATCACGGCGGGCAGCACGCGCCAGGCCGCGATGAGCAGGAACAGCGCCGCGAGCAGCTCCGGCGCCGCGAACAGCACCGAGGGCGCCTCCAGCGGTTGCGGCGCCGGCGGGTTCCACACCTGCCGCACGAAGCGGCAGCCCGCGTAGTAGCCCAGCGGCGTGGCGGCATAGGCCCACTCGCCCGAGCCGAGCCGCGCGATGGCGCCGAAGACGCAGGCGCCGTTGATCCAGGCGCCCAGGCCCAGCAGCACGCCTCCGGCCACCGTCCAGCCGCTCGCGGCATAGGCCGCGGGCATCGCCGGCAGCATGTGAAGAGCCTGGGCGACGACCAGCCCGCCCGCCACCCACAGCGAGGCCTCGCCCATGCTCGCCAGGCGGCGGAAGCTGCCCTTGCCGACCCACTCGTCCACCGCGGCCACCGTGCAGGTGGCGCCGCGCTGCACGGCATAGCCCATCAGCAGCACGCAGGTCACGGCCAGCAGCAGCGCGGCCGGCGTCGGCATCGCCGGGGTCATCGGGCTTCCTTCGCGGCCGTGGCCCGTCGCCCTGCCCGCTGGAAGCGGCACACCTCGTGCATCGCGGCGTTGCCGTTGATCATGCTCGTCACCGGGTCGATGCAGCCGGTGGCCACGTCGAACACCCAGCCGTGGATGTACGGCCGCGCGCGCTGCCGCCACGCCTGCTGCACGATGTGCGTCTTGCCGAGGTTGTCGACCTGCTCGATGACGTTGAGCTCCACCAGGCGGCGCAGCCGAGCGGTCTCGTCCAGCCCCTCGAGCTCGATGGCGTGGTGCAGCTCGGTGTCCTTGACCGCGCGCAGCCAGTTGTCCAGCAGCCCGTGCGAGTGCGAGCCCATCGCCGCGCGCACGCCGCCGCAACCGTGGTGACCACAGACGATGACGTGGTCGACCTGCAGCACCTCCACCGCGTACTGCAGCACCGACAGCAGGTTCATGTCGGTCTGCACGACGAGGTTGGCGATGTTCCGGTGCACGAACATCTCGCCCGGCCCGGTGCCGGTGATCAGGTTGGGGCTGACGCGGCTGTCGCTGCAGCCGATCCACAGGAAGTCGGGCTGCTGCCCTTCGGCGAGGTGCTCGAAGTAGCGCGGGTCCGCCGCCAGCTGCTCGGCGACGAACAGCCGGTTGCCGGCCAGCAGGCTGGCGATGTCGTGGGTGCTCATCGCGGACCGCGGCTCACTGCGGGTGGTGCTCGATGACGCCCTCGATCGGGTCGGCGTCGCAGCCCACCCACGGGGCGCGCCGCAGCATGCGGCGCGTGTCGGCCAGGCCCGCCTCGCGGCGCGCGCGCACGCCCTCGGGGGTGAAGTCGATGTCCTTGGTGTGGTCCTCGCCCTCCAGGCGCGGCGCCAGCAGGTGGGCCACGTGCATCGTCGTGCCGCAGCCCCAGGCCGCGAGCTCGCGGACCTTGGCCGAATCGCGGCG
This sequence comes from Rubrivivax sp., assembly GCA_016789955.1. Taxonomy (GTDB): domain Bacteria; phylum Pseudomonadota; class Gammaproteobacteria; order Burkholderiales; family Burkholderiaceae_C; genus Rubrivivax. The sequence continues at coordinate 28,255 of JAEUPB010000093.1, read as the reverse complement.
CGACGCAGGCAGTTCCTTGGCCAGCTCGCGGATCACGTGGCGCAGCCGGTGGATCTGCTTCTGGCGCGCGATGTGGCTGTCGGCGCGGCTGGCGTACTGGATGTCCTTCTGCCGCCCCATCACCTGCCAGATCGACTCGGGCTCGGGCCCGACCTGGTGCCACACGTTGACGGCGAAGATCAGCGAGTCGCGTCGCGGCTTGTCGTCCAGCACGGCCTCGATCGGCGTGTTCGAGTAGATGCCGCCGTCCCAGTAGGGCTGGCCCTCGATGCGGACCGCCCCGAACGCCGGCGGCAGCGCGCCCGAGGCCATCACGTGCTCGACGGTCAGCGCCTCGTGGCGGGTGTCGAAGTAGCGCATGTGGCCTGTGACCACGTTGACCGCGCCCACCGTCATCCGTGTGCGGCACTGGCACAGGTAGTCGACGTCAACCAGCCCCGCGAGGGTGTCGCGCAGCGGCGCGGTGCTGTAGTACGCGGCCTTCTCGACACCCAGCGAGGCCATCTGGCCGCGCCAGGCGTGCAGGTTGGGTGTGAAGAAGTCGGGGATGCCGCGCACCACGGTGCTGAAGGTGGCGGCGCTGCGGCCCAGGCCCAGCACGTCCAGCGGGCCGAACGGGCTCGCGGCCACGCTGCCGCGCTGCATCGCCTCCCAGAAGGCGTTGAGCTGCTGCAGGCGGCGCTCGGGCGGGTTGCCGGCGATCAGCGACGCGTTGATCGCACCGATCGAGGTGCCGATCACCCAGTCCGGCTCGATGCCGGCCTCGTGCAGGGCCTCGTAGACGCCGGCCTGGTACGCGCCGAGGGCACCCCCGCCTTGCAGCACCAGCACCACCTGGCCCGGCGTCGGCGGCTTGGCGAGGGGCGCGGCGTGGTGGGTGTGCGGGACCGGATCGCGTCCGGGATGGGCGGCGGCGGCCATGGCGGCGGTGGAGCGTGGGGTGCGCATCATGGTCACACCAGCCGGGCCGAGCCATCGCGGCGCCACTGCGGCGCCATCGCATCGCGCAAGCGGCTGCGCGTCCGGTGCAGGATCACCCCGAGGTGGTTGGGGGTCACGTCCAGCGCCTCGCACACCTCGTCGGTCTCCTGCTCCAGGCACGCGGCGAGCACGAAGGCGCGGCTCTGCCGGGCCGGCAGCCGGGCGAGCTCGGCATCGACCTGTCGTACGAACTGGCGGCGGGCCAGCGTCGCCACCGGGTCGCCCCACGCCGGCCCGTCCCCCGGGCCCGCCGCGGGCAGTCGCTCGTCGGCATCGGCATCGTCGTCGCTGTCGACGAGGGCGTCGTAGGGACACTCGCGCGTCTGCCGCCGCACCTGGTCGACGAGCTTGTGCTTGAGGATGCCGACGACCCAGGTGCGCGCCTGCGCGCGGCCCTGGTAGGTCTCGGGGCGCTCGAGCGCGGCCACCAGCGCCTCGGACACGGCGTCTTCGGCCCAGCTGTCGTTGCGCACGGCGCGCCGCGCCAGGCTCACCAGCATCGGGCGCATCGCGGCGATCTGGTGGGCGAAGTCGGCGCTCGCGGCGCCGGTGGGGTGTGGGGTCGGATGCATGGGGATCTCCTGTGGCGGTGGGCCGCGTCGGCTCAGTGCAGCGTCCAGCCGCCGTCCATCGCGATGGCCGTGCCGGTCATCGACGCCGCGGCGTCCGACGCGAGGAACACCGCCAGCGCGGCCAGCTCGTCGACCTCCACGAAGGACTTGCGCGCCTGGTGCGAGAGCATCACGTCGCGCACCACCTGCTCCGGCGGGATGCCGTGCGCGCGGGCCTGGTCGGCGATCTGCTTCTCCACCAGCGGCGTCTTCACGTATCCCGGGCAGATCGTGTTGGACGTGATGCCGTGCTCGGCCACCTCCAGCGCCAGCGTCTTGGACAGGCCGATCAGCCCGTGCTTGGCGGCGACGTAGGCCGACTTGAACGGCGAGGCCGTGAGCCCATGGGCCGAGGCCACGTGGATCAGCCGCCCATGGCCCCGCTGCTTCATGCCGGGCAGCACGGCCTTCACGAGGTGGAAGGCGGAACTGAGGTTGATGGCGATGACGGCATCCCACTTCTCCTCGGGGAAGTCGTCGACCGGCGCGACGTGCTGGATGCCCGCGTTGTTGACGACGATGTCGACGCGGCCGAACGCGGCCTCGGCCTGCTGGGCGAGGGCACGCACCTGGTCGGGCCGGCTCATGTCGGCGGCCGAGTAGCGCACGCGCACGTCGTGCCGGCGTTCGAGGTCGGCGCGCAGCGACTCGATCTCGGCGGCATCGCCGAAGCCGTTGAGCAGGACGTCGGCCCCCTGGGCGGCGAGGGCGCGGGCGATGCCCAGGCCGATGCCGCTGGTGGAGCCGGTGACGATGGCGGCGCGGTTGCGCAGGGGAAGCATGGCGGGATCCTTCGAAGAGCGAGAGGTTGTGTGGAGGGGATGCCGGTGGGGGACGTGTCGGGGTTCGATGCGCTGGGAGGCAGTCTGCGGTGCGAGGCTCACGGCCTCATCGCCGCCAGTTCACGCCGATGTCACAGCACGAGCACGTTTTCGAGCAGGTGCAGCGCGTAGCCCGGGGTCTCGCCCATCCACAGGCGCCGTTGCGCCCAGCCGGAGCGGTGCGCGAGGGCGAGGAACTGGAACAGGCTCGGCTTGTAGGCGTTCTCGGTGTGGATGGACTCGCCGGCCGCGATGTCGTAGGCCCAGTCCAGCACGTGCACGCGTTGCGCCCGCGTGGCCACCAGGTACATCTCCACGCGCGGCTCCGCGGCATCGAAGCGGGCCCGGTGCGTGTAGGCGTCGAGGTCGAAGTCGCCATCGAGCTCGCGGTTGATGCGCGCGAGCAGGTTCTTGTTGAACGCGGCGGTGATGCCGGCGCGATCGTCGTAGGCGGCCACCAGGGCCGCCGGGTCGCGCGTGTGGTCGATGCCCACCACCAGCATGGCCCCGAGGCCTGCGAGCCGGCCGAGCCGCTCGAGCAGCCGGGCGGCGTCCTCGGGGTCGAGGTTGCCGATCGTGCCGCCGGGGAAGAAGATCACCCGCCGGCCGCCGCGCACGCCCGGGGGCAGCGGCAGCGCCTGCAGTTCGTTGAAGTCCGCGACCACGGGGTGGATCGGCAGGCCCGGGAAGCGGGCCGCCAAGGGGCGCACCGACTCGCCGAGGAAGCGTTCGCTGATGTCGATCGGCACGTAGCCCGCCGGCCGGTCCAGCGCGCCCAGCACCAGCGGCGTCTTGCGGCTGGAGCCGCTGCCCAACTCGAACACCACCGCACCGGACCCGGCGGCCGCGGCGATGTCCGGTGCCGCGCGCCGCAGCCACCCGATCTCGGTGCGCGTGGGGTAGTACTCCGGCACCTCGGTGATCTGTTCAAAGAGCTGCGACCCGCGGTGGTCGTACAGCCAGGTGCAGGGGATGCTGCGCTGCCGCTGCGCCAGACCCTCGAGCACGTCCAGCGCGAAGCGCGACGGCGGCGGCTCGACCCGATGCGCAGCGCTGCGCACGACGGGGCGGGCCCGCGCCAGGTTCACGGGGGGTGGCAGCCGGGTCGCCGCCGCCGCGGTGTGTGCATGCATGACAGGTCTCCTCGTGGTGGTGCGCGTGAACGGAGAGGCGCGGTGCGCGGGCACCGCGGTGCGCTATCGGCCGCGCACGGTGGACGTGATCGACTCGACCACACCGGCCGCCGTCGCGAACTGGTCGCGGCGGTTGGTGATGTGGTGGCGCTCGGCGATCCAGGCGAAGTCGGTGTAGGCCGCCCACACCGTGCCGCTGTCGTCCTGGTGCACGAGCAGCCGCACGGGCCAGTCGAGCCCCGAGGACGCGCTGGCGGTGAGGAACTGCGCGCCCAGCGGCGGGTTGCCGAAGGTCAGCAGCGTCGACGGGTTGAGCTTGATGCCGGCGTCGGCGGCAAGCCGACTCTGGTCGACGGACGAGAAGAAGAGGATGCCCTTGGCCGCGATGTCGGCGCGGATGCGGGCGATCGTCTCGTCCATGCCGTAGGCGCTCTTCACGCGGATCACGCCGTCGGTGCCAGCGACGGTGGCGCCTTGGGCCGACGCGGCGATCGGGGCGAGAGCGGCCGAGGCGGCCAGCACGATGGCGGCCAGGGCGGGGCCGCCGAGCCGGCGCGGGGATGCAGTCATGGTGGTGCTCCTGGATGGGTGGGGCCGCCGCTCACATCGTGTGCGGGTCCATCTTCATCTCGACGGGAAACAGGTCCACCGAGATCAGCACGGCGGTGGCGCCGCCGGTGTTCTTCCACCAGTGCGAGGTGCCGAAGGTCTCGGGCGCCACGTCGCCGGCCTTGTGCACGATCGGCACGGCACAGCTGCTCGCGTACTCGACGACCTCGCCACTGACGACGTAGATCATCGCGGGCCGCTCGTCATGGCTGTGCCAGGGCACCACGGCGCCGGGCAGCATCTTCAGCTCGCGCAGGCGGAACAGCCGACCCTTGATGTTGTAGGGCGCCTTGGCGATCTCGGTGCTGGCGCGCACGACGTCGGTCACGCCCTGCGGCATGTTCGGGCCGGGCGGCTGGCCCTTGCCGTCGGCCACGCGCTTGTCGGCCGGGCACTCGCCGGCGTAGGCCATCGTGGCGGCCAGCGCGCAGGTGCCGATCACCGCCGCGGCGATGAGGAGCCGCGGGAGGATCGAGGGGCGATGCAGGTGGATGGTGGGGGTCATGATCAGGTTCTCCTGGTGGCAGTCGGGGTGGATGGATCGGGGGTTCCGGGGCGGCACCCGAGGGGAGTCGCGCCGGAAGTGACTCTGCGGGGCCGCCCTCACGCTCACATCCAGCGAAAGTCACTTCTTCCTCACGCATCGGACACGCGTTGGTTTCGGAGCTAGAGTCCCCGCCACTCGAAGAAGCGCCCGTGGCAGGAGGACTCGCCTTGGGGGGAACCGCGCCGGGTCGCCTGGCGACGCCGCTGTTGTCGGAATGCACACTGCCGCTGCCGATCGGGGCGGCGCTGGTCCTGGGCGAGCAGCTCGCGCGCCAGCTCGCGCGGCTGCACGCGCAGGGACGGGTGCATGCGGTGGTGCGCCCGGGCGCCGTGAGCTGGCAGGCCTCGCCCCCATGTGCCACGCTGCTCGAGACCGATGCCGCCGGCCCGCTGCCGGCGCCCACCGCGCACACGCCCGACGCGCCGCTGGAGCACCTCGTGCATGCGGCGCCGGAGCAGACCGGGCGCTCGCAGGGGCCGATCGATGCGCGCAGCGACCTGTATGCGCTCGGCGTGGTGCTGTACGCCGCGTTGACGGGTGCACCGCCGTTCGTCGGCCGCGATGCCCTGGAGCAGATCCACTGGCACCTGGCCGGCGCCGTGCCGCGGCCCCGCCGCAGCGATGTCGAGCTGCCCGGCGTGGTCGGCGACATCGTGCTGCGGCTGCTCGCCAAGTCGCCCGAGGATCGCTACCAGAGCGCCACGGCACTTGCCGACGACCTGGCGCGCTGCACCGCGCAATGGGCCGAGCACGGGCGCATCGAGCCGTTCGCACTGGCACGCCACGAAGGCGGCTCGGCGCTGTCGTTCGGCGGCGCGCTGGTGGGCCGGCAGCGCGAGGTGGCGCAGTTGCGCGCCGCCCTTGCCCGCGCGGCCGCGGGCGGCCGTGCCCTCGTGCTGGTCGAGGGCTCAGCCGGCATCGGCAAGACCGCACTGATCCACGCGCTCGTGCGGCCCGGCGTGCGCGACGAGGGGCTGTTCGTCTCCGGCAAGTTCGACCAGGTGGTGCGCGGCGTACCGTTCGGCGCGCTGATCCAGGCGTTCCAGGCGCTCGTGCGGCAGCTGCTGGGCCTCAGCGAGCAGGGCCTGTCGCACTGGCGAGGCCGCCTGCAGGAGATGCTGGGTGTCAACGCAGGCGTGCTGTCGGAGGTCATCCCCGAGATCACGCATGTCATCGGCCCGCAGCCGACCCCGACGCCGCTGCCGGCGATGGAGTCGCAGAACCGCTTCGTGCGCGTCGTGCAACGCTTCCTGGCGGCCCTGGCCTCGCGCGAGCGCCCGCTGGTGCTGTTCCTCGACGACCTGCAATGGGCCGATGCGGCCACGCTGTCGCTGCTCGGACCGCTGGCCACCAGCCCGGAGATCGACGGGCTGGTGCTGATCGGTGCCTTCCGCGATGCCACGCCGGACACCGCGCCGCTGCTGGCGCGCACGCTCGAGGCGCTGCGGGCCGCTGGCGTGCCGCTGGAACGCATCGCGGTCGGGCCGCTGTCGCAGGCCGACATCGCGCAGTGGCTCACCGGCGTGCTGGGCCGTTCGGCCGACGAGGTCACGCCGCTGGCCGCGCGGGTGCAGTCCAAGACCGGCGGCAACCCGTTCTACGTGCACCAGTTCCTGCGCGACCTGCACCGCGAGGGCCTGCTGCGCGCCGATGCCGCCTCGGCACGCTGGCACTGGGACCTGGCCGGGATCGATGCCGCACCGCTGTCTGACAACGTGGTCGAGTTGATGTCGCGCAGCATCCGGCGCCTGCCGCCGGGCACGCAGGGGGCGCTGCGGCTGGCGGCCTGCATCGGCAACCGCTTCGACCTGCAGACCCTCGTGCTGGTCAGCGAGCGGCCGGCCGAGGACATCGCGCGCGACATCGCGCGGGCCACCGCCGAGGGGCTGGTGGTCGCGACCGGCGAGGGGCATGCGTTCCTGCACGATCGCGTGCAGCAGGCGGCCTACGCGCTGATCCCGGGCGAGAGACGCGCCGCAGTGCACCTGGCCGTCGGGCGGCTGCTGCGCGGCCGCGCGAGCGATGCGGCCAGCGACGACCCTCTGTTCGACGTGGTGCACCACCTGAACCTCGGCCGTGCCGGGATCACCGATGGCACCGAGCGCCGTGAGGTCGCCGCGCTCGACCTGGCGGCAGGCCGGCGCGCCAAGTCGACGACGGCCTACGAATCGGCACTGGCGCTGTTCGAAGCCGGCCTCGAGCTGCTGGGACCCGACGCGCCCGCCGCAGCGCAGCGGTCATCCACCGACGCCGCGCGGCTGCGCTTCGAGCTGGCGGTCGAGGCGGCCGAGTGCCGCTACCTCACCGGTGCATTCGAAGCCGCGCAATCGGCCTGCCGGGTGCTGGCCGTCCAGGCACCCACCCCGGTGGACCGGGCGCGTGTCCTGCTGATCGTCTGCGTGCAGCTCGAACGGCTGGGGCACTACGCCGAGGCGCTGGCCTGCGGCCGCGAGGCCCTGGCACCCTTCGACGTGCGCCTGCCCACCGGCGAGGCCGACAAGCAGCAGGCGCTGGGCGACGAGGTCGCGTGCATCGAGCGGCTGCGCGCCGGCCGGCCGATCCCGCAGCTGTCCGAACTGCCGCCGATGACCGACGTGCCGGTGCGCATGGTGATGTCGCTGCTCACGACGATCTGGTCGAGCGCCTACATCGCCGGTGACCCGACGCTGGCGCGACTGATCTCGGCCACGCTGGTGCGGCTGTCGCTCGAACACGGCCACTGCGCCGAGTCGGCCTACGGCTACGTGACGCACGCCATCACGGTCGGCGCGCTGCACGGCGACTACCGGGCTGCCGACGAGTACGGCCACCTCGCGCTGGCGGTGAACCGCACACTCGACGACCGCCGCCTGCGGGCCAAGGTCTATCAGCAGTTCCACGGCCACGTGAACTTCTGGTGCCACCCGCTGCACACCGGTGCGGCGTATGCGCGCGAGGCCTATGCCGCCGGGCTGGACGGCGGGGACTTCGTCTACGCCGGCTATGCCGCGGGCACGGAGACCTGGGCCGCGCTGCCGGCCTGCGACGACCTCGCGGACTTCGAGCGCGAGTACGCGCCCAGCGTCGCCCGCATCGAGCGGCTGGGCAACCCCGGCTTCGCCGACATGGTTCGGCTGATGCTCGCGTGGGCGCGGGCGCTGCGCGGCCACGGCGCCGGGCCGCTGTCGCTCACCAGCGGCGACTTCGACGAAGCCCGGTGGCTGGCCCGCTATGGCGATGCGCGCTTCTATGCCTGCATCCACGCCACTGCCCGGTTGCACCTGGCCGCGCTGGTGGGCACGCCGGCGCAGGCGCTGCAGGAAGCCCGGCGCGCCGCGACCTATGCCGACGCGCTGCCGGGCACCGTGTGGCCGGTGCAGATCGAGTTCTGGCATGCACAGGCGCTGGCCCGCGCTGCCGAGTTCGTGCCGGCGGCCGAGCGGGCGGCCCTGATGGACACCGTCCTGCGCGCCCGGCAGGCGTTCGAGGCCCGCGTGCCGCACAACGCCGAGAACCACCGGCCGCAGGCCCTGCTGCTGGCGGCCGAGCGAGCGCGGCTGCAAGGCGACGTCGAGGCTGCGCTCGCCCACGGCCTGGAGGCCGTGGAGTTCGCGGCGGCGGTGCCGTCGATGCGGCGCTGGGAGGCCATGGCGCACGAGTCGGTGGCGCGCACGCAGACGCGGCTGCACCGGCCGGCGATGGCCGCCCTCCATGCAGCGCGGGCCCGCGATCTGTTCGTCGCGTGGGGTGCCAACGCCAAGGCATCGGCGCTGGAGGCCGAGTGGTCCCTCGCGCCGGCGCCCCGTGCGGCCGCATCGGCCCCGGAGGCGATGGAGCCCGCGGCACCGGCGGCCGTCGAGGACTCGGGCATGTTCGACCTGGCCAGCGTGCTGAAGGCCAGCCAGGCCATCGGCGCCGAGGTCCGGCTGGACACGCTGGTGGCGCGGCTGCTGCACATTGCGATCGAGAACGCCGGCGCGGAGCGTGGCGCGCTCGTGCTCGAAGGCGAGCACGGGGCCGTGGTGCACAGCGTCGAGCGCGACGCGGCCGCCACCGTGGTGGAGCCGCTGGATGCATCGACGCGCGTGCCCTCGGCGGTCGTGCAGTACGTGCGCCGCACCGGCGAGACGGTGACGCTCGGGCAGAAGGATGCGCCGCTTCCGGCGGGCCTGGGCGACGACGACTACCTGCGTCGCCATGCGCCGCGATCGCTGGCCTGCCTGCCGGTGCGCCGCCTGTCGCGGCCGGCCGGCGTGCTGTACGTCGAGCACCGCGGGGCGGCCGGCCTGTACACGCCGGCGCGGCTGGCCGTGCTGCGCGTGCTGGCCACGCAGGCGGCGATGGCCGTGGAGAACGCCCGGCTCATCCACGGGCTGCGCAGCGAGGTGGCCGAGCGCACGCAGACGCAGCGACAGCTCGCCGGCGCGCTGGCCGAAGTGGAGCGGCTGAAGGACGACCTGGAGGCGGAGAACTCCTACCTGCGCCGCGACCTCATCGCCAACGTCTCGCATGACCTGCGCACGCCGCTGGTCTCGCTGCGCGGATATCTCGAGATGGTGGCCACCAGGGGCGACGGGTTGGACGAGCCGCAGCGGGCACAGTACCTGGCCATCGCGCTGCGCCAGAGCGAGCGACTGGCCGCGCTGATCGACGAGCTGTTCGAGCTGGCGCGGCTGGACTACCGAGGGCTGACGCTGAATCGCGAGCGCTTCGCCTTCGACGAGTTGGCCGCCGACGTGGTGCAGAAGTTCCGCCTGGTGGCCGAGAGCCGCGGCGTGACACTCGTCGCCATGGCCGCACCGGGGCTGCCGTTCGTCGACGCCGACCTGGGCCTGGTCGAGCGCGTGCTCGAGAACCTGATCGGCAATGCGCTGAAGCACACGCCTGCCGGCGGCACGGTGCGCGTGGCCGCGCGTCGCGACGGCGACCGGATCGTCGCCGAGGTCTGCGACAGCGGGCCGGGCATCGCGGCCGCGGACCTGCCGCACGTGTTCGATCGCCATTTCCGTGGCGCATCCGGCGCCGGCGACGCCACGGCCGGGGGCGGCGCCGGGCTGGGCCTGGCGATCGCGCGGCGGATCATCGAGCTGCACGGCGGCACGATCGCTGCGGAGAGCGCAGCGGAAGTCGCCGACGGCCACACGCCGTGCGGGGCGCGGCTGTGGTTCACGCTGTCGGCGGCGGGGCGAGCTGATGCGGGCGGGCGTGTCGGCGGGTGACCGGTGTCGGTCGGGGACCTGCTCTGCGCAGCACCCTCACGACGTCGCCGGCGAGTCGGTCATTGCCGATGACCTCTCGCACGGAACCGCGGGGTCTGGGCGGCGTCCACCGACGGCCGCGCATTCGACCGGGACGTGTCGCAACCGCCCGTCCGGTCCAGGGGAAACCCGTCGATTCAACGCAACGAGATCAGATGTTCCCCGCGGCTGCGCACCCCGAGCCACGGCAGCCACACCTCGCGCCGCAGCCACAGCAGCAGCGCGCAGGCCGCCCACACGCCGCAGGCCAGTGCGAACAGCTCGCCGCCGTCGGTGCTGCCGTCGGTGTTGACCACGGCCACGCCCAGCGGCGTGAACAGGTGGAAGAAGATCGCCCCGCTGATCACCGCCAGACCCAGCGCCGCACCCAGCACCTGCAGCGGACGCCACGAGAGGCGCGCGGCCCCCGCCAGCAGCAGCACCGAAGCGACCAGCTCCGCGCTGCCGACCACGCGTGCCGAGAAGATCCCGCCCGGGGCGAACACGCCGGGAAGCCCCAGCGTGGCCGCCCAGGCGTCGAGCTTGGTCTCGAAGATGTAGACCGTCTCCGGCGAGCCGGTGAACTTGAAGAACAGCGACTGGATGAAGACGAACCCGACGTAGAGCGTCGGGATCCAGTGGCCATGCCTGCGCAGTGCGTTCACGGGCGTCTCCTCACGGCTTGAGCAGGCCGCTGAACGCGGCGTCGGCGCGGCGGATGTAGCCGGCCGGATCCTCCAGCCACTTCTTCTGCACGCTGGCGTCGTAGTTCAGGTAGAGCTTGCCGTCGATCAGCTTGAACTGGTCGGGCTCGACCTTCACGAGATAGCCCTGCGAGACGCCGTAGGCGCAGTAGCCGCCGTACTGCGGCGCGTACTTCTCCGGCGCGGCCTTGAAGAGATCCAGATGGGCCTGCGAGGCGAACTTCCAGCGCGCGCCCATCCACGCGTGCACGTACGCGTCCTGGCCCTTCACCGCCCGGCCGTCGGTGTGATAGGCCACGGTGTCGTAGCCGAGGATCGCGGTGTCGTCGCGGCCGCCGAAGAGGCCGCCCTTGAGCGTGTTGACGGGCGGCGCCGCGCGCGCGGCCAGCGGCAGCAAGGAGAGGGCGATGCCGCCGAGCACGGTGCGGCGGCTTGCGTTCAGGTGTCGAAGGATCATGGCTCGGACTCGGTCGTGGTGAGGATGGAGACTCGGGGGGCGTACCCTGGTTCGCGACGTGGCGTCAGTGACGCTGCCGCGCATGCGCCACGGTGGCAGGCGCGATGCCGAAGTGCGTGGACACCGCGAGCCCGTGGCGCACGCAGTGCTCGCGCAGCAAGGCGTAGTGGTGCACCGCGTGGCTGGCGAGAAACACCAGCTCGCGGCCGACGGTGGAGGTCGTGATCAGCGGCCACTGGCCCTCGAGCCCGATGCGGGCGTGCACGACGATCGGATCGTCGATGTCGCCCGCGCCGCCGCCGTGCAGCGCCGCGCGCAGGGCCGCGATCCGTTCTCGGGCCAGCGTCGGCGAGTGCTCGAGCGCACGGTCCCGCGGGCGGCTGTCGTAGTCGACCTCGTGCGCGCCGGCGCGCATCAGCAAGGCCTCGTAGTGCTCGATGACATGGCGCAGGTGCGGGCCGACCAGCGGCTCGAACGGCGCCGCGGCATCGGCTTCATGGGCCGCCGCGAGTGCGGCGCCCTGCGCCAGCACGTCGTCGTTGAAGGCCAGCAGCCGCGTCGCGGCCCCGGTGCCGGGGCGCCCCGCCGTGCGGTCGTGGGTGAGTGCGGTGTCCATGAGGGGATAGTCGGCCGACACCGCCGTGCCTTACGGCGCGCCGCACGTCCTGCGACGCATCGGCCCGCGCGTCAATCGGTGGCCGGGTAGAGCGGCGTCAGCGCCTTCTCGCGCCGATAGGCCGCCCTGAACTCGGCCCACGACATCGGCGCGTGGCCGCGCGCACGGTTGGCCGCGCCGATCTCGTAGAGCCAGCGGTACTGGCGCATCAGGTCGCGCCAGGCCTGCAGCAACGTGGTGCGGCGATCCCAGATGTGCGTGCTCTCGGCGCCGGCGCCGTTGATCTCGACGATCGTGTAGCCCTCGCCGCGCTGCAGCTGCGCGAACTCGGCGAAGCGGAGGTCGAAGCGGCCGAAGTGGAACTCCGGCAGCGCGTGCGCCATCGCGTCGAAGCGCGCCTCCATCTCCGGCGTCACCAGGTGCGTGCCGTTGCGGAAGATCGCGCCGCGGCTGTGGCTGCCGGCGAAGGCCAGCCGCACCGACTCGCCCGCCGCCGGCACGCTGTGCAGGCGCGCCGCGTGCCGCGGCAGGTACAGGTGCGACAGCCGGCCGGCGCGCGGGTCGGCGAGGATCAGCTCGCGCAGCGTGCGCACGCCGTCGCCGGTGACGTGCGGGAAGTACTTCAGCGTGATCGACACGATGCGCCCGCGCGCCTCGCCCGGTCGCCGGCAGTAGAAGACGCCGGCCTCGCCCTCGTGCGGCACGAGGCGCTGCAGCACCAGGCGCGCGCCTTGCGGGAAGGCGCCGAGGTAGGCGGCCAAGTCCGCGGCGGTGCGCACGAGCTTCACGCCGGCGCCGCGGCAGCCGAGGTCGGGCTTGGCCACCACCGGCAGCACCAGCCCGGCATCGGCCAGCGCCTGCAGTGCCTCGGTGAGCTGTGCCGCCGCGTCGCCGTGCCGGTCGACGGTGATGTAGGGAGCCACCCGATCGCCGAGGTGCCTGCGGGCCAGCGCGAGGATCGCGGACTTCGATTCGCCGTAGTAGCCGCCGCCCGGGAACGACGGGTTGGCCGCGGTGGGCAGCAGCACGCCGCGATGTCGCAGCATCAGCCAGGCAGCGTAGGCCATCACCGGCGGATAGAACGCCCACATCGGCCAGAACTCGAAGAACGACAGCGGTGGCCCGCTCTCGTCCAGCGGCGGCATGCCCTGGTGCGGCCGCACGGCCGCGGGTACGCGGGCGACCGCTGGTTCGAAGGTGGCGACGGCGGTGTTCATGACACGGAGGCTCCGGGCGGGGTGGTCGGTATCGGGTCGGTGCGGCGCCGACGCGCAAGCCACAGGCGCCGCACGAGCGGCACGCACAAGGCGAGCACGAGCACCGGCAAGGCCACCGCGAGCGCAGGCGGGATGCCCAGGCTCGCCGAGAGCCCGTGGCCCAGCGCGCTGCTGAGCGCGAAGAGACCGCCGGTCCAGGCCGCCACCGCGACCAGCACCCAGGCCGTGAAGGCCGGCAGCCCGATGCGCAGGAAGCCGGCGGCGGTGTAGGTGAGCAGGCGCAGCCCGGGCACCACGCGGGCCGTCAGCACCGCGCTGGGCAGGTGCCGCGTCAGCCGCTCGCGCAGCGCCTCCCGGCGTGGACCGCCGTAGCGGCGCTCGAGCCATCGCACGCGGCGTGCCGCCATGCCGAGGGCGTAGAGCCCGAGGTCGCCCGCGGCGATGCCGCCGCCGACGGCCACGAACGCCAGTTCCCACGACACCGCGCCCTGCGTGGCCAGCGCCGCGCCGGCCGCGATGGCCAGATCCTCGACCAGCAGCGTGGTCAGCGCGAGCACCAGCGCGATCACGCCGGGCTCGGCCATGCCGTCGAGCGCGGCCTGCCAGGCACCCCCGCTCGCCAGCGCGCTCAGCACGCGGCGGCTCCGGCCGCAGCGAACACGCGGCGCAGTTGCGCGCGGGCGTTCCACGGCAGGAAGTGGTCCTGCCCGCGCAGCAGGTCGATCTCCAGGGCCGGCGCGCCGACGAGCCGGCGCTGCAGGTAGCCCACGTTGGCCACCGGCACCAGGCGATCGTGGGTGCCGTGCACGACGAACACGGGGCAGCGGATGCGCGCCAGGTGCGGAGCCAGCGCGACGAGTTCGGCCTGCAGCGCGAGCAGTTCGTCGTTGGCATGCCGCAGGCTGCGCGGGAGCATGGCGCGCAGCGGCCCGCGCCGGGCCAGCCGTTGCAGCGGGTGCACCCGCTCGAGTGCAGGGTCCAGCGCGGCCGCCACCAGCACCAGCGCCTGCACCCGCTCGCCGTGCCGCGCGGCGATGCACGCGGCCACGGCACCACCCAGCGAGTGCCCGGCCACCACGTTGGCGCAATCGTCGTCGGGCAGCACGGCGCCGGCGATCAGGTCGGCCTGTTCCACGAGGCCGGTGACCGCCCGCGCGGGCCCGCTGGCGCCGTGGCCCGGCCGGTCGACCGCCACCGTGTGGAAGCCCGGGAACGGATCGGCCAACCACCCGCCCCACCCTGATGCCGACCCCGGCGTGCCGTGCACCAGCACGAGGCGGGCCACCGGTGCGTGGCCGCTGCGCGCGAGCAGGCTGATCGGCACGCCGGCCGGCCCGACGACGGTGTGCCGGCGCACGGCCGACAGATCCGCGCGGTGGCCGCGCGGCCGGGCCCAACCCGTCGTGGCCGCGATCACCGGAAGGGCGCGTGAGATCGAGGGGCGGCCGGCCCGATCGGTCTCGTCGCGCGGCAGCGATGACAGCGTGGTGGTGGCGGAGAGGCTCATCGGAAGTCCACGGCGAGGGGCGTGCAGTCCGCCGTCGGGGGCCTGCGTCACCCTCTGTCGCCGTGGCCCGGGCCGGCTTACAGCAAGAGTCCATCGATGCGCGCTTGCGCTGTAAGCCCGGCAACGCTGGCGCGACCAGAGAGGCATCGACTGGCCGCTGCACGAGGACCCGGACATGGAAATCGCCCCGACGCTTCCGCCTGCCGCCGCGGCGACCCGCAGCTCGCCGCGGGCGCCACAAGGCCCCGAGGCGCGCGCAGCGCACGAGCAGCCGGGCTACGCCGTGCGGCTCGCCTGCGGCGCCCACGAAGTGGCCGCCGCGCAGAGGCTGCGCTTCGAGGTCTTCAACCTCGAACTGGGCGAAGGGCTGCTGCAGTCCTACGGCACGCGGCGGGATGCCGATGACCTCGATGCGGTCTGCGATCACCTGCTGGTGTTCGAGACGGCCGGCGGGCAGGTGGTCGGTACCTATCGGCTGCAAACCGGGGCGATGGCCCGCGCAGGGCTGGGCTACTACAGCGAGCGCGAGTTCGACCTCTCGCCGCTCGAGCCGCACCGGGCGCAGATCGTGGAGCTGGGCCGGGCCTGCGTGCATGCCGGGCATCGCTCCTACGCCGTGCTGAGCCTGCTGTGGCGGGGCATCGCCGCCTACGCCGCGCAGCGCGGGGCGCGCTACCTGATGGGCTGCAGCTCGCTGACGTCGCTCGATGAACGGGTCGGCGCCGCGGCCTGGCGGCGCCTGCAGGTGCACGCCGCGCCGCCCGCGTTGATGACCGTGCCGCGGCCGGCCCATGCCTGCTCGCTGGCCGCGGAGGCTGCACCGCCGAAGATCCCGCGGCTGCTCACCGCGTACCTCGCGCTCGGGGCCAAGGTGTGCGCGCCCCCGGCGATCGACCGGGACTTCGGCACCATCGACTTCCTCACGTGGCTGGACCTCGAGGCCAGCGGCGTGGCCGAGGAGCGCCGGCGCGCGCGCTTCGTGCAGGAGCCACGCACCGCGGAGGACGCGGCTGGACCGCCCGCGTGATGGCCACCGTGCGGGCCACCGCAGCGGGATCGGCGCGGCGAGGGCTGCACGCAGCCGTACGCCTGCTGCGCGTGGCTGCGGTGGTGGTGCTGGGATGGCTGGCGGTGACGCTGCTGTTCCCGGCCTGCACCGTGGCGACGCGGCAGCGCCTGATCGGCCTCTGGGCGCGCGGCGTGCTCTCGTCGCTGGGCATCCGCGCGGTCTGCACCGGCCGCATGCGGGCCGGGCCGCGGCTCATCGTCGCCAACCATGTCTCGTGGCTGGACATCCTGGCGATCCATGCCCACGACCCCGCGGCGCGCTTCGTCGCGATGGCCGAGCTGCAGCACTGGCGCTGCGTGCGTCGCCTGGTGGGCAGCGCCGGCACGATCTACCTGCAGCGGCGGCGCCCGCGTGACCTGCGGCGCGCCGTGCAGGCGGCCGCGCAGGCCCTGCGCGAGGGCGACGCCGTGGCCGTGTTCCCCGAAGGCGTGGTGAGCGACGGGCAGTGCCTGCTGCCCTTCCACGGCAACTTCCTGCAGGCGGCCATCGATGCCGGCGCGCCGGTGCAGGCCGTCGCGCTGCGCTACGTCGAGCTCGGAGCGAGCGACCCGGCAGATCCGTGTGCGCCGGCTCCGACGAGCCCGGCGGTGCTGTTCACCGGCGACATCACGCTCGCGCAGAGCCTGTGGCGGCTCGCGTTCGCCGAGGGCCTGGAACTGCGGATGCACGTGCTGCCCGTACGGCCCGGGCCGCACGAGGAGACGCGACGGGTGATCGCGCGCCAGTTGCAGCACCAGGTGGAGGCGGCACTGGCCCGCGAGCGGCCGATGGGTGCGGCGCAATCGGCCCGGGAACCCGCGGCGGCGGATGCGGTTCCGGTCGCCTAGACTTTCGTGCCCGTGCGCCCCTCCTGAGCGATGACGACTTTCGCGTCCGGAGGTCACTCGACCTTGGTGAGGTTGTCCTCGCTGTTGCGATCGATGCGCTTGTTGTACGGATCCACGCCCACGCGGGCCGGCTTCGTCGCGGTGACCAGCGTCACCGTCTGCTTGCCGGTCTTGATCGGCCGCCGCTCGAAGGCCAGCACCGACTGCGCGGTGTAGCCCTTGCGCCCCGGCTCGACCGCGAACGCGCCGACATCGAAAGGCTCGTCCAGCGGCGCCTCGGTCTCCTTGCCGCGGCCGTCGGCGTGCAGCTTGCGGGCCTCGACCTCGAAGGTCGTCTCCCAGCGCCCGTCCGGGCGCTGCACGCTCTTCGCGCCGGTGGCCTTCGCATCCCAGAGCGTGATGCGTTCGAAGAGGTCGGTGATCAGCGTGTCGTGGGCCGGGCCGGCTTCCTCGCGCAGCAGCTTCAGGAAGTCCAGCGTGTTCGGGTACGGCGCCGCCTTGAAGGCGTGCGCCTTCAGCAGCCGGGCCATCGCGCGGTTGACCTGCTCCTCGCCGATCAGGTCCTTGGCCAGATACATCACGAGCGAGCCCTTCTGGTAGTGGATGTAGGGCTGGTTCTCCACGCGGGCCAGCGGCAGCTCCTCGACCACCTCGCCGCCACGCCGGCGCAGGTAGCGGTCGAGCTCGTACTTCAGGAAGCGGCGCATCTGCTCCTTGCCGTACATGCGCTCCATCACCAGCAGCGCCGAGTACTGGGCGAAGCTCTCCACCAGCATCGTGCCGCCCTGCTGCTCCGACGGCACGAGCTGGTGCCCCCACCACTGGTGCGCGATCTCGTGCGCGGTGACGTAGGTGACGACGTCGATCTTGTCGTCGCCTTCCGGCGGGCTCATCAGGAAGCCGAGGTTCTCGGAGTAGGGGATCGTGTTCGCGAAGCTCTGCGCGAAATCGGCGTAGCTCGGGAACTCGAGGATGCGCGCCTGCTTGAACTGGTACGGCGAGAACTGCTCGCCGAACAGCGCCAGCGACGCCTTCATCGCCTGCAGCATGCGCTCGACGTTGTGGTCGTGGCCGGGGTGGTGGTAGACAGCGAGGTCGATGTCGCCGACCTTCTCGCGCCGCACCTCGTAGCGCGCGCTCTGGATCGAGAAGAAGTGGTTGATCGGCGCGTCGGTGCGGAAGCGCACCGTGCGGCGGCCGCCCGTCACCGTGTCGCTGACCGTGGTGCCGGGGGCGATGGGGGTCTGGTCGGCATCGGTGGCGACGGTGATGTCGGCCGTGACCCAGCCGCTGTCGGGGCGGAAGTCGGTGCGCGCGCGGCCGCTCTCGTCCTCCAGCGCCGGCGGACGCAGGTCGGCCGGCAGGCCGTGCTTGCGGCGCTTGGCGCGGTCCTTCAGCAGCGCGTCGCGGCCGATGCCGAACGAAGGCGTGATCTCGCCGTTGTCGACGAAGCTGCCGTTGGCCACCAGGCGCGTGAGCGGCTGGCCGTTGGTGAAGCCGCGCTCCTCCAACGTGGTGGTGAACGTCGCCTCGCGCACCTCGCCCGGCTGCAGCGGCGGCTGCAGGCGATAGATGCGGTACGGGTAGCGCACGTAGTCCTTCTCCAGCACCGCGCCGGGGATCGCGAAGGCGTCCAGCTTCAGCCGCTCGGGCCAGGCGACGTGCACCTGCTCCAGCGGGGCCGCGGTGCGGTTCTCGATGCGGTAGCTGCCGCGGGTAACGGCGCGCGCCTCGCGCGGGTGGAGCTGCACGTCCAGCGTGACCGCGGTGATCGTGGGCTGCGGCAGCCTCTCGAACGGCAGCAGCTCGCGCTCGGCCGCGGCCAGCATCTCGTCGGCCTTGGGCTGGGGCACGTAGCGGTTCAGCACGTTGGTGTTCCAGTAGATCCACGCGCCGGTGCCGGCCCAGGCGGCGAACGCGCCGGCGGCGATCCACCCCGGCGTGCCGGCCAGCCGCCGCGGCAGCGCCGCCAGGCGCGCCTTCAGCGCGGTGGCCGCGCCGCGGCGCCACAGCGCATGCGACAGCACGGCCAGCAGCAGCGCGCAGGCGCTCCAGTACAGCTGGAACCAGCCGGCGCCGACCCAGAAGCGCGCCATGCCGTTCATGTCCGACAGCGGCACCGGCGAGGTGCCGGCGTAGTTGTAGAGGTTGTGCTCCAAGCCGGCGCCGGCCATCGCCACCGCGCCGACGATCCACACCAGCATCACCCCCCAGCCGATGAACTTCTGCGGCACCAGCACCTGCACGAACACCGAGAGCACGGCCAGCTGCAGCGCGAACACCACGGTGGGCACCACCCACCACAGCAGGTAGTTCAGCGGCTCGAGTTGCGTCCAGCCCTTGAGCAGCTGCACCGCCATGCCGGTCAGCACGGCCACCAGCGCGGTGGCGGTGAGCACCAGCGCGATGGCGGCCATCTTCGGCAGCACGTGCGCCCAGTCCGGCGCCGCGGTGGCGTCGATGATCTCGTGCACGCGGCGCTCGCGGTCGCGCCACACCAGCTCGCCGCCGTAGTACACCGCCACCAGCATCGGCATGAAGGTGAACGCGCCTTGCATCGCCTGCACCATCAGCCGGGTGACGGGCACCGAGTGGCTGCCGTACCACTCGCCGACGTACCAGCTGCTGCCGAAGCCGTTGATCACGCCGATGAACAGCAGCACGAAGAACGCCGGGCTGCGGAAGACGAAGGCCATGTCGAAGCGGGCCAGCGCCAGCAGCTGCGCGCGCGACGTGGCGGCGCCGAAGCGCGGCGCGGGCAGCGCGCCCGGCAGCGGAACGGCAGACGCGGCGGACGAGACCTCGGCCGGCTCGGCCTTCGATGCGGCGCCCGCACGGCTGCGCGTCTCGAAACGGAAGCCGCGCCAGGCCACGGCGAACAGCAGCGCCGCGATGCCCGTCCACAGCAGCCGGTTGGCCAGCAGCAGCCCCGTCATCGGCGGCAGCAGCGTGTTGCGGTCGCTCGCCGTCCAGTACTTGGTGACGATCTGCAGCGCCGCCACGCCGAAGGGGTCGGAGAGCGCGGACAGCGTGTCGTGCTGCACGTCGCGCAGCCAGATGCGGCTCACCGTGAAGAGCACCAGCAGCGCCACGGCGCCCACGTAGGTCCACATCATCGAGCGCGTGGCGGTGGCCAGCGCGAAGAAGCCCGCGCCGGTCACCAGCAGCGTGGGCAGCGCGTACAGGAAAACGGCGTAGACGAGGTCGTTGGGGCGGAACGGGCCGACCTTCTCCGCGTCCAGCCAGGGCATCTGCGCGCCGATCGCCACGGCCGCCGGCACCGCGGCCAACACCAGCAGCGCCGCGGCCAGCGCACCCGCGAAGCGGCCCCCGAGGTACGCGCCCTTGCCGAGGCGCGTGCTGCGCAGGATGGGCGCGAAACCGGTCTCGTCGTCGCGCAGCACCGGACCCGCGACCATCGCGACGACCACGAAGATCGCGAAGATGCCCATGATGCCCACCGTCTGCAGCAGCGCGTACGGCGAGTTCACGTTGACGTTGCCGCGGCTGCCGATCTGGATCGTGTCGACCGTGGTGGCGCCGAACGCCAGCAGGAAGAACAGCAGCACGCCGACCCAGAACACCGGGCTCCTGACCTGGAACTTCCACTCGAAGGCAGCGACCGAGGCGAACATGGCTCAGGCGGCCTTGCGCAGGTCGTCGCGGCGCTGCTGGTGCAGCGTCGCGAAGTACACGTCCTCGAGCCCCGCCTCGACCGGCGCGAAGCCGACGCCCGGCGCATGGTCGGCCAGCACGCGGATCGCCGTGCGGCCGCCGCGCAGCCGGGTGGCGATGACGGTGTGCCGCTGGCGCGCGGTGTCGAGCTCGCGCTTGTCGATCTCGGACTGCCACACGCGGCCGGAGAGGCGGCCGATCAGCTCGCGCGGCGTGCCGGTCTCGACGATGCTGCCGCCCACCAGGATGGCCATGCGCGGGCACAGGTCGGTCACGTCGTCGACGATGTGGGTCGACAGGATCACCACCACGTGCTCGCCGATCTCGGCCAGCAGGTTGTTGAAGCGATTGCGTTCTTCGGGGTCCAGCCCGGCGGTGGGCTCGTCGACGATCACGAGCTTCGGGTTGCCGATCAGCGCCTGCGCGATGCCGAAGCGCTGGCGCATGCCGCCGGAGTAGCCCGCCAGCGCCTTCTTGCGCACGTCCCAGAGGTTCACCTGGCGCAGCAGCGCATCCACCGTGTCGCGCCGCTCGCCGCGGCCGGCGATGCCCTTCAGCACCGCGAGGTGGGTCAGCATCTCCTCGGCCGACACGCGCGGGTAGACGCCGAAGTCCTGCGGCAGGTAACCCAGCATCGCGCGCAGCGCGGACGGGTCCTGGAGCACGTCCACGTCGCCGAAGCGGATGGCGCCCGAGGTCGGCACCTGCAGCGTGGCCAGGCAGCGCATCAGGCTGGACTTGCCCGCGCCGTTGGGCCCGAGCAGGCCGAACATGCCGGCGGGAATGTCGAGCGAGACGTCGTCTAGCGCGCGCACGCCGTTCGGGTAGACGTGCGTCAGGTGCGAGATGGAGAGCATGGCCTGGATGTCCCTCGGAGGCTTTCTGTCGGCCGCATGGTGGCGACCGGCTCGCGGGCCACCAAGCCGCGTGCGACGAACGGCAGCGGCGGCGGACGAGGCTGCATTCGGGGGGCATGGACGTCGCGAGCGGGCTTGCTACGCCTGCCACACCCCGTACCCGGCCTCGCGCAAGCCGATGGCCAGCTCGACCTCCATCTCGCGGGCCGCCTCGTAGGGCATGGGGTTGTAGACCTCGTACAGCTGCGGCAGCAGCCTCAGCCCGTACGCCTGCACGAAGCGATTGGCCTGGATGCCGGCCTTGTGCCGGTCGAAGCGCAGGTCCGGGTCGAGCCCCGTCATGCCGACGTAGACCAGCGGCTTGTTCCCTCGGTAGTCGGGGTTGGCCTTGCGGAACGACGGCTCGTTCCACACGCGGTCGGACAGCTCGACCACGTAGACGTGATGGCGGTGCGTGCGATTCCGGTTCACCTGCGTCGTCCGTGCGTGCACTGCCGCGGTGGCCCCCAGGCCGCAGCGGCTTTTGCACAATGGATCAGAACATGGAACGCAATCACATCCACGAAGACGTGCCCGGCGGCGTGCCGCTGAAGATGTGGACGCGCGGCGTGCCCGTCGAGGACGAGGCCAAGCGCCAGCTGAGCAACGCCGCGCGCCTGCCCATCGTGCACCACCACATCGCGGCGATGCCCGACGTGCACTTCGGCATCGGCGCCACCGTGGGTTCGGTGATCCCGACGCTGCGCGCCATCATCCCGGCCGCGGTGGGCGTGGACATCGGCTGCGGGATGATCGCCTGCAAGACCACGCTGACGGCCGGGGACCTGCCCGACAACCTGGGCCCGCTGCGCTCGGCCATCGAGCGCGCGGTGCCGCACGGCCGCCAGCCGGGCGGCCGTGACCCGGGCGCGTGGCAGAAGGCGCCGGGCACGGTGAACACGGCCTGGGCGCAGCTCGAACCCGAGTTCACCGAGCTGTGCCGCGACTACCCGATGCTGGAGAAGACCAACCACATCCAGCACCTGGGCACGCTGGGCACCGGCAACCACTTCATCGAGGTCTGCCTCGACGAAGCGGGCTTCGTCTGGTTCATGCTCCACTCGGGCTCGCGCGGCGTCGGCAACTTCATCGGCACGATGTTCATCGAACTGGCCAAGCAGGACGCGATGCGCAACAACGCCAACCTGCCGGACCGCGACCTGGCCTACTTCGAGGAAGGCAGCCGCTACTTCGGCGACTACGTGCGCGCCGTGGGCTGGGCCCAGAAGTTCGCCGCCATCAACCGCGAGGTGATGATGAAGCGCGTGATCGAGACCGCGAAGACGGTGATCCGCAAGAACTTCCAGAGCCACGTCGAGGCGGTGAACTGCCACCACAACTACGTGCAGAAGGAGCATCACTACGGCGAGGACGTGTACGTCACGCGCAAGGGCGCGGTGAGCGCGAAGGCCGGGCAGCTGGGCATCATCCCCGGCAGCATGGGCGCGCGCAGCTACATCGTGCGCGGCAAGGGCAACCCCGAATCGTTCGAGTCCTGCTCGCACGGTGCGGGGCGCGTGATGAGCCGCGGCGAGGCCAGGCGCCGATTCACGCTGGCCGACCACCGCGCCGCGACCGAGGGCGTCGAGTGCCGCAAGGACAAGGACGTGATCGACGAGACGCCCGCGGCCTACAAGGACATCGACGCGGTGATGGCCGCGCAGCGCGACCTGGTCGACGTGGTGCACACGCTCAAGCAGGTGGTGTGCGTGAAAGGATGAAGGGATCGCCTGGCGATCAGATCAGCTCCGGCGACATCGCCGCGTGCAGCACGGTCTGCCGCACGCCATCCCGTTCGCGCGAGCGCAGCCACCACACCGCGCCCTTGCGCAACGCCCACGGCAGCGGCTGCCCGGCCAGCAGGTAGGCCGCGACGAGGCCGAGCGTGGGCTGGTGGCCGACGACGAGCGCACCTTCCCGCGCATCGGGCCAGCGCACCGTGTGCAGCAGCGCCTCGACGCTGCCGTCCGGGGCCAGCGCGTCCGCGGTCTTCACCTTGCGCTCGAGCGCCGCGGCCGTCTGCTGCGCGCGCCGGGCCGGGCTCGCGTACACCTTCGTGCCGGCCGGCAGCTGGCGGTTGAGCCAGTCGGCCATGCGCGCCGCCTGCCGCTCGCCCTTGGTGGTGAGCGCGCGCTCCAGGTCGTCCTGGCCGTCCTTCGCGTCGTAGGCCTCGGCGTGGCGCCACAGGATCAGGTCCATCGTCAGCTCCCCGAATAGCGCTGCATCAGCGCGCGCTGTGCGCTCACGCCTTCGCTGGACACGCGGCGGTAGCTGCCGTCGGGCTCCATCGTCCAGGCGTCGCGCTCGTCGTGCAGGTAGGGCACCAGGGCCTCGTCGATGACGCGCTGGCGCAGCGCCGCTTCGCGCACCGGCCACGCGATCTCGATGCGGCCCACCAGGTTGCGGCTCATCCAGTCGGCACTGCTGAGGTAGAGCACCTCGTCGTCCTCACCCGCGCCCCAGCGGAAGTAGAAGACGCGCGTGTGCTCGAGGAAGCGGCCGACCACCGAGCTCACGCGCACCGTGTCGGTGAGGCCCGGCACGCCGGGGCGCAGCATGCAGGCGCCGCGCACGACGAGATCGATCGGCACGCCGGCGCCGCTGGCGGCCGCCAGCGCGTCGATCACGGCCGGATCGGTGAGCGCGTTCAACTTGGCGACGATGCGCGCAGGTCGGCCGGCGCGGGCCGCCTCGGCCACGTCGGCGATGTGCCGCAGCAGCCGGCGGTGCAGCCTGAACGGTGCCGGCACGAGGTGCTCGAGCCGCCCGATGCGTGCCTGGCTGGCGAGCTGCAGGAACACGGCATCGGCGTCCTGCGTCAGCCCGGGGTCGGCGGTGAGCAGGCCCAGGTCGGTGTACATCAGCGCCGTGCGCGGGTTGTAGTTGCCGGTGGACAGGTGCAGGTAGCGCCGCATCGCGCCGGCCTCGCGCCGCGTGACGAGCAGCATCTTGGCGTGCGTCTTCAGCCCGACGATGCCGTACACCACCTGCGCGCCGACGGCCTCCAGCCGCTCGGCCCAGTTGATGTTGGCCTCCTCGTCGAAGCGCGCCGTGAGCTCCACCACGGCCAGCACCTCCTTGCCGCGGCGCGCGGCTTCGAGCAGCAGGTCCATCAGCACCGACTGCGCGCCGGTGCGGTAGATCGTCTGCTTGATCGCCAGCACGTCGGGATCCTCGACCGCCTCGCGCAGGAACTGCACCACCGGCTCGAAGCTCTCGAAAGGGTGGTGCAGCAGCACGTCGCCGCCGCCGGGGCCGCCGAGCCGCTCGACGATGGGCACGTTCCGCGGCAGTCGGGCGGCGGGCCACTGCGGCGCAAACGCCGGGAAGCGCAGCCGCGGCGCCTCGGCCAGGTCGATCAGCGCGTTCAGGCGCACCAGGTTCACGGGGCCCTGCACCTTGACCAGCGACACCTCGGCAAGGTCGAACTGCGCGAGCAGGAAGTCCGACAGCTCCGGCGGGCAACTCGCCACGACCTCCAGCCGCGTGGCGCGGCCGAAGTGGCGCCGGGTCAGACCCAGCCGCAGCGCGTGGCGGAGGTTGTCGATGTCGTCGGTGTCGACCTCGAGGTCGGCGTCGCGGGTGACGCGGAACTGCGAGAACGCCACCACATCGCGCCCGGGGAACAGCTCGCCCAGGTGGGCGCGGATCACGCTGGTCAGCAGCACGAAGCCCTGCGCGCCGCCGGTGATGCCGGCCGGCAGCCGCATCACGCGGGGCAGCACGCGCGGCACCTTGACGATCGCAGTCGGGTTCTCGCGCCCGAAGGCGTCACGCCCCGAGAGCCGCGCGATGAAGTTCAGCGACTTGGTGGCCACCTGCGGGAACGGGTGCGACGGGTCCAGGCTCACCGGCACCAGCAGCGGCCGCACCTGCGTCTCGAAGAAGCGGCGCACCCACGCGCGCTGCGCCGCGTTGCGCTCGGCGTGGTTGAGCACCACGATGCCCTCGCGCTGGAGCGCGGGCGTGAGCTGCTCGTTGAACACCGCGTACTGGGCGTCGGTCAGCTCGCGGGCCGCCTGCGCGAGGCGCGCCACGTCGTGCGGCGTGGCGCGGCCGCCGCCCTGCTGCACGGCCTCCAGGATGTCGCCCATGCGCACCTCGAAGAACTCGTCGAGGTTGGACGACACGATCGTCACGTAGCGCAGCCGCTCCAGCAGCGGCACGTCGTCGCGCCCGGCCTGCGCCAGCACGCGGCGGTTGAACTGCAGGATCGCGAGTTCGCGCTCCAGCGGCGGGGTGGCCGGGGTCATCCGGTCAGTCTAGGCGCGCCCTGCGACAGTTCGATGACAGCGTTCGTGGGGGGCGCCGGCGGCCGCGGTGCAGACGCCTACCGAGGGAACCGGCGCCGCAGCTCGAGCTTCCAGAACTTGCCGGTGGACGTGCGCGGCACCGCGTCGATCACCTCGTAGCGGTCGGGCAACTGCCACTTCGCGAAGCCGCTGCCCAGCAGGTGCTCGTTCAGCGCCTGCGGCGTGGCCGCCTGCCCGGCGCGCCACGCCACGCAGGCCAGCGGCCGCTCGCTCCACTTCTCGTCGGGGATCGCGATCACCGCAGCCTCGGCCACGGCCGGGTGGCCCATCAGCGCGTTCTCCAGGTCCACCGAGCTGATCCACTCGCCGCCGGACTTGATCAGGTCCTTGGTGCGGTCGGTGATGCGCAGCATGTGCAGCTCGTCCATCACCGCAACGTCGCCGGTGCGCAGCCAGCCGTCGGCGGTGAACTTGTCGGGGTCGGCGGCGCTGCCGAAGTACGCACCGGTGATGAACGGGCCGCGCACCTGGATCTCGCCCATCGTGTGGCCGTCGGGCGGCGCGTCGGTGCCCTCGTCGGTGCGGATGCGCACGTCCACCAGCGGCACCGGCGTGCCGGCCATGGCCTGGCGGCGGAAGCGCTCGTCGTCATCGGCGTCGCGCAGTTCGGCGCGCGGGGACGACACGGTGGCCAGCGGCGAGGTCTCGGTCATGCCCCAGCCCTGCTGCAGCCACACGCCGTGGCGCGCGAACGCGCGGATCAGCGACTCGGGCACCGCCGCGCCGCCGACCAGCGAGCGCATGCCCGCGGGCATCGTCCAGCGGCCCGGCTGCGCCTGGTGCGCCTGGATCAGCCCGAGCCAGATCGTCGGTACGCCGAGCGAGATGGTCGGCGGTTCCTGCTGCATCAGGTCCAGCAGGTCCTCGGGGTGCAGGTGCGGGCCGGGGAAGACGATCTTGGTGCCTGTCATCACCGCGCCGTAAGGGATGCCCCAGCAGTTGGCGTGGAACATCGGCGTCACCGGCAGCAGCGTGTCGGCGTTCTTCAGCGCCCACACGTCGCCGCTGCAGCCGATCAGCGTGTGCAGGATGGTGGAGCGGTGCGAGTACACCACTCCCTTGGGCTTGCCGGTGGTGCCGCTCGTGTAGCACATGGCCACGGGCTCGTGCTCGTCGTGCGCCGGGTACGCGTAGCCCAGCGCATCGCCGCTCGCGAGCAAGGCCTCGTAGTCGTCGAAGCCGTCGGGCACCGGCGCGCCGGAGTACGGGAACACGAACACGCGCTCGAAGCGGTGCAGCGGAGCGATCTGCCGATACAGCGGCAGCAGGATGTCGTCGACGATCAGGAAGCGGTCGGCCGCATCCCCGGCGATCCAGCCGATCTCGGCCGGCGCCAGGCGCAGGTTCAGCGTGTGCATCACGCCGCCGGCGGCGGGGATGCCGAAGTAGGCCTCCAGGTGCACGTGGTGGTTCCAGCACAGCGTGGCCACGCGTTCGCCGCGCCGCAGGCCTCGGCGCTGCAGCGCCGAGGCCAGCGCTCGCGTGCGGCGGTGGAAGTCGGCGTAGGTGTGCCGGCGCAGCGTCTTGTCGGGCAGCCGCGAGACGATCTGCTGGCCCGCGTGGATCGTGCCCGCCCGCTCCAGCAGGTGGTTCAGCGACAGCGGCACGTCCATCATCGTCGTACGCATGGGCTCGTCTCCTCCGGGGCTCGGCGTCCCCGTCTGCTGCCAGGCCGCGGTGCGGCGATCAGTCCCCGTGCTCGAGGTTCAGCGCCACCCGCGCGTGGTACTCGCGGTCGAGCAGGCTCATCACCACCAGCGAGTCGTAGCCGTCGGCACCGTCGATCGTGATGCGCACGCTCTCGCGCAGCCGGCCTTCCTCGACGAAGCCCTCGCTGCGGTAGAGATCGAGTGCGCGCGCGTTCAGCGCCTTCACGTCGAGCCAGAAGCGGTGCGCCTTGAGGTCGCGGAAGGCCATCTGCTTGAGCAGCCGCACGCAGGCCCGCCCGGCGCCGATGCCCTTGGGCTGCAGCACGATGCGCTTGAGCTCCACGCTGCGGTGCGGGTTGCGGCAGCCCTGCAGGATGACGAAGCCCGAGCGCTCGCCGTGGCCTTCGATCTCCACGATGAAGTGGCGCAGGTCCGGAATGCGCAGCGCGCCTTCGTGCTGCGTGCGCTCCCACGGCGTGATGAACGGCAGGTTGTGCGAGTCGCGCTCGAGGCCGAGCACCCAGTCGAGGTCCGACGCCATCGTCGGACGCAGGCGGACCGCGGGCAGCGGCTGCGCCGTCACACGTCGACCTCGACGGCGTCGCCGTGCAGTTCCATCAGCTCGCGCCGCGCCTGCGCCTCGCCCTTGCCCATCAGCTTGGTCAGCGAGGCCACCGTGCCTTCGAGGCCGAGCGCCCCGTACGAGACCGCGAGCAGCCGCCGCGTCTCGGGGTTCAGCGTGGTCTCCCAGAGCTGCTCGGCGTTCATCTCGCCCAGGCCCTTGAAGCGCGAGATGGTCCAGGAGCCTTCGCGGGCGCCTTCCTTGCGCAGCCGGTCGAGCGTGGCCTCGAGCTCGCCGTCGTCCAGCGCGTACAGCTTGGCCGGCGGGCGCTTGCCGCGGGCCGGGGCGTCGACACGGTACAGCGGCGGCTTGGCCACGTGCACGTGGCCGCGCTCGATGAGCCGCGGGAAGTGGCGGAAGAAGAGCGTCAGCAGCAGCACCTGGATGTGCGAGCCGTCGACGTCGGCGTCCGACAGGATGCAGACCTTGCCGTAGCGCAGCCCGGAGAGATCGGGTTCGTCGGCAGGGCCGTGCGGGTCGACACCCAGAGCCACCGCGATGTCGTGGATCTCGTTGTTGGCGAACAGCCGGTCGCGCTCGACCTCCCAGGCGTTCAGCACCTTGCCCCGCAACGGCAGGATGGCCTGCGTCTCCTTGTCGCGGCCCATCTTCGCGCTGCCGCCGGCAGAGTCGCCTTCGACGAGGAAGAGCTCGTTCAGCGACAGGTCGCGGCTCTCGCAGTCGGTCAGCTTGCCCGGCAGCACGGCGACGCCCGAGCCCTTGCGCTTCTCGACCTTCTGACTCGCGCGCTGGCGCGTCTGCGCCTGGCGGATCACGAGTTCGGC
>JAEUPB010000052.1 GCA_016789955.1 Rubrivivax sp. | reverse complement strand
CTGCCGCCGGCGCTGGTGGTCATCCTCAGGCAGAAGTGGTTCGTCAAGGGCCTGGTCGCCGCGGAGAAATGACCCCCCCCGAAGCGCCTTCGGCGCCTCCCCCCTGGCCCCGCAGGGGCCACTGCGTGGCCCTTGGGGGCGCCGCCAGCGGCCCGGCAAAGCCGGTTCCGCGGCGGCCGCCCGATGCCTCTGCGCGCATCCACCCCGAGTACCGCTTCGGCAACATGGAACACTGACATGGGTTCGATCACGCTGCGCCAGGTCGAGAAGACCTATCCCGGGCCGAAGCCGGTCAAGGTCATCCACGGCGTCGACGCCGCCATCGCCGACGGCGAGTTCATCGTCATCGTCGGCCCCAGCGGCTGCGGCAAGAGCACGCTGCTGCGCATGGTGGCGGGGCTGGAGGAGATCACCGGCGGCGAGATCTCGATCGGCGAGCGCGTGGTCAACCGGCTCGAGCCGTCGGAGCGCGACATCGCGATGGTGTTCCAGAACTACGCGCTCTACCCGCACATGAGCGTGTACGACAACATGGCCTACGGGCTGAAGATCGCCAAGGTGCCCAAGGCCGAGATCGACACCCGGGTGCAGAAGGCGGCGAAGATCCTCGAACTCGGCGCGCTGCTCGAGCGCAAGCCGCGCCAGCTCTCCGGCGGCCAGCGGCAGCGCGTGGCGATGGGCCGGGCGATCGTGCGGCAGCCGCAGGTGTTCCTGTTCGACGAGCCGCTGTCCAACCTCGACGCCAAGCTGCGCGCGCAGACGCGGCTGGAGATCCAGAAGCTGCACGCCGAACTGGGCGTGACGTCGCTGTTCGTCACCCACGACCAGGTCGAGGCGATGACGCTGGCGCAGCGCATGATCGTCATGAACGGCGGCCGCATCGAGCAGATCGGCACGCCCGAGCAGGTGTACGGCGCGCCGGCGTCGACCTTCGTCGCGAGCTTCATCGGCAGTCCGCCGATGAACCTGATGTCCGGCGAGGCGGCGGGCTCCACCTTCACGAGCGGCGGCCAGGTCTTGCCGCTGCCCGTTCCGGCCCCGCACGGCGGCGCGCTGACGCTGGGCCTGCGCCCCGAGCACGCGCAGCTGGACCCCGCCGGCACCTGGCCGATGAAGGTCGACGTGATCGAGATGCTGGGTGCCGAGCGGCTGGTCTACGGCCACCTGGGCACCGGGCCGCAGGCGGCGCCGTTCACCGTGCGCATCGACGCCACGCTGGTGCCGCCGAAGGTCGGCGACGAGCTGCGGCTGGCGGTGCCGCCGGAGCGGCTGCACTGGTTCGACGGCGACGGGCGACGGGTGTCCTGAGGCCGGCGGCGCGATGAGCACCCTCTGGCCCTACCCCCGCTGGATCGCTCACCGCGGCGCCGGCAAGCTCGCCCCCGAGAACACTCTGGCGGCGTTCCGGCTCGGCGCCGCGCACGGCTATCGCGCCTACGAATGCGACGTGAAGCTCAGCCGCGACGAGGTGCCCTTCCTGCTGCACGACGCCACGCTGGAGCGCACCACCTCCGGCCGCGGCACCGCGGGCGAGCTGGACTGGGCGGCGCTGTCTCGCCTGGATGCCGGCTCGTGGCACGGCCGCAGCTACGCCGGCGAGACGATCCCGACGCTGGAAGCCATCGCCCGCCACGTGCAGGCCCACGGCCACCTGCTGAACATCGAGATCAAGCCCACGCCGGGCCTCGAGCGCCGCACCGGCATCGTCGTGGCCGAGCACGTGCGCCGCCTGTGGCCTGCGGGAACCGTACCGCCGCTCTTCAGCTCGTTCCGCCCCGACGCGCTGCACGGCGCGATGGAGACCGCTCCCGAGGTGCCGCGCGCGCTGCTGGCCGATGACCTGTGGGACGGCTGGTTCGCCGTCGCGCAGCAGCTCGGCTGCGCGGCGGTGGTGCTCAACCACAAGCTGATCGACGCCGCGGTGGCCCGACAGGTGCACGAGGCCGGGCTGCGGCTGGCCTGCTACACGGTCAACGAACGCACCGACGCCGAGCGCGTGCTGGCGCTGGGCGTGGACGGGGTGATCACCGACGCGGTGGATCGGTTCGCGCCGGCCTTGGCCTGAAGCCACTCCCGGCCGGGCGGGATCGTCCTACCGGATCCGGAAATTGCGCGCCCGGCGCGCCTGCTGCAAGGTGGCCTGCACCGCCTGCAACGCGTCCATCACCCGGGCGTAGCCCTCGACGTCCACGTCGAACGAGAACGGGATCGAACGTTCGGCAGCCGCGCGATCCGGCTGCGATGCGGGCGCCGGCGACGCCTGCACGACGGTCGTGACCTTGCCCGGCGCCCGATCCGGGTTCCTCGGCCGCCGGCGACGGGGCGTCTTCGACGTGCCAGCTCCCGACGAGTCGGCCGAGGCGTCGACGAGGGCCGGCGCCTGCGGCGTGGTGCCCGAAGGCCCTGCACTATCGGCACCCTCCGGGCCGTCTGCGCCCTCCGCATCGATGCGGAAGACGCGAGGTGCCTTCGAGGGCAGCGTCAGCGCGCCATGTCCATCCCGTCCGGCCGGACTCTCGGCGGCCTGGCCGGCCCAGCTCTTCCGCCGCTTCACGGTGATCACCACGGCACCCGAGCCCCGGCCCCGGAGCGCGGGCTCGTCCATGCGGATCGCCCGGTGGGCGGACGTGTCCGGCGCGGTGTCCGGAAGCGCGGTGTCGGAACGGTCGTGCAGCGTCATCTCGGAGGGCGAGTCTAGGCCACCCCTCGTCGCCCACCGTTCCCGCGGCGTGCCTGATCGGGTACCCTGCACCGCGCCCGTTCCTGGAGCCTGCCATGCCCGGCCGCCCTGCCTTGCCCCGCACCCTCCCGCGCCGCCGCGTCGCGGCAGCCTTGCTGCTGCCGGCGCTGCTCGGCACGCTCGGCACCGCGCACGCCGCCTGGCCCGAACGCCCGGTGCGGCTGGTGGTGGCCTTCGCACCCGGCAGCTCCACCGACATCGTCGCGCGGCTGCTCGCCGAACAGCTCACCGCGGCGCTGGGGCAGACCGTGGTCGTCGAGAACAAGCCCGGTGCCGGGGGCAACCTGGCCACGCAGCAGGTGATCGGCGCGCCCGCCGACGGGCACACGCTGCTGATCCACAGCGTGGCCATCTCGGTGAATCCCTCGCTGTTCGCCAATGCCGGCTACGACACGCTGCGCGACCTCGCCCCGGTGGCGATGGCCGCGGTGACGCCGAACCTGATCTACGTGCACCCGGACGTCAAGGCAGGCTCGCTGGCCGAACTGCTGGCGCTGGCGCGGGCCGGCAAGCTGTCGTACGCGTCGTCGGGCAACGGCACCACCACCCACCTGGGCGCGGAGTGGCTGTTCCGGGCGCTGGCCAAGGTCGACATCACCCACGTGCCGTTCCAGCCGGCCGCGGCCACCAACGCGGTGGTCAGCGGCCAGGTGCCGATCGCGAGCACCTCGATGCCGCCGGCCGTGCCCTTCGCCAAGAGCGGCAAAGTGCGGCCGATCGCCGTGATGTCGACCAGCCGCAGCCCGGCGCTGCCCGAGGTGCCCACCGTGGCCGAACTGGACTATCCCGGCTTCGAGGCCAACACCTGGTTCGGCATCTTCGCGCCGGCGAAGGTGGCGCCGGAGATCCTCGACCGGCTCAACGCCGAGATCGCCAAGGCCCTCGCGGCGCGCCCCGTGGCCGAGCGCTTCGAGGCCCTGTCGCTCGAGGCGCAACCGATGGACCGGCCCGCGATGCGCCGCTACGTGGAAGGCGAAGTGGCCAAGTGGGGCAAGCTGGTGAAGGACATCGGGGCCAAGGCGGATTGAGGGCGTCCATCCCCGCCTGCGGCGAGTGCCGGTCGCTGTTCGAGATCCACCTGTTCCGGCTTCTGGCGAAGGTCAGGTGATGTTCAGCAGATGGGATCGTTCAGCGATCGCCAAGTAGCCGGCTGATAACGGCCCGGAGCAGCCGTTGGCAATGGGCAGGTTTGCGATGGTTCCCCTTACCCAAACGAAACACCTATGCCACGAGCAGGAAGGTTGCGTGCTCGGCGCCACGCCTTGCCGATTTGGTACTACTTGCCAAGGTCGAGGGATCTGTATCGCCGACAGGTCGAAGCATGCATCGCACTGTGGTTCGCGCAGTTGTTCGAGCTTCTACGTCCCGCGCAGCATGGTCGAAGTTCACGTACGCCAATTCCATATGCCGTAGCCGGTGCTATGGGGGGCCGCTTCGCTTTCGCACAGTGGTATGTGACAGAGACTCCCGCAGCAAGCCCGCAAGCGAGACCCCCTGTGCAGACATCTCGCTGTCCCGGCGCTTGACCAGGAAGAGTTCGCGGTGCATCGCCGGCTCGGTGAGCGGCAGTGAGAGAAGTCCCTCGCTTTCGGCGTCAAACAGCGTCGGCAAGACTGCGCAATAGCGCTTGCGCTTGATGAGGCTGAGCATGGTCGAAAACTGGTCGACCTCCATGCACCATGGGGAGCCGATTCCCATTGCGGCGAGTTCTCCATCCACCTGGAGTCGCGTTGAGCTGGTCGGATTCAGGCCAATGACCGGTCGGCCGCGCAGTTCCGCCCATGAGACCTTCTTGCGTCGACGAAACCAAGCGTCTGTCTTGGTGCCAACCAAGTTGAAACCATATGTGCCGAGATGCTCGGTGTGAAGCGCAGCACCAAAGGCCGTGTGCGTGACGACGCCGTACTCGGCCACGCGCTGCTCGACGAGTTGCGCAATCGATGCTGCGATGCCATCTCTGACTGAAAGGTACACCCCCGGATGCAGCGAGCCGAATCGCTCCACCAGGTCGGGTAGGACGCTGTAAGCGACAGTGGCCACCATCGCGACGACAAGCGTGCCCGTCTCTCCTCGAGCGGCGCGGGCGGCTTGGGCGAAGCTGCCATCCAGCGCGCTGAGCAGCGGGGACAGTTCCTCGTACAGCGAGACGCCGAGCGAAGTGAGACGCACCTGCCGAGTGCTGCGGTCGAACACACGTCCACCTACCGCATCTTCGATGCTGGCAATCCGCCGACTCAACGCCGAGGCACTCAGATGTAGCCGCTCAGCCGCTTCGTTGAAGTGCCCTGTTCGCGCTGCAGCGCAGAACGCGCGGATATCGTCGATGGTGTATCGGTTGCTCATGGCGCAATAATCAGTGCACAGATTGCGTTTGACGGCATTTTAGGCGGCCCCTACTCTGCCCGTCATGTCGTCGCCCCAGCCCGTTCGCCTCAAAGGTCTGCGCAGCTTCTTTGTTGGCGGAACCTCGACGCGCCTCTCGGGACTGCCCGTCGAGCACCGCAGCATGGTGCTGAACGGCGCACCGCGCGAGGTGAACCCGAACGGAGTCCACACCCATGGCCAGATGTACGTGCAGCACTACCAGTTGCACGAGCCAAGGCACGCGGTACCGGTTCTGCTTTGGCACGGCGGCGGGATGACCGGTTGCACATGGGAGACGACTCCCGACGGGCGACCTGGATGGCTCTGGAGGTTCCTTGAGGCTGGCTACGACGTCTTCGTCAGCGACGCCGTCGAGCGAGGGCGGTCCTCATGGGCGATGGTTCCGCAGATCTTCAAGGAGCAGCCAGTCTTCCGTACGCATGAGGAGGGCTGGAAGACGTTCCGGATCGGACTTGAGTACGCGGAAGTGGCAGCCGAGCGCCACGTCTTTCCGCACCAGAAGTTCCCGACCGAGGCTTTCGACGAATTCGCGAAGCAGTGGGTGCCACGTTGGCCCGGTCATGAAGCCATCATCCTCGACGCGTACGCAAAGTTGATTCAGACGGTGGGGCGCTGCGTCGTGGTGGGTCACAGCCAGGGAGCAGGCTTCGCCGTCGAGACCGCCAGGCACTTGCCTCAAGTCATCGAGGCTGTCGTCGCCGTCGAGCCTGGTGGTATGCCGGATTCGATTCCTGACATGCCGATGCCTCCACATCTCGTCGTCTGGGGCGACCACATCGAGGCGTCCGGTCAGCACTGGATGACTTACCGCAACCAGGCGCGGTCGTACCTGGCCGCGGCAGGAGACCTGCTGCCCGCAACGGTGCTCGACCTTCCCGCGGAGGGCTTCCGCGGCAACTCTCACTTTCCCATGATGGACGTGAACAGCGACCTCGTCTTCGA
This sequence comes from Rubrivivax sp., assembly GCA_016789955.1. Classification (GTDB taxonomy): domain Bacteria; phylum Pseudomonadota; class Gammaproteobacteria; order Burkholderiales; family Burkholderiaceae_C; genus Rubrivivax. The sequence continues at coordinate 13,378 of JAEUPB010000052.1, read as the reverse complement.
GCGCGTCAAGAGTTGGCTTGGCGCTCACGTCGGCTGAGGCGTCCCAACTTTCGAACCGGAGACATCCATGCTGCAGCGAAGAACTTTCCTGTCCATCTGTGGAGCGGTGGCCGCGTTGCTGGGGACCGCGCAGGCAGTCCAGGCGCAGGTCAACTACCCGACTCGCCCCATCAAACTCATCGTTCCTTACGCGGCAGGTGGGTCTGTCGACGCATTTGCGCGCGTTGTCACTCCGGGGCTCGAGGCGAAGCTGAAACAACCCGTGGTCATCGAGAACATCGCCGGGGCGGGCGGCTCAATCGGCGTGAATCGCGCGGTGAAGGCCACAGCCGATGGTTACACCCTCTTGATGGGCATCGTCTCGGACGTGGTTTTGGCTCCGCTCACCGAAAGCGCCGTCACCTACTCGTATGCCGACCTTGACCCCATCGGCCCACTTGGCACAAGCGGCCTGGGATTGGTTGCGAAACCCTCGCTTGGCATCAACAGTCTCTCCTCGATGATTGCCTACGCCAAGGCCAATCCTGGCAAGCTCAGTTACGGCGCGACAGGCGCTGGCTCGCTACCGGCGCTGGCCATGGAGGCGTTGAAGGCACGCACCGGGGCGGACATCGCGTTCATTCCCTACGCGAGCGCGTCCAAGATTGCCTTGGACGTGATGGGCGGCCACCTCGACATCGGAGTTTCCGGCCTTCCTGCGCTCATTGAGCACATCAAGTCTGGGAAGGTCTCGGCCATAGGCGTGATGAGCAAGGACCGAGACCCGGGCGCTCCGGAGATGGTGTCGGCCGGTGAGACCAAGGAACTCCAAGGAATGGACTTCTTTTTCTGGACGGGTCTGTTTGCACCAAAGGGCACACCAGCCGATGTGGTCGCGAAGGTCAATGCAGCATTTGCCGAGGTGCTCAAGGATGACAAGGTGCAAGGTCGATTCAAGGAGTACGGGGTCAAGATTGCTGAGCCCATGAGCCCTGCGCAGTTCGGACGATACGTTGCCAAGAGCCACGCCGATTGGACTGCCGTCGTCAAGCAGAGCAAGGTCATGAAGAACTGACTCCTTGGACGACGCGCCTTCAAGGGGCTGTCTCAGAGTCTTCTCAGCAAACGATAAAGCTAGGTCCGCTCCGGAGCAGAGAGGTTGGCGCCGTCCGGGTCAGCAATGGGTCGAAAGCCGCCACCCGGTTGGCATATGCCGAGTGATCGCAATCAGTCTGAAGCGGTCAGCAAGAAAACCGTTCTTGCCCGTCCCCGGTGGGCCCCGCCCCCCACCTCGCCCCCAGCAGCAACGCCGGCTGCCCACGATCGTCGCCATCGGTCACCATCAGCAACTCGATCGCGTCCTTCGGGGCCGTTGCGACCAGGCCCTCGACCTTCATCGCCGGCGCCAGCCGCTCGCACGCCTGGACGACGCCGCGCGCATCGACGCGGCCGACCACCGAGCCGGCGCAGTGCCCATCGGCATACGGGTCGGTGGTGTCCTCGGCGGCCGCGCTGAACACCCAGCCGCCGTCCGGCAGCGCCGCGCCGTCGGTGAACGACAGCGGGATGCCGTCAAGCGCTCCCAGCTCGTAGCGGGTGATCGAGGACGGTGCCGGCGCCGGGCCTTCGGCGGCGAGCCACCGCTGCACGTCGCTCCACACAAAGTCGATGCGGGCATTGAACGCCCGCGCCGAGTTGCCGCGCTGAAGCAGGCTCAGCGCATCGCCATGAACGAACGCGCCTTCGATGTTGAGGTCGGCGATGCGCTCGCGCAGCGGGCCCAGCAGCCCCGTCAGGTCGAGCGGTTGCACGGGCCCGTGGGGGCCGCCCGCCGCGTCGAGCGCGATCAGCACCCCGCGATGCCGGGCCGGCGCCGAACCCGACCCCATCGCCATCAGCGCCCCGTGCCCGAAATCGCCGAACGGGGGCAGCACGAGCAGGGCCTCGCAGTCGGGCTTGGCCGCCTTGCGCGCCAAGTGCTCCGGCGGAAGGTCGCCGTCGAACAGCCGGAACACGCGGCCAGGCTCGTGGCCGAAGGGCTCGAACAGCCCGAGGTGCAACTCGTCGTCGGCCACCACGGCCAGCTGGCCGCGCAGCCGCACCAGCCCGCTGGCGGCGCTCAGGTGAGCCGGTCCGCCGGCGGCTGCGTCGAGGGTCAACGTCCGGGCGGTCCGGGCCTGCAGCATGTGGACCGTGGCACCCCGTACCGCGTGACCACCCGGCGGGCGGTCAGACCTTGGCCAGCGCGAAGCGCAGGTTGCGCATGCGGTCCTTGATCGCCTGCCAGTGCGGGGTGCCCAGAGCGATCAGGGTGCCCAGGTTGTTGTTCAGCTCGCCGTCGATCGACTGGTACTCCGCCACCATCGGGTCGTTGTCCTGGATGGCGCCGCGCTTCTCGCCCCAGAGCTTGTCCACCGGCTTGCGGTACTCGATCAGGTCGGCACGCTTCCAGGCCTCGATCTTGGTGTCGGTCAACGTCGTGCCAAGGCGCTGCAGCTGCTTGACGATCTGCTTGTAGATCTGGTCGTCGTCGGTCTTGCCCTTGTTGGCGTCGAAGAACTTCATGGCCTCCTCGTACTCGGGGATCTTCGACACCGCGTCGTCCTTGTTCATCAGCGCCACCGCCTTCTTCCCGAGATCGGCCACCAGCTCGATCTTCATCAGCGCGGTGCGCGGCTTGTGCGCCACGCGCAGCGGCAGCCCGTGGTCACGGCGCATGCCGTTCTCGACGTTGCTGATATTGAAGTACTCCTCGCCGTTGCTCCACAGGTCCTCGATGCGCTGGTCGGTCAGCGTCGGGTCCTCGGCCTTGCACAGCGCCTGCATCAGCTCGGGGTGGTCGCGCGTGGCCGCGCCGGCGCGGATGTTCACGGCGTGGCCGAGCTCGTGCGCCAGCGTCACGAAACCGGGCGTGATGATCTCAGTGTTGCCGTGCCCGGCGGTGTCGCTGTCCTCGTCGCCCGAATGCGGGGGCACGGTCTTCACGAACGAGCCGGTGCCGCCGCCGAACTCGTACTTCTTGCCGTTGACGATCACGCCCTTGGCACCGGAGAAGATCGCCTGCTGCAGGTCGGCGGTGCGGGCCAGCGTCGGGTACTCGGTGGGGTCCTCGTCGCCGACCACCGGCACGCCCTGCTTCAGCGCCTTCGGCGCGGTGTCGTCGAGCTCCAGCGCGTACGAGACCTCGCGGTCGTTGGCCATCAGGTTCTGGTTGGTCTTCAGGTCGCCCGGCACCTTGTCGGCGAGCACGATGCGGTCGTTCGGGCCGGGATTGACGCCCTTGGGTGTGCTCAGGTAGTTCAGGATGTCGTAGCCGGTCTTGCCCTGCAGCATCTTGGCGATCTGCGCGTTGGTCTTCTTCTGGAACTTCTCGCTGCCGCCCACCGACACCTGCGCGGTGCCGTCGACGATGCCGCGCCACACCGCCTTGCGGTCGTTGATCTCGGTCGCCGTGAGCTTGCTGGTGTCGAACGGCACGACGTTCGCGTCATCCTTGGTGGCGTCGACGAGCTGCTCGTGCGCCTGCTCGGCCTTCTTCAGCAGCTTGGCCATCTCCTTGGCGCCGGGCTGGTCCTTCAGGGACTTGACCGCGGTGCCGCGGAACCACTTGTTGCATTCGGCATCGATCGCGGCCAGCGCCGTCATGCGCTGCGAGCACGTGGGGTCGTTGGCGGGGTCGATGTTCTGGTAGGTGTTCAGCGCGCCGACGAGCGCCTGCAGCTCCATCGCGCCGAGCGCCTTGTGCTTGGCGAGTGCCGCCAGGAGCTTCTTGGCCTTGATGGGCGGCTTCACCGCCGTACCGGTGGGCGCCTTCTTGTTCCAGAAGGCGCGGAGGGTCTTGCCGGGCATGGTCTGGGTTCTCCTCGTGTCGGGTTCAGCCGCGCACCGCAGCCAGCGCCTGCAGTGCCACCAGCAGCGGGGCGCGCAGGTCGAGGCTGCCGTAGTGGGCAGGCACCTCCTCCGCGGCCGTGATCACGTCGTCGCTCTCGAGCCAGCGGCGCAGCTCGGCCACCGCCTGCGGCGTGTCCGGCGACTCGGTGAGGTTCGAGACGATGCTGCGCAGCTCGACCTCCACGGCGCGCGCGTCGGGGTCGCCGGTCTCGCGCACCGCCTCGATCACTTCCTCGATGTCGTCGATCGCCGAGGCCCGTGCGGCCTGCCATTCGTCGAGGGCCGCCCGGGTGCGCTCGGCCACGGCCTCGAGCGCGCTCTCGACCTCGTCGAGCAGCGCCTGGGCCGCCACGTAGTCCTTGTCACGGGCCGCCACGCCAGCGTCGGCGATGCGGGCCTTGACCTGCGCGGCGATGGAGGTCGGGGCCTCCTTGGCCGCCGGCAGCAGCGCCGCCAGCCGCGCATTGAACGCCTTCGACGGATCGACCGTGGCGTCGGGCGCGGGCGGGGCGGCCGAGGCCAGGCCCAGCTGCTTGGCCAGCGCGTCCAGACCCTGCATCGCCGCGGGGAACTGCCCCCCCTCGGCCTTGCCCTGCGCGAATGCGAGCAGCGCACGCAGCTTGGAGCCGTCCTTCTTCGGATCGGCGAGCGCCGCTTTCAGCGCGCCCTGCAGTTCGTCCAGCCGCACCTCGTAGGCGGCCCGTGCCGCATCGGCCGGGTCCCCGTCGCCCGTGGTCGCACCGCCTTCGGTCGCCGAAGCGCCGTCACCGTCGTCGAGGTCCTCCTCGACCACGTTGGGATCCAGCCCGCGCACGCGGATCTTCCAGCGCATCTCGGTCTGCGCGAGCAGCGCGGCCTTGAGCTTCTTGGCCATGCCGGCCACCAGCGTCTCCAGCACGAAGGTGTGGAGGTTCTTCTCGAACAGGCACTGTCCGGCGAGGTACTTCACGCCGCCGCTGACGCCGAGCTGCGCGGCGAGCAGCTTGCGCTGCGGCGCGCCGATGGCCTTGCGCGACACCATCACCGCCGTCTGGTCGCCGACGTAGGCCACCACGGCCTGCAGCGTCTCGCCCTTGGGCACGGCTCGCAGCAACGGCACCATCTTGGTGGTGAGCACCGCGGGGCCGGCGTCGTCGTCGCCCTCCGCGTCGGCCTCGGCCGCGGCGGCCTCGGCGGCCTTGCGCTCACGGCCCAGCGCGGCGGCCACGCCTTTCCACTGTTCGGCCAGCTTCTTGTCACCCTTGTGCGCCTTCAGCAACAACTCGCCCTGCTTCTCGACCTCGTCGAGCGCGGCTGCTCGCTCCGCAGGACCGGCCTTGGCCAGCGCGGCCAGGGCCTTCAGCAAGGCGGCGTCCTTGTAGTCGCCGCCCTTGGCAAACTTCTTCCATTCGCTCTCGTCGAGCAACTTCTCGCTCATGGCAACCTCCTGGCAGAAGGGGCGAGATGATGCCGGGCCGCGGGACTTTGGCAAGTGCTGGGTCGGCGGTGGACGGCGCCGCCTCGGCGTCACGTGCACCTCGGCAAGCCCCTCGATCCCCATGCTCTACGCGCGCGGCCGCGGGTTACATTCGCAGTACCCTCGGACGAGCCGCCAGGAGGACTGGGATGTCGTCGAAGTTCCAGAGCATCGTCGCCTTCATCAAGAAGGTCGGACCCAGCCTGCAGAAGGCCCAGGAAGCCTATTCCACGGCCGAGGAGTTGAAAGGCCAGTACGACGCACTGAGCGAACTCGCCGACGCCGACGACAAGGAACGCGAGAAGCTGGTGCGCGACATTGCCGGGATCGACGGCTACCTGGACGCCCCCATCGCAGCGGCCAAGGAAGCAAGGACGAACCTCGAGGCCATGGCCAGCACCAAGATCGAGTGGCCCAGCGATGCCGATGGGGACGACCTCTACGCTGCCGGGCTGATGGCCGTCTACGAGCACGGCAAAGGCAGCAAGCAGGCAAAGGCCGCCTGGACCGCGTTCGGGAAGCACTGCTTCTCGTTCGGCGACAAGGCCCAGGACATCGTGAACGATCTCTCCAGCCTGAAGGCCGCGCTGAAGTCGCGCAACACCGCAGCCCAGGGACTCGTCGACGTGACCTCGAAGATCGACGGTCTGTTGCAGATGGCGCTGAAGGTGCCGCTGCCATCGACCCTCCAGGCCGCGCTCTTCGCGGCATCGGAGGATGCGCTGCTCCTGCGCTCGCAGGCGCAGGTGATTCAGCAGTCGCTGAAGACGATCGGCACGAATCTCGACAACGGAATCAAGGACGGCAACGCGCTGGTCGCGCAGAACGCGAGGTGGCTGGCCTGGGCATCGAAGGCGGCCGATGTCGATGTGCAGGTGCTGCGTCGGTTGGCCAAGGCCAAGACGCCGTGATGCGCCCCCCTCGCACATGAGCCCGCTAGGCAGTCCGCTGCGGCACGCGGGCCTGCCGCCCAGGATCGAAGCCAGGCCAACGCCAGACGCCAAGGCCTTCGACGGGACGCGTTGAGCCTTCCGGGCCTACGGCGTCACACGCACTTCGGCATCCGCCTCGTCCAGCCCCACGCGCGCCGCCTGCGGCAACTCGCGCAGGCCCTGGATCACCGGCAGCCGCCACGCCACCACGGCCAGCAGCAGGCTCGAGCCGCCGGCGAAGGCCAGCGCCGAGCGCAGGCCGAAGTGCTCGCCCAGCCAGCCGCCCAGCAGCGCCCCGGGGCCGGCGGCCAGCAGCGTGAGCCAGCGCATCGCCGCCGTCATGCGGCCGAGGAAGGGCTCGGGCGTCACGCTCTGCCGCAGCGCGAGGAAGTTGATGAAGATCAGCACCGCGCCGGTGGAGAACATCACCAGCATCAACGCGAAGGCCGCCACCCCGAACGGGCCCGCCGGCGTCACCGCGGCGGCGAGCCAGCCCACGGCCACCACCGCGATGCCCACCACCAGGCACGGCCCCGGGCCGAGGCGCGCGCTGATGCGGTGGCCGATGAAGCCCGCGGTCACCGTGCCCAGGCCCATGCCGATGTAGCACAGGCCGATCTGCTGCTCGGAGAGACCCAGCGTGCGCGTGGCCAGCAGGATCTGCACCGTCACCGCGGCGTAGTGCGCCATCTGCCAGACGCCCATCACCAAGGCCAGCGTGACCAGCACGCGGTTCGTGAGCACGAAGCGCAGCCCGGCCTTCAGGTCACGCCAGAAGTCCTGCCCGCCGCGCGCCACCACCGATTCGGTCACGCGGATGCCGCGCAGGATCACGGCCGAGAACAGCAGCAGCCCGGCGTCGGCCAGCAGGGCCAGCGGCGCGCTCAGCAACTTGATCAGCAGGCCCGCCAGGCCCGGCCCCGCCACCTCGGCACCGGAGTTGGCCAGCGCGTTCTTCGCGTGCGCTTCCACCAGCCGCTCGCGCGGCACCACTTGCGTCAGCACGATCTGCGCGGCGCTGCCGGCCACCGTGTGCACCGCGCCGATGACGAGTTCCACCGCGTACAGCCACTCCATCGTCAGCCAGCCCAGCCACCAGGCCAGCGGCACCGAGGCCAGTGCGAACGCCGCCAGGGTCTCGCCGGCCACGTAGACAGGCAGCTTGCGCACGCGGTCGAGCCACACGCCCGCGGGCAGCGAGAGCAGCACGAAGGGCACGATGCCCATCGCCGAGAGCAGCCCCATCTGCACCGGCGTGGCGTGCAGCAGCACCGCCGCGGTGAGCGGCAGCGCGAGCATCGAGATCTGCGCGCCGAAGCCGCTGGTGAGGATCGAGGTCCACAGCCGGCGGTAGGCCGGGTCGCGCAGCAGGTCGTCGGCGGGCAGCGACGGGACGGCGAGGCGGAGGGTGCGGGGCAGCGGAACAACCTGCGGGGAGCGGGCGGCGATTCTATCGAGCCGGCCCTGCGGCCCGCGGCACGCCGGCGGGGCGCAGGGTCAGCCGAACTGGCTGACCAGATCCATGCGCGCGTGCCAGTCGACCAGGTCGTTCAGCGTCACGCGCCCGGGCTGCCCGTCGAGCGCGGGGAACCAACCCAGCCGCGTGTGCAGCCCCGGCCCCACGGCCAGCACCGACTCCACGGTGTCGGCGGCGAAGTAGGCGCTGCGCGTGACGACCACCGGCACGCCCGCGCCCTGCGCCGACGCCACGCCGCCCGGGGAGTCCTCCAGCGCCAGCGCGCGCAGCGGCGCCAGCTGCAGCGCCTTCAGCGCCAGCTCGTAGGCCTCGCGGTCGGGCTTCTTGTGGTGCACGTCCTCGCCGCAGATGCGCACCGCGAACAGGTGCTCCCAGCCGGCGCCCAGGTGGTGCGACAGCAGCGCCTCGACGTTGGCGGTGCTGGTGGTGGTGACGATGGCCTGCGCCCAGCCGGCGCGGTGCGCCTCGTCGATCAGCTCTCGCACGCCGGGCCGCAGCGGGATGCGCGTGTCGTCGACGAGCCGCGCGTAGGCGAGGTTCTTGCGCCGGTGCAGCTCGGCGGCGAGCTGCTCGCGCTCGGCGGCCAGCGCCGGTGCGTCGCTGCGCTCGGCGAGGTCGCGCATCAGCCGCTCGCGGCCGCCGGTCACGCGCAGCAGCTCGCCGTAGCGCGCCTCGTCCCACCGCCACGCCAGGCCCATGGACGCGAAGGCCTCGTTGAACGCGACGCGATGGCCGTCGCGCTCGGTCTCGGCGAGCGTGCCGTCCACGTCCCACAGCAGGGCCTCGATCATCCGGCGCACCTTTGCCGGTCAGAGCACGCCGGCCGATCCCAGCGCCTTCTGCCGCCGCTCCATCATGCGCCAGATGAACGGCGTGAAGATCAGCTGCATCGCCAGCTCCATCTTGCCGCCGGGCACGACGATGGTGTTGGCGCGGCTCATCCACGCGTGGTCGATCATGTTCAGCAGGTAGGGGAAGTCGATGCCCTTCGGGTTCTTGAAGCGGATCACGCAGATGCTCTCGTCGGCGCTGGGGATGTCGCGCGCGATGAACGGGTTGCTGGTATCCACCACCGGCACGCGCTGGAAGTTGACGTGCGTGTGCTCGAACTGCGGCACGATGTAGTGCACGTAGTCGGGCATGCGGCGCAGGATGGTGTCAGTCACCGCCTCGGTGCTGTAGCCGCGCACGTGCTTGTCGCGCCACAGCTTCTGGATCCACTCCAAGTTGATCACCGGCACCACGCCGATCAGCAGGTCTGGGTGGCGCGCGATGTTCACCTCGGGCGTCACCACGGCACCGTGCAGCCCTTCGTAGAACAGCATGTCGGTGCCCTCGGGCACGTCTTCCCACGCGGTGAAAGTGCCCGGCTCCTGCCCGTAGGGCGCGGCCTCGACGGGGTCGTGCAGGTACTTGCGGCGGCGCCCGCTGCCGTTCTCGCCATAGCTGCGGAACAGCTGCTCGAGCTCGGGGAACAGGTTGTTCTCGGGGCCGAAGTGGCTGAAGTGGGTGTTGCCGGCCTTCTCGGCCTCGGCCTGGCGCGCGCGCATCTCCTTGCGGTCGTAGCGGTGGAAGCTGTCGCCCTCGATGACGGCGGCCTTCACGCCCTCGCGGCGGAAGATGTTCTCGAAGGTGCGCGTGACGCTGCTGGTGCCGGCGCCGCTGCTGCCGGTGATGGAGATGATGGGGTGCAGGGTGGACATGGCGGGCTCAATCGCGGAACAGGCTGCGCGCCGCGAACAGCGGCGCATGGGCGGACTCCTCCACCGGCTCGTGGTGGTAGCGCTCGATGCGCTCGACCTCCTCGGCGCTGCCGAACACGAGGCCGATGCGCTGGTGCAGGGCCGTGGGCTTCACGCCCAGGATCGGCTGGCGCCCGGTGCTGCAGCGGCCACCGGCCTGCTCCATCACGAAGCCGATCGGGCTGGCCTCGTACAGCAGGCGCAGCCGGCCGGGCTTGGCCGGATCCTTGGTGTCCCGCGGGTACAGGAAGACGCCGCCTCGCATCAGGATGCGGTGCGCCTCGGCCACCATGCTGGCGATCCAGCGCATGTTGAAGTCCTTGCCGCGCGGGCCGATGCGGCCGGCCATGCACTCGTCGACGTAGCGCTTGACCGGCGGCTCCCAGAAGCGGGCGTTGCTGGTGTTGATCGCGAACTCCTGCGTCTGCACCGGCACGCGGATGTTCGGGTGCGTCAGCACGAACTCGCCGAGGGTGGGGTTCAGCGTGAAGCCGGCCACGCCGTTGCCCACCGTCAGCACCAGCATCGTCGTCGGCCCGTACAGCGCGTAGCCGGCGGCCACCTGCGCGGCGCCGGGCTGCAGGAAGTCGGCTTCGGTCACGTCGCGGCCCGACGCCACCACGTCGGCCGGCGCGCGCAGGATGCTGAAGATGCTGCCGACGCTGACGTTCACATCGATGTTGCTGCTGCCGTCGAGCGGGTCGAACACCAGCAGGTACTTGCCGCGCTGGTAGTTCGCGGGGATCTGCAGCGGCTCGTCCATCTCCTCGCTGACCATGCCGGCGAGGTGGCCGCTCCACTCGTTCATGCGGATGAAGATGTCGTTGGACATCACGTCCAGCGGCTTCTGCACCTCGCCCTGCACGTTGATGGCACCACCCATCTGGCCGCCGGCGGGCATCGCCTCGCCCAGCGCCCCCATCGCGACGATGCGGGCAATGGCCTTGCAGGCCAGCGAGATGTCGAGGATCAGCGCGTTCAGCTCGCCGCTGGCGTCCGGATAGCGCCGCCGCTCCTCGATCAGGTAGCGCGTCAGCGTCCAGCGTCCGGTGAGGGGCATGGTGATGTCCTAGGTCAACGAGCTTGCGAGGTCCGCGATCCATCGAGCGGCCGCCGTGGATCCGGCTTTGCCGGGCCACTGGGGGCGCCCCCCTGGGGGGGAGGCGCCGAAGGCGCTTCCGGGGGGGGGCCAAACACGCGGCTGGCGCGCACGTCGGATTCGGCGAGCGTGGTGAGGTCGTCCTGCGTCAGGGCACGATCGCGGTCGGCGAAGAGCCGGCTGGCCTGCCGCAGCCGCATGCGGTCGAGCGCGTTGCGCACGCTGCGCGCGTTGGCGAAGTGCGGCTGCGTGATGCGGCGGTGCAGGTACTCGTCGAAGGCCTGCCGCGCGCCGGCGGTGAAGCGGTAGTTCATCCCGGCGAGCATGCGGTCGGCGATCTGCAGCAGCTCGCCGTGCCCGTAGTCGGGGAAGTCGAGGTGGTGCGCGATGCGGCTGCTCATGCCGGGGTTGCTCTGGAAGAAGGTTGCCATGCGGTCCTTGTACCCCGCCAGGATCACCACCAGATCGTCGCGCTGGTTCTCCATCACCTGCAGCAGGATCTCGACGGCCTCCTGCCCGTAGTCGCGCTCGTTCTCGGGGCGGTACAGGTAGTACGCCTCGTCGATGAAGAGCACTCCGCCCATCGCCTTCTTCAGCACCTCCTTGGTCTTCGGTGCCGTGTGCCCGATGTACTGGCCGACGAGGTCGTCGCGCGTCACCGCCACCAGGTGGCCTTTGCGCACGTAGCCGAGGCGGTGGAGGATCTGCGCCATGCGCATCGCCACCGTCGTCTTGCCGGTACCGGGGTTGCCGGTGAAGCTCATGTGCAGGCTCGGCGCGCTCGATCCGGATGTGGCCTGCAGCCCGTGGGCGAGGCGGAGCCGGTCGATCACCAGCAGCGCCGCGATGTCGCGGATGCGCTGCTTGACCGGCGCGAGGCCCACGAGGTCGCGGTCGAGCTCGTCCATCACCGCCTCGACCTGGCTGTCGCGCAGCACGTCGCCGACGGTGCGTGGCGGGGCCTCGGCCGCCGCCGGGCCGGCCGCGCGCTCGGCCGGCGCGGGAGCCGAGGCGCTGCCGGGGATGGTGTACAGCGGGGCGTTCATTTCGAGGCTGCAGGTGGCTGGCGCACGATCCGACCGAGCACCGGCGCGGATCCGGCTCCGCCGGTCCGCTGCCGGGCGCCCCCTCGGGGGGCAGCGACCGGGAGGGAGCTTGGGGGCTCCATCAGTACCTTTCGCTCTCGGGCTTGCCGGCGGAGTACGCGCGCACCGTGTAGCGCATCGTGCGGCCCGGCCCTTCCTGGCGTTCGAGCGCGAAGCCGGGCTCGTCCTTGGGCCGGTTGACGATGAAGCTCATCGCGATCGACTCGATGCCGCGCGCCGAGTCGAAGGCCATCATGCGGATGTAGTGCCGCGGGAACGCGCGGCGGCAGCCCTGCAGCTCCATCATCACGCCGGCGGCGTCCTTCAGGTCGAACATCGGCATGCCCCACATCTCCCAGTAGGTGTTGCGGGGGTGCGGGTCGTCGGTGTACTCGACGCTCCACGCGTAGCCCTTGCCCAGGCCGTACTCGATCTGCGCGGTGATCTCGGCGTCGGTGAGGTCGGGCAGGAAGCTGAACTGGCCCTGCGTGATGCGGCGGGTCGGGTTGGTCATCATGATCGGGGCTCCTCTTACGCGACAGACGGCGTCACGGCGTAGTCGCTGGTGTCGGTGCTGGTGTAGTTGAAGCTGACGTCGCCCCAGGTGTCCCGCGCCTGCTTCAGTGGCGTGCAGAAGCGCGCGGCGGCCTGCAGGATCTCGGGGCCTTCCTCCTTGATGTTGCGGCCCTCGTTGCGGGCCTTGACCATCGCCTCCAGCGCCACGCGGTTGGCCACCGCGCCGGCCTGGATGCCGGCCGGGTGGCCGATGGTGCCGCCGCCGAACTGCAGGATCACGTCGTCGCCGAACAGGTCGATCAGCTGGTGCATCTGACCGGCGTGGATGCCGCCGGAGGCCACCGGCATCACCTTCTTCAGGTCACACCAGTCCTGGTCGAAGTACAGGCCGCGCGGCAGGTCGGTCTTCGTGACCGCGTCGCGGCAGACGTTGTAGTAGCCCTGCACGGTGAGCGGGTCGCCCTCGAGCTTGCCCACCGCGGTGCCGGTGTGCATGTGGTCCACGCCCGCCAGGCGCAGCCACTTGGCGATGACGCGGAAGCTCACGCCATGGTTCTTCTGCCGCGTGTAGGTGCCGTGGCCGGCACGGTGCAGGTGCAGGATCATGTCGTTGCGGCGGCACCATTCGCCCAGCGACTGGATGCACGGCCAGCCGACGATCAGGTCGATCATGATCACGACGCTGCCCAACTCCTTGGCGAACTCCGAGCGCTCGTAGATCGCCTCCATCGTGCCGGCGGTCACGTTCAGGTAGCTGCCCTTCACCTCGCCGGTGGCGGCACTGGCGCGGTTCACGCCGTCCATCACGTAGAGGAAGCGGTCGCGCCAGTGCATGAAGGGCTGCGAGTTGATGTTCTCGTCGTCCTTCATGAAGTCCAGGCCGCCCTTCAGGCCCTCGTAGATCACGCGGCCGTAGTTGCGGCCCGACAGGCCCAGCTTGGGCTTGGTGGTGGCGCCCAGCAGCGGGCGGCCGAACTTGTCCAGTCGCTCGCGCTCGACGACGAGCCCGGTGGGCGGGCCCTTGAAGGTTTTCACGTACGCGACCGGGATGCGGATGTCCTCCAGCCGCGCGGCCTTCAGCGGCTTGAAGCTGAAGACGTTGCCGATCAGGCTCGCCGTCATGTTGGCGATCGAGCCTTCCTCGAACAGGATGATGTCGTAGGCCACCCACGCGAAGTACTCGCCGGGCCGGCCGGGCACG
>JAEUPB010000026.1 GCA_016789955.1 Rubrivivax sp. | reverse complement strand
GCTCTTCTACCTGGTCAACAGCACGCTGGTGGCGGCGGCCTGGTTCCTGCTGGCCGACCGCGTCGCCGCGGCGCGAGGCGGCAGCGATCGCCTCGAACCGTCGGCGCTGGCAGGCGGCACGGCCGCCTGGGCGCCGCTGGGCGCGGCCTACCTGCTGGCCGCGGTGGCCATGGCCGGCGTGCCGCCGCTGGCCGGGTTCCTCGGCAAGGCCCTGCTGCTGCAGGCCGCCGGCGGCACCGACCTGGCGGTGGCGGTGATCGCGCTGGTGCTGGGCTCGAGCCTGGCGATGATGGTCGCGCTGGCGCGGGCCGGCTCGACGCTGTTCTGGAAGCCGGCCGCCGCCGGAACCGCGGCACCGATGCCCGAGGAGCCGGGCCCGGTGCCTGCGCACGGCGGCGGGCGACATACGGCGCGGCCGCTGGCGCTCGTGGGCCTGCTGGGCGCGGTGCTGGCCACGGCGGCGGCGGCCGGGCCGCTGGGCGCCTACACGCAGGCGGCGGCGCGCCAGATGGTCGAGCGCACGGCCTACGTCGACGCGGTGCTCGGTGCGCGCCCGGTGCCGCCGGCCCATGACGTGCGCCGCGAGATGCGCGAGCGCGGGGAACTGAAGTGATGCGCCGGCTGCTGCGCGCCCTGCTGCCCGCGCCGCTGATCTCGGCGCTGCTGTTCGTGACCTGGCTGATGCTCAACCAGTCGGCGTCGCCGGGCAACCTGCTGCTGGCGGCGGCCTGCGCGCTGGTGGTGCCGTGGATCTCCGAGCGCTTCCGGCCCGAGCGGCCGCGGCTGAAGGCCTTTGGCACGGTTCCGCGGCTGGCCGTGGTGGTGCTGCGCGACATCGTCGTCAGCAACGTCGACGTCGCGCGGCGCGTGCTGGGCCCCGAGGCCGCGATCCGATCGCGCTTCGTGTGGGTGCCGCTGGACCTGCGCGACCCGCACGCGATCGTCGCGCTGGCCGGCATCATCACGATGACGCCGGGCACGCTGTCCAGCGAGCTCAGCGAGGACCGGCGCCACCTCCTCGTGCACGCGCTGCACTGCCCCGACGACGCGGCCGCGGCCGCGCTGGTGGACGACATCAAGCGGCGCTACGAGGCGCCGCTGGCGGAGATCTTCGAATGACGTTGCTGCCCGTCGTGCTGCCGTGGATCGTCGCCGCGTTCGCGCTGGCGCTGGCGCTGAACGCCTGGCGGCTGCTCACCGGGCCCGGCCTGGCCGACCGCGTGCTGGCGCTGGACACGCTCTACGTCAACGCGCTGGCGATGCTGGTGGTGGCCGGGCTGTGGCTGGCCGACAAGAGCTACTTCGAGGTGGCGCTGCTGATCGGCCTGCTCGGCTTCGTCGGCACGGTCGTGCTGGCGAAGTTCATGATCCGCGGGGACATCGCCGAATGACGCTGCTGCTGGAGATCGTCGTGACCGCGCTGCTGGTGGCCGGCGCGGCCTTCGCGCTGGTGGGCTCGTGGGGCCTGGCGAAGTTCACCGACTTCTACCGCCGGCTGCACGGGCCGAGCAAGGCCACGACGCTGGGCGTGGGCTGCGTGCTGGTGGCCTCGGGGCTGTGGTTCACGTTCCACGGCGCGCCGAGCTGGCACGAGCTGCTGATCACGCTGTTCCTGTTCCTCACCGCGCCGGTGTCGGCGCACCTGCTCGTGCAGGCGGCACTGAAGCTCGACCCGGCGGCACGGCCGCCGCTGCCGGCCCGGAAGCCGTCAGGCGACGGCTCCTGACGGGCCTGCGCCGCGATACCACGCGACCCCGGCCTCATCCAGTTCCACCGTCGCCTCCCCCCGGTGCACGAGATGGTTCAGGCAGGCCAGCGACTCACCGGTGGCCATGCCCAGCAGCGGCACGTCGCTGTCGTCGATGGCGCGGGCGAAGAGCGCACCGAAGACATCGATCGCGCGCCGCGGCTCCGAGAGGCGTTGCCGCAGCCGATCCAGCGACACATGCTGGCCGCGGCGCAGCGCGTCGATGCGCACGTGCAGGCCGCGGAAGCACTCGCCGTGCGAGGGCAGCACCAGCACGTCGTCGGGCACCTCGCGTTGCACCTTGTCGAGCGACGCGAGCCAGTCGGCCATCGGGTCGGCGTCAGGCTCCATCGGGTTCACCGACACGTTCGACGAGATGCGCGGCAGCACCTGGTCGCCCGAGACCAGCAGCTTCTGCGTGGCGCTGTACAGGCACGCATGCTCGGGCGAGTGGCCGTGGCCGACGATCACGCGCCAGTCGTGCGCGCCGATGCGGATCACCTCGCCGTCATGCAGGCGGCGGAAGCTGTCGGGCAGCGGGTGGATGTGCTTGCCGAAGTTGCCGAAGCGCGCGCGGTAGGTCTCGATCGCGGCTTCGCTCCAGCCGGCGCGCTGGTAGAAGCCGGTGGCGTCCTGCGGCGCCTCGCGGCCGGTGTCGGAAAGCATCACGCGGCAGCTCAGGTACTCGAGCCGCGTCATCCACAGCCGCACGCCGAAGCGCCGCGTCAGCCAGCCGGCCATGCCGACATGGTCGGGGTGCATGTGCGTGACGAACACGCGCGAGAGGGGCCGCGCATCGGGCGCGTTGGCGAACTGCTGGCGCCACGCCGCGGCCGTGGCCTCGGTGCGCGTGCCGGTGTCCACGAGGGCCCAGCCGGCCTCGCCGTCGTCGAGGCCCCACAGGTTGATGTGGTTCAGCGCGTAGGGCAGCGGCATGCGCAGCCAGCGCACGCCCGGCGCCACTTCGAGTTGCGTGCCGGGGGCCGGCGGGTCGGGGTAGGGGTAGTCGAGAGCTGCAGCCATCGGTCGAGCTTAACCGTGCAAGCCCGGACGTGCTGCCACCTGCGCGACGCCGCCCGAGCAGCCCCGCAGCACGATCAGCCGAGCTGCGCCAGCGTGCGCTCGGCCTGCACCAGGTGCGGCCGGTCGATCATCACGCCGTCGAGGCTGAGCGCGCCCGCGCCGGGGTTGTCGGCGAAGGCGGCCACGATGCGCCGCGCGTGCTCGATCTCCGCCGCGGTGGGCGAGTAGGCTTCGTTGACCACCGCCACCTGGTCGGGATGGATCACGATCCTCCCGCGGAAGCCCCGGCGGCGCGATGCACGGCAGGCAGTGGCCAGGCCGGCGCTGTCGCGGAAGTCGGTGTAGACGGTGTCCAGCGGCGCCACCCCGGCCGCGGCGGCCGCCGCGAGGCACAGCGCGCCGGCCCACTGGTACAGGGGCGCGTAGGAGCCGTCCTCGTCGCGATTGGACATCGCGCCCACCGCAGCCGACAGGTCCTCGGCACCCCAGGTCACGGCGGCCAGACGCACGAGGCCCGCACCGACGAAGCTCTGCATCGTGAGCATCGCCTCGGCGGTCTCGGTGGCCACCGGCACGATGGCCACGCGGCCGGGTGCGAGGCCGGCGCGCGCCTCCAGCGCATCGAGCCCGTGCGACAGCCGCGCGATGCACGCGGCCGAGCGCGTCTTGGGCAGCATGATGCCGGCCAGGCCCGGGCCCGTGACCGCGGCGAGGTCGGCCATCGCGTAGGCCGTGTCGAGCGGGTTGATGCGCACGTAGAGCGCCGGCCCGGCGCTGCCGGAGGCCGCACGCGCCGCCAGGTACGTCGCCGCCATCTCGCGCGCCACGCCCTTGCGCGACTCGGCCACCGCGTCCTCCAGGTCGAGGATCAGCGCGTCGGCTCCGCTGGCCTCGCCCTTGGCCAGCTTGCGTTCGCTGTCCGCGGGCACGAACAGCATCGAGCGCAGCTTCCGCGCGCCCTGCGCGCCGGCCTTCATGCCGCCTCCGGCTTGCGCAGCATCAGTGCCTGGCGCGTGCAGGTGCACACCTCGTCGCCGTGCTGGTTGAACCCCTGGTGCAGGAAGGTGACGATGCCGGCAGTCGGCCGGCTCTTGCTCTCGCGCAGCTCCTTCACCGTGGTGCGCACGTGGATCGTGTCGCCGTGGAACACCGGCTTGGGGAAACGCGTGTCGGTCATGCCGAGGTTGGCCACGGTGGTGCCCAGCGTGGTGTCCTGCACCGAGAGGCCGATCACCAGGCCCAGCGTGAACAGGCTGTTCACCAGCGGGCGGCCCCACTCGGTGCCCTTGCAGTACTCGTGGTCGATGTGGATGGCCGCCGGGTTGTAGGTGGCGGCGCAGAACCAGGTGTTGTCGGATTCGGTGACGGTGCGCCGGATCTCGTGCTCGAACACCTGGCCGACCTCGAACTGCTCGAACCATCGTCCTGCCATGTCGTCGTCCTCGTGGGGTTGCGTGTGTGCGGGGAAGGGAGGCGGTGATGGTACGCATGCGGGCCGCCGCGGCGCCGCGCTACGCTCACGTCCACGATGACGATGCCCCCCACCGAGAATGCCCCGCCGCCCGTGGCCAACACCGTCCGGCTGCGCGAGTGGCTGGCCCGCACCCGCGGCGTGCAGCTCGCCGACTACGAGGCGCTGCGGCGCTGGTCGGTGGAGCACCTGGCCGACTTCTGGCAGGCGATGTGGGAGTGGTTCCGGATCGAGTCGCCCACGGCGTACACCGCCGTGCTGTCGAACGCCGCGATGCCGGGCGCGCGCTGGTTCGAAGGCGCCCAGGTCAACTACGCCGGCCACCTGCAGCGTTACCGGGCTTCGGCAGGCCCGGCCCTCTTGTTCCGCAACGAGCGGCTGCAGCGCGAGAACGCCAGCCGCGAGATCGGCTGGCCCGAGCTGCTCGACCAGGTGGCCGCCTGCGCCGCCGCGCTGCGCGCGCTGGGCGTGCAGCGCGGCGACCGCGTGGCCGCCTACCTGCCCAACGTGCCCGAGACGATGGTGGCGTTCCTCGCCTGCGCGTCGCTGGGCGCGGTGTGGAGCCTGACCGCGCCCGACATGGGCGTGGGCACCGTGCGCGACCGCTTCCGCCAGATCGAGCCCACCGTGCTGATCGCCTGCGACGGCAGCGTCTACGGCGGCAAGGTCAACGACCGCCGCGCCCTCGTGGCCGAACTGCTGGGGGAGCTGCCCAGCGTGCACACGCTGGTGATGGTGCCGTGCCTGCAGGACGCCGGCGCGCCGGGCGGCCCGTTCGTGATGCTGCCGCCGTGGGGCTGGGCCGGCCGCATGACGACGTATGCCGCGCTGCTGGCCACGGCCGACCGCGTGACACCCGAGCCGCTGCCCTTCGACCATCCGCTGTGGGTCGTCTACAGCAGCGGCACCACCGGGCTGCCCAAGCCCATCGTGCACGGCCACGGCGGCGTGCTGCTGGAGATGCTGAAGAACCAGGTCTTCCACCTGGACATGCAGCCCGGCCGCGACCGCTTCCACTGGTACAGCAGCACCGGCTGGGTGATGTGGAACCTCGTCGTCTCGACGCTGCTGTCGGGCACCACGGTGTGCGTGTACGACGGCCACCCGTCGTACCCCGAGCCCGACACGCTGTGGCGCTACGCGGAACAGACGCAGGTCACCTTCCTCGGCGCCGGCGCCGCCTACTTCTCGGGTTGCCTGAAGGCCGGCGTGTCGCCGCGGCGCAGCACCGACGTGTCGCGGCTGCGCGCGCTCGGCTCCACCGGCTCGCCGCTTCCGGTGGAAGCCTACGAATGGGGCTGGCGCGAGGTGAGCGAGGGCATCTGGTGGGCCGTGATCTGCGGCGGCACCGACTTCGCCAGCGCCTTCCTCGCCGGCACGCCCGAGCTGCCCACGGTGGCCGGCGAGATGCAGGCGCGCTGCCTGGGCGCCGACGTGCACGCCTGGGACGAGCAGGGCCGGCCGGTGATCGACGCGGTGGGTGAACTCGTGTGCACGCAGCCGATGCCCAGCATGCCGCTGTACTTCTGGAACGACCCCGGCCACCAGCGCTACCTGTCGAGCTACTTCGACATGTACCCCGGCGTCTGGCGGCACGGGGATTGGCTGCGCGTCACGCCCAGCGGCGGCGCCATCGTCTACGGCCGCAGCGACGCCACGCTGAACCGGCACGGCCACCGCCTGGGCACCGCCGAGCTGTACGCGGCGGTGGAGGCGTTGCCGGAGGTGATCGACAGCCTCGTCGTCGACATCGAGTACCTCGGCAGGCCGGCCTTCATGCCGCTGTTCGTCGTGCTGCGCGAGGGCCTGGGGCTCGACGAGCCGCTGCAGAGCGCGATCCGGCAGCGCATCCGCGAGACGCTGTCGCCGCGCTTCGTGCCCGACACCATCGAGCAGGTCGCCGAGGTCCCGCGCACGCTCACCGGCAAGAAGCAGGAGCTGCCGGTGAAGAAGCTGCTGCTGGGCCGGGCGCTGGCCGACGTGGTGAACAAGGACGCCTGCGCGAATCCGCAGGCGTTCGAGTGGTTCGAGGCGTACGCTGCGCGGCGCGCCGGGTAGAGCGTCCGGCCAGGGCGCTCAGTACACCTCGATCGCCGTGGTGAGCGTCTCACCGAAGGCCTGCGCTGACTTGGCCATCTGCCAGCGCACCAGGTAGCGGCCGGGCGTGGCCGGGGCCGTCAGCCTCACGGTGAAGGTCACCGGCCGCCCGCGGAAGATGCCGCCGTAGAGCGGGATCTCGTCCTGCGTGTCGATGACCGGTGCGCCGCTGCCGAACGACACCGGGTCGCCCGGGACCTGCGCGAAGCGGAAGCCGGCGGCGCCCGTCCACGACTCGTCGCCCTGGTTGCGCATGCGCACCTCTGCGGCCACCGTACTGCCTGCGGCGATGCGCACCGGCAGCGTGTGCGAAAGCACCAGCGCGTCGAGCGCGGGCCGGTCGTTGAAACGGGCCGCGCCGCGCGCCGTGGTGCGGATGTACTCGAACGGGTCGCCGCTCGCCGACCAGCTGTCGGTGTTGCGGTTGCCGCTGCCGGGCGCGATGAACTGCGGCGCCACCGAGCCGGCGTAGATGCCGGTGCCTTCGTCGTACTCGTTCCAGCTCTCCACGTAGACGCGCTGCACGCCGGCGTGCACGCGGTCCCAGGCCTGCGCGTAGTGCGTGCCGCCGGCGCGCGGCAGGAAGCTGCCGGGGTTGCGCACGTTCTGGTCCCAGTAGCCTGGCTTGAGTTGCACGGCGGTGACGCCGTTGTGCGTGGTCTCGTGGTAGTGCTGGTTGACCTCGAACGTGGCCACGCGTTCGTCGGAGAAGCTCACCACCGGCAGGTTCAGCGCGGTGGTGACCATGTACGGCGGCCGGCCGAAGATCGATGCCCGCGCGGCGAAGGCGTCGCGCAGCGGCACGAACAGGTCGTCGCGCGTCATCGAGCCGATGTTGGTCATGTTGACGACGAAGTGCCAGGTGGTGAGCACCGGGCGCCCGTCGATCGTGGCCACCTTCGACGCGGCGGCGGGGTGATCGACGTACTGGAAGTACTGCCGGTAGAAGCGCAGGTACTGGTCGGCCACGGCCTGCTTGCCGGCCGCGGTGGCCAGGTCGACCTTCGGTTGCCCATCCCAGGTGATCAGCGGGTCGAGGAAGGGCGCCACGGAGGGGATGTCCCAGCCCGCGTCGAGCATCGCCTTCAGGCCCATGAACAGCGTGATACGACGCTCTTCCGTGGTCGGGATCAGGTGCACGTTGATCACGTCGATGTTGGCGGACATCACCTGCTTGATCTGCGACTGCCACCACGTCGGCGTGCCTTCCCAGTTCGCCCGCCCCTCCAGCGGTACCCACGGGCCGCTGCGCTGGCCGCCGTTGGCGGCGAACCAGTGGAAGAAGCTCGTGCTGACGATGCGGCTTTCCTTGCGGAACGGCGCGCGCGTCCTCGGGCCCAGCGCCCGGATCGAGCCCGGCCGGACGCGGAACGTGAAGTCGGCCGGGTTCACGAGGTCGAGAGCCGCCGCGTAGTTGTCGTTGCCGATGCGCACCAGCGGCACGTTCAGCGCACCCTCTGCGAACACGGGATCGGTGGCCACCGTGCCGCTGCCGCCGGTGAGCAGGCCGAGCGACGCGGGATCGAGGCGGAAGGTCAGCGTGGCGCCGTCCACCAGCGCCAGGTCGGCCGCGTAGCGCTGGTCGCCCACCGTCACCACCGGCATGCGCAGCCGCGTGCCGTCGAACACCGACTGGCCGTGGGCCAGCGGCACCGCGAGCAGGGCGATCGCCCACACGAAGCGTCTCGACAAGCGTCTCTCCCCCTGTGCCCGAACCGGCTGCGGGCCGATCCTCGACGATATGCGGCGGGGTCCCGCCGCTACTCGATCACGCGCGTGGCCTGCACGAGGATCGACCTCGGTATGCGCACGCCCAGTTCACGCGCGGTGCGCTGGTTCACCACGAAATGGAACCGCGAGACCTGCACCACCGGCAGGTCGGCCGGGCGGGCGCCGCCGAGGATGCGGCTGACGTACTCGGCGCCGCGCTCGAACGCCTCGATGAAGTCGGTGGTGTAGGTCATCAGCATGCCGCTCTCGCCGAACCGGAAGCCGTCGGCGATGCCGGGCAGGCGATGCTGCAGCGCGAGCCGCGTGATCTCGACCGGGATGGCCGATGTCATGGGCGTGTGCATCACGACGAGGCCGGTGGCCTTCCAGCGGGTGATGCGTTCGAAGGCCCCTTCGAGTTCCGCCGCGCCGCGGATCTCGAACAGCTCATGCGTGACCCCGGGCAGTGCCGGGAACGGGTCGACCGATCGCGCCCGCTGCTCGGCCGTGCGCACGGCGTCCAGCACCGCGATGCGGGCAGGCCGGGCGAGCGTCTCGGTGAGCAGCTGCATGCGCTTGGGATCGAGCGCCCGGGTGTAGGTGGCCGAGCCGGTGAGCAGGCCGCCGGGCTTGCCCAGGCTGGCGACGAGACCACTGGCGACCGGGTCGTTCACCGCCTCGAAGACGATGGGGATGCGGTCGGTGGCGGCTCTGGCAGCCCGCGCGCCGGGTGTGCCGGCCATGGTGAAGATCACCTCGGGCTGCGATGCGACGAGTTCGGCGGCCAGCGCCGGTAGGCGGGCCGTGGCCCCGTCGGCATGGCGCCGTTCGATGATCAGGTTGCGGCCCTCGACCCAGCCGTGGCGCGCCAGTGCGTCCTCGAAGGGGGTGGGACCCTCTGCACCGCGCGGGAGGATCGAGAGGACGCCGATCCGCCGCTGCCGCTCGGTTTGTGCTGTTGCTGCCGGGCTTCCGGCCAGGGCTGCCCCGAACCAGGCGGCGATGTGGCGGCGCTTCATCGACATGGATTCTGCGCGCACCCGGTGAGCAGCGCGGGCGGCGTCAATCCCCGCCGAACAACCCGATCCGCAGCATCTTCAATTGCGCCTCGGCATTCGAGGCGCCCTCGTCACCGCCGCCGCTGGGTAGCTGCGGCGTGTGGCGCGCAGGGGTCGCAACCGAGGGCTGCGGCGCCCGGTGCCACGCCGGCGCTATCGTCGTGAGGCGATCCCCGCGGCCGCGTGGGCGCCCAGATGGAGGTCCTTGCGATGACGCACGCTCCCGCCACGGTGTTCCCCCCAAGGCTGCGCAGGTTCGCCGCGCTCCTGCCGTTCCTCGTGCTGGCGCTGGCCGGCCCGACGCGGGCCGACATCCCGCCGCCCAAGGGGTACGTCGAGACCTGCACGCCCGAGAGGGCCTGCGCCGGGCGCGCTGCGGTGAGCTGCCGCGGCAGCTTCCGCGACGCCGACGGCTGCCAGAAGCAGTTCGAGCCGCAAGGTCTGGTGCGCGCCTGCCGGACGCGCGGCGCCTCGGTGTGGACGGAGGTGTGGTGCAAGCCCGCGCCGGGCTCGGCACCGGCGCCAGCGGCGTCTGAGGCCGCGCGTGCTGCGTCGCGCACACCCGCGCCCGCAGCCATCCCTGCGGCCCCGGCGTCCGGTCCGCGGTGAACCGCGCGGCCGGCGAGCCGATCCCCGGCCCGCTGCGCGCACTGCTCGGCGGCGGCGATGCCGTGCGCGCGGCCGTCTTCCGGCGGCTGCTGCCGCGATGCCCGCGCCTGTTCGCCGACCGCGCGCGGCGCGTGGCCTGGTTCGGCAGCCTCTCGGTGCTGGCGGCGTTCGCGCTGACGGTCTCGGTGCCACTGTGGCTGCTGGCGCTGGGCCCGCTGCTGCTGGGCGTGCCGCACCTGCTGGCCGACCTGCGCTACCTCGTCGTGCGGCCGGGCCTGCACCGGCGCACGCGGCTGTGCGTGGCGGCCGGGCTGCCGCTGGCGGCCGTGGGCCTGGGGGCGCCGGCCGCCGTGGGGCTGCTCGCGGTGATGGCCGCGGCGGTGCTTGCGCGGGGTGATGCGGCGCGCAAGGCGATGGTGCTTGCGGCCTGGGCCGTGTTCTCGGTGGCCGCGCTCGCCGACGAGGCGCTGTTCGTCATCGCCTTCCTGCACGGGCACAACGTGCTGGCGCTGGCGCTGTGGTGGCGCGTGCGGCCGCGCGACGGGCGCGCGGCCCGCGTGCTGCCGCTCGTGGGTGCGGGCGTGGCGCTGCTGCTCGGCGGTGCGATGGACCCGGTGGTGTCGGGCCTCGGTGGCTGGATCGCCCCGGCCACCGGCATCGATCTCGCCGCGCACGCGCAGGTGCTCGTGCCGTTGGGCGATGCCACGTTCTCGGCCCGCGGCCTGCTGTGTTTCGCGTTCCTGCAGGCCGTGCACTACGCGGTGTGGCTGAGGCTGGTGCCCGAGGATGCCCGCGAGCGCCCGGTGCCGCGCTCGTTCCGCGCCAGCTGGCTCGCGCTGCGCGCCGACCTCGGCGCCTTGCCGCTGGCCCTCACGGCGGTGCTGGCGGCGGCCATCGCGCTGTGGGGCGCGTGCGACCTGGTGGCCGCGCGCGACGGCTACCTGCGGCTCGCGGCGTTTCACGGCTACCTCGAGCTGGCGGTGATCGCGCTGCTGGTCGTCGAGCGCCGGCGGCCGGCGGCGGCGTGAGCCTGTGGGCCGCCCTGGTCGGCTGGCTGCCGGCCTTCGTGCTCACCGAGGTCATCGAGGCGCCGATCTACCGCCTCGGCGTGCGGGCCAGCTGGGCCGGCGCGCTGCTCGCGAGTGCGCTGACGCATCCGCTCGTGTGGTTCGTGTTCCCGGCGCTGTTCGAAGACGCGCTCGGCTACTGGCCGATGGTCGCGCTGGCGGAGGTCTTCGCGGTCGGCGTGGAGGCTGCGTGGCTCGCGCACCGCGGGGCGCGGCGGCCACTCGTGTGGAGCGCGGTGGCCAACGCGGCGAGCGTGGCGGTGGGGCTCGCGCTGCGGCACACGGTGGGCGTGCCGTAGCGCGGGCCCGAGGAGCGACCCTGGCTCTGGTCAGGCCCGGCGTGGCGCCTCGGCGTAGGTCGTCGCATGCCACCGGCCTTGCGCGTCGGCGTGGATCACGCGGCTGTCCGGCGGCGGCACGAGGCCGTGGCGCTGGTAGTGGTACGCGAAGTGCGTCGTGTAGTTCACGGTCGGCTCGGGCGAGCGCACGCGCCATTCGCGCGGCAGCACCTGCCATAGCACGCGGTCGCCCACCAGCGCGAGGTCGGCGCGCTTGAACAGCAGCGCCGACACATAGCCGAACGCCCGGCGGCCGAGCAGGTAGCAGTTGGTGTCGTTGAACGCCGCGCCATCGCTCTCGTCGTCGGTGCCCAGCGGCGAACCGTCGCGCTTCCACAGCCGCCGCGCGCAGGTCACGACCGGTGTGGCGTCGGTGAGCAGCGCGGCGAGGCGTTCGAGGTGCTGCGGCTCGTACCAGCAGTCGGCGTCGAGGAAGGCGATGGCGTCGGCGCCGCGGGCGGCTGCCACCGCGGCGCCGGTGGCGCGTGGCGTGTCGCCCATGTCGCCGCAGTGGGGCAGGCACACGTGCTGCACCGGCCAGGCGTCGATCTCGGCGTGTGGATGGCCGTCGCTCACCATCAGGTGCTCGACGCTGCCCAGCGTCTGCGCTGCCACGCTCGCGTGACAGCGCTGCAGCATCTCGAGCGGCTCCCGGTGGTAAGGCGTGATCACGGCGACGCGCATGCCAAGAATGCTGACACGTCTCAGTCGTCTCCGGCAGCGGCCACCGCGATGCGCTCCAGCCGAGCCGGCACGTACTTGTGCCACGGCGTGCCGGCGAAGGCGTCGCGCGCGTCGGCGCTCGTCAGCTCGTTCGGCGGTGTGCCGTGCAGCGCCGCATCGGCGCCTGCACCCGGCGCGTAGTCCATGCCGTGGCCGTTCGGCAGTGACACGTGGCCCGGGCTCATGCGGTCGGAGAGTTCCACCGTCACCATCGCCGAGCCGCGCGGCGTGGTGAGGCGCGCGGCGTCACCCGACGCCAGGCCGAACGAGTCCGCATCGGCCGGGTGGATGCGCAGCGCACCATCACGATCCTTGCGGCGCCAGTCGGGATTGCGGATGATCGTGTTGGCCGTGTACGAGCGCCGCTCGCCGGCCGAGAGCACCAGCGGCCAGTCGGCCGTGGGGCCGGGTGCCGGCTCGTCGTTCAGCGCTCGCAGCTCGTCGAAGAACTCCGGCAGCGCGAGCTGGATGCGGCCGTTGGGCGTGGCCACGCGGCGCATCGACTCGTCCCAGTCATCTTGGCTGAAGACGAAGCCCGACGGGGACGACAACATCGCGTCGAAGAGGGCATCGCCGACCTCGGCCGCGCTGGCCGCGTCCACGCCATGCCCGGCGCGCTGCAGCGACGCGCGCTGGTGCTTCGCCGCGTTCTGGCACAGCGCCCACAGCGCCGCGCCTTCGGCCAGGCCGGTCGGCAGCAGCGGGCCGATGGCGCGGTACAGAAGCACCGGCAGCAGCCCGGCCAGCGTGGGCGTGGCGGCCATCTGCTCGCCCAGCACGCGGCGGAACGCGGCACGGCCTTGCGGCCACGCGTCGCGCAGCGCGGCGACGGCCTGCTCGGGCAAGGCCCTGGCGCGTTCGAGCAGCCTCGCGTGCAGCTCGGCCTCGGAGAACAGCCCCTCGGGCGGCGGCATCAGCGCGCGACGCAGCTGGAACACGTTGCGCGGGAACTCGAAGTTGAAGAAGGTGCACTCGGCCTTCTCGAGCTGGCTGGCCACCGGCAGCACGTAGTGCGCCAGGCGTGCCGTCTCGGTCATCGACACGTCCACCACCACCAGAAGCTCCAGCGCCGCCAGCGCCTCGCGCATGCGCGGCCCATCGGCCAGCGAGTGAGCCGGGTTGGCCGATTCCACCCACATGCCGCGGAAGCGCTTCGGGTGCTCGGTGAGGATCTCGTCCGGAATCACGTTGCACGGCATCAGCCCGCCGATGATGTGCGCGCCCGTCACCGGCGTGGGCTTCAGCGAGCCCGGTCCGGTGGCGCTGGCCACCAGCGGTGCCATCGCCGTGGGGCGGAACATCGTGCCCGGCCTGCAGAAGTGGCCGGTGAGCAGCAACAGCAGCAGGTGCAGGTACGACACCAGCGTGGAGTGCCGGTTCATCTGCACGCCCAGGTCCTCGAAGCTGGCCACGCTCTTCGCACCGGCGATGCGGCGCGCGGCGGCCCGCACCGTGGCTTCGTCGATGCCGGCCTTGGCCGCGTAGTCGGCGATGGGCAGCGCGGCGAACAGCGGGCGCACGTCGTCCAGGCCATCGGCGTGCTGCTGCAGCCAGGCGTGGGCGACGAGGTCTTCCTGCACGACGGTGGCCACCATCGCGGCGAGCAGGAAGGCGTCGGCGCCGGGGCGCACGCGCAGGTGCACGTCGGCGATCTCGGCGGTTTCGCTGAGCCGCGGGTCGATCACCATCAGCGTGCGCGCCGGGTCGCGGGCGATGTCGCGCAGCGTCACCCGGGCACGGGCGATGCCGTGCGAGTGCCACGGGTTCTTGCCGATCAGCAGCGCCACCTCGCAGTGCTCGAAGTCGGCGCGCACGAGGCCGCCGAGCATCGAGCCAGCCACGTAGAAGGCGCCGGTCTTCTCCTGCGCCAGTGCGCTGGACTGGTAGCGCATGCCGAGCGCCGCGCGCAGCGGGCGGCTGTAGACGCTGGGCAGGTGGTTGCCCTGGCCGCCGCCGCCGTAGTAGAGGATGCTGCTGCCGCCGTGCCGCTGCGCCAGCGCCATCGCGCGTGCGCTGACCTCGGCGATGGCGGTGTCCCAGTCGATCTCGTCGAATCCGCCGTCGGGCCGGCGGCGCAGCGGCTTCGTCAGGCGCTGCGGGCCGTTCTGGTAGTAATCGATGCGCGAGGCCTTCTCGCAGGCATAGCCCTGCGACGCCGGGTGCGCGTCGTCGCCGCGCACGCGCACGAGGCGGCGGCCGTCGG
This sequence comes from Rubrivivax sp., assembly GCA_016789955.1. Lineage (GTDB taxonomy): Bacteria > Pseudomonadota > Gammaproteobacteria > Burkholderiales > Burkholderiaceae_C > Rubrivivax. The sequence goes on along the minus strand of JAEUPB010000026.1, from coordinate 26,541 downwards.
CGCCGCCGAGTTCCACCTCCAGGCCGCAGTTGCACTCGCAGAGGATGCAGGCCGAGGGCTGCCAGCGGGGGTCTTCGGTGCGGTCGGTCATGCGGGACTCTCCGGAAGCGGTGGAACGGCGGTGCCAGTGCACTATACTTTTTATATGCACAACGGCAAGCCCCCGCGCCGATGAAGCGCAGCGAGATCGCCGAGCAGCCGTGCCCCGTGGGCCGCGCGGCCGCGCAACTGGTCGACGCGTGGACCTTCGTGATCCTGCGCGAGCTGTTCCTCGGCAACCGGCGCTTCGAAGGCCTGCGTCTGCACAGCGGCATGTCGCCGCGATCGTTGTCGCTGCGGCTGGCGCGGTTGGTCGACGAGGGCATCCTCGAGAAAGTGCCGTGTCGCGACACGCCCGCGGTCCATGAGTACCGCCTCACCGAGAAGGGGCTGGAACTGTGGCCGGTGCTGGTGACCTTGCGCCAATGGGGCGAGCGCTGGGGCGGCCCGTGGCGGCGCGGCGGCGTGCCGATGAAGCTGATGCACCGGGGTCGCGGCCACGCCCTGCGCGCGCAGATGGTCTGCGCCGAGTGCGGTGAACCGGTGGATGCCCGATCGAGCGAGGTGCTGTCCGAGCCGGGCGCGCTGCAGCAGCGTGCCGCGTTCGCGGCCGCGGTGGCGGCGGCGACGTCGCGGCGGGCCCGATGAGCGTCGGCCAGGGGTGCGCGTGACGACCGCGGCGCCCGACCTGCAGCGCCTGAAGCACGGCCCGATCCTGCCGACGCTCTTGCGCCTGGCGGTTCCGAACGTCATGGCGATGGCCATGACCGTGGCCGTGGGCGTGGCCGAGACCGCCTATGTCGGGCGGCTGGGCACCGTGCCCCTGGCCGCGCTGGCGCTGGTGTTCCCGTTCGTGATGCTGATCGGCATGCTTTCGGCCGGGGCGATGGGTGGCGGCGTGTCCTCGGCGATCAGCCGTGCGCTGGGGGCCGGGCAGGCGGAGCGGGCGCGTGCGCTGGCGGTGCACGCCGTGGCCATCGGTGCCGGCGCGGGTGTGGTGCACGCGCTGCTGATGCTGGCGCTCGGGCCGGTGTTCTACGGCTGGCTCGGCGGCCGCGGCCCCGTGCTCGACGAGGCGCTGCGCTACGCGACGATCGCCTTCACCGGCGCACCCTTGATGTGGCTGGCCAACACGTTGGCCTCGGTGCTGCGCGGGGGCGGGCAGATGCGCGTGGCGTCGGTGGCGATCATCGTGACGGCCGTGGCGCAGATCGCGCTGGGTGCGCTGTTCGCCTTCGGAGCCGGGCCGTTGCCAGCGTACGGCATTGCGGGGGTGGCCGGGGGGCAGGTGGCGGCCTCGGCGCTGGGCGTGGCGCTGCTGTGGCGCGGTGCCGCCAGCCCGGCGGCCAGGTTGCCGCTGCGCTTCGGCGGCGTGCGGTGGCAGGGCGCGTTGTGCCGCGACATCCTGAAGGTCGGCGGCGTCGCCTGCATCTCGCCGCTGCAATCGGTGCTGGCGGTGCTGATCTGCACCGGCCTCGTGGCGCACCTGGGCGTGGCGCCGCTGGCGGGCTACTCGATCGGCCAGCGGCTCGAGTTCATGCTGATCCCGATCGCCTTCGGCATCGGCGTGGCCTCGGTGCCGATGGTGGGTCTCGCGATCGGCGCGGGCGACGTGGCCCGCGCGCGGCGCGTGGCCTGGACCGCCGGCGGCCTGTCGGCGCTGAACCTCGCGCTGCTGGGCGGTGGCGTGGCGCTGGTGCCCGACGCCTGGGCCACGCTGTTCACGCGCGACGAGGGCGTGCTGGCGCATGCGCGCGACTACCTGCGCGTGGTGGGGCCGGCGTTCCCGTTCTTCGGCCTCGGGCTCACGCTGTACTTCGCCTCGCAGGGCTCCGGGCGCGTGCTCGGGCCGGTGCTGGCGGGCACGGTGCGGCTCGCGCTGGTGGCCGGGGCGGGGTGGTGGCTCGTGGCGCACGAGGCGCCACCGGCCGGCTACTTCGCGATGGTGGCCGCAGGCATGGTGGTCTACGGGCTCTCGACCGCCGCGGCGGTGAAGCTCACGCGCTGGGGGCGTTGAGCGGCCTCGGCGGCTCGCGCGTGGCCGCCCCCAGCGCCAGCACCGTCAGCAGCCACGCGCCCAGACCCCACAGGATCGCCGGCCCCCACGCGAGCCAGCGTGCGATGTCCGGGTCCTTCGGCCAGCCGGCCAGCGCCGCGGCGATGCGCACCAGCGTGGCCAGCGCGAGCATGGCGCACATCGCGCCGAGCGCGAGGCCCTCGCGCCCGGTGCGGCCGTGCTCGGCGGCCGACGTGTAGAGCGCCGGCAGCATCGCGCCCCAGGACGCGCCCGCGATGATCTGAGCGGCGACCGTCACCTCCAGCGACGGCGACCAGCTGCCCACCAGCGCGGCCACCGCGCCGATCACGGCACCGCCCGCCGCCACGCCGAGCGCGCCGACGCGCGCGCACAGCGCGCCCGCCGGCAGTGCTCCGGCCGCGAAGCCGACCCAGAACAGCGGCATCAGCCATTCGAGCTGCGCCGCTGCGGCGTGGCGCAGGTACTGCGGGGCCGCGTTGAGCGAGAAGTGGATCTGGAACGCGGCCCCGAGCATCAGCGTCCCGAGCAGCCAGCCGAGGAAGGCGCCGCTGGGAAGCGTCGGTGTCGCCGTGGCCGCCGCGCCCGACGGGGTTGCAGGCACCGCGCCGGCGCCGCGGCCTGCCGCGAGTCGCCGGTCGACGAGCACCAGCGTCGCCGTCACCGCCATCAGCGCGAGGCTCGAGGTCGCGAACGGCAGCCGCGGATCGAACTGCTTGAGCACGACGCCGAGATAGGGTGCGAGCGCGCCCGACGCCGCCACGCCGACCAGCGTGATCGCGTTCAGCCACGGCAGCGCCGGCCGCGCCGCGTGGCGGCCGAGCAGCGCCCACGGCGGCGCGCGCAGCGCCGACGACGTCACCACCCACACGAGCATCAGCCCGAGCAGCAGCGGCCCGGCTGCGGCACCGAGCCCGGTGGCGTGCGGAAGCAGCAGGAACGCGACGCACGACACCGCGGTGACCATCGCCACCAGGCCGCCGAGCCGCCCGACGGTGCGCAGCGCACGGTCGGCCGCGAGGCCGGCGGCGATGTCGCAGGCCATGAACACGATCTGGTCGACGATCAGCAGCCGCGGTGCCCACGCCGCCGGCAGCCCGGCGGCCTGCAGCAGCTGCGGCAGGTAGACGACGTAGATCGTCCACGTGCCGACGAACAGGAACTGCACCACCGCCACCAGCACCGCGGTGCCGGTGGACAGCGTCGGAGCAGCGGCGGCCGTCGTCACGGGCGCGCAGTGTAGGCGCGCGCCCGGTGGCGTCGGCGGCGTCGAACGCGCATCCGCAACAGCGCCGCGCACCCGCGACGACATCAAACGTTACGCAGCGATACCCCGCCGAAAGGACGCCGCGCGAGCACCTCGCGACCATGACACCCGTCGACCACCACCCCCTTCGACGGGAGCGATCACATGAAGACCTGGCTCAAGCGAACCCTGATCGGCGCCTTCGGCGCCACCGTGCTGCTCGGCGGCATGGCCGCCTGCGCGCACCGCGAGCATCACCGCTGGCACGCGATGAGCGATGCCGACGTGGCGCAGCTCTCCGAACGCGTCGTCGACAAGTTCAGCAGCAAGCTCGACCTCGACGCCGCGCAGAAGGCCAAGCTCACCGCCCTGGCCGGCGTGGTACGGGACCAGCGCAAGAAGTTCGTCGATGGCGGCGACCCGCGCGCGCAGTGGGCCGGCTTCGTCTCCGGCGCCACCTTCGACCGCGCCGGCGCCCGCGCCTGGATCGACGGCAAGACCGGCGCGATGCAAGGCGCCACCGCGCCGGTGGTGGAGGCCTTCGGCGAGTTCTACGACAGCCTGCGCCCGGCCCAGCAGGCGCAGCTGCGCGAGATGATGGCGCGCGGGCGGCGGGGCTGGCATGGCTGAGGCCGTCACCGCCGCAGCCGCCGCCCCGGCACGCGGGGTCTCGCGCATCCCGCGCCGGCTGTCCGGCGAGGTGCTGCACCGAGCGGTGGCCGTGCCGGCACCGGCCTGGGCGGTGCTGCTCACGGCGGTCGCGCTGGGCGCGCACGCCGCGCTGTGGGGCGCGCAGGCCCCGTGGGGCCAGGCCCCCGAGGCAGGCGCGCTGGCCATCGCCGCAGGCCTGGCGTGGGCCGGCTGGGCAGGGCGGTTGCTGCAGCGCGCCGCAGCCGTGCCCGGGCTCGCGGCAGGCCGGCGCGTGTTCGTCGATCACGGGCCCTACGCGTGGAGCCGCCACCCGATGTACCTCGGCCTCGCGGTGGCGATGCTCGGCACGGGCCTGGCCGCCGGCGTGCCGCTGATGGCGCCGGCCGCGGCGGCGTTCGTCGCCATGGTTCAGACGCAGCACATCCCGCGCGAGGAAGCCGCGCTGCGGCGTGCGCATGGCGCTTGGTACAGTGACTACGCGGGCGACGTGCCGCGCTGGTTCTGAGGACTCCGGAGGAAGGCGCCCCGCCGATGCCGCGGCTGCTGCTGATCGACGACGACGAACGGCTGGGCCCGCCGCTGGCGACCTACCTCGCCCGCGCGGGCTTTGCGCTCGAGCACGCCACGCATCCGCAGCAGGGCCTGGAGCGGCTGCGCGCCGGCGGCATCGACGCCGTGATCCTCGACGTGATGCTGCCCGGCATCGACGGCTTCGAGGTCTGCCGCACGATCCGCCGCGACAGCGCCGTGCCGATCGTGATGCTCACCGCCCGCGGCGACGTGATGGACCGCGTGGTGGGCCTGGAGATCGGCGCCGACGACTACCTGCCCAAGCCGTTCGAGCCGCGCGAGCTGCTCGCGCGCATCCAGACCGTGCTGCGCCGCGTGGCGCCGGCCGCCCCCGCGGCGGCGCCCCCGCATGCGGCCGCGCTGCTGCGCTACGACGGCCTGCAGATCGACCTCGAGCGGCGCGAGGTGCTGCGGCTGGGCGAGCCGGTGGAGCTGACCGGCACCGAGTTCGAGCTGCTGGTGCTGCTGGCGTCCGCGCCGAACAAGGTGCACGGCCGCGACGACATCCTCGAGCGGCTGCGCGGCCGTTCGGCCGAGGACATCCACTCGCGCGCGGTCGACATCCTCGTCAGCCGGCTGCGCCGCAAGCTCGAGCCGCTGCAGTGCATCAAGACGCTGCGCAACGCCGGCTACACCTTCGCCGGGGCGCGCGCATGACGCTGGTGGAGCGGCACCGCCGCTGGCATGCCGCGCGCCGCTGGAAGCACTCGGTGCAGTGGCGGCTGGTGACGCTGTTCATCGTGTTCGCGCTGGCCACCACCGCGGTGTTCCTGATGGGCACGCAGCGCGCGCTGCGCGCCGCATGGCAGGGCTGGGCGCAGCCGATCGTCTCGGACCAGATCGACCGCCTCGCCGCCGAGATCGGCTCTCCGCCGGACGTGCGCCGCGCCGAGGCCATCGCGGCGCGGTTGCCGGTGGCCATCCGCATCGAGGGCCCCGCGGTGCGCTACGAATCGGGCATCGCGGCGGGCGGGTGGGCGCGGCCGCCGGAAGACGGCGCCCGCCGGCCCGGCGCACGCGCCGCTGCCGGGCTGCTGGTGCGCACCACCGACGACGGCCACCGCATCACCTTCGGCCTGGCCGAGATGCGCGAGGAGCAGCGCCCGCGCTGGTTCGGCGGCGTGACGCTCGCGGCGCTGCTGGGGCTGACGGCGCTGGCCTTCCTCGCGGTGCGGCGGCTGCTGCGGCCGCTGCAGGCCATCGGCGCGGGCGTCGCGCGCTACGGCGCGGGCGACTTCACGCAGCCCATCGCCGTGAAGCGGCGCGACGAGTTCGGTGAACTGGCCGAGCGCATCGACCGCATGGCCGCCAGCCTGCACGGCATGCTCGACGCCAAGCGCGCGCTGCTGCTGGCCATCAGCCACGAACTGCGCAGCCCGCTGACGCGCGCCCGCGTCAACGCCGAGCTGGTGCCCGAAGGCGACGCGCGCGACGCGCTGCTGCACGACCTGGCCGAGATGCGTGACCTCATCACCGACCTGCTCGAGAGCGAGCGGCTCTCGGCGGGGCATGCTGCGCTGCATGCCGAAGCGGTGGACCTGCCGTCGCTGCTGCGCGAGGCGGTGGCAGTGGACGGGGAGGGCGGTGCCGCGGCTGCCGAAGGACAGGGCGCAGTCGATGTGCCGGTGCGGCTGGAACTGGAGCCTGGTATCGGCAGCGTGCAGGCCGACCCCGCACGGCTGCGTCTGCTGCTCCGGAACCTGCTCGACAACGCGCGGCGCCATGGCGGCGGCACCGCCGCGCCGCCGACCGTGTTCCTGCGTCGCGCCGACAGCGGCGCGATCGAACTCGGCGTGCGAGACGAAGGCCCGGGCGTGGACGCCGAGCACCTGTCCCGGCTCGCCGAGCCGTTCTTCCGCACCGACGCCGCGCGCACGCGGGCCAGTGGCGGCGTGGGGCTGGGCCTGTACTTGTGCCGGCTGGTGGCCCAGGCGCACGGCGGGGAGCTGGTGATCGAGCGTGCGGAGCCGGGGTTGCGGGTGGCGATGCGGTGGCGGGCGGCGTGAGGGCGCCGATTGCCCGGATACGACCGCGCACAGCCCCCCGCAAGGCCCGGCGGCAGAATGCGTCGCGGTGCCGCGGCCCGGCACCGCCAGCGTGGAGGTGACGTGTCGCACGACGAACCACCCGGCGCGCCGCTCGATGTCGAGCAGGCGTTCGCGGGGGCCTACCAGGAGCTGCGCCGCGTGGCGCGCGCGCGGCTGCGCGGCGGCGGCCGCAACACCGTGCTCGACACCACCGCGCTCGTGCACGAGACCTACCTGAAGCTCAGCCGCAGCGCCGGCGTCTCGTTTCCGGATCGGCCACGCTTTCTCGTTTATGCGGGGAGGGCGATGCGATCGATCATCGTCGACCTGGTGCGCCAGCGGCAGACCGACAGGGCCGGCGGCGACGTGGCGCTGCTCACGCTGACCGGCGACCGCGTCGACGCCGTGCCGGCGCAGGAGGAGCACATCCTGCGCGTGCACGAGGCGCTGCAGGAGATGGCGCAGGTGGACGAGCGCATGGCGCGCGTGGTGGAGATGCGCTACTTCGGCGGCATGAGCGACGTCGAGATCGGCGCCGCGCTCGGCGTGACCGACCGCACCGTCCGGCGCGACTGGGAGCAGGCCCGGCTGTTCCTGGCCGATGCCTTGAAGTAGCGCCGGGTGCTGCGGTCGCGCCGGGGGGCGGGCCGCAACGAGAACGCGGAGGACGGCATGAACGAGGCCTTCAAGCTCGCGCCGCACGAATGGGCGCTGCTGCGCAGCCTGCTCGACGAGGCGCTGGCGCTGCCGCCCGGGCGACGCGCAGCCTGGCTGGAGACGCTGGACGATGCTCGAGCCGCCGGCCTCGGGCCGCGGCTGCGTGCGCTGCTGGCCCATGCGCTCGATGCCGACGGTGCCGACGCCGCCACCGCGGTGCGCCTGCTCGATACGCTGCCCAAGGTGGAGACCGGCCAGTTCGCGCCGCGGCCGGGCAGCGCAGCCGAGCAGCCCGGCGACACCGTCGGCCCCTACCGGTTGGTCCGCGAACTCGGCAGCGGCGGCATGGGCAGCGTCTGGCTGGCCGAGCGCACAGACCTGCTGCAAGGTCGCCAGGTGGCGCTGAAGCTGCCGCACGGCGCGTGGAAGCGTGCCGGCCTGGCCGAGCGCATGGCGCGCGAGCGCGAGATCCTGGCCACGCTCGAGCACCCGAACATCGCACGCCTGTACGACGCCGGCGTGGCCACCGACGGCCAGCCGTGGCTGGCGCTGGAGTACGTCCAGGGCGAGCGCATCGACGTGCACTGCCGCGAGCGGGCGCTGCCGGTGCCCCAGCGGCTGCACCTGTTCCTGCAGGTGGCGCGGGCGGTGGCGTACGCGCATGCGCAGCTCGTCGTGCACCGCGACCTGAAGCCGGCCAACATCCTCGTCACCGCCGCTGGCGAGGTCCGGCTGCTCGATTTCGGGGTCGCCAAGCTGCTCGCCGACGGCATGACGGAGGAGACCGAGCTCACGCGCGAGGCCGGCGGTGCGTACACGCCCGAGTACGCGAGCCCCGAGCAGGTGCTGCGGCGCCCGCTCGGCACCGCGAGCGACATCTACTCGCTGGGCGTCGTGCTCTTCGAGCTGCTGACCGATGCGCGGCCGTACGCGGTGACGCGCGCCTCGCGTGCGGCGCTCGAGGAGGCGGTGCTGCGCGCCGACGTGCCGCGCCCGAGCGCGCTGGCGCCGGCCGCGCGCCGCGCCGCGCTGCGCGGGGACCTCGACGCCATCGTCGCCCGGGCGCTCAAGCCGCGCCCCGAGCAGCGCTACGCCACCGCGCTGGCGCTGATCGACGACCTCGAGCGCCACCTGCAGCACCGCCCGGTGGCGGCGCAGCCCGAGAGCCTGGGCTACCGCGCCGGCCGCTTCGTGCGCCGCCATCGGCTGGGCGTCGTGACCGGCTCCGCGATGGCCCTGGTGGTGGTCGGCGGGGCGGGCGTCGCGCTGTGGCAGGCCGGGGTCGCGCGCGCCGAGCAGCAGCGGGCCGAGCGCGCGCTCGGCTTCGTGACCTCGATCTTCCGCGAGGCCGATCCCGGCGTCGGGCCCGGTGGCCAGCCGTCGGCGGCGCAGCTGCTGGTGAGGGCGCACGGCCGCGTGGCGACGGAACTGGCGGATCACCCGGCCGAGCGCGTCGAGGTGCTCAACGTGCTGGCCGAGAGCCTGATCGGTGTCGACGACATGGAGGCCGCCGAGCGCGCCTCGAACGACGCGCTGGCCGAGGCGCTCGCCCTGCACGGCGAACGGCACGCGCAGACCCTGCGCGCCCGCGTCGCGCACCTGAGCGCGATGCGCGGGCTGGACGACCGCGTGCGCTGGCGCGAGGCGTACGACCGCGTGTGGCCGGCGCTCGAGGCGGCGCCGGCGCGGCACCCCGATCTGCTGCTGCAGGCGGGCATCCACGGCGCCGAGCTGGCGCTGTCGGAGCGTCGCTTCGACGACGCGGAACGCCTCGCGCGCCGCCTGCTCGCGCACGCCGACGGCCTGGGTGGCGGCGCCCGGCATGGCGAGCGCGCCGAGCTGATGAAGATCATCGCGGTGTCGCTCGACGGCCGGGCGCAGCTGGGCCCGGCCATCGACGCCGCGCGCGAGGCGGTGCGCCATGCCGAGACGGCCTACGGCGACCGGCCGCACCACCCGGCGCTGGTCAACAAGCGGCAGCTGCTCGCCCGCCAGCTGGCCCTCACGGACCAGTTCGAAGAGGCTCTCGTGTTGATGGAACGCTCGGTGGAGGATGCCGCGGCCAACTACGGCCCGCAGTCCGCAGCTGTCGGGCAGTTCCTGCAGAACCTGGCGGTGCAGGCCGCGCGGGTCGGCCGGCTGCGCGAGGCGGAGTCGCACGCGATCCGGGCGCTCGCCATCCTGCTCGGCCACCACGGTCCCGAGGAGCCGCATGTGCTGGTGGCGCTGGACGCGCTGGCCTTCGTGCACCTCCAGGCGCGTCGCGGCGAGCCGGCTCGGGCGCTGTACGACCGGATGCTGGACGTGGAGCGCGGGCCGCGCTACGTGGGCCTGGAGCGCGAGCTGACGCTGCGCATGAGGCGTGCCGCGGCGCTCGGCTGGCTCGGTCGGCTGGACGAGGCCGCCGGCGAGCTGGACGGGGTGATCGAACGGCTATCGCGCAGCGAGCGGATCTCGCTCACCGGGCCGCTGCTGCACCGGGCGATCGTCGAGCGACTCGCCGGCCGGCCGGCCGCGGCGCTGCCGCTGCTCGAGCGTGCGCTCGCGGCGGTGCGCACAACGCCGCTGGCCGAGCGCGAGCGGCTGTTCGTGCGCATCGAGATCGGCATCAACCTCGCGCTGGCCGGCCGCCACGGCGAGGCGGTCGACGTGCTGACGACCAGCCTGCAGCGGCGCTCGGCCAGCCGCGCCTGGCGCTCGACGCGCTCGCCGAGGCCGACGGCTACTGGCGCGACGCCGGGCCGGACACCGCGTGGGCGGCCGAGGCCGCGCACTGGCACGGGCGCGCGTTGCGGGCGGCCGGCCGCTGACCCCCACCGACCCGCGACGGCACCGGACATCTCCCTCGAAGTAGGGGGCGGGCGCCCGGCGTGTCCAACAGACCCGTCCGGGCTCGTTCCTAGCAGCAAGCGGGCGCATGTCGTGCCCGGTTCGGCGACACAGGGGATGACATGCAGGGATCGAACCGAAGCTTTGCTCGCGCCGCTGCCGCGGCGGCGCTGCTCTCGGCTGCCGGGCTCGGCGCGGCGCAGGCGGCCTACGTGACGATGGGCGGCGTGCGCCACGACAGCGCGCCCGGCTACTCGGTGAGTGCAGCGGGCACCGATGCCCACGGGCAGGTGGCTGCCGCGTCGGCCGACGAGCTGAAGGGTACGGTCTTGGGTGCGCTGGTCGGCCCCAACTGGCCCCCCTTCCTCACCGCCGGATTCCCGATCGCCGCCGACACCGGCACCGGCCACCCGTTCGGCACTCACTACACGGTGCACGGCCTCGCGGCGGGCACCGAGCTGACGTTCACCTGGCGCATCGCCGGCAGCCACTCGGGTGCGGCCGACGCGCATGCGTTCCGCATGGAAGCGAGCTGGAGCCTGTACAACGGGCGCAACCTGTGGCTGGGCAACTTCGATGGCCTCTCGTACATCGACACCACGCCCGGCGCCGGCGACTTCGCCGGCCGCACCACCGGCACCTTCGGCTGTGCGCCGAACCGCAACAGCCACTACGACGCCTGCGGGACCGAGTGGGACGGCATCGGCTCGCGCGACGTCTGGGTGCGCGACAGCAGCGACGAGGGCTGGCTGCGTGCACACATCGCGATCGCCGGCTCTGGAGAGGACAGCCTGGCGGCGTACTCGATCGAGCTGATCGACGTGCGGGCGGCGGCATCGGGCTTCCTGGCCGCGGGCGCCAGCGCCGCGGCGGCCCCAGGGCCGGCCTACCTCGCGTTCGACAGCGGGCGCCAGATGCCGATCAGCCTCGCGCCGGCCGGCCGCATCGACCTGCCCGCCTCCCCGGCGCTGCTGCTGCTCGGGCTGCTGTCGCTGCTGTCGCACGGTGCCGCCAGGACCGGAGGCGGCCGGCAGCGTGTGGACCGATATGCCTCCTGAGCTCCTGGGCTGGGTTGCGGCCGCGCTGATGGTGTCGACCTTCGCCTGCCGCGAGGCGCGCACGATGCGCGCGCTGGCCGTCGGCACCAACCTGGCCTTCATCGGCTACGGCGTGCTGGCAGCGCTGATGCCGGTGCTGGTGCTGCACCTCGTGCTGCTGCCGGTGAACCTGTGGCGATGGCGGCAGCTCGGCGGCGGTCAACGCGCGTCGAGGGATTCCGTCAGGGCCATCAGCACGTCGGCGTACCAGGCGCAGTTCAGGCCCAGCGACTCGTCCTGCACGGCATCGCGCGACGCCATCTCCATGCGGCTCGAATGCACGCCCAGCAGGCACCAGCGCGGCTGGTCGCCGCCGTCGCCCGGGACGGGCGCCAGCACCGGCGAGCCGCTGCTGCCGCGGTGCATGCGGGCATCGGTGAGGAAGTAGCCGAGCCCCTGGAAGCGGACACCGTAGTGCGAAGCGATGCTCGCCTGGCGCACCACCGGCAGGTGGTGCAGGGTGTCGTAGAACCCGAGCGGGAAGCCGGGGATGGCGAGACGGCTGCCGACATCGAACGAATCGAACCCGGTCGCGAGGTGCTGCGGCCCGAAGGTGCGCAGGGGGCTGCCTGCCGGCATCTTCTCGCGGTCGAGCTCGAGCACCGCCACGTCCACCTCCCCGCCGCCATCGCGGGCCTGGTGCCACGCGGCCACCCCGTCGCGGTACAAGAGGATCGACACTGTGGCCATCCGGGTCAGGTCGCGCAGGTCGGTATGCACGTCGATCTCGATGCGGTCGGGCGCATGGCCGCTCGGGCCGTCGAACAGCACATGTCGGCTGGTGACGAGGTACAGGCGGCCGTCGCGCTCGAAGTAGAAACCGCTGGCCGCGGTGAGGCCCTGGGAGCCCGCGTAGGTCAGCACGCGCGTGACACCGAGGCTCGCCTCGTCCGGGGTGCGATCGTTGGCCGCGCTGCCACGCGCGGTGCCGACGGGCAGGACCTGCGGCACTTGCTGCGAGCTGTGGCCGCTCTCCCACGCGTCTCGCCGACCCGACCACACCTGCTGGCTCTCGCCGGTCGAGACCGGCCGGTTGATCTCGTCGAGCATCGGGTTCGACTCCCGCGCTTCCCCGCGGACGGCCGCCTTGGCGCCCTGCCGCTGAAGCTCGGCATGCTCCGCGTTGTAGGCGGCCGGTGAGGCCGGCGCATCGGCGGCCGGTCGGTCCACGGGTGCGGGGGCCGCATCGGCAGCCGGGGGATCGGATCGAATCGTCGAGGACAAGGGACAACTCCGCTCTTGGACTTGGCCCGTCAGGGGCGACGCTTCCGCCGGTGGCGCTTCAAGCACCTCGTGGCAGGGCGGTGTCACATGCCAGCGCGCCCCATGGGGCGTCGACTGTACTCCCCGGGGCAGCGGCCGGCGGCCATTCCCCCGGGGCGCCGCCCCGCCGCTCAAGCCTTCACTTCGACCACCGGCACGAAGCCGCCGAAGATCATGCGCTTGCCGTCGAAGGGCATGGGCGGGTTGCCCGGAGCGCACGGATCCATGCGCGGGTCTTCCATCATCCTTCATGGCCGCGTCGCGCGTGGCCTTGTCCGGCCACTCGACCCACGAGAAGGCCACCGTCTCCTCGGCGGCGGCCTGCACCGCGCGGCGGAAGTCGGTGACCTTGCCGTCGGGCACGTCGTCGCCCCAGCCCTCGATCACGCGGAGGGCGCCCAGTTCGAGGAGATCGGATCGAGCTGGCGCGCGTGCTCGATGAAGTTCTGCTTGTTGGCGGTGGGGACCGCGATCACGAAACCGTCGATGTAGGACATCTGCACTCCTGTCTGTAGATCCCGGGTGACTGCCGGCACGGCCGGCGACGCGAAGGTCCGGCCGGACCCGCGGTTGCAGAATCCCGGCTCCGCATCTCCTGGCGTACGCCGCCGTCGACACCGCCGCCATGACCGCATCTCTACCGCTGCCCGCGCTCGAAGGCGTTCGAGCCCACGAGGAAGAGATGGTGGCGATCCGCCGCCAGATCCACGCCCGGCCCGAACTGGCCTACGAAGAGGTGGCCACCGCCGACCTGGTGGCCGAACGCCTGACCCGTTGGGGATACGACGTGCACCGCGGCCTGGGCGGCACCGGCGTCGTGGGCACGCTGAGCGCGGGGTCGGCCGAGCGCCACATCGGCCTGCGTGCCGACATGGACGCATTGCCGATCGCCGAGACCAGCGGCAAGGCCTGGGCGAGCCAGGTGTTCGGCAAGATGCACGCGTGTGGCCACGACGGCCACACGGCGATGCTGCTGTCGGCGGCGCGCCACCTGGCCGCGACGCGCCGCTTCGACGGCCATGTGCACCTGGTCTTCCAGCCGGCCGAAGAGGGCAAGGCCGGCGCGCAGCGCATGCTCGACGACGGCTTCCTCGAGCTGTTCCCCTGCGAGGCGATGTTCGGCATGCACAACATGCCCGGCCTCCCGGCGGGCCGCTTCGGCATCGTGCCCGGCTACGCGATGGCCGCGGGCGACCGGGTCGACATCGTGGTGCGCGGCGTGGGCGGCCATGGGGCCATGCCGCATGCGGCCGTGGACGCGGTGGTGGCCGGTTCGAGCATCGTGATGGCGCTGCAGACGGTGGTGTCGCGCAACGTGCCGCCCCTGGACACCGGGATCGTCTCGGTGGGAGCCTTCCTCTCCGGCGATGCACCCAACGTGCTGCCCGACACCGCCGAACTGCGGCTGACGGTGCGCGCGTTTCGCCCCGAGGTGCGGGACCTGCTCCAGCAACGCGTCACGGAGATCGCGCACGCGCAGGCGGCCGTGTTCGGAGCGCGGGCCGAGGTGACCTACCAGCGCGGCTATCCGGCCTTGCACAACGATCACGAGAAGACCGCGTTCTGCCGCGAGGTCGTGCGGGAGTGGCTCGGCGAGGCGGGCCTGATTCCCGACGCCGCTCCGATCAGCGCCAGCGAGGACTTCGCCTTCTTCCTGCAGCGCGTGCCGGGCTGCTACGTGTTCATCGGCAACGGCGAGGGCGCGGAAGGCGGCTGCATGGTGCACAACCCCAGCTACGACTTCAACGACCGCGTGCTGTCGACCGGGGCGAGCTACTGGGTGCGCCTGGTCGAAGCCTGCCTGCCGGCCGCATAGCGGCGCGGGCGGCGGCGGTCTCGCTGCCGTCACGTGGCCAGGCTCGAGCCTCCACCGCTGGCGATGCTCGCGACGCTGACGTGGTGCTCGGACGCCACGGCGGCCGCCACTCGAATCTGCGCACAATGCCAGACACATGCTGCGCGTGCCCGGAACCGCCTCGAGCCCGCCGATGGGGTGGCTGCGCGGGCTCGCACTGGTTCCCGTGGTGCTCGTGCTGCTGGCCGGCGCCTACGCGGAGAAGCTCAACGACGAGCGCCATCTGCTGGGCGTGCGCTCGGAGGTCGAGCGACGCAGCGGCGAGCTGCGCGGCCGCCTGGAAGCGACGATCTACAGCGACCTGCAGCTGGTGCGCGGCCTGGTCAGCGTGATCCACCTGAAGCCCGAGCTGACGCAGCAGGAGTTCGAGACCGCCGCCCAGCCCCTGCTGCTCGAAGGCCGCACGCAGTTGCGCAACATCGCTGCGGCGCCCGACATGGTGGTGCGCTACGTCGTGCCCCTGGCCGGCAACGCACGCGCCATCGGCCTGGACTACCGGACGACGCCCGCGCAGTTCGAGGCCGCCGATCGTGCCCGGCGCACCCGGAAGATCGTCATCGCCGGGCCGCTGGCCCTGGTGCAGGGCGGCACCGGGGTCATCATCCGCATGCCCATCTTCCTGCCGGCGCCGGGGGACCCCGAGGGCCGCTTCTGGGGCCTGGTGTCGGCGGTGATCGACGTCGACCGTCTCTTCGCCACGGCGCGCCTGGCCGGGCCGGGCCGAGCCGACCAGGGGCTGGAGATTGCCCTGCGCGGCAAGGACGCCCTGGGCGCCCAGGGCGCCACCTTCTTCGGCCAGGAGTCGCTGTTCGCGCAGGCGCCGGTCATCACCGAGGTGCCGCTGCCGCAAGGCCAGTGGCAGATCGGTGCCATTCCCCAGGGCGGCTGGCCACCGCACGCGCCCGAGCGTTGGTGGCTGCGCGGCGGCTTCTTCGCGCTCGCGGTGGTGGTGCTGCTGCTGTTTCGCCTGCTCGAGCGCCGGCTGCGACAGACCGCCCGAGCGCAACGCCGGGCCCAGGCTTCGGAGCGCGAGCTGGCCGCGCTGCTCGAGGCGGCGCCCGATGCGATGCTGGTCAGTGACGAAGCCGGTCGCGTGCTGCGCGTGAACTCGCAGGCCGTGAGCCTGTTCGGCCGCGACCGGGACAGCCTGCTGCGATGCAGCCTGCCGAGCCTGCTGCAGAGCGTCGAGCCGGGCTCGGCCCTGTCCGCGGCCCCGGCGCAGGCGGTGCGCGCCGATGGCCAGAGCGTCCCGGTGGAGGTCACGGCCAGCCCGCTGCCGGCGGTGGACGGCACGCTGCGCGTGAGCGCCATCCGCGACATCAGCCAGCGCCGCCGCACCGAGCTCGAGCTGGAACGCTATCGGTACGGCCTCGAGCAGCTGATCGAGGAACGCACGCGCGAGCTCAGCCGGGCCAAGGATGCGGCCGACCAGGCCAACCGTGCCAAGAGTTCGTTCCTGGCCAACATGTCGCATGAGATCCGCACGCCGCTGAACGTCATCACCGGCATGGTCCACCTGATCCGGCGCTCCGGGGTGAGCCCCGAACAGGCGATGCGGCTGGACCAGGTGCAGTCGGCCTCGGGGCACCTGCTGCGCGTGATCAATGCCATCCTGGACCTGTCGAAGATCGACGCCGACCGCTTCGAGTTGTCGATCGCCCGCGTCTCGCTGCCGACCTTGGTCTCCGACGTGGCCACCCTGGTGCGCGACCGCGCCGAGGCCAAGGGCCTGCACCTCGACACCGAGATCCAGCAGCCCGACGTGCCGCTGCTGGGCGACACCACGCGCCTGCAGCAGGCGCTGCTGAACTACGCGGCCAACGCGGTCAGCTTCACCCCGTCCGGCCACATCCGGCTGCGCGTACACGTGCTGCGCGAAGAGGAGCGCCGCGTGCTGCTGGAGTTCTCCGTCGTCGACAGTGGCGTGGGCATCGCGCCGGAGGTGCTGGAGCGCCTGTTCCGCCCCTTCGAGCAGGCCGACAACTCGCTGACGCGCGCGCACGGCGGAACCGGCCTGGGCCTGGCCATCACGCGCCGGCTGGCCCGGGCCATGGGCGGCGACGCCGGTGCGGAGAGCCAGCCCGGCCGGGGCAGCCGCTTCTGGTTCACCGCCTGGCTGGAGAAGGCGCCGGCCGGGCCCGGCGGCGAAAGCCCCGTCAGCACGGCCCCGCCCGGGGCCGAGGTCGTGCCGGCCCTGCCGCCGCAAAAGCTGCTGCTCGTCGAGGACGATGCGGTCAACCGCCTCATCGCCCAGGCCCTGCTCAGCCAGGACGGGCACGTGGTCGATGTGGCCGCCGACGGCGAGGAAGCCGTGGCCATGGCCGAGGAGGCCGACTACGACCTGATCCTGATGGACGTGCAGATGCCGCGCATGAACGGGCTCGAAGCCACGCGGCGCATCCGCAGCACGGCCCGCCACGCCCACACCCCGATCGTCGCCCTCACCGCCAACGCCTTCGACGACGACCGGCGCGCCTGTCTCGAAGCGGGCATGAACGACTTCCTCGGCAAGCCCTTCGATCCGCCGACGCTGATGCAGATGCTGAGGCGCTGGCTGCACTAGGAGCCTGCGACGAGGCGATCCCCGCGGCAGGTGTGGTGGGTCCGCGGCGAGGCCGGTCTGCGCTGCACCAGGCCTACCCCTGGGCCGCCAGCCTCGCCACCATGTACCCCGCCGCCTGCTGGATGTGCCGGCGCCCCAGCGCCTCGGCGCGGTCGGCGTCGCCGCTGACGATGGCCTGAAGGATCGCCTCGTGCTGGTCCCAGATGTCGCGCGGCTGCTCGTCGCGCGTGAGCACCTCGCCCATCACGCGCTGGGTCTGCGTCCAGTGGCCGGCCATCGTCGGGGCGATCAGGGGGTTGCCGCTGAGGGCGTAGATGGCGTCGTGGAACTTCATGTCGGCGGCCACCATGCGCGCCAGCGACCCGGCGCCCACGGCCTTGCGGCCGGCGTCGATGAGCGGCGGGCCCAGCTTGGCCGCGCGCGCAGCACCGCGCTCGGCGGCGAGGCGGCAGGCCAGGCCTTCGAGCACCGCGCGCAGGTCGTACATGTGCTGCACGCGTTCGGCGTCCAACGGCGCCACCACCAGGCCGCGCCCGGGGGCATCGGCCAGCACGCCTTCGTTGCGCAGCAGCAGCAGGGCCTGCTGCACCGGCTGGCGCGAGACGCCCAGCGCCTGCGCGATCTGCTCCTGGATGACGCGTTCGCCGGCGGCCATCTGCCCCGACGTGATCTCGGCGAGGATGGCCTCGCGCACCTGCTCGACGAGAGTGGAGGGGGCGGTGAGTGCCTTCATGGTCAGACATTCTCGCGAGCCCGCAGGGCGCGGCATCCGCGAAAACCCGTAAAGAACTCTGAATTCAGAATACTACACTCCGCACACCACATCCCGGAGACGCCCGCCATGGCCATCGCTGCCGCCTCGCCTGCTCCCGCCACCGCCGCGCACGCCAGCGTCGCCGAGATCGTCGCGCGCTTCCTCGTGGCCCGTGGCGTCGACCGCATCTACGGCCTTCAGGGCGGCCACATCCAGCCGATCTGGGACTGGCTGCACCGCCTGGGCGTGCGCATCGTCGACGTGCGCGACGAGGGCGCCGCGGTGCACATGGCGCATGCGCATGCGCAGCTCGCCGGCGGCGTCGGCATCGCGATGGCCACGGCAGGCCCGGGCGTCACGAACTGCGTCACCGCGATGACCAACGCGCACCTCGAGCGCGTGCCGGTGCTGCTCATCGGCGGCTGCCCGCCGCGCCCGCAGGACGACCTCGGCCCGCTGCAGGGCATCGACCATGCGGCCATCCTGGCGCCGGTGACGCGCGCCTCGCGCACGCTGCGCGTGGCCGAGCAGATCGCGCGCGACCTCGACAAGGCCTGGGCGATGGCCGAGGGCGACGGCGGCCCGCCGGGCCCGGTGTACCTCGAGATCCCCACCGACGTGCTGCGCGAGACCGTGCACCCGGCGCTGGTGCTCGACGAACACCTGCGCGCGACGCGCCGCCCGCCGCTGCAGCCCGACGCGGGCGAGGTGGCGCGCGCCGCCGGGCTGCTGCGGCAGGCGAAGCGGCCGCTGGTCGTCACCGGCCGCGGGGCGCGCGCCTCGGCCGGCGCCGCCGCCGCGCTGCAGGCGCTGCTGGATGCCAGCGGCGCCGTGTACCTCGACACGCAGGAGAGCCGCGGCCTCGTCGACCCCGCGCACGCGTCGGTGGTCGGCGCGGTGCGGGCGCGCGCGATGCAGGAGGCCGACCTCGTGCTCGTGGTCGGCCGCAAGCTCGACTACCAGATGGCCTACGGCTCGCCCGCGGTGTTCCGCCAGGCGCGCTTCGTGCGCATCGCCGACCACGCCGACGAGCTGCGCGACAACCGCCGCGGCGAGGTGGAGCTGCTCGCCGACCCGGCGCTCGCGCTGCAGGCGTTGGCACGCGAGCTGGGCCGGCCGTCCGCGGCGCTCGACGCCGCGTGGACCGCCGCACTGCGTGCCGAGCACGTGAAGCGGGCCGCGAAGCACGCCGAGGCGGTGGCCACTGCGCCCGCCGGCCGCGACGGCCACCTGCACCCCAACCGCATCTTCGCGGCGCTCAGGCGCGTGCTGCGGCCGGACGCGATCACGATCGCCGATGGCGGCGACCTGCTGAGCTTCGCGCGCATGGGCCTGGAGACGCGCTGCTACCTCGACGCCGGCGCCTTCGGCTGCCTGGGCGTGGGCACGCCGTACGCGGTGGCGGCGGCGCTGCTGTACCCCGGGCGGCAGGTGGTGGCGATCACCGGCGACGGGGCCTTCGGCATCAACGCGATGGAGATCGACAGCGCGAAGCGCCACGGTGCCAAGGCGGTGTTCATCGTCTCGAACAACGCGGCGTGGAACATCGAGCGGCTCGACCAGGAGATGAACTACGGCGGCCGCGTCGTGGGCACCACGCTGGCGTGGAGCGACTACGCCGCGATGGCGCGTGCCTTCGGGCTGCACGCCGAGCGCGTGACCGACCCGGCGCGGCTCGAAGGCGCGATCCGCGACGCGCTGGCGAACGCGCCGGCGCTGATCGACGTGGTGACGACGCAGGACGCGCTCAGCTCCGACGCCGGCAAGGGCCTGGGCTGGGTGCCCGACCGTCAGGCGCTCACCGCGTGGGACGAGGCCGAGCAGGCCCGCCGCACCTGAAGCATCCAGTCGACCGAGGGGCGCCACGATGGGCACGCTGCTGACGCTTTCCGACTCGATCGCCGCGCACGCGCGCACGATGCCGCACAAGGTCGGCTGGCGCGACTCGCGCCGCAGCGCCTCCTACGCGCAGTGGCACGAGCGCGCGAGCCGCCTCGCGCAGGGGCTGCTGGGCCTGGGCCTGGTGCCCGGCGACCGCGTCGCGCTGCTGGCCTACAACACCGGCGAGTGGCTCGAGATCTACGTCGCGCTCGCGCGGGCGGGCCTCGTGGCCGTGCCGGTGAACTTCCGGCTGATGGGGCCCGAGATCGCCTACATCGTGCAGCACAGCGGCGCGCGCGCGCTGATCGTGCAGGACGACCTGCGCGCGGTGATCGACGGCATCCGCGCCGAGCTGCCGGTGGATGCCATGCGCTGCGTGCACTTCGGCGGCAGCGCCACGCCCGCGGGGTGGCAGGGCTACGAGGCGCTGATCGCCGGCGCGGCGGCCGAGCTGCCGGCGCATCCGGTGTCGCCGCGCGACCTGTTCGCGCTGATGTACACGTCGGGCACCACCGGGCGACCCAAGGGCGCGATGCGCAGCCACGAGGGCAACGCGCTGATCGGGCTGGCCACGGCGCTGGAGTTCGGCCTCACGCGCGTGGACACCGGGCTGCTCGTGATGCCGCTGTGCCACGCCAACTCGCTGTACTTCGGCGCGACCTTCGCGATGCTGGGCGCCACGATCGTCGTCGACGACCGCCGCCACTTCGACCCCGAGGCGCTGCTCGCGCTGCTCTCGCGCGAGCGCATCACCTTCACGTCGCTGGTGCCCACGCACTACATCATGATGCTCGACCTGCCGGCGGCGGTGAAGGCGCGCTGCGATGTCTCGCGTGTGGGGAAGCTGCTGGTGTCCTCCGCCCCGGCGCGGCGAGAGACCAAGCTCGGCATCCTCGAGCTGTTCCCGAACGGCCGCCTGTTCGAGCTGTACGGCAGCACCGAGGCCGGCTGGGTCACCGTGCTGCGGCCCGACGAGCAGCTCGACCACCTCGGCTCGGTGGGCCGCGAGTGGGCCGGCACCGGGCCGATCCGGCTGCTCGACGCCGAGCGTCGCGAGGTGCCCGACGGCGAGGTCGGCGAGCTGCACTCGCGCACACCGTGGGTGTTCGACGGCTACTGGCAGAACCCGGAGAAGACCGCCGAGTCGTTCGCCGGCGCGTGGTGCTCGGTGGGCGACATGGCGCGCCGCGACGCCGACGGCTACATCCACCTGGTCGACCGCAAGAGCAACATGATCATCAGCGGCGGCGAGAACATCTACCCGAGCGAGGTCGAGTCCGTGCTCGCCGCGCACCCCGCGGTGCAGGACGTGGCGGTGGTCGGCGTGCCCGATCCGAAGTGGGGCGAGACCGTGCTCGCGGTGGTGGTGCCGCGCGCGGGGCAGGGCATCGATGCGGCCGCCTTGCCTGCCGCGCTCGAAGCCTGGTGCCGCGAGCGCATCGCCGGCTACAAGCGCCCGCGTGCCTACCGCGTGATCGACGAGGCGCAGATGCCGCGCACGGCCACCGGCAAGATCCAGCACCGGGTGCTGCGCGAGCGGGTGCTGGCGGGGTAGTGCGAGTCCGGGCGCCGCTGTCGGTGAACTTGACAGTGTGTGTCGCCGCGAGCCGGTGCCCCGCACCGCCCCTCCTCGTGCACGGCACCTGACGCCTGGGTGGCGTGGAACTTGCGTGCATGTTCCAGAAGTGGGTGCCCCTCGCATCCGCAGTCAACCTGGAGCGATACATGATGCTTACGAACGTTCGGTCAGGCGGATGGAATCGGACCGGGGCTGCTCTGGCCCTGGCGGGCGCGGCGCTGATGGCGGCTCTGCCGGTCCAGGCGGCCACGACCACCTACACCACCCGGGCGGGTTACCAGGCCGCGCTCGGCACGTCGGTCACCGACGACTACTCGAATGCGGGCTACAACTTCGCTCAGACCGACGCGGCCATGAGCGCAGTGCTCGGCGAGACCGACTACACCGCGACGGGCAATCTCAACACCAACCTGGTCTTCTCTGTTGCAGGAGTCGACCCGGCGTACTGTGCGGGGTGCAACGGCAGCTTCCGCCTGACGTTCACCAGCACCAGTGTCGGAACGGCATCCGGGGTCTATGGTTTCGGGTTCGACTACGACAACTTTCCGGATTTCGCAGGCGCGGGCGGGCCGGCGTACGTGGCCTTCGTGACCTTCGGCGACGACACCACGGCCGAGTACACCCTGTCGACCGCGCCCTTCGGGGCCGCGCTCCAGTTCTTCTTCGGCGTGACCAGCGATTCGCTGATCAAGTCGGTGCATCTCGGGTTGCCGGGCGGTGGCGCGACCGGCGTGGGCGGTTTCATCGTCGACGACCTGACCATCGGCAGCGCTGCGGCGGCTGTGCCGCAACCGGGCTCGGTGGCGCTGCTCGGGCTGGGGCTGGCGGCCGCGTCTCGCCGCCGCCGAGCGGGCTGACGTCCCGGGTGGGCGGGGTCGTGCAGGCTGCCGCCTGACGACGACGTATCCCGGGGTGCTCGGCAGCGCCGAGCCCGGGCGCTGCGAATCGCCTCACTGCGCCAGGATCCACCGCACCAGGTTGCGGATCTGATCGTCGCTCTGCGCGCGGATCATCTTGTGGTCCTCGCGGTGCCCGTCGGCCATCAGCGACTCGCCCTTGACGAGATGCTCGTGCAGGCGGTCCTCGGCGCCGCGCATCGCACGGTACTTGCCCGCCACCTCGGCATAGGTCGGGCCTTCCTTGGGCTTGGTGACGCCATGGCAGCGCAGGCAGTTGTTGCGGTGCGCCAGGGCCTTCGCCGCCACCTCGTTGACCACGGGTGACCCGGGATCGGTGGTCTCCGGGCCCAGCGCGCAGGCGGCAGGCAGGCTCGCCGCGAATGCCACGGCAAGCAACCGGTAGAGGGGGTGGGTACGGCGGTTCACGTTCAGCCTCCAAGGTGATGGGGAAACTGAAACCATCGTCCGCCCGCACCGGGGCCCACCTTTGCGTTCGGTCAAGCGCCGGCGCGAAGGATGTGCTGCGTGGTCGAAAGAGCAACACCCGTGCACTCCGCGGCCGCCGGGCGCGGCGCGGGACTGACTGCCGCGCCTGGATTCAGGGCCTCAGCAGCACCTTGGCCGCCGCGCAGCGCCCCTGGTCGAGGTCGAGGAAGGCCTGCTGTCCCGCGTCCAGCGGCCGTTCCTCCACCCACGACAAGTCGCCGAAGGCGCCGCGGGCGAGCGCGTCGACGGTGGCGCGCAGGTCGGCGGTGGTGTAGGTGTAGGTGCCCAGCAGCGTGATCTCGGCCAGCGTGAGCCGGCGCATGTCGATCTCGCTGGCCCAGTCCTGCAGGCCGACGTGCATCACCACGCCGCCGGGCTTCACGGCCGCGATCGCCTGGTTCCGGGTGGCCTTGGCGCCGACGGCGTCGATGACGGCATCGAAGGCCCCATCGGCCGGTGGCGCGCCGCGCGGGTCGATGGTCTCGCAGCCGGCGTGGCGGGCCACGGCGTCGCGGCGCAGTGCGTTGAGTTCGGCCAGCGTCACGCACGCCGCGCCCAGGTGGCGCAGCAGCAGCGCCGCCAGCATGCCGATGGCGCCGCCGCCGATCACCAGCACGCGGCACTCGTGGACGGGCCGCACCAGCGCGCGCATCGTCAGGTTGATCGCGTGCCACGCGGTGGCCGCGGGCTCGGTGAGCGCCGCGCTGCGCGAGGAGAGGTCCTGCGGCATCGCGATCAGCGACGCCGCGGGAATGCTCATGTACTCGGCATATGCGCCGGGGCGCGTCATGCCCACCATCGTGCGGTTCGCGCACAGGTTGTCGCGGCCCTGCACGCAGTACTCGCAGGTGCCGCAGGTGATCAGCGGGTTGCCCGTCCAGCGCGTGCCCACGTCGAAACCGGTCGCGGCCGACTCGGCGATGCGGCCCACGAATTCGTGCCCGAGCACGAGGCCGGGCTTGCGGCGCGGGTCGTGGCCGTGCCAGGCGTGCAGGTCCGAGCCGCAGATGCCCACCGCCTCGATCTGCAGCACCACCTCGCCGGCCTCGGCCTGCGGCATCGGGCGCTGCTGCAGCTGCACTTCGTTCGGTTGGGTGTAGACGAGAGCTCTCATGCCGGTGGTCCTGCGGTGTCGGTGATGGCCAGGCGCAGCCGCTCGGCCATGCGCTGGAGGTCGTGTTCGGTGGAGACGAAGGGCGGCGCGAAGACCAGCGTGTCGCCGGGCGTGCGCGTGAGCACGCCGCGGTCGAACGCGGCGGCTTGCGCGCGCGTGCCGCGCAGCCCGGGGCCGGCGGCGTCGGGGGCGAGCTCGATGCCGGCGGCCAGGCCGAGGTTGCGGATGCTCACGACGCCCGGTGCGTCGGCCAGGCCGTGCACGAGGGCCTCGAAGCGCGGCGCCAGCTCGGCCACGCGCTGCGGCAGCCGTTCCTCGTGCAGCACGTCGAGCATCGCCAGCGCTGCGGCGCAGGCCAGCGGATGGCCCGAGCAGGTGTAGCCGTGCATCAGCTCGGCCAGGTGCGGCGGGCCTTGCACCACCGCGTCGTGCAGCTCGCGGCGCACCATCACGCCGCCCAGCGGGGCGGCACCGTTGCTGACGGTCTTGGCGAACACGATCATGTCGGGCACCACGCCCAGCGCCTGCGCCGCGAACATCGCGCCCAGGCGCCCGAAGCCGGTGATGACCTCGTCGAAGATCAGCAGCAGCGCGTGCCGGTCACAGATCTCGCGGATGCGCTGCAGGTAGCCGCGCGGCGGCACCAGCACGCCGGTGGAGCCGGCGAGCGGCTCGATGACCACCGCGGCGATGTTCGACGCATCGTGCAGCGCCACCAGCCGCTCGAGCTCATCGGCCATCTCCACGCCACCGTGCTCGGGCTGGCCGCGCACGAACGCCTGCGTGGCGGGGTCCCAGGTCGAGCGCAGGTGGTCGCTGCGCAGCAGCACCGGGCCGAACGCGCGGCGGTTGTTGACCATGCCGCCCACCGATACGCCGCCGAAGCCCACGCCGTGGAAGCCACGCTCGCGGCCGATGAAGAGCTGCTTCGCACCCTGGCCGCAGGCACGCGCGTGGGCCAGCGCGATCTTCATCGCGGTGTCCACGGCTTCCGAGCCGCTGTTGGTGAGGAACACGCGATCCAGCCCCGGCGGCGAGAGCTCGGCGATGCGCTCGCCGAGTTCGAACGCCGCCGCATGGCCGACCTGGAAGCTCGACGCGAAGTCCAGCGTGTCGAGCTGCCGCTTCATCGCCTCGACGATGCGCGGATGCCGGTGCCCGGCGCCCACGCACCACAGGCCCGACAGCGCGTCCAGCACCTCGCGGCCGTCGGGCGTGCGGTAGGCCACGCCCTGCGCGGACGCGACCAGCTTCGGGGCCGCCTTGAACTGCCGGTTCGGCGTGTACGGCATCCAGTAGGCATCCAGCGCCGGTTTCATCGCGCGGTGTACCCCCCGTCGACCATCAGCGTCTGGCCGGTGACGTAGCGGCTGGCCTCGCTGCACAGGAACACGGTGGCGCCGTGCAGGTCCTCGAGCTCGCCGTTGCGGCCGAGGCAGGTCTGCTGCGCGTGGCGTTGCGCGAGCGCCGCGTCGGCGAACACCGGCGCGGTGAGCGGGGTCGGGAAGAAGCCCGGGCCGATGGCATTGCAAGTGATGCCTCTCGGCCCCCACTCCTGCGCGATGGCACGCGTGAGCTGCACCACGCCGCCCTTGCCGGCGCCGTAGGGCGCGCTGTTCGGGAATGCGCGGTAGCTCTGCAGCGACGCGATGTTCAGGATGCGCCCCCAGCCGCGCGCGGCCATGCCAGGCGCCAGCGCCTGCGTGAGGAAGAACGGCGCGCCCAGGTGCAGCGCGATCTGCGTCTGCCACGCTTCGGGCGTGACCTCGGCGAACGGTTGGCGCAGGTTCACGCCGGCGGCGTTGACGAGGATGTCGATGCCGCCGAGGCGTTGTTCGGCCGCGGCGACCAAGGCGCGCAGCGCCGCGGTGTCGGCCAGGTCGGCGGCGAGCCAGGTGGCGTCGATGCCTTGCGCCTGCAGCCGCTGCGCCGCCGCGTCGAGTTCCGCCTCGCGGCGCGAGACCAGCAGCACGCGCGCCCCGGCCGCCCCCAGCGCCAGCGCCATCGCCTCGCCGATGCCCGAGCTGCCGCCCGTCACCAGCGCGCGGCGGCCCGTCAGGTCGAACTGCAGTGCACTCCGGTTCATCGAACCCTCACACGCTCACGGGTGTGCCCTTCTCGAAGGCCTGGCCGGGGAAGTACTTCGCCAGCCGGTCGTCGGCGGTGCGCGCGTGCGCTTCCATGCCCTCCAGCCGCGAGATGCGCGCGGTGACCTCGCCGATGTCGCGCGCGGCTTCGCGCGTCATGCGCTGCCAGGTCAGCGTCTTCATGAACTTGTGCACCGACAGGCCGCCCGAGTAGCGCGCGGCGCCCTTGGTCGGCAGCACATGGTTGGGGCCGCTGGCCTTGTCGCCGTAGGCCACGGTGGTCTCCTCGCCGAGGAAGAGCGACCCGTAGCAGGTGAGGCGGGCCAGCCACCAGTCGAGCTCGCGCGCATGCACCTCGAGGTGCTCGCTGGCGTAGCGGTCGGAGACGGCGGCCACCTCCTCGCGCGTGTCGCAGACGATCACCTCGCCGTAGTCGCGCCACGCGGCGCCGGCGGGGTCGCGCGCGGTGGGCGGCAGCGCGTCGATCAGTGGCGGAACGCGCTTCATCACCACTTACGCGAGCGCGCGCGACGTGGTGAACAGCCAAGCCGGGCTCTCGTGCCCGTGCTCGGCCTGGCCGACGAGGTCGCTGGCGACCATTGCCCCGTCGGCCGAGTCGTCGGCGATGACCGCCACTTCCGACGGCCCCGCGAAGACGTCGATGCCGACCTGGCCGAACAGCGTGCGCTTGGCCTCGGCGACGAACTTGTTGCCCGGGCCGACGATGACGTCGGCCCGCTTGCCGGTGAACAGGCCGTAGGCCATCGTCGCGATCGCCTGCACGCCGCCCAGCGTCAGGATCAGGTCGGCGCCGGCGCGGTCGAAGGCGTAGAGCAGATGCGGGTGCATCGGCCCGCCGCGGAACGGACCCGAGCAGGCGATGATCGTCTTCACCCCGGCGGCCTTGGC